>NZ_CP091037.1:412500-1102500 GCF_021534965.1 Muricauda sp. SCSIO 65647
TATTTAGCCTTGGCGGATGGTCCCGCCAGTTTCACACAGGGTTCCACGTGCCCCGCGCTACTCAGGATACCGCTATCTCCGACGCTCTTTGCCCGTACGGGGCTGTCACCCGCTGTGGCCCGGCTTTCCAACCGGTTCCGGTTCATCGCGCGAAGAACATCGCGGTCCTACAACCCCAGCACTGCCGAGACAGCACTGGTTTGGGCTGTTCCGCTTTCGCTCGCCGCTACTCACGGAATCACTCTTGTTTTCTCCTCCTCCGCCTACTTAGATGTTTCAGTTCGGCGGGTTCGCCTGCCTTACGGCATGACAGGCCTTCAGCCTGCCGGGTTGCCCCATTCGGAAATCCGCGGATCATATCGTATGTGCCGATCCCCGCGGCTTTTCGCAGCTTATCACGTCCTTCGTCGCCTCTGGGAGCCTAGGCATCCCCCATACGCCCTTCTCTTGCTTGTCGCCCCCCCCATAAAAGGGGAAGGGCCCTCTCGTAATCCTTCAATAAAATTGTTTCTACTACTACGTGTTTCTTCTTCGACTCCGCTATGGCGGCAATACCGCCACGCTTCGTCCCAATATGTCAATGAACCTTTCGACGGCGACAACGCGCCGTCCGGCCCCCCGCGCAAAAAATGTCCCAAGGACATTCCCCCGCGCCCGGGCCCTGTGGAGAATACCGGAGTCGAACCGGTGACCTCTTGAATGCAAATCAAGCGCTCTAGCCAGCTGAGCTAATCCCCCGTTTTTTCAAAACGGGAATTCCAAAATGAATGAAATCCCAAATTCCAAAAAAAATGGGGCCTTCCCAACTCCCAGAATTTCCCGTACAGTACTTTTTAAGAACCTAAAGGACCACGGCCCCTGGCCCCACCTACTTCGTAGTCTCAGGCAGACTCGAACTGCCGACCTCTACATTATCAGTGTAGCGCTCTAACCAGCTGAGCTATGAGACTGGAGCAACGGTACATGGCACCGATATATCAATGGCACATAAGGGAAGACAGCGGAAAGCCCGAAAAGGACCCGACCGCGGGCGACGGCCCCAATGGGGCGTCTCTCTAGAAAGGAGGTGTTCCAGCCGCACCTTCCGGTACGGCTACCTTGTTACGACTTAGCCCTAGTTACCGGTCTTGCCCTAGGCCGCTCCTCGCGGCGACGGACTTCAGGCACTCCCGGCTTCCATGGCTTGACGGGCGGTGTGTACAAGGCCCGGGAACGTATTCACCGCGCCATGGCTGATGCGCGATTACTAGCGATTCCAGCTTCACGGGGCCGAGTTGCAGGCCCCGATCCGAACTGTGACCGGTTTTGGAGATCCGCGCCCCCTCGCGGGGTGGCATCCCCCTGTACCGGCCATTGTAGCACGTGTGTGGCCCAGGACGTAAGGGCCGTGATGATTTGACGTCATCCCCACCTTCCTCGCGGTTTGCACCGGCAGTCCCGTTAGAGTCCCCATCTTTACATGCTGGCAACTAACGGAAGGGGTTGCGCTCGTTATAGGACTTAACCTGACACCTCACGGCACGAGCTGACGACAACCATGCAGCACCTTGCAATGTGTCCGAAGAAAAGGGCGTCTCTGCCCCTGTCACAATGCATTTAAGCCCTGGTAAGGTTCCTCGCGTATCATCGAATTAAACCACATGCTCCACCGCTTGTGCGGGCCCCCGTCAATTCCTTTGAGTTTCATTCTTGCGAACGTACTCCCCAGGTGGGACACTTATCACTTTCGCTTGGCCACGGAGACCAAAGTCCCCACAGCTAGTGTCCATCGTTTACGGCGTGGACTACCGGGGTATCTAATCCCGTTCGCTACCCACGCTTTCGTCCATCAGCGTCAGTACATGGTTGGCCACCTGCCTTCGCGATCGGTGTTCTATGTGATATCTATGCATTTCACCGCTACACCACATGTTCCGGCAACCCCACCATGACTCAAGACCTACAGTATCAAGGGCAGTCCCACGGTTGAGCCGTGGCCTTTCACCCCTGACTTATAGGCCCGCCTACGGACCCTTTAAACCCAATGATTCCGGATAACGCTCGGACCCTCCGTATTACCGCGGCTGCTGGCACGGAGTTAGCCGGTCCTTATTCTTACGGTACCGTCAGATCCCCACACGTGGGGAGGTTTCTTCCCGTATAAAAGCGGTTTACAACCCGTAGGGCCGTCATCCCGCACGCGGCATGGCTGGATCAACCTTCCGGCCATTGTCCAATATTCCTCACTGCTGCCTCCCGTAGGAGTCTGGTCCGTGTCTCAGTACCAGTGTGGGGGATCCCCCTCTCAGGGCCCCTAGCCATCGTCGCCCCGGTGGGCCGTTACCCCACCGGCAAGCTAATGGCACGCATCGCCATCCCCGTCCGATAAATCTTTAGACCCGTTGCCATGCGGCAACGGGTCGCCATGGGGCATTAATCCACGTTTCCATGGGCTATTCCCCTGACAGGGGCAGGTTCGATACGCGTTCCGCACCCGTGCGCCACTCGTCATCTGGTCGCAAGCAACCAATGTTACCGTTCGACTTGCATGTGTTAGGCCTGCCGCTAGCGTTCATCCTGAGCCAGGATCAAACTCTTCATCGTGTTGTCTTTAAATAGACCCCTAAAACGACCGAGCACCCGGCGATCAAAATGGTTCCTTCTCTTTCTTTACGCTGTCTGTATTCCCAATATGTACATGAACTTCTTTACAAAAACATGCCCCCGGAAAAACACAAAGATCCCGAGGGAAACACCTTGCCATGACGGCAAAGCGGGTGCAAATATAGAAAGCTTTTTTCCACCCAACAAAACTATTTCATCAAAAAAAATGAAAAAAAAATTATACGCTGAAAATCAACATTTTAACTTTTCAATTCTGTATAGAACCCTATTCATAAATGCCCAATTCTGTATTGTAAGCATCATTACAAGATCGTATCTTTGCCCCTTGTTAAAGAATCATGATATGATAGACATTACTTTGCCCGATGGTGCGGTCAAAAAAGTTGCTGATGGAACCACTGCCATTGAAGTGGCCCAAAGTATTAGCGAAGGCTTGGCGCGAAATGTGATTTCAGCCTCTTTCAATGATGAAACCATTGAGACAAGTACCCCGTTGACCGAAAATGGCAAATTGACATTATATACATGGAATGACGACAAAGGGAAAAAAGCTTTTTGGCATTCAACCTCCCATGTGGTGGCACAGGCTTTGGAAGAGCTCTATCCAGGCATCAAGTTGACCATAGGTCCCGCCATTGAAAACGGGTTCTACTATGATGTTGATTTTGGAGCGCATACCATATCTGAAAAAGACTTTCCACAAATTGAAAAAAGAGCGCTAGAGATTGCACGCGGCAAACATGACTTCATGATGCGCGAGGTTTCAAAGAAAGATGCACTCGATTATTACCAAGGTCAAAACAATGAATATAAGGTAGAACTCATCGAAAACCTTGAAGATGGTGATATCACATTTTGCGACCACAGCACTTTTACCGACCTGTGCCGTGGTGGTCATATACCCAACACAGGGTTTATCAAGGCCATCAAAATCTTGAATGTTGCAGGGGCGTATTGGCGTGGTGATGAGAACAACAAGCAGCTGACCAGGGTATACGGCATATCATTCCCAAAACAAAAAGAGTTGACCGAGTATCTTGAACTGTTGGAGGAAGCCAAAAAACGTGACCACAGAAAATTAGGAAAGGAACTGGAACTGTTCACTTTCTCCCAAAAAGTCGGTCAAGGGCTTCCATTATGGTTGCCGAAAGGAGCGGCTTTGAGGGAACGACTCGAAGATTTTCTCAAAAAAGCACAGAAGAAAGCGGGCTATGAAATGGTAGTGACCCCCCATATTGGGCAAAAAGAACTGTATGTCACCTCTGGGCATTATGAAAAGTATGGGGAAGACAGTTTTCAGCCCATACACACCCCAAAAGAAGACGAAGAGTTCTTGCTCAAACCCATGAATTGCCCCCATCACTGTGAAATCTATAACAGCAGCCCGTTCAGCTACAAAGATTTACCCATACGCTATGCAGAGTTCGGCACTGTTTATCGATATGAACAAAGTGGTGAACTACATGGTCTTACCAGGGTACGGGGCTTTACCCAAGATGATGCCCATATTTTCTGCACCCCAGATCAGTTGAACCAAGAGTTCAAAAATGTCATCGACCTATCATTGTACGTGCTGGGCTCTTTAGGATTTGAAGACTTTACGGCCCAAGTTTCCGTTCGTGATCTCGACAAACCAGAAAAATATATCGGCGCCGTAGAGAATTGGGAAAGAGCTGAAAAGGCCATTATCGATGCTGCCGATGAAAAGGGCCTCGACTATGTTGTAGAAAGTGGTGAAGCCGCTTTTTATGGACCTAAGCTTGACTTCATGATAAAGGACGCCTTGGGGCGCCAATGGCAATTGGGCACCATACAGGTTGATTACAACTTGCCCGAACGTTTTGATCTGACCTATAAAGGCAGTGATAACGAGCTGCACCGTCCGGTAATGATCCACCGAGCCCCATTCGGAAGTATGGAACGTTTTGTTGCGCTTTTGCTCGAACATACAGGGGGTAACTTTCCGCTATGGCTGATTCCTGTACAGGCTATTGTATTGCCAGTCAGCGAGAAACATGAAAAATATGCTGAAAAAGTTTTGAATTCCCTAGAAAATCACGAAATTCGCGCGCTCATTGATAAGCGGAACGAAACCGTTGGGAAAAAAATTCGTGAAGCCGAGTTGAAAAAAATACCCTTTATGATCGTTGTTGGCGAAAATGAAGAAAAAGCCAACACGATATCGGTCAGAAGACACGGGGGTGAAGACCTTGGAAGCATTGGCACAAGCGATTTTTCAGACTTGGTATCTACAGAAATAAATAGTACCTTAAAGTCGTTCTAGAAATTGTTTAATTAAAAAAGATCAGTCATAGCAATACGAAGAAGATTTAGGCCCCAACCTAGAAGGGAGAACAAGAATCCCCATAATATCAATGAAAAAATAACCGCCCCGAAAGTGCGATTGGTGGGCGACAATGTTGAAATGGGCATTTACCCGATTCAGCAAGCTTTGCAAAAAGCAGAGGAACTTGAACTTGATTTGGTAGAGATTTCACCTAAGGCCGATCCACCGGTCTGTAAGATCATGGATTACAAAAAGTTTCTCTACGAGCAGAAGAAGCGTGAAAAAGCCATGAAGGCCAAGGCCAGTAAAGTAGTGGTCAAAGAAATACGCTTCGGCCCGCAGACCGATGACCATGATTATGAGTTCAAGAAGCGGCATGCCGAGAAGTTCTTGAAAGACGGTGCCAAATTGAAGGCCTATGTTTTTTTTAAAGGCCGATCTATCGTCTATAAAGATCAAGGTGAAATTTTACTCTTGAGGTTGGCACAAGAGCTGGAAGAGTTCGGCAAAGTAGAACAAATGCCGAAGTTGGAAGGTAAGCGAATGACCATGTTCATCGCACCGAAGACAACAAAAAAATAAAGAGCTGATCGCTCGATTAAAATATAAGCGGAGTTAATTAAATATTTAGGAAATGCCTAAAATGAAAACAAAATCCAGTGCCAAGAAGCGTTTCAAGCTGACCGGTACCGGTAAAATCAAAAGGAAGCACGCTTTTAAGAGTCACATCTTGACCAAGAAATCGAAAAAGCGTAAACTTCGGTTGACCCATTCTACTTTGGTACACAAAGCAGATGAGGCCAACATTAGAGAGCAATTGCGTTTAAAATAATTGTTCAAAGGTTTATTCATTAATTAGTAACCATGGAGTCGGGCACATTCACAAGACCTAATATAGCGTTTGAGTGAACTATCAAGTGGCGATTATCGCCCGCCTGCTACAAAAAAGTGAAACAAAATGCCAAGATCAGTAAATTCAGTAGCTTCAAGAGCACGTAGAAAAAAAGTGCTGAAGCAAGCCAAAGGTTATTTCGGGAGACGTAAAAATGTCTGGACAGTAGCCAAAAATGCGGTTGAAAAAGCGATGTTGTACGCTTACCGCGACAGAAGAAACAAAAAAAGAAACTTTAGGGCCCTTTGGATTACCCGTATCAATGCGGGCGCCCGTCAACACGGTATGTCTTACTCTCAGTTTATGGGCAAGGTGAAAGCCAACGGTATCGAGCTCAACCGAAAGGTTCTTGCCGATTTGGCCATGAATCACCCAGAAACGTTCAAGGCCATCGTAGAAAAAGTGAAATAACGATTTTACATAAACTTTACCCCGCTTACTGAAAATCCCGCTGATAGCAGCGGGATTTTTGTATTTTAACCTGACCATAATCCAATCTAAATGTTGAAGAGTTCTTTTTTGACCCTATTGCTGCTATTGTGTTTGAACCTTTGTTCATATGCACAAAATGAATCTCTTTCGTTTTTGGCCATGGGAGATAGTTATACCGCTGCTACGGGCGAGCTGCCAAAAAACAGTTGGCCCAAACTATTGCGGGCACTCATGAACAAAAAGAAGCAACAATTTGACGAGCCCCATATTTTGGCCAAAGCCGGTTGGACGACCACCGACCTATTAAAGGCCCTCGATACCGCTCAACTCGATCCATCATATGACCAAGTAGCACTGCTTATTGGCGTGAACAACCAATACCGTGGCTTGCCCATCACCAGGTTTGAGGAAGAATTTGAACAGCTATTGCAAAAAAGTATTCAATTGGCCAATGGCAATGCCGAACAGGTTTTCATATTGACCATTCCCGATTGGGGGGTCACACCCTTTGCCGGTTTTCGAAATCGTGATAAAATTAGTGAAGAGGTCGGTCGATATAATGCGTTGATTACAGAAATGAGTGCCAAAAAAAATATACTGGTCATCGATATCACTCCCCTGTCAAGGAACATGGGGGTAAACCCAAGTTTAATCGCTTCCGACAGTTTGCATCCCTCAAAAAAAATGTACCAAAGCTGGGCCAAGAAAATTTCAAAAAAACTACGAAAGAAAAATTAAGGGAATTTTTTCTCTTGAAATGATCAATTGCCAAAGGCAGTGATGACCAATCTTCTACCTGATGCGTGGTTACGGTGCTCACACAGGTAAATACCTTGCCAAATACCGAGATTTAACCCGCCGTTGGTAATAGGTATCTGAACAGAGGTACCCATCAATGACGCTTTAATGTGGGCGGGCATATCATCGGGCCCTTCATAGGTATGTACAAAATAGGGCGCATTTTCAGGTACCAAAACATTCATATGGCTTTCGAAATCGATTCGCACCGTAGGATCTGCATTCTCATTGATGGTCAAACTGGCCGAGGTATGCATGATGAAGACCTGTAGCATTCCCTTATTGATTTTTTTGATTTCAGGAATGGCATCCAAAATTTCATCTGTAATCAAATGAAACCCCCTTGAATAGGGCTTGAGCCTTATTTCCGCTTGATGGAATTGCATCAGGTATTACTTTTTTTGGTTAAAAAATATTTAGATCCAAATTTAATGGAAAGATTACATGAATCTTATATATACCCTTACCTTTGCCCCTTATTTTGTTTTATGGACCTGTCACAAATCAAAATGGTCGTCACCGATATGGACGGCACGCTATTAAACTCAAATCACGAGGTAAGCGGGCAGTTCTTCTCACTATTTGAAAGACTGCGAAAAAAAAACATTCAATTTGTGGCCGCCAGCGGAAGGCAATATAACAGTATAGTCGACAAGCTACAGCCCATAAAAGATGATATCATCGTCATTGCAGAAAATGGTGGCTTTGCCATCGATAACGGTGAGGAGATTGTCTCAACCCCACTACCTATTGATACAAGAAATAATGTTCTAAGTATTTTGGAGCAGATCGGGGACAATTACCCGGTACTATGCGGCAAATACGCTGCCTATATTTCTGACAGTTCGCCCAAATTTGAAAAAATGTTGCGGGAGTACTATACCGAGTTTGAGATCATTGACGATTTAAAATCTTATACCGAAGAGACGATGAAGATCGCGGTCTATCATTTTGTCGATTCAGAAAAATACATCTATCCTGCCGTAAAACACTTAGAAGATTACCTAAAAGTAAAGGTGTCAGGCGAGAATTGGGTCGATGTTTCCAGTCTTAAGGCCCATAAAGGTTATGCGTTGAAAAAAGTAATGGAGCGCTACAATGTTCGATCGAACGAAGTATTGATTTTCGGTGACTACAACAATGATATTGAGATGTTGCAGCTTTCAGATTTTAGTTTTGCCATGGCCAATGCACACCCAAATGTAAAAAAGGTGGCACAATACGAGACGTTGAGCAATGATGAATTGGGGGTTGAAAAAGTGTTGGAAAAGCTGACTTAAGTTTTCTGTTTTTTCTTTCTGGCGGCAGGAAACAATACATTGTTCAAAATCAGCCGATAGCCCGGTGAGGTAGGGTGCAGTTCCAATTCGGTTTTGGGGTCTCCTACCCGATGCTGGTAATCTTCGGGATCATGACCGCCGTAGAAAGTGAAAAATCCCTTACCCTTGATGCCGTGTATGTAGCGTGCCTCGCCATTCAGTTTGCTTTCGCCCAATATCATGACCGTAGGTTTCACCTGATTTCTAGTGAATGAGGTCGTTTGACCCATAAAGCCTTTGACCAACATGGTATGGTTTTGGGTCAACATGGTAGGCACGGGATCCCATTTGGCAGAAAACTCCATCAGCGAGAAATAATCCGATTCTTTGGGTATCTGTCTTTTGGCAGTCATGTCTATGGTCGAAAACTCGTAACGCAACGGACTCCTCTCCAATACAAACTCTGTAAAGGCAAATGTTTTGTTGAAATCGAGCTTGCCCTGATAATTGGGCTCTGAGGGGTCACCATCGAACATGGGCTCACAGATATCAACTCCATTGGCGGCCAGTGCTATATCGAATGTATCGGTCGCTGAGCACATGGCAAACATGAAGCCTCCACCGATCACATAATTCCTGATTTTTTGGGCAACGGCCCCTTTTTGTTCAGACACCTTGCTAAAACCCAGTTTTGTGGCCCTCTCTTCTGCCAGTCGTTTGCCTTCGATATACCAAGGGGCAGCGCGATACATGCCGTAGAATTTTCCAAATTGGCCTGTAAAATCTTCATGATGCAGATGCAGCCAGTCGTAGAGTGCCAATTTATCATCCATTACCTCCTCATCATAGAGCGTTACATAGGGTATTTCGGCATAGGTGAGCACCATGGTCACAGCATCGTCCCAAGGCTGGTTGTCTTTCGGTGAGTAAACGGCAATCTTGGGTGCTTTTTCGAGAATAACGGCATCTTGGTTTTGGGAGGGACTACTGATTTCATCTAAAATGGCTTCTGCCTGGGCATCTGAAAGTATTTCGTACGAAACGCCCCGAATTTGACATTCTTTGCGGATAACTTCTCCATCTGGTAACAAAAACGAGCCGCCACGATAGTTCAACAACCATTGCACTTTTTGCTGCTTGGTCAAGACCCAGTAGGTGATACCATAAGCTTTCAAATGGTTTTTTTGGCTCTCGGCATCCATGGGAACGAGAATCATCGATGCGGATAGACCGGCATAAGAGATGAGACATAAGACTAAAGATAGGACGGTCTTCGCCTTAGAATCGAGAAAATCAGAAGGGAATGTCGTTGTCTTCTTCAAAATCATCACTGGCTTCCGGACCATTGTCAAAAGCCTCATCGGCAGAGGGGAAACTTTTTGTGACAAATGGATTTTCTTCATCGGCATTCATCTTGGATTGGAACTCGAATGGTGAGTCAAAGTCATCTAAGTTATCGAATTTACCCAAGGCTCCAATGAACTTTAACCTAATATTATCCAATCCGCCATTACGGTGCTTGGCCACAATAAACTCTGCCTGACCTTGTGTTGGGGTACGCTCTTCATCGTCCCATTCATCGATTTTATAGTATTCGGGGCGATAGATGAACGACACAATATCGGCATCTTGCTCAATCGCACCTGACTCACGAAGATCGGAAAGAATGGGTCTTTTGCTGCCACCACGGGTTTCTACGGCCCTTGAAAGCTGTGACAGTGCTATTACGGGCACGTTAAGCTCTTTGGCCAATGCTTTTAGGTTTCTCGAAATGGTCGAAATCTCTTGTTCACGATTGCCTCCTTTCTGGCTTGCCCCAGAAGTCATCAACTGTAGATAGTCGATGACGATCAGCTTGATCTTATGTTGGGAAGCCAGTCGTCGTGCTTTTGCCCGCAGGTCGAAAATGGACAATGATGGCGTATCATCGATGAACAGTGGTGCTTTTTCAAGTGCCTTTACCTTAACGTTCAATTGCTCCCACTCATGCTTTTCCAATCGTCCGGTACGGAGTTTTTCTGATGAAAGCCCTGTCTCTGAAGAAATAAGGCGGGTAATCAACTGTACCGACGACATTTCCAACGAAAAGAAGGCTACGGGCACTTCTGCGTTCACGGCAATGTTGCGTGCCATTGAGAGCACCAATGCCGTTTTACCCATACCGGGTCTTGCCGCAATGATGACCAAATCGCTGGGCTGCCAGCCCGATGTCAATTTGTCGATTTTATCAAAACCTGATGGAATACCGCTCAGACCTTCCTTATTGGCGATTTCTTCAATCTTTTTCTTGGCCTGAATGACCAAGTTCTGCGCCGTTTCTGCCGAACGTTTCAGGTTACCTTGTGTTACCTCGTACAGTTTTGCTTCTGCATTGTCGAGCAAATCAAAAACATCGGTTGAATCTTCATAGGCCTCTTCGATGATCTCATTTGAAATTTTGATCAACGATCGTTGAATGTACTTTTGCAAGATGATTCTTGCATGGAACTCAATATGGGCCGAAGATGCCACTTTTTGTGTGAGTTTAATGAGGTAAAAATCACCTCCAACTGCCTCAAGATGACCATCTTTCTTTAATTGCGAAGAAACGGTTAATAAGTCTACCGGCTCAGAAGATTCGAACAATTTGAAGATGGCTTCGTAGATAAACTTATGGGCATCTTTGTAAAAGACATCAGAATGCAAAATATCGATGACTTCATCGACACCCTTTTTGTCAATCATCATAGCCCCCAACACAACTTCCTCTAAATCAACAGCTTGAGGTGGAATTTTTCCTCGCTCAAGGCTAATTATCGTCGATTTATCGACTTTGCGTCCGATGATTGGGCTAGGCTTGTCCATGAATGCGAAAGTATGGAATTAACCTTTACTTAACTTTGAATGCAAAGGTTGTGATGTCAACAGGTCTTCAACAAAAGTAATGTTGATAACTCTTAAATTGTGTTAACAATGTAAAAATCGATATGTTTTGATTTTAAAAAAAATCAATCGAAACGAAAAATCAAGGGTTAGCCGTTGAAGACCCCCATATCGGCATACTTGTCCATGCGAGTTTTCACCAAATCTTTTGGTGATAACTTTTTGAGTTCTTCAAAGTGACTTGAAATTTTGTCCTTGACGATCTCGAAGGCCTTTTCGCGGTTGCTATGGGCACCTCCGGCAGGTTCGCGAACAATTTCATCGATGAGCTTCAACTTTTTCATGTCGGTGGCCGTCAATTTCAATGCATCGGCCGCTTGCTCTTTGTACTCCCAGCTCCTCCAAAGGATAGAAGAGCATGATTCGGGCGAAATAACCGAGTACCAAGTATTTTCCAACATCAATACCTTATCGCCGACACCTATGCCCAAGGCCCCTCCCGAGGCACCTTCGCCAATGATAACGACAATAATGGGCACTTTTAAACGGGTCATCTCCAAAATATTGCGGGCGATGGCCTCGCCCTGCCCACGTTCTTCGGCCTCAATACCTGGATAAGCCCCTGGCGTATCGACAAAACTCACCACGGGCACGTTGAACTTTTCAGCCATTCTCATCAACCGAAGTGCCTTTCGGTATCCTTCAGGATTCGCCATACCGAAATTTCGATATTGACGGGTCTTGGTATTGTACCCTTTTTGTTGACCGATGAACATATAGCTTTGGTCACCGATTTTGCCCAGACCACCGATCATGGCCTTATCATCCCTAACGGTTCTATCACCATGTAGTTCTAGAAAAGTATCGCCACAAATGGCATTGACATAATCCATTGTATATGGCCTGTTGGGATGTCTGGATAATTGTACCCGTTGCCATGCTGTCAAGTTTTTATAAATACTCTTTCGCGTCTCGGCCAGTTTTTTTTCGATCTGTTGGCAGGTTTCCGTGACATCGACCTCACTCTCTTCACCAATCACCTTGCATTTTTCGAGCTGTTCTTCCAATTCTTTGATGGGAAGCTCAAAATCTAAATATTCCATAACATCAACGGCATTTGTTTATGTAGTGCACAAATATAAAACTTTAGGTAAAATCGTTTGCCCATATTCTGATATTACCTCATGAACCGCACTATCGCTTGGCTTTCTGAAGAAGATAAATGCCCAAAGCGCCAAACAGCACATTGGGTATGATTACCGCCAACAACGGTGAAAACCCCGATTGCTCGGCCAAAGTACCAAAAACCTTGTCAAAAAAGATGTAGATAAAGGCCACCCCAATGCCAAATGCGAGGTTGACCCCCATACCCCCTCTTCGCTTTACCGATGATACGGCAACAGCTATAATGGTCAATACAAAAGCGGCAATGGGCAAGGCCCAGCGTTTATATTTCACAAGTATATAGGTATTGATATTGGAAGAACCCTTGCGCCGCTGCTCTTTGATAAATTCGTTCAACTCGAACAGGTTTTTGGTATCTGCGACATATGATACCGGTGTCAAATCATCGATATCGAAAGTGAAGAGCGTATCAAGCCTTCTTTTTGTTTGAATGATTTCCCTACCATCGCGAATCTTTCTCTTGGCATACGACGTCAAGCGATATATACTGTCTTTCTCGACCCATCGTATATTGGAGGCCGAGATCTTATAGTCTAACGTATCGCCCTTAAAATGTTCAAAGGTGAAATTATAGCCTATATCACGTGAAGGGTCAAATCGGCTCACGTAGATGAAGTCATTTTCATTGAGCTGGTTGAAAATGTTATTGGTCACCCGATCGGTCTTTCCCTTCTTGAAATATTTGTACTGAAATTCATTATAGTTGATGCTGGCGTGGGGCACGATGAACATTCCCATAAAGAAAATCAAGATGGCCACGATGGTCGCCCCGATAAAATAGGGTCGCAAGAACCGCCAATACGATACCCCAGAACTCAGAATGGCCACAATTTCTGTATTACTGGCCAATTTCGATGTGAAAAAAATGATGGACAGGAACAAGAAAATCGGAAACAGTAAATTGCCAATGACCAAGGTAAAATTGGCATAGAAGATAATGACCTCGTTGAGCGGTGCTTCGTTATCGATTATTTTTCCAATTTTTTCTGCCAGATTGGCCATAATGCCTATGGGCACAAAAAGCAAGAGCATTCCGATGAATGTCCAGAGATAACGCCTCAATATGTACTTGTCAAGAATGGTAAGCATTACAATCTGTTGTTCATTTTGGCGACCATGGTTTTTTTCCACTCCGTAAAATCACCCGCTAAAATACGCTCTCTGGCAGTCTTCACCAACCAACGGTAAAAACCGAGGTTATGAATGGTGGCTATCTGCTTGCCCAGATACTCGTTGGCCGCGAACAAATGCCGCAAGTAGGCCTTACTATATTCGGTATCGACAAATGTGATGCCCATTTCATCAATGGGTGAAAAATCGTCTTCCCATTTTTTGTTCTTGATGTTAATGGTTCCCTCAGACGTAAAAAGCATTCCATTTCGTGCATTACGGGTAGGCATCACACAATCAAACATATCGACCCCCAAGGCAATGTTCTCTAAAATGTTCACAGGGGTACCCACACCCATCAGATAGCGGGGTTTATTTTTGGGGAGGATGTCACAGACTACCTCTGCCATCTCGTACATCTCTTCGGCGGGCTCGCCGACCGAAAGGCCACCAATGGCATTGCCCTCTGCCCCAACGGAAGCCACGTATTCAGCTGATTGAATACGCAAATCTTTATAGGTCGACCCCTGTACTATAGGGAAAAAAGCCTGTGAATATCCATATTTGAGCGGTAGTTTTTCAAGATGTTCCAAGCACCTATCCAACCAACGATGGGTAAGGTGCATCGAACGCTTGGCATAGTCATAATCACACGGATATGGTGTACACTCATCAAAAGCCATGATGATATCGGCACCTATACTACGTTGAATTTCCATCACATTTTCAGGAGTAAAAAAATGGAGCGAGCCATCAATGTGCGATTTGAATTTAACCCCTTCCTCTTTGATTTTCCTGTTATCTGACAACGAATATACTTGGTAACCACCACTATCGGTCAAAATGTTCCGTTCCCAACCCATAAACTTATGCAGGCCGCCAGCTTTCTCAAGAATATCGATTCCTGGGCGCAAGTATAGGTGGTAGGTGTTTCCTAAAATAATATCGGGGTCAATGTCATTGCGCAGTTCGCGCTGGTGCACCCCCTTGACAGAAGCCACTGTGCCCACGGGCATGAAAATAGGGGTCTCTATGGTACCGTGGTCGGTCGTTATCGTTCCCGCCCTTGCCTTGGTATCGGTATCCGTCTTTGTTAGGTTGAATTCCAAGCCTCAAATTTGAACGCAAATATAGCCATCTTGGGTGCAGCAATCCCTTAACAAAAAAATAAAGTTATTGTCGAAAAGACCTTGATAAGTTAATTCACATTGATTTGTTTATGGCACCCAATGCCGTTACTTTTGGCGAATCAAAAAATAGAATCAATGGCAAATATTGAAACATTGGAACGTCTTGTGGTACAGGTACGGCGAGATATTCTGAGGATGGTGCACAAAGTGAACTCAGGCCACCCGGGAGGTTCTTTGGGCTGTACTGAATTTTTCGTGGCCCTTTACAATGAAATCATGAATCTCAAGGAGGGTTTTGATATGGACGGCTCAGGAGAAGATGTCTTTTTTCTCTCAAATGGCCATATCTCACCGGTATTTTACAGTGTTTTGGCCAGACGGGGCTACTTTTCAATCGATGAACTGAACACCTTTCGCCTTATCGATTCGCGCTTACAGGGGCATCCGACCACCCATGAAGGACTACCGGGAGTTCGGGTGGCGTCAGGTTCTTTGGGTCAGGGCATGTCTGTGGCCATTGGTGCAGCTTTGGCCAAAAAATTGAACAATGACGATCATCTGGTTTTCAGTTTACATGGTGATGGTGAACTACAGGAAGGCCAAAACTGGGAAGCCATTATGTTTGCCGCGGCCAAAAAGGTCGATAATCTGGTCGCTACCATCGACCGCAACGGACAGCAGATCGACGGCCCCACCGAAGAGGTGCTATATCTAGGCGATGTTGGTGAAAAATTCAGGGTTTTTGGATGGGATGTACTCGAATTGGATGATGGCAATGATTTAGAAAAGGTGATAACCACTTTGAGAGCAGCCAAAAATCGTACGGGCAAAGGCAAGCCAGTCTGCATTGTCATGAACACCGTTATGGGCAATGGCGTTGATTTTATGATGTATACCCATGCATGGCACGGCAAGGCGCCCAATGATGAACAATTACAGACCGCCTTGTCACAGAATCCAGAAACTTTGGGTGATTATTAAAAAGAAGTTCTACAGATGAAAAAGTATATAGATCAAGGAAAAAAAGATACGCGAAGTGGTTTTGGTGCAGGCATAACAGCACTCGGTAAGACCAATGAAAAAGTTGTGGCCCTTTGTGCCGATTTGGTGGGCTCATTGAAGTTAGAACAGTTTATCGAAGACAATCCAGAGCGATTCTTTCAGGTGGGCATCGCCGAGGCCAATATGATGGGCATCGCTGCCGGTTTGACCGTCGGGGGCAAAATTCCATTTGCCTGCACTTTCGCCAATTTTGCCACGGGCAGGGTCTATGACCAAATACGCCAATCCATAGCCTATTCGGGCAAAAATGTGAAAATATGTGCCTCGCACGCCGGGCTGACCCTTGGTGAAGATGGTGCCACACACCAAATTTTAGAAGATATCGGCTTGATGAAAATGCTGCCGGGCATGACCGTCATCAATCCCTGTGACTTTAACCAGACCAAAGCGGCCACCATTGCCATAGCTGAACACAAAGGCCCTGTATATCTGAGATTTGGAAGACCCAAGGTGGCAAACTTTACCCCTGAAGACCAAACGTTTGAGATAGGTAGGGCCATTACGCTCAATGAAGGAAGTGATGTTACGCTCATTGCTACGGGGCATTTGGTTTGGGAAGCCCTTAGGGCAGCTGAAAGTCTCGAAAATCAGGGTGTCTCGGTTGAGGTCATCAACATTCACACCATCAAGCCTTTAGATGAGGAAGCCATTTTGAAGTCCGTCAAAAAAACAGGCTGTGTGGTCACAGCCGAAGAACACAACTTTTTGGGCGGTTTGGGCGAGAGTGTGGCCCGAACATTGGCTGAACACTTTCCTGCCCCCCAAGAATTTGTGGCCACTCAAGATACTTTTGGGGAAAGTGGCACCCCCGAACAACTGATGGAAAAATATGGCCTGAACAATAAAGCCATTGAGAAAGCCGTTTTGAAGGTGTTGAAAAGAAAATGACATTAAAATTCAGGGACTGGCCTTTTTCTCGATTATCGAGTTTGGTATCGTCTTTGATGCTTTTCAACACGAACAAAAACGAGCACAATATGAAAAAAACACTTCTAACGGTGGTCATGGCCCTTATGGGCATAGCCACATTTGCACAGGCAGGCCCTGGCTTCGGAATCAAGGCCGGGTTAAACTATAACGGCAACGGAGACTACTTCAATTCTGCAGAACAGGCCTTTGAAAATCCTGATAGAAATGCCGGTTTCCACGTCGGGGTTTACGGTAAACTGGGCAATCGTATCTATGTACGACCCGAATTGGTCTATACGAGTACCTCTTCAGACTACAACGAGGGTGATCTAAAGATCAACAAATTGGATCTGCCCGTGTTGGTCGGAGCCAAAATCATTGGCCCATTGCATGCGTTTATAGGCCCCTCTTTTCAGTACATCCTCAGCACAAAATTCGACGATGTCAAATTCGATGATGTTGAAAACGATTTCACCGTTGGCTTAAATCTCGGAGCTGGTTTAAATCTAGGTAAGTTTGGGGTTGACCTGCGCTATGAGCGTGGTTTTACAGAGAACGAGGTCAACTTCATCGACACCAATATCACCAATTTGAATGGTGACAGGGTCGATACACGCCCTGATCAGTTGATTCTGAGCCTATCGTTAAAACTTTAGATTTTTCAACATAGTAAAAAAGCCCCGACAATGTCGGGGCTTTTTTACTTAACTATCACTATCTCGATAATCAGGGATGCCATCATTATCGGAATCGGGAAAGGTGATATTCCCCATTTCATCGATTTCAATCTCGTCACGGGTCAAGATACCATCATCATCATCATCTGGATCCTGAAAGTCTGCCGTGGGCCTGACATTTGCATTGGCTTCTGATTCTGCATCCGTATTGTCATCAAAAAGATATCCATTACCATTAAGATCTTCCATAATAGATGGTATTCCATCACCATCATCATCTGTGTCAACGATCAAATGGCCGACATCAACGGTAAAAATCAAATTTGAATAATTGGGTATGGAACCGGAGGGGCCAGCTCCTAGAAAATATCCAAGCCCAGAAGGCATAATAATCAAACCAATACCACTATCGGTATAAAAAGATGTTCCATCGGGGTTGACTACCAAACCACTTTCCGTTCCAGATTTAAAATTCGAGACGCCATTGGCAAAACCTCTTACCAGAAAGGGAAGCTGTTGCCACGTATAGGTGGGCGATGCATCAAATTTATTGCCATTCAACAACATGCCCTCATATCTAAAAAGCGTTGAATCTGCTACTGTTGGCGACAATCCTTCACCTTCTCTCGCCGACAAATAATAGTATGTGTGCGGAACATCGGTTTCTTCCTCAGCAAGATTGAACTGATTTGAAGAAACGGTTACCACTGCAGACATGAGCTCTGGCATTTCACTTAACGGTGTCTTATCGGCATTCTCGCCCGCTATGGTATCAATACGAATCTTAAAGTCAAAATCGGCAGGTGGACTTTGAAACTCTTCGTAATTATAGAAATGGCTCGCCAAGAATTCCTTGATTTCTGCATCATCTTCGGCTGCCACTTCGCTCAAAAGCCGTGGTGGTACCACCTCGAAGTCATTGCCATCATCATTTCCGCATGAAAATAGCACCATGGTAAGCACTATTATAAATATCGATCTTCGTATCATACAACTTTTATCGTATAGTCGCGCAAGATACAATTTTCCACTATTTTTGGTCATGACCTTAACAAAGATTTGCAACCTATATGCGCATAGATAAATACCTTTGGTGTGTGCGATATTACAAAACGCGAAACATAGCCACCCAAGCTTGTAAAAAGGGCCATGTAAAGGTGAATGGATTGGTCGCAAAGCCTTCCCGTGAGGTATTTGCCACCGATACCATAATGCTTAGAAAAAATCAAATCGATTATCAGCTTACGGTTTTAGACCTGCCCAATAGTAGGGTCGGTGCCAAATTGGTCGATATCTATCGCAAAGATACCACCCCAAAAGAAGCCTTTGCCCACAAAGAACTGTTGAAACATGCCAAAGAGCACTACCGAAAAAAGGGTACTGGTAGACCTACCAAAAAAGATCGCCGCGATATTGAAGGGTATTTAGACGAAACGGAATAATCTGTTTGCTTATTTTTACATAAACTATCGTCATGGCAGACCGCATTCTCTCGCACGAAAAAATACAACATAAGATTCGACGTATTGCCTACCAAATCCATGAAAGCAATGTCGATGAAAAAGAAATCGTGGTCGCCGGTATAAAGGGAGGCGGAATGAGCTTTGCCAAAAAGATTTCGGCCATACTCGAAGACATCACCCAATCAAAAATTACGCTTTGTGAGGTCAGTATGAACAAAGACAATCCATTAAAAAGTGGTGTCATGACCTCGCTTAGTGAAAGTGACTATAAAAATAAGTCAATCGTATTGGTCGATGATGTCTTGAATTCTGGTGCAACGCTGATCTATGGGGTACACCATTTTTTGAAGACCCCCCTAAAACAATTAAAGACCGCTGTTCTGGTAAACCGAAACCACAAAAGATTTCCGGTGAAAGCTGATTTTAAAGGCATTTCGCTATCGACCTCATTGAACGAGCACGTAAAGGTGGTCTTCAAGACCAAAAACGATGCTGTATACTTAGAGTGACGATAGTATTTCATCAACAATTTCTTCGGGGGTTTTGCCATCACAGAAAACAACTTCATCGGCCCGCTCATAGAAAGGTGTTCTCTCAAAGAGATGCTTACCTATAAATTCAGGAAAATCTTCATCGGCCAAAGAGCTTACCAGAGGTCTTTCAGCCTTTTCATGGCGTATACGTTCGACCAAGGCTTGAATTGATAGTTTTAAATAGATCGATTTGGCCGTACTCTTTTCAATATTATCCATATTGTGGCCATAGCAAGGCGTGCCCCCACCGGCGGCAAGTACCATGTCTTCTTTCTCGGCCAAAAGTCTTTTGAGTGCCTCGGTTTCTTTTTTTCTAAAATATATTTCGCCGTGTTGTTCAAATATTTGGGGAACCGGGATTTTTTCTTGCTCTTCAATAGCTTGGTCCAAATCTAGAAATGCGAGGTTCATTTTCTTGGCGAGAAGGTTGCCAACAGTTGATTTTCCACTGCCCATATATCCTATTAAAACTATCTTCATCGAGTGTCTTGTTCCCTGTTTTTTAGAATCGCAAATTTATCATTATTTCAACTTGTGGAATAGATAATTGGTGTTATATTTGCACCCGCAAACGGCGTTTTGACCTGATAGCTCAGTTGGTAGAGCATCTCCCTTTTAAGGAGAGGGTCCTGGGTTCGAGCCCCAGTCAGGTCACTCAGCTACGAAACAGCCCTGACGTTTCCGTCAGGGTTTTTTTATGGTATAGGTGATTGGTTTTGTCTTTAAGGTCGGCAATTTTTATATTCAAAGACTTACAACTCGGCCTGTTCTTCAATCAGTGTTTTCCTAAAAAGGATATCTTGTTCTTGTAATGCAAAAATCACCAATCTGATATAGTCTTTAACCGTTTTTCTGATATTCTTCGGATCGGTAATGTCAATGACCCCGCGCCAAATAAGCTCGCGTTCTTTACCCACGCAGATACAGTACAACGAAGTCTCGGCGTGATACACGGTGAAGTTGTCATAATAACCAGTCTCATAATAGATATCTTGATGATCAAGGTAATCGTCACTGAAATTGCCATATCGGTCTCCGAGGTTTCCCAGCTTTTTCTTGAACATCTTTCTGTTTTTAGAGCCTACGATCTTAGTGAACAGTATGGCATCAAAATCTTTGTCCAATAACTGCTGTTCAACCTCTGAGAGCTGTTCTTCAGACTGTCTTGAGGCAGTGAATTCCACATCGAACAAATCAATGCTGCGGAATGACTCTATGCCATGGTCATCAAACTTCTTTTTCATTTGGTTTTCGAACAATTCTCGTGTCTGGATATCTGAAGTCATACCAACAATGAGTACCTTACTTGCGTCAAAAATGACAATGTCTGGATTTTTCCAGTTACTCACCAAACTGGTTGATGAACATCCACCCAAAACAAATACAAGGGCTATGAGGAAAAAAAGATTTTTCATGTTCTTGATTTATGTTCAATTTAGATATTCTTCTTTTTCTGTTACAAAAAATAACTAGTTGTTTACCATTTCTTAATGAAATATATGCCGATCACCTGCATTACCTGACCAGGTTCTGCATGACCAAAAAAGGAATCTTGGCCGTAAGGCCAATTTCATCAACCGTTGAACGGTACAACATATCTTCAAAAAAAGAGTGCCTCGAGTTCACCATGACCAAAAGATCAATGTCGTGTTCTTTGATGTAGGTCATGATAGCTTCCGTTTTGTTTCTTACCTCTGTTCTTTCGAACGATATATAGCAATTGGCACAGGTATCTTTTAAAAACCGTTTGTTGTCTAATTGTCTATGGCTCAAATCGTCAAAATCGGAAATATGAAGGCAGTGGATCTCTGATTTAAAATTACGGGCCACATCGGCCAACAATTTTATTTCCCTCCTCTTGAAGGGCAGCATATAGTCAGTCGGAAACAATATTTTTTTGGGTTGCCGATAAACAAATTCCATAGGTATAGCCAACACCGGGCAATTGACATATTTGAACACCTGAACCGTATGACTCCCAAAAGTGATCTTTGCTTCTTGATTTTTTCCCCGAGTGCCCATAACGACCAAATCAACGTTCTTTTGTTTGGCCACATCGTTCACCGCATCGACCAAAGATTCAAATGCACTGATTTTCTCAAAAGTGTGCTTTGGGTTGGGCGGTATCTCGGTAACATCATCGGCAAGAGCCGAAAGTTGTGCTTTCACCCTCTCTGAAACCTTCTCTTTTTGCCGATCGAATTCATTTTGATCTACATTCTTGAATTCACCATATACCTCATCGGCATAGGCATGCAGCAAACAAAAATGGGTACGCTCGCACCAATATAGCTTCTCGGCAAAGTCTATGGCATGACGTGCGTTTTCAGAAAAGTCGGTGGGAATCAAGACCGTTTTCATCTTTTGTTTTTTTGTTTTAATCGGTCAGAACTACCCCTGAGGATAGGCTGGGGCACTTCGCCGTTGAACATCATGACATAATCAATCATCTCTTAAAGTTATGGTGGTACAATTTTTCAAACTATGATATTGGTCAATCTGAAAAGCGGTCAGCAAAAGTCTTTATTCATGAATCACGAAAAAAGGCACATTGGTATGAAAGCTGATTTTCTCGACCAGTGGATCGAACAGCATCTGCTGCAAAAAATTGAGGTTTTTGGCCACCATGATGATCATATCAATGTCTCTACTCTCCACAAAACACTGTATAGCGGCATTTACGCTCTTATTGGTCAGCATATGGGAACTGTGCCTGCCCGGAAAAGTTTCATCAAGAAAATCACTAAGATACTCTTGGTTCCTTTTCTGCTCTTGTGTAAGAATGCCCTGCAATTTTGTTACATGCATGACCCTGAAATTACTGTCATCACTTAAATGCATCATTCCTGAAAGAGCTTCCAATATTCTATGGGGATAGAAAATGTTATAATCGGTCGGAAAAGCAATCTCTTCGGGTTTTTTGAGATTTGTTTCTTTCGGAATGACCAGTGTATTATAGGGCACTTTGGTGATGACATCGCCCGTATTGCTGCCTATGATCCTCTTTCTTAGCCCCGTGGCACCTTTGGTGCCCATTACAATCAAATCAATTTTCTTCTCTTTTGCCTGTTTTTTGATTGCGTCGGTGAAGAACCCGTAATCATTGATGGCAAAAAAATGGTGTTGCTCATCTGCAGCAAGGTTTTCGGCCCTCTTCAAAAAATCATTCAGTTGTTTTTTTGAGGAAGTTGTTCCAGTATCAGTGGTCGTGAAAGTTCCATTTGTGTTTTTGGTGTCAACGGCAACAATTGGGTAATCGATTCTTTCGCTGACATGTAAGCAAAAAAAGTTGCAATCTTGCCCTTTAAACAACAATTGGGCATATTGAATCGCTTTCCAAGCATCTTCAGAAAAATCTGTTGGAATCAGGATGTTTTTCATTCTGCTATTCACTTACCTTACAAATCTAGGTGTGTGTCGAGCTTGAAAAAATGACAATTGTCAGTTTAGGAGGGTTTTGAACTAGACAAAAGGCCAGTCAAATGACCGATTTGAGGGCACTTAAATCCACAATCTTAATGTTTCTTCCACCGATTTCTATGAGGCCTTCCTTTTTAAAAGTAGAAAGGGTTCGAATGAGACTTTCGGTGGCTATGCCAGCAACACTGGCCAAATCACTTCGAGCTATGTTTATCGGTTGATCGGGCCCTTTATCAAGTATCTTGGCAAACTGTAATAACGTTCGAGCTGTTTTTTTTCTGACAGAGCCGTAGGCCATTTGCAACAATTTGTCTTTATAGCCTGAGATGTTCGATGATAGCAATTCCATCAATTCCAATGAAACATCTCTGTTTTTTTCAAGTATCTGTCTGAGATTGGTCTTTGATATTTTTGCCACTTCAACTTTTTCAACGGCCGTGGCGCTTTCTTGATAGGTGACATTCTCAAAAAAAGAGGTCAGGCCCAAAAAATTGTCGGCATGGTAGAGACCAGTGATCAGTTCTTTCCCTTCTTCATCCATTCGATGGCATTTTACCACACCTTTCGATATCAAATAAACATGGTTTGCATGGGCATTCTCACCAAATATCAATGCCCCCTTCTCAAACCTTTCCACTATACCATTATCATCAATGAAGTTTTTCAATTGGTGCAGGGAATGCATCTCTTGATCATCAGTTTCAATATCATGAAAACCACTTCTTGCTTTTTCTGTCAGTAATTGTGCCTTAGCCAGCCTACTCTCAACGGCGCTTATAAGCTCTTCTTCCTCAAAAGGTTTGGTGAGATAATCATCGGCGCCCATATCCATTCCCTTTCTTATTTCTGAGCGTTCGGTCTTCGCTGACAAAAAGATGAAAGGTATATGTTTGGTCTGCAAATCTCCCGACAATTCTTTTAGCACACCGTACCCATCCATTTCTGGCATCATGATATCGCAAATAATGAGATCGGGCTGATAAGATCGAGCCTTTTCTATTCCAATTCTACCGTTAGGTGCAGAAACAATTTCATATCCAGAAATCTCCAGTAGCTCTGTCGTGTTATCCCTAAGTGCCGTATCATCCTCTATCAGGAGTATTTTTTTCATACTTCTAATTTAGAGCTTTTAAGAGGAAGCCTCAACTCAAATGTTGTTCCCTCATTTACGATACTTGTAAAGATAATACTGCCCCCCAAGTTTTCAAGATGGGCTTTGGCGATGTTCAACCCAATGCCAGTACCTTGCGTCAAAAGAGCATTGGCAGCTCTATAGTAACGGTCGAATATATACTTCTGATCGTCTTCAGGTATACCAATACCCTCATCGATGACCCTAATGGTTATGTCTTTTTTGTGCTTTTCTACTTGTAAATCGATTGTTGAGTCTTCTGAAGAATATTTGATGGCGTTATTGATGAGGTTTGACAATACCAGTTCCAATATCTTCTCATCAAATTCAAGAACAATTTCGTCGATGTTATTCGGATACAGTATTTTTTGCCCGGTTTTCAATAACATATTAGAGCCATATACCACCTCATTGATCACTTTGCTCAAAGGAAAAACGTGAACATTATATTTGATCTTTCCTGATTCCAATTTTTCCACTGAAAGAAAATCACTCAAGATGTTGTCAAGATATTTGACCTTGCCCTTTATCGTGCTCAAGTGTTTGTTGCGTTTCTCTTGCTGCTCGGTCTGTGTATATTTTGAGAGCAAGGCCGTAGAAGTAAGTATGGCACTGAGCGGCGTTTTGAATTCGTGCGATACCATCGACAGAAACTTGGTCTTCAGTTCACCCAGTTCTTTTTCTCTTTGAAGCGCTTCATTGGCCCTTTCTTCTGCCTCTTTTCTTCTCTTGACCTCTTCTTTGAGCTCAGAAACCTTATCTTGTAATTCTTGGGTGCGCAGTATGATTTTTTGTTCTAATTCCGTATTTAATTTTTTGATATGCGTTTCTTGCTCTTTTCGGTGTGTCACATCAAGAATAAGGGCCATAACATAGGTGTTGCCAGATAGCTCAAATGGGTTTAGCCCCACTTCTAAAGGAAACTGGTCCCCGTTCTTACGAATACCGTGTAGATCCAACCCGACCCCCATACGTCTTTTCTCACCACCCAACAAAAATTTCTTTACGTGCCCATCATGTGAATGGTGAAATCGATGGGGTATCAAGACATTTAACGGTCGGTTGAGCAATTCTCCTTCTTCATAACCGAACATTTGATAGGCCGAACCATTGCAGCCCACTATTAGGCTTTTGCTGTTGACCACTAAAATACCTTCAGAAACAGCCTCAGCAAGTAATCTGAAAATACCGCCGACCTTTTCGAAAACCTTCATATTCTCAAATGTAGTCATTAACTGATTTATATCATCAAATTTGATATATGATTGCCCTACATTTATTCTCATAACCCTAATGTCATGACACTTTCAAGTTCATCAGAAGTCGGCAATGCATTTTACCAAAAAGTAGGTTGTCTGTTCTATTCAATTGCAATGGCAGACCAATCTGTACACATAAGAGAATTGGATGCTTTGAAAAAAATAGTTCGCGACCAATGGCTCTCATTAGATGATACCGAAGATGAATTCGGCTCCGATTCCGCTTTTCAAATCGAAATTGTATTTGATTGGTTATTGGAATATGAAAAGGAGGGCCCTAGTTGTTTCGAAAAATTTGAGGATTTTTACCATGAGCACTATAGCATTTTTTCTCCAAAAGTGAAAGAACTTATCCTCAAGACGGCCCATGCCATAGCCAATGCTTTTTCTGGTAAAAATAAATCTGAATTGGTGCTATTGGGCAAATTGGAACTTCTTCTAAAAAAAGATAAATAACGGCTATATTTTCATCGTAAGCACCGGGGTAACGGAACGCTTTGTCAACATTTCACCAATACTGCCCTTAAAAAAGTGAACAAGCCCGGTTCTGCCGCGTGTGGGAATGATGACCAAGTCTGCACCCTGTCTCTCACAAAAGCCCATGATTCCCTTGCCGATGCTGTAGTCATTAGAAACATCGATAACAACATCTGTACCGGCCAACGCCCGAAAAACATCGATTTTCTTGTTGATTTCCTTGGTACTCTTGAAGTCTTTGTTGGGAAGGTTTATAAACAACACTTTCAATTCGGCCGAAAATCTTTCGGCAAATTCACGAGCTCTTTTATAAGCCCTTATACTCTCTTCCCCAAGATCGGTCGAGAACACTATTTTGTTCACATCAAATGAGGAATGTTTCCTCTTTATGACCAAAACGGGCACCCGAGAGGTTCGAATGACCTTATCGGTATTGGACCCGACCACAAAAGGGCCGATTCCGCTATTCCCATGGGAGCCCATCACAATCAAATCTACCCAATTTTCTTCGGCAATTTGGTCCAGTTCACTGAATATGGTATAGTTCTGAAGCATGACCTCAACCTCTATTCCCTTAAGAAAAGGTTCCTCCAATAGGGGTTTGAAGCGCTTTTTGGCCATGTTCATGTAGTATTGGGCCTCTTCGTGCTCTTGCCTGTCACTTTTTGCCAATACTGCTTCTGAAAGCCCCAGCATATGCAACATCACTATACTGGCTTTGGTCTTTGTGGCTATCTGGGCCGCCACTTCCAAGGCATACAGAGAATATTCAGAAAAATCAATCGGAACCAAGATTTTGTCCATGGTACTTTTAGCAATCAACTTGTTGTCATAAAAGGGTCTATCACCAAAGGTACTGATTGCGATGATTATTTGAAATGAAAGTTATCACCAATAAAACCGGTGTAAGATATCGGGTCTTTTAACCTAAAATTTGGACTTGGCTGTAAAAATACTTTTCTATCTTTGCCTGCCCAAAGCACACCCGGGTGCTGGAACTGGTAGACAGGCATGGTTGAGGGCCATGTGTTCATTAGAGCGTGTGGGTTCGACTCCCATCCCGGGTACAAATCCCTACCAAATCTGGTTGGGATTTTTTTGTTTTTACCGGCCTATATCCACTCCATTTTTATTCCAATGTAAATTTTAACGTACCTTTTTAAAGGTCGAATGCTTTATTAAACTACATTTGTTTAACCATTTTTACAAAAAAATGAACAATGTAAAACAATCGTTCAGCATTCGCGATATGGAAAACCTGTCGGGAATTAAGGCCCATACCATAAGAATATGGGAAAAACGTTACAATCTTTTCACTCCCGAAAGAACAAGTACCAATATACGCACCTACAGCCTTGCGAGCCTTCAAAAATTGTTGAACATCACCTTGCTCTACAACAACGGCTACAAGATTTCCAAAATTGCCAGGATATCGGAAGGTGAGATACCCAAAAAAGTCAGTGAAATAATCTCAAGCACAAGTGAAAAGAGCCATGCCATAAATGCCTTAAAACTGGCAATGGTAAATTTCGACCAAAGTCTATTTTACGAAACATATGATGCGCTTTTAGAGAAAAAATCGTTTAAAGAAGTATTCTACGATGTTTTCATACCGCTCTTGACCGAACTTGGCCTCTTGTGGCAGACCGATACCATAAGTCCGGCGCACGAACATTTTATCACCAACTTGATAAAACAGAAAATCCATGTACATGTCGAGCAATTGCAATCCAGGGCTCCAAGAAGGAATGATAAGGTTTTCGCACTTTTCCTTCCAGAGAACGAAATACACGAAATAGGGCTGCTCTATGTGAACTATGAGATACTGCTCAGAGGCTATAAAACCATATATCTAGGTCAGACCATGCCTCTTGAAAACCTGGGTGATTTATTAAAGTACTTTGACAATATTCATTTTGTGTCTTACTTCACGGTCTCACCGACAAAAGATCGATTGGAAAAATATATTACAGATTTCACCAATGACCTGAATCGTCATGGCCAATCAAAACTTTGGATTTTAGGACGTCAATTGCAGCATCTTTCGTCGCATGAATTGCCGAGTTCTGTAAGAACGTTTGGCACAATAGATCAACTCGCAGAAGCACTCTAGCCGTATTTAAATGAAAAAAGTTGTAATCATAGGTTCTGGATTCTCATCACTGTCTACGGCTTGCTATTTGGCCAAAAACAATTTTGACGTGGTCATTCTCGAGAAAAACAGTACTGTTGGTGGCAGGGCACGACAACTCAAAAGAGATGGTTTTACTTTCGATATGGGGCCCAGTTGGTATTGGATGCCTGACATCTTCGAAAATTTTTTTCAAGACTTTGGGAAAAATACCTCCGATTTCTACCATCTTGAAAAGCTTGATCCCGCCTATAAAATATTTTTTACCGATGATCAAGTAACCATAGGTGATAGCCTTGATAAAATTTGTAAAGAATTCGAACGGTTGGAAGCCGGAAGTTCACAAGAACTTAGAAAGTTCATTGGCAAGGCCAAAAAGAATTATGATGTCGCCATCAACGACATAGTGCTTAGACCAGGGCAATCCCCTTTTGAGCTGGTCACGGCAGACACGGTTCTCAGGATCGATCAGTTTTTTAAGAATATCAGTCAAGAAGTTCGAAAAAGGGTCAATAATCCCAAATTGGTCTCCATCTTAGAATTTCCTGTGCTCTTTCTAGGCGCAAAACCCAGTAAAACCCCTTCATTTTACAGTTTTATGAACTATGCCGATTTCGGTTTGGGTACTTGGCATCCAAAAGGTGGTATGTACCAAATCATAGAGGCAATGCAAAAATTGGCCACCGAATTGGGGGTTGCTATTTATACCGAAAGCCAGGTCAACAAAATTAATGTTTCAAAAGGCCAAGTGCGATCGGTTACGGTAAACAACAAAGAAGTAGCCTGTGATATAGTGGTCAGCGGAGCCGATTACCACCATTCAGAAACATTGTTGGATGCAAGGTACAGGCAATTTTCTGAAACCTACTGGCAGAATAGAACCTTTGCTCCCTCTAGCCTTTTGTTCTATGTTGGTTTCAACAAGAAACTGAAAAATATTGAACATCATAATCTATTTTTTGATACTGATTTTGAGGCGCACGCCAAAGAAATCTATGACAATCCGAAATGGCCCGAAAAGCCATTGTTCTATGCCAATTTTCCATCGGTTTCTGATAGCACAATGGCACCTGATGATTGTGAAACAGGATTTTTCTTGATTCCCATCGCACCTGGCTTGGAGGATACCGATACACTGCGAAACCAATATTTCGACATCATTGCCGATAGGTTCGAACATCGCACTGGGCAAGAGATTAAAAATAGCATTATATTTAAAGAAAGCTATTGTGTGAAAGATTTCGTCAAAGACTACAATTCATACAAGGGCAATGCCTATGGCATGGCCAATACGCTACGCCAAACTGCTTTTCTAAGGCCACCATTGAAGAACAAAAAAGTCAAGAATATGTTCTTCACAGGGCAATTGACCGTACCGGGACCAGGTGTTCCACCCGCTTTGATATCAGGAAAATTGGTTTCAGACCTCATCATCAAACAATACAAATAGTACATGAAAGCGGTTTTCGACAAAGTTTCGTATCAATGCAGCAAAACGGTCACCAAATCGTATAGCACCTCTTTTTCTTTGGCCACTAAAATGCTATCATCCTCGATACGGTCAGACATTTATAATATTTACGGTTTCGTCAGGTTTGCTGATGAGATTGTTGACAGTTTTCATGAGTATGACAAAGAAGATTTGTTGAACCACTTTGAAGATGATCTAGAAAAGGCCCTTTCACAGCGAATCAGTCTAAACCCCATCTTGAATGCTTTTCAGCATACCTACCACACATACCAAATTCCCAAACACTTGGTAGACTCTTTTATGAAGAGCATGCGAATGGATCTTACCAAAAAAGAATATAGCACCGAAAGCGAGTATAAAGAATATATTTATGGATCGGCCGACGTGGTTGGCCTAATGTGCCTTTGTGTGTTTGTAAAGGGAGATAAAGAAAAATACGAAGCATTGAAAGAGTCGGCCATGGCCTTGGGGTCTGCTTTTCAAAAAGTGAATTTTTTACGAGACCTTAAGGCCGATTATGAAGAATTGAACCGAACCTATTTTCCATACATCAATTTAGCAGAGCTTGACGAAAAGTCAAAAAATCGCATCGTCGAAGAAATAAGAGACGATTTCAAAAAGGGTTATCTGGGCATAACGAAACTTTGCAATGATTCTAAGTTTGGTGTTTATACGGCATACAAATATTATAACAAGCTATTGGACAAATTGGTTAAAACACCGCCTTTAGAAATCAAAAATACGCGCATTAGGGTACCTAATTATCAAAAATTTGGGTTATTGGCGAAATCATATGTCAACTATAAATTAAATTTGGTACAGTAATGAAGATTCTTGTTTGGATATTGATTTTTTTGGCCACTTTTTCCTTTATGGAATTTATGGCATGGTTCACCCATAAATATATCATGCACGGATTTCTCTGGAGTCTTCACAAAGACCATCATAAAAAAGATCATGACTCATGGTTTGAACGCAACGATGCTTTTTTTCTTTTTTATGCCGTGGTGAGCATGGTCTGTTTCTATTTAGGTGCCCAGACCGACTTTTGGTACGGTTGGCCTCTTGGTTTTGGTATATTGGCTTATGGTATCGCCTATTTCATGGTACACGACATTTTTATCCACCAACGTTTCAAAATATTCAGAAATGCCAACAACTGGTATGCCCGTGGGGTCAGAAGAGCGCATAAAATTCATCACAAACATTTGGGCAAGGAAGATGGGGAATGCTTCGGAATGTTGGTAGTGCCCTTTAAATATTTCAAGAAGAAGTAAAATTATCGCGCAATCAGTGTGTCCAACAACTGATGGATCTCATCGGTGTTCCAATTCGCTATGCCATCTTCTACATGCACCGCAATGTTTCCCTCTTTGTCGATGATGTACGATGAGGGCACAATATCAACATTTACGGGGGCCTTTTCGCCAATGATCAAATAAGTGACCGGAAAAGTGAATTCTTTTCTTTGCATGAACTCTTCTACCGGCGGGCGTTCTTCATTGGTAATGACATAAAAAACGACTTCGCCCGCATATTTATCGTATAATTTTTGAATGCTGTGGAGCTCTGCTTCTGAAATCAATTTCCATGATGCCCAGAAATTGATAAAGACAACATAGTCTTTCGAATTCTCGAAATTGAAAAAATCCCAATTGGCATCCTTCAGTTTCCAGTCATAATCGACAATTTTTTTCCTTTCTTGTTCAGCAATCACTTTGGGGCCAAAGTTGAAGGCCCTAATTAAAAAGAGCTTTCCATAATAGCCCATCGGGGTTACAAAGAAAGACAGCACAAAAAGAATGAGCAGTAGGTTGAGAACGGTTTTTCTTTTAAATTTCATGGTTAGTTGGGAAGGTTTGTTCAAAAATAAAGAACTCCTGAAAAATCAGGAGTTCTTTTATTTATAATCATCAAAGCGTTAAGCATTTTCCTTTTTTATCAGGTTCAGGGCTGAACCCTCTTTAAACCATTCTATCTGTGAAACATTATAGCTATGGTTGGCCATAATGGTATCTTTGCTTCCATCTGCATGTATTACTTCAATGGTCAAGGGCTTGCCAGGAGTGAAATCAGCGATATCAACAAAATTAAAGGTATCATCTTCTTGTATAAGATCATAATCATTCTCATTGACAAAGGTCAAGGCCAACATCCCCTGCTTTTTTAGATTGGTCTCATGGATTCTTGCAAAAGATTTTACCAATACTGCGGCCACGCCCAAGTGCCTTGGTTGCATGGCGGCATGTTCGCGAGAAGAACCTTCGCCATAATTGTGGTCACCGACCACAATTGTTTTGACTCCCTCGGCCTTGTAGGCCCTTTGTGTGTCAGGCACACCACCATATTCACCCGTTAATTGGTTCTTGACAAAATTTGTCTTCTTGTTAAATGCATTGACAGCGCCTATCAACGTATTGTTGGCAATGTTGTCGAGGTGGCCCCTGTACCGCAACCATGGACCCGCCATTGAAATATGGTCGGTGGTACACTTGCCAAATGCCTTGATAAGTAATTTCATGCCTTTAAGGGCTTCTGGCTTAATGGGCACAAACGGCTCGAGCAACTGTAGCCGCTCAGAATCTTTGGCCACTTTTACCTCAACACCGCTTCCATCTTCTTTTGGAGGTATATATCCGGCATCCTCGACTGCAAATCCTTCTGGTGGCAGTTCATACCCGCGTGGTTCGTCGAGCATTACCTCTTCCCCATCCTCATTGATCAGTTTATCGGTTACAGGGTTGAAATCTAACCGGCCTGCAATGGCGATGGCGGTGACCAGTTCGGGCGAACCCACAAAGGCCAAGGTGTTTGGATTGCCATCAGCCCGCTTTGCAAAATTTCGATTGAACGAATGTACAATGGTATTTCGGGGGCCATTGGCCGCCTTGTCACCATAGCGGTCCCACATACCGATACAGGGGCCACAGGCATTGGCAAATACCGTGGCGCCAATATTGTTGAACGTATCGATAAAGCCATCACGTTCAATCGTGTAACGAACCTGCTCAGAACCAGGGGTGATGGTAAACTCTGATTTTGTCTTTAGATTTTTATCGGCCACTTGTTTTGCCAAAGATGCCGCTCTTGAAATATCTTCATAAGATGAATTGGTACAAGAACCGATAAGTCCGACCTCAACGTTCAAAGGCCAATCGTTTTCTCTTGCCGCTTCACTCATCTCTGATATGGGGGTCGCCAAATCTGGTGTGAAAGGCCCGTTCAGATGGGGCTCTAAGGTAGATAGGTCGATTTCTATCAGTTGGTCGAAATAATCCTCTGGATTTTCATAGACCTCGGGATCGGCGGTTAGATGTTCTTTTACCTCTTTGGCCGCATCTGCCACATCGACACGATCAGTGGCCCTTAAATAGCGATCCATTGATTCGTCATAGCCAAAAGTAGAGGTCGTGGCCCCAACTTCGGCACCCATATTACAGATCGTACCCTTACCGGTGCATGACATTGAGGTGGCTCCCTCACCGAAATATTCGATAATGGCGCCCGTACCTCCTTTTACCGTTAGAATATCGGCCACTTTCAAAATAACGTCTTTGGGGGCCGTCCACCCTGACAATTTTCCGGTCAGTTTGACCCCAATGAGCTTGGGAAACTTTAACTCCCAAGGCATTCCGGCCATTACATCAACTGCATCGGCGCCGCCTACTCCTATGGCTACCATGCCCAATCCACCGGCATTTACAGTATGTGAATCCGTACCGATCATCATCCCCCCAGGAAAGGCATAATTCTCCAATACCACTTGGTGGATAATCCCTGCGCCAGGTTTCCAAAAACCGATTCCATATTTGTTCGAGACCGATTCTAGAAAATCGAAAACTTCATTGCTGGTTTCGTTGGCCCTTTTCAAATCTGCTTCCGCTCCTACTTTGGCCTGAATCAAGTGATCACAGTGCACGGTGGTAGGTACCGCAACTTTGGGCTTGCCGGCGTGCATGAACTGCAGAAGCGCCATTTGTGCCGTAGCGTCTTGGCAAGCGACACGATCGGGGGCAAAATCGACATAATCCTTACCTCTGGCAAAAGCTTTTTGCGGATTGCCTTCCCATAGATGGGAGTACAAAATTTTCTCTGCAAGGGTAAGGGGTCTTCCCACCAATTTTCGCGCTATTTCTACCCGTTCGCCCATGGTAGCATAGACGCTCTTGATCATGTCTATATCAAATGCCATTTTGTAGTTGAATTTTCGAAATTATAATTTGCTAAAATTACAAAATAAGAGCGGGCTTTGAAACTAATCATGCGCTGATTAGCACGCTTTTTGGCAGTTATCAAAAATCTGTGCCGGTCTTTATCACATCCTGATTATTTCACGGACAAAAATATGCCTTTACAAAAGGCTATCAATAATCGCTTCGATGGATATGCCGTCGGCCTCAGCCTTGTAGTTTTTGAGTATTCGATGTCTCAAGATACCATGTGCCACCGCTTTTACATCTTCAATGTCAGGGGAAAACTTGCCTGATATGGCGGCATGGGCCTTTGCCCCCAAAACCAAATTTTGGGATGCCCTGGGGCCGGCTCCCCAATCGATATAATTCTTGACAAAATCGGAAGCGCCATCAAGCGTGGGCCTGGTCTTATTGGCCAGCTTAACCGCATAGTCAACCACATTATCAGGAACAGGGATTCGACGAATAAGATGCTGAATGTCATTGATGGCATCTGCGCTGAAAAGCGTGTTGAGCACCACTGACCGATCTGATGTGGTCGATTTCACGATATCGACCTCTTCGTCAATGGATGGATAGCCCAATTTAATGGCGAACATAAAGCGGTCTAGTTGTGCCTCTGGTAAGGGATAGGTACCCTCTTGTTCAATTGGGTTTTGGGTCGCCAAAACAAAATAAGGTGATTCAAGCTTATGTCGCTGACCGGCAATGGTCACCGCACGCTCTTGCATGGCTTCCAACAGTGCTGCCTGTGTTTTGGGCGGGGTTCTGTTGATTTCATCGGCCAAAATAATATTGGCAAAGACAGGGCCCTTGATAAATTTGAAATTGCGGTCTTTGTCAAGCACTTCGCTGCCCAAAATATCGCTTGGCATCAAATCAGGGGTAAATTGAATACGCTTGAAGTCCAGGCCAAGGGTCTGGGCAATGGTATTCACCATGAGGGTCTTTGCCAAACCGGGAACACCAATGAGCAATGAATGCCCCCCAGTGTATATAGACAACAGAATCTGATCAACTACCTCATCTTGCCCTATGATGACCTTTGCGATCTCATTCTTTAGGGCCCGGTGTTTTTCAACAAGGTTTTTGATTGCGGCTACATCAGACATGCATTTACTCTTTTAACCAGTTATTGGCAAAATTGCAGTCTTTGTTTTCGGGGTCAACATGTATATAGGTGTCTTGAATGTGCTCGGTCATCCATTTTTGGATGGCTTTGAGTTGCTTTTCACGCAAGGCCAATTCTTGAATCTTTATGTAATCTCTGGCAAAATCTGCCACATGCTCATCATATCGGTTCGAGATTTTCATAATCTTGAATTTGGGTGCCCCTCCCCTAGGGTCATCTTCCCTTACAGCTTTCGAAATTTCACCATCCTTTAGATTTCTTACCTGGTTATAGAGTGTTGGATCCATTTTCGTCAATTCAAAACGGGAATCAAAGTTGATGGGGTTTCTAAGAAGTCCGCCATCAAATTTGGTCTCTTTTTCATCTGAAAAATTCAGGGCCGCTTCAGAAAAGGTATACTTGCCATCAAGAATGTGCTGGCGAATGGTATCAAGTTCTTTAAGGGCGGTCTCAGTAGCTTTTTCAGAAATTTCAGGAATCAACAAGATATGTCGCACATCACGCTCTTGGCCCCTTACCTTCTCAACCTTGACAATATGATAACCGAACATGGTCTCAAAAGGCTCGGAAATCTGGCCCTCTTGAAGACTGAAAGCTGCATCTTTGAACTCTTTTACAAACGGGGTCTCTTTCGTCATTCCAGGATAGAGGCCGCCTTTTGATTTTGAACCAGGGTCTTGCGAATACAAAATGGCCTTGACATTGAAGCTTGCTTCATTTTCCTCGACATCTTGCTTAATGGTCTTTAACCGATCGATGACCTTTTGTTTTTCTTCTTCAGATGCTTTTGGCTGCTTTACTATTTGGGCAATTTCAAGTTCTGCACCGAATACTGGTCGCTCACCTTCGGGAATCTTAAAGAAAAACTGCCGTACCTCTTCTGGGGTCACTTCAAGATCTTCTACTATTTTGCCCTGCATTTTTTCTGAGAGCATACGCAGTTTGTTGATTTCAAAAAGTTCAGATCTAAATGATTCTAGATCTGGTTTTTTGTAGTACTTCAACATTTTTTCAATGCTTCCAATTCTAGAGACCAGTTCATTGATTTGTGCATCGCTTTGGGCATTTACTTGATCATCTGATACCAAAAGGCTATCTTGCACCGCTTGGTGGGCATACAGCCTGTCTTCCATCAATTTTCCCAATAGCTGGCAGTGCGTGATGTCCTCGGTCGATGCCCCTTGGCTCCGAAGATCGATCAATGTCTTTTCAATATCAGATTCCAATATCACATAGTCACCTATCACAGCTGCAATACCATCTATCTTTACTTTGTTGATGGATTTCACGGTATCGTTCACGGCAGTCATCTCAGCCGATTCTTGACCAAAAGCATAAGCCAGTCCGACCGTCATGAACAACAAGAACAACGAGCTTACTCTATCTATACAGTTCAAATTCATTTTTTTTGATTGCTTCATCTATGATTTCCGTTTGTAATTTTTTGATATGGCCAAGTCTTCTTCTGTTAAGGATAATCTGTCGTATATTGGGGGTAATATAGGGCAATGGTGCGATTTCATTGGCCTCTAAAACTTGGATAACTTTTCCCAAATATACCCCTAATGAATCTTGCAGTTCAAAAAATTGTGATTTTTTTAAGTACCTGTGCTGGTTATCAGAATTCAGGGGGCTGATTTCATTAATGACCCTTGATGCACTGACCCAAACCGAATCGTTCAAGTGCAATTTCTTGAACTGTACCGCTATGGAATCGAGATATCGACGATCATCATCCTCAAAAGTCCGCAACTTCTCTTTAACCTCGTCCTTATTAAGAAATTGATTGGGCAGCACCACGAAACGAAGCTGAACCAATTTTTTGTTCAATACAAAATTCTCTTTTTCATCTTCATAGAACCCTCGTAGTTCAGCGCTGCTGATCGTAGTATCGTTTGATTGCTCGACCAGGGCATCGAGATAGGCCCGGGTGTAGAGATCGGTGCGATATTCATCAACAAGCTTATCGTACTTTGAAAGTTGTTCTTCAGAAAGATTGATTTTGGCCTTTGATAGCAGCAACTGCTTTGCCGCCCAATTGTTGATGTAGTTCACGACAAAAGCCGTACTATCTTGGGGTGATAGGCTTTCGTCTACCAAAGGTTCCATATCTTCTCGGTAGAGGTAGTGTTCACCTACCCTCGCTATGGGTTTTTTCTCTTCCTTTTCCTTAAAAAAGGAGCTACAAGATGATACAAGGCTGAATATACCTATTAAAAAAATAAGTTTGGGGTTGACTTTGGCCGAAAAATGCATTTGGCAAAAATAACAATAACTTCATGTTGGGCAAGAGTACTCTACCTTGATTAACAGATTTTTAGTAGGCACTGCAAGTCAATATTTTAGTACATTAGTAAGCAAAACCAACACCAATGAAATACACTACCGAGATTCTTATTGACCTTCCCAGAGATGAATTTCTCAAGAAACTCGACAATGCTGAAAACATGAAACACTGGCAAAGAGGTTTCATGGGCTACGAACAGCTTTCGCAAAACCCTGGTGAAGAAGGTGCCCGAATGAACCTTAAATACAAAATGGGAAAGAAAACTATTGAAATGGTAGAGACGATCATCAAAAGAAACCTGCCAGAAGAATTTCATCTGACATACGATACCAAAGGGGTACATAACATTCAGAAAAATTATTTCAAGGAAGAAGATGGCAAGACCCGTTGGATTTCTGAAAGTGAGTTTCAATTCTCTTCATTGGGCATGAGACTCATGGGGTTGCTCATGCCAGGTGCCTTTAAAAAACAGTCAATGAAATATGCCATAGATTTTAAAAACTTTGCTGAAAAGGGCATTTCAGTGCTTGACGAAAAATAACTCATGGAAAAATCGGTACATCGAAAAATAAAACTCATCTGGGACTTTCGTGGTCCTGCAGCCGCCAAAACCGCAGAACACCATGAAAAGCATTTGGCAGAATTTATCTTTCTCGAAAAATTAAACAACGACATCACAGGTTTTTCCCATTTCAGCGATATGCACAGCATGGCTTACATGGTGGTCGATGAATCAGAGATGAAAAGCGTTCGAGATGTATTAAAACCCCATAGAGGTGAGGTCTATGAAGAGATGTAAACAACAGCTCATGTCAAGAACCCTTTTGGTGGTGGCCATTGTTGCCTCATTTTTCTTGGCATGTGAACAAAAAACAGCGGGTGACCCTTTAAAAAAGGCCCTGTCATCAGAAGATGTCCGTATCAAACGGGTGATTGACAATCTCGACCAATACGAGGTGCAGATACGATATACCCAAATCGACCGCTATGGTGATAGTCTAAATTTTACCGATTACGATTTTCAGGTCAATGTCGGTACCTATTTTTATCCGGCCAGCACAGTTAAGTTTCCCGCAGCAGTTGTCGCACTGGAAAAACTGAACGAAATCGATTCGGTACATCGCGATACCCGGTTTTATATCGAGGGTGATTCTATAGAGACCAGTTTTTCTGAGGCCATACTCCAAATTTTTGCTGTCAGCGATAATGCCGCCAATAACAGGTTAATTGAGTTTTTGGGGTTCGACGACCTCAATCAAAGATTGAAAAAAAGAGGTGTTGCGCCCATACGTATTTCGCACCGGTTGTCGGTCAAAAATGGCGATGATGTCACGACAAAACCCTTGATCATCTATACGAATGATAGCACCACGGTGACTTCCAACCCCATTGTCAACAATGTTCCGGTTGCATTGAAACTAATGGGAATCAAAAAAGGAAAGGGGTTTTATGCCCAAGATTCCCTATACCAAGAGCCTTTTGACTTTGGGTTGAAAAATTATTACCCTATCAAAGCCCAGCATGCTTTGTTGAAACGGATTATTTTTCCCGAGCAATTTTCAGAGGAAGAACGTTTTGACCTCACCAACGACCAGCATCATTTTCTGTTGAACGCCATGCAAATACTCCCTAAAGAGGCGGACTATCAAAAAGAAAAATACTATGACAGCTATGGCAAGTTCTTCATCTATGGTGATTCAGAAGAACCTTTGCCAGACTATATCAACATTTATAACAAGGTGGGCTATGCCTACGGTACCCTTACCGATTGTGCTTATATAAAAGACACCAAAAACAATGTCGACTTTATGCTCACGGCCACCATTTTGGTGAACAAAGATGAAATATTCAATGACGATCTCTATGAGTATGATGAGGTGGGCATTCCTTTTTTGGCGCAATTGGGTCGTGAACTTTATGAATATGAACTAAAACGCAAAAAATGAAACCTTTTGACTTTACCGAATTCACCAAAAAAATATATATCAAGGCACCCTTGGATAAGCTGTATTGGTGTTGGGCCACAAAAACGGGCATTGAAACATGGTTCTTACGGAAAGCGGTCTATACAGATGCACAAGGAAAAAACAGGAAGCCTGAGAGCCTCATACAAACAGGTGATGACTATACTTGGGAATGGCACAATTGGAACGGAAAAGAAAAAGGCACCATCTTGGAGGCCAACGGCTCTGATTTTTTCAAATTTTCATTTGCCAATGACATTTGCAAAGTTTCCGTTGCGCTTGAAGATAAAAAAGATGCCGTACTACTCACCTTAAGACAGTATGATATGCCCACCGATGAAGAGACCAAAATGAACATATACAACGGCTGTAGCTGTGGGTGGACATTCTGGTTGGCCAACCTAAAGGCCTTCCTAGAACATGGTATCGTGTTGAATGAAAAAGAATTCGACCTCACCGACATTCCACAGGCCGGTCATATCTATGTTAATATGTAAATGGTCAAGATGTGACTTTATTGCCAAAATAGTTTCTAAACAGGTATACTAACTAAATAAGAATCATTATGAAAAAACTTGTAGCTGAGTTTATCGGTACGCTTTGGTTGGTTCTTGGTGGATGTGGAAGTGCGGTACTTGCTGCAGCGTTTCCTGAACTCGGAATCGGATTTGTAGGGGTCGCCTTGGCATTCGGACTCACCGTATTGACCATGGCCTATGCCATTGGCCATATTTCGGGTTGTCACCTGAACCCTGCAGTGACCATCGGATTGGCCGTTGGTGGCAGAATCAGTAAAAAAGACGTATTGCCCTATATTGTGGCACAGATACTGGGAGGCATAGCGGGCGCAGGAATTCTTTATCTGATCGCTACTGGAAAGCCTGGCTTTGAAATAGGTGGCTTTGCGGCCAATGGTTATGCAGAGCATTCGCCCGGTGGTTACGGTATGACGTCCGCTTTTATTACCGAAGTGGTGATGACCTTCATGTTCTTGATCATCATTTTAGGGGCCACCCACTCCAAAGCCCCAAAATATATGGGGGGCTTGGCGATCGGTCTTGGACTTACCCTTATTCATCTAATCAGTATACCTGTAACGAACACATCTGTAAACCCTGCCCGAAGTACCAGTCAGGCCCTTTTTGCAGATGGCTCATGGGCCGTTCCCCAACTTTGGCTTTTTTGGATAGCGCCTATTTTAGGGGCCATCATCGCCGGAATCGTATACAACTATCTGTCGCCCGAAAAGAGAGGATAAAAGAAGTCCCGACCCATTACAGGTCGGGACCTTTCATTCAATCATCGAAGTCTATGACAACATCTCGACGGGTTTATCAGTCTCTTTCTTGTCAAAATCCAAAGATTCTGCCAATAAGGCTTCATCAAAATCAATCCCCTCTATGGGCACCAATGTTTCGCTTTCGGCATCCCAATCGATTCGTTTGCCCAATTTCCAAGAAAGGCCGGCCATATGGGCGGTAATGGCCTCATCAAAGCCTTCATCGATTCCACAGCTCACCTTGCCACCGTTCTTGATTGCACTCAACCATTCACGCATATGTAAAAAGGTTGAATCGACCCTTTGGCCATTGATGTATGTCCACATAAGGCCCTTATCAGCGAAATATTGTGATGTGGCCGAAGAAATGGCATCTGGTACATTGGCTCCGGGGTTGTATTGGTAGATCGGAGCCACTGGTCGCATTTTCTCTGCTTCGAGCATTTCAGCATATCGGGTAGAGCCACCATCTGGCCATACGGTAAGTTTATTGCCCAGTTCCATGGTGGCATCGTGCCCCATCAAGATAGTGGGTCTGTTGAAGCCATTGCCCAAGGTGGCGCTATAACAAAAGGTCATACCCTTTTCTTTGCCCTTTTTCTGGCTGCTGCCTGTACTGAACTCAGGAAATTCCATATTCACCTGTAGTACATCGGGTACGGTTCGGCTATCGTTGTGGGTATAGATGCCACCAGATGCCATAACTGATTTTGGAATACCCATATTCAGCACACAGTTCAAACGGTCATAGTCATGGGTCAATAGGTCACCTGAAAGCCCTGAACCATACGACCACCATTTACGCCATCTAAAAAAATGGTTTTTATTGAACGGTATTTTGGGAGCAGTACCCAAAAACATTTCCCAGTCAATGGTCTGTTCACTCGCCTTTTCATGAATATCATAGTTCCAGGCACCATTGTCGTCATTCCGGTTTGTATTGGTCTGTATGAGCGAAACGTGGCCCAAAGTACCTTTCGATACAATGTCTTGTGCCGTCTTGAAACTCAACGTTTGCCTGTGCTGGTGGCCTACGGCAAATACGGCTTTTGATTTTTTGGCCGCCTCACGAAGTCTATAAGTCTCTTCAATGGTATGGGTCATGGGTTTTTCAACATATACATGAATCCCTTTATTGAGCGCGTCGATTGACATAGGGGCATGCCAATGATCGGGGGTAGCAATGACAATGGCATCGACCTCACCGCTGTCGATCATCTCTTGATGGGTCTTATAGCGTTTTATGGTATTATCTTTTGTAGCAAAGGCATTGATGGCCATCTCGGCCCGAACATCGAAAACGTCACAGACCGCTGTTATGCGCACGTTCAGCTTATCTTGTTTTAAAAAATCTTCCAAAGCTTTGTGGTTGGGATTTTCATTGGCCTCCAATTCCATGGCCTCTACCCATTCTTTGGTGGCGAAACCCATGGCGCGGCACAAATGCTCGCCCCGGCCTCCAAAGCCAATAATACCCACGCGAACAGGGTCGCCCGTTATGTCAGGTACGGTAGGCGGCAACGATGGGGCTATGTTCAACTGTTCCAATATTTCAGAGCGTTCTCTTCGGCCACTGACCGTATTGGCGGCCCCGGCCCACCAAACAGCTCCCAATATTGGCAGACCGCCCAAACCTTTTAGCAAATCTCTTCTACTCCATTTCATACCTTCTCTATTTTAGCTGTTCTTTTATTGTTTTTGAAAAAACACCCCAACCCGAAGACATGTCCGGTAGGATGTTGATAAAGAATCATACAGGCCACCAACTCTATCAGGTTTTTGTTCACGAACCAATAGCTGCCCTCGACATTTATTTGGGGTAGCCAAGGTAGCGAAGGATGCGCCAGATAATAGAGTGCCAAAAGGCCAATACCCGCCAAGGCGCCTATTTTTTCAAGAAAGCCCAAAATAAGGGTTATTCCCACCAAAATTAACGCAACTACGTTCAACGTATCGACCCATCCGATAAGGGCATCAGAGGTCAGCCAAGTAAAAAATGGTTTTAACGGACCCTGTGCTGAGGCCAAGTATCCGAAAGAGGTCCAATCAGGATCATACATTTTTGTAATGCCTTCGTACAAAAAATGCCATCCTATCAATATCCGCAATAGCACGATGCTATGTTTCAATTGCCAATTCGATTTCATTGTAGACATATGATTGAGTGGTTAAGGTTGTCAAAACAAGTTACAAGATATAAAAGTAATCTCCCTAGCAAAAAAAGGTCATGACAAATATCATAAAACGAAATTCAGGCCGATGATGAAAAAAGCAACAAAATATGGGCGACGCCATATAGATCAACTCTTCGGCAGCACTCAAGATGACAAAATGGGCATTCCGTATAAATCAAAGTCAGATGCTTCGGTGATTTTGATATTCGCAAAATCTCCGATTTTCACATAATATTTAGAGGCATCTACCAGAACTTCATTGTCGACGTCGGGGGAATCAAACTCGGTGCGACCAATAAAATAATTGCCCTCTTTTCTATCGATGATACAACGAAAGGTTTTCCCGATTTTATCTTGGTTCAGCTCCCATGAGATTTGTGACTGTACTTCCATGATCTCGTTGGCGCGCTGTTGTTTTATTTCTTGTGGTACATCATCTGCCAAATTAAAGGCATGGGTGTTCTCTTCGTGACTATAAGTGAAACAGCCCAAACGTTCAAACCGCATAGCCCTGACCCAATCTTTCAGAATTTGAAAATCTGCTTCGGTTTCCCCAGGGTAACCAACGATCAAGGTGGTACGGATGGCCATACCTGGCACAGCTTCCCTAAAATCTTGTAGCAACTTGGTCGTTTTTGCCTTTGTGGTTCCCCTACGCATACTCTTTAAAATGGGGTCTGCAATGTGCTGTAATGGAATATCGATATAGTCGCAGATTTTTGGGTCATCTTTCATAACCTCCAAAACATCCATGGGGAACCCGGTTGGAAAGGCATAATGTAGACGGATCCATTCAATTCCGGTCACTTTGGCCAATTTTTGAAGCAGCTCCGCCAAATTCCGCTTTTTGTATAAATCCAACCCGTAGTAGGTCAGATCTTGGGCGATCAGAATCAGTTCCCTTACACCATTGGCAGCGAGCTTTTCAGCTTCGGCAACCAGTTCTTCCATCGGTTTGCTTTTGTGCTTGCCGCGCATCAGGGGAATAGCACAAAATGAACATGGCCTGTCACAGCCTTCCGCAATTTTTAGATAGGCATAGTTTTTTGGGGTAGTGGTCAAGCGTTCTCCCAACAGCTCATGCTTATAATCAGCCCCCAAGGCTTTCAAAAGATTGGGCAGGTCACTGGTGCCGAAGTAGTCATCAACATTGGGAATCTCCTTTTGCAGATCAGGTTTGTAGCGTTCGCTCAGACATCCCGTGACAAATACCTTATCGACCTCGCCCGCCTCTTTTTTCTGCACATATTCAAGAATGGTGTTGACGCTTTCTTCCTTGGCATTGGCAATAAACCCGCAGGTATTGATGACCACTACATTGCCCTCTTCTTCATGCACCACCTCTTTGTTATTGGCACGCAACTGCCCCATGAGCACCTCAGAGTCGTAGACATTTTTGCTACAGCCCAAGGTCACCACATTGATTTTGTTCTTTTTAAGTGATTTTGTACGCATACCAAAGAAAATGGATGCAAAAATACAAAAGTTAATCTGTGTGGTTCCACCGAACATGCTTCATGGCCTCACAGCTTTGCTTTCCACTTTTTGATGTTCTTTTCGTTCATACGGACGAATTCGTCCTTTTCCAATTCTGAAGCGATCTTTAAAGATATCTGGGCAGATTCGATGGCTGCGCCATAATCACCCAATGCTGCTTCTACCAAACTCTTCACCCGGTGAAAATAATAGGTGTCGCCACCAATCTCAAGTGCCTTCTCGAGGTATTGCAATGCCCGTTCAAAGTCTTTGCCCTGTTCTTGTAGGTAACGGGCCGCTTCATAGTACGTCAGGGCCGTAGGGTTTTCTTTGATCTGTTTTGCAATCTCAGCTTCCATCTGGGCATCGGTATCAACGGAAAAAGGGATGGTCACTTTGGTATTGGCCCAAATCAAGTTCAGGTTGGCAGAAGTATGGGTGATATTGTCAAAGGCCATTAAAAAGTTTTCTTGGTGATAGGGTATCTCTTGTGGTATTGCCGTTATCCTGAACAAATCTTCATCAAGATTGTAATTCTTTCGCCCATCTCCCCAGTGGCCAGTGTTCGTGTGAAAAACGATTTGCCACTCCTTTTCATCGGGAAAGGCATATAGGGCATAGACTCCCTTCGGCAATTTATTGCCCATTACCTCCATATTCGCCTCTGCCGTGATTTTAGTGCTTTCATTGGCCCCGACCCGCCAGATACGCCCATAGGGCACCAAGCCTTTTTGCCCATCTTTTTGAGGACCGAACACGTGACGCCCCCGAACGGCCGGACGGGAATATTCAACACGGATTTTGGAAAGGCCCACTTCCTGTTCCACTACTGAAAACGGACTGGCTTTGGGGTGGGAGATTTGTGAATGGCATAGCCAACATGAGAGGGTAAAAAGCAGGCTGAGCCATTTCATTGTTCAAATCTTAAAAAACGAATCCACAAACTCGTATTTGTTAAAGACCTGTAGGTCATCAATGCCTTCCCCTACCCCAATGTATTTGACGGGTATCTGAAACTGATCGGAAATGCCGATCACCACCCCGCCTTTGGCCGTACCGTCCAGTTTGGTCACGGCCAAACTGGTAACTTCAGTGGCCTTGGTAAACTGTTTGGCCTGCTCAAAGGCATTTTGCCCTGTGGAACCATCCAGTATCAACAATACATCATGTGGGGCATCGGGCACCACTTTTTGCATGACCCTCTTCACCTTGGTAAGCTCGTTCATCAGGTTCACCTTGTTGTGCAACCGACCCGCCGTATCGATCAAGACCACATCGGCATCGTCGGCAACGGCAGAATTCAAAGTATCAAAAGCTACGGAAGCGGGGTCACTGCCCATTTTCTGCTTCACGATGGGCACATCAACGCGCTCTGCCCATACCTGCAATTGATCGATGGCCGCTGCACGAAAGGTATCTGCCGCGCCCAAGACCACTTTTTTGCCTTGATTTTTAAACTGACGGGCCAGTTTGCCAATGGTCGTGGTCTTGCCGACCCCGTTCACCCCGACCACCATGATGACATAGGGTTTTTTATTCTCTGGCACCAAAAATTCTTCGGCCTCGCCCACATGGGTCTCTGAGAGCAATGCTGCAATCTCTTCACGCAAAATGGTGTTCAGTTCATCGGTGCCCATATATTTGTCTTGGGCCACCCGCTCTTCAATACGTTCGATGATTTTTAAGGTAGTATTGACCCCTACATCAGAGGTGACCAATACCTCTTCAAGGTTATCGAGTACTTCGTCATCGACCTTTGACTTGCCCGCGACCGCTTTGGTCAGCTTGCCAAAAAAACTGGTCTTGCTCTTCTCAAGGCCTTTATCAAGCGTCTCCTTTTTTTCTTTTGAAAATATTTTTTTGAATAGGCTCATTGGTCCATTTAAAGTTGGAAATCAAAGATAGGAAAGTAAGGGGAGTTATGTTAAAACAAAAAAGCCGTCCTGATGGTTATGGGGACGGCTTTTTTCATTCTCATATCGTGTTTGGCTCACTTCTTCGCCAACCATTCGTTTACAAGCTCAGGGGGCATAACAGACTCTACAAAGGTGTAGGACCCTGACTTGGGCGATTTGACCATTTTGATGGCCTTTGTCAATCTTTTTGAGCTCGATTGTAATGTTGCTACGGTCTTCTTTGCCATGACTCCTGCTTATTTGATTTCTTTATGAACGGTCATACGCTTCAAGATCGGATTGAATTTTTTGATTTCGATCCTATCGGGCGTGTTCTTTTTGTTCTTGGTGGTAATATACCTTGATGTACCCGGCATACCAGAATTTTTATGCTCGGTACACTCTAAAATAACCTGAATTCTATTGCCTTTCTTTGCCATCTTGCTCTGCTATTATTTGGTGTATCCTTTGGCCCTTGCCTCTTTCAAAGCGGCTGAAACACCTCTTCTGTTGATGATCTTGATGCCCTTGGCGGAAACATTCAACGTCACCCAACGCCCCTCTTCAGGAACATAGAAACGCTTCTTTGAGATATTGGCGTCAAATCTTCTTTTGGTCTTGTTGATGGAGAAGGAAACATTGTTTCCGAACATCACCTTTTTTCCCGTAATTTCACAAATTCTTGACATCGCCTTCGCTTTGCGTGATTTTATTGAGGGTGCAAATTTAGTGCTTTTCGATTGATGCGCAAAATTCCCGCTCAGAATTTTACAATTTCCTTTTGCAAAAGCTCAAAAGCCTTGTTCACAGACTTTTGCACGATACGCTCACGGTGATTGCCCATCACGAACTGTTGTGCAAAAGTACGTTCGGGCGTGCTTATGGCAATGAAAACCGTGCCCACCTCGACATCGGAATCACCTTTGGTCGGGCCCGCATTGCCCGTGGTGGCTATCGAGAAATCAGTACCCAAGATTTGTTTTACATTCTTGGCCATTGCCACGGCCACCGCTTCACTGACCACTGAATATTGTTCGATCAACCCTTTATCAACGCCCAATAATCGTATTTTGGTTTCGGTAGCATAGCTGACCACTGTACCCTTAAAATAGTCTGAAGCCCCTGGAACGGCGGTGATATGCCCTGCAATTTTGCCCCCCGTGAAGCTTTCAGCGGTCGAAAGGGTCATCTTTTTATCGGTCAGCAATTTGGCCACCAGTGCCTCGATACTTTCATCTTCTTCTTCCCCATAAATGATATCGCCAATCAACGGATACAGTTTCTTCGCTTCGGCCTCAATTGTTTTTTTGAGCAGTTCCATATCGGTACCCTTGGCGGTCAGACGTAATCGTACCCGACCCAAATTGGGTAGATAGGCCAGTTTGACAAAGGATGGGAGCTTGTTTTCCCAATCCTCTATTTTATTGGCCACGGCACTCTCTCCCAATCCATAGGTCATGATGGTTTTATGGAGAATGTGCGGACGCTCATATTTATCAATAATTCGTGGAATCACCTGATCAATGATCAAGTTTTTCATCTCAAAGGGCACCCCGGGAAGCGAAACAAAGACCGAACCGTTTTTCTCCATCCACAGTCCAGGAGCGGTACCATAATTGTTTTTCAGTACAACGGCCCTAGTGGGCACCAGGGCTTGTTTGCGGTTCAAATCAGATATGGGCGTCGAAATGAATTTCTCGAACAGCATTTCGACATGGGCCAAGATCTCACCATCTTGAACCAGTTCATCCTCTAAAAACTCACATAGGGTATGCTTGGTGATATCGTCTTTCGTCGGACCCAAACCACCGGTCATAATGACCACTTGTGAACGCCGGTTGGCTTCTGTCAAGGCATCTAAAATATGCTGACGATCGTCTTGTACCGACGTGATTTGGTATACAGATACCCCGATCTTGTTCAATTCTTTGGCGATAAAGGCCGAATTGGAGTCGATAATCTGCCCAATCAAGATTTCATCTCCAATGGTTACGATCTCTGCCTGCATAAAAAACGTATTTGCCTACTTGAAACTTTGCAAGTAGGCAGCAAAAATAACCAAACTAAATTCAAGAAAAGTAGTGGAGATTAAAGGTCGAAGTCACTTTTCAGCTCGGCGATCACCTGTTCGATATCTTTTTTGAGCAAGGGGAATTTTCCCTCTATTTGTTCCAAATTCGATTCGTTCTTGCCCAAAGTCTCGATTTCCAGGGCTATGGCACGGGTCTGTTCCATCCCCAACAAATCAACATTGGGTTTTATTTTATGGGCCAGTTTGTAAACCTGTTCAAAGTCTTTTCGGTCAATGGCATCTTCAAGGGCCGTTAAGTCTTCAGGCACTTCCTCTAAAAAAACTGAAACCACCGACAAGACAAAATCCTCATCTCCTTCGGCCATTTCATTGACCTTTTCCAAACTATAAATCATTACCTGACGTTAATTGCGAAAAACTCTTCCGCTTCTATTCTACCGACAAGGTAGTCATTTGGCACTACTTTACCAACACCTGCAGGAGTGCCCGTAAAGACGATATCGCCCTTTTTGAGCATAAAATAGGTTGAAACGTGGGCAATGAGCTCGTCTATCTTCCACAGCATCAGACTTGTATCTCCAGATTGTACAATTTCCCCATTTTTTAACAACGAAAACCCCAGTCTGTCTAAATTTTCGTACTTCTCTTTGTGAATCCACCTACCCACTACGGCTGCACCGTCAAAACCTTTGGCCTTTTCCCAGGGCAAGCCTTTTTCTTTGAGTTTTGATTGTAGATCGCGGGCGGTAAAATCAATTCCTAAACTGACTTCATCATAGTACCTATGTGCAAATTTCTGGTCGATATGCTTGCCCACTTTTTTGATCTTGACCAAAACCTCAACTTCATAATGCACATCATTCGAAAATTCAGGAATATAAAAATCTTGTTCTTTGGGCAATACCGCAGAATCAGGCTTGATGAACACTACAGGTTCGGCAGGGCGTTCATTGTTCAGTTCGTCTATATGGGCCGCATAGTTTCGGCCAATGCATATTAACTTCATACTATATTATGCCAATTTATTGTTCAATCGGCTCAACTTGATCTGTGTCAACACCTTTTTGGTATAGAGCGGGAAGTCGGCATTCAGTATCCAGCCGAAATAGCCTGGTTCTTCATCCAAAACCTTTTCCACTTCTTTGCCTTTATGCTTTCCAAAGGAAAAAATCACATCACCTTCTTCGTTATAACCTAGAAAACCGGCAAAATCGGCAAATTTTCGATGTGTAGAGAATTCGGCCAGTTTTTTGATATTGTTCTCCAGTTCTGGATACCGTTCTAGCTGGGCCAACAGCACCTCATAAGTGGCAAGGGTATCGGCCTTGGCACTATGGGCATCCTCCAGACTTTTATCACAATAGAATTTGTAGGCCGCTTCAAGTGTACGCTTTTCCATTTTGTGAAAGATGGTCTGTACATCGACAGACACCATGTGTTTCATGTCAAAATCAACATCGGCCCGCATCATTTCCTCGGCCAGTAGCGGAATATCAAAACGGTCTGAATTGAACCCTGCCAAATCACTGTCTTTGATCAAGCTGTAGATTTCTTTTGACAATTGTTTGAAAGTAGGCTCGTTCACCACTTTTTCATTTGAGATGCCATGAACGGCAATGGCCTCTGCCGGAATCTCCATCTCAGGATTCACCAGCCAGGTCTTGCTCTCTTTGTTTCCGTTAGGATGTATCTTTAGTATGGATATCTCGACAATACGGTCTTTCGCCACATTGGTACCTGTGGTCTCAAGGTCAAAAAAACAGATGGGTTTGGTCAGTTGTAATTGCATGGATGCGGTTATTTAGATTTGGAAAATAGCCAAGAAAGCAAGCCGGGTTCTGCGAAAGCGTTGTTCCAACTATCATGGCCCACATCAGGGTATAATGAATACTTTACTTCTGCCCCTACATCTTGTAGCGCATCGACCATTTGGGTGGAATATTTTGGTGGCACCACATTGTCAGCTTCACCATGAAACACCCACCAATACACTTTTTTTAGTCGTTTTGCGATATTAGGATTTGCTCCACCGCATATCGGAAAGGCAGCTGCAAACATTCTGGGGTTGCGGTTCACCAACTCAAAGGTACCCATACCGCCCATTGAGAGTCCGCCAACGTACATCCTGTTTTTATCGACGGGATATTTTCGTTTCAAGTATTTGAGCAAGCCCTCTAAAAGCAGCAGGTCGTTTGTAGGTTCGGCATCCTGATAAAACACAAACTCGCGGTTGCCCCACTGCCCACGAACATCGGTTTTTGCCCATGAACTATTGGCCGCACACTGCGGAAATACAACGATTGCCGGGTATTTCTCACGCACATCATCCTTCAAAAACAGGCTGGAACCGTGCACCAACTGGGCCATATTGTCATTGCCCCGTTCACCCGAACCGTGTAGAAACAGAATGAGCGGATAGTCTTTTTCTTCATCATAGTCTTTGGGCAACAGCAAACGATAGGGCAATGCACCGCCGTCCATCTCAAAAACCTTCTTCACGTACATAGTGGAATCTTGTGGTATCGCTACTGAAAAGGCCAAAAGCATAAGGATCAGGCTAAAAAACTTCATGGATTCAGGTTTTCAATCCCTAAAAATAGTAATACCAGTCCTAAAAAAGATATGAAAACCTAAATTTCACGGTTTACATCCCAGGCCTCAAGATAATCAGCAACTGCTTTTACGAACATGCCGCCCAACGCGCCATTGACCACTCGGTGGTCATAGCTGTGTGAGAGAAACATTTTGCTGCGTATTCCAATAAAATCGCCCTCTTCCGTTTCAATGACGGCAGGCACTTTACGGATTGCCCCAAGGGCCAAGATCCCCACTTGTGGTTGGTTGATAATAGGTGTGCCGAACACGCTCCCAAAAGAGCCTACATTGGTGACCGTGTAAGTGCCATCTTGAATTTCGTCTGGCTTCAATTCATTGTTGCGGGCCCGATTGGCCAAATCATTCACCGTCTTGGCCATGCCCACCAAGTTCAGTTGATCGGCATTTTTGATGACGGGCACAATAAGGTTACCGTCGGGCAGTGCCGCCGCCATGCCTATATTGATATTCTTCTTTTTGATGACGTTGTCACCATCGAGAGAGATGTTTATCAGCGGATATTTTTTTATGGCAACGGCCACGGCTTCCATAAAAATCGGTGTAAATGTGAGTTTCTCACCTTCTCGTTCTTCAAAGCTCTTTTTGGTCTTGTTGCGCCAATTGACCACATTGGTCACATCGACCTCGACAAAACTCTGTACATGTGCCGAAGTGGCCACACTTTCTGTCATATGATGGGCAATAAGCTTGCCCATTCTGGTAAGCGGTATTGTTTCATCACCATCTTTCACCGCCACAGTGCTGGGCCTTGAAGGTTCTTTAGCGGTTTCTTGAATAGGATGTGGTGTCGGTTCAGCTTTTGGTTGCACCTCAATGGCTTTTGAGCCGCCATTTGCCCCTCGATTTTCGATAAAGGCCAAAATATCGTTCTTGGTCACCCGGCCTTCTTTGCCCGTACCGGGGATTGTCTCCAACTCTTGAAATGAAATGCCTTCTTCTTTGGCGATATTCTTGACCAAAGGGGAATAAAAACGCCCAGAACCTGAAAGGTCTGCTGCTGCCGGAGCTACCGATTCTTGTACCGTCTGCATTTGTTGCTCTAACTCGACCACTGGTTCGGGTGCTTCAGTGGCCCCTGTTTCTTCGGCAGGCTCATCTTCTATGGTCACTTCTTGGGAAACCTCACCTTCAGTTTCAATCACGGCGACCACTTCACCGACCTTGATCACGTCATCGACCTCGAACCTTTTTTCCAACAACTTGCCTTCGACTTCGCTCGGCACTTCAGAATCAACCTTGTCGGTGGCAATTTCGAAGATAGGTTCGTCCATTTCAATGGTATCACCCACTTCTTTCAGCCAAGCGGTCAATGTTGCCTCGGCGACACTCTCGCCCATTTGTGGCAATTTCAATTCGAATTTTGACATATTCTTATTGTTCGAGCTTTTTGAAGCTTATTTTTTGCAAAAATAATATAAAAACGGGCTGATCTTTAATTTATGCATAATTAATTTGCCTTGATGGAACTCTCAAATGGCACTCGGTTTAAAATACTGCGCCCCAAGGTCACCTCATCGGCATATTCGAGCTCATCACCCACTGAAATGCCGCGTGCAATGGTCGAAGTCTTCACATCAACACCTTCTAACTGCTTATAAATGTAAAAATTGGTCGTATCGCCTTCCATGGTCGAGCTAAGGGCAAAGATCAGTTCTTTGATTTCCCCTTCCTTTACTTTTTCCACTAGGGAAACAATGTTCAAGTCTTGTGGACCCACCCCTTCCATCGGTGAAATCTTTCCGCCCAGAACATGGTAGAGACCACGATATTGTGAGGTGTTCTCAATGGCCATGACATCCCTGATATCCTCAACCACACAGATCAGGGAAGCATCACGCTTAGGGTTAGCACAGATCTCGCACAGTTCGGTATCGGAAATATTGTGGCAGTTTTTGCAGAAATTCACCTCATTGCGAAGCTTTGACAATGCGCTTGACAGGTTCTCGGTCTGTGCTTCGGGCTGTTTCAACAGGTACAGTACCAGGCGCAAGGCCGTGCGTTTGCCTATACCGGGCAATTGTGACATCTCGTACACCGCATTTTCCAATAGTTTCGATGAAAACTCCATACCCAAAGTTAAGGATGTAAAATTACGATTTTATTGTTTGTTTTGCTTCTCACCCCAATTGCACTTTCAAGGAGAAGGAACCAAAAACCTTTCTTAAGTGGTGGGCAATGAGGTATGACTTTTGTACTTTGCGATCCAAAATTTCTACATGTCGCCGACCCAGATACTCATTTTGATAGGGGCCTATTTTTTGGTTTTGCTTCTCATCTCTTATTTTACTGGCAAAAACGATAGCAACGCCGATTTTTTCAAAGCGGGCAAGCAATCACCTTGGTACCTTGTTGCCTTCGGCATGGTGGGCGCCTCACTATCAGGGGTAACCTTTATTTCAGTGCCCGGTTGGGTCGAGGCCTCACAGTTCAGCTATATGCAGGTCGTTTTGGGCTACCTCTTTGGTTATTTTGTAGTGGCCTTTTTGCTGATGCCCATCTATTACCGGTTAAATCTGACCTCAATCTACGAATACCTGCTCGAAAGGTTCGGCCCTACCAGCCATAAGACGGGAGCCTTTTTTTTCTTCGTCTCACGGGTACTCGGTGCTGCCTTTCGGTTGTTCTTGGTGGCCATCGTTCTGCAACAATTCGTGTTCGACGACTTTGGGGTACCGTTTGAAATCACAGTGGTCATCTCCATCTTACTTATTTGGACCTATACCGCCCGCGGAGGCATCAAGACCATTGTGTGGACCGACACCCTGCAAACGCTTTTCATGATTCTGGCGGTCATTCTCAGTATCATTTTCATCAATCGTGAACTGGAATGGAGTTTTTCAGAGTTTATCGCTTCGTCTGAATTAAAAGAATACAGCACGTTTCTCTTTGTTGATGATTTTATGGCCCGAAACCACTTGCTGAAGTCGTTCATCGGCGGTATGTTCATCACCATTTGCATGACAGGGCTTGATCAAGACATGATGCAAAAGAACCTTACGTGCAAAAACCTGAAAGATGCCCAAAAGAATATGGTATCGTTCAGTTTTGTGCTGGTCGGCGTTACCTTCCTGTTCATGCTGTTGGGGGCTTTATTGTTCATATATGCCCACAAAAACAACATCGCCGTACCGTTGATGGACGGCGCCCCGAAGACAGATCTATTGTTCCCAGAAATAGCGCTCAATAGCGGTTTGGGGCTTACCTTGGCCATCACCTTTATGTTGGGGCTCATCGCTGCGGCCTACAGCAGTGCCGATAGTGCCCTCACCTCGTTGACCACCTCGTTCTGTATCGATTTCATGAACATCGAAAAAAAATCAATGGCCGATCAAAAACGCCTGCGCAAGCGTACCCATATCGCCATGAGCGCCATGTTGATTGTGGTCATTATCATTTTCAAATATGTGCTGGCCCGTAATGTAATCGATGGACTCTTGACCGTGGCGGGCTATACCTATGGGCCACTGCTTGGCCTCTTTGCCTTTGGCATATTTACCAAACTCGAAGTAAAAGATAGTTATGTGTGGTTAGTGACCGGGCTTTCAGTGGCCATTATTGCCCTAGTGGCCAACCTGCCCCCAGAACATTTGGGCGGTTATGTACTGGGCTACGAGCTCTTGCCCTTGAACGGGCTGTTGACCTTTTTGGGATTATGGTTGATAAGTAAAAAACCCGATTAGCCTTTTTTGCCAAAGGTCAACAAAAAGGTCATCTTGATCAATACCTAATACTGCCCTGTGCCCAACAACACCAAAGTGCAGGCCTCTTCGACTTCGATACCATGTTCTTCAAGTAGCGGGTAAAATTCAGGGTTTTCAGTATTTGGGTTAAAAATGACCCTACGGGGTTGAAGTTCAATGATATCGTTATAATACTCTTTTTGTCGTTCTGGGGTCATATACAATGAAATCGTATCAACTTCTTGAATGGTATTAAGATTTGTGGTAACTTGCACTCCCGAAACCACTCCTGTGCGCAATCCGAATGCTACGGTCCGTATACCATGGGCCACCAATCTTTGAATGGCTAGATTGCTATATCGGTGAGACTTTAAAGATGCCCCAAAAACCAGTGTCTTGCCCATATTGTTAATTTAAGTGTTAAACTGATTTGAAGATTGTAACTATTTTAAAAAAAACTCGTCTATTGGTAGCGTAAAAATATTCAATCATTGGTAAGTCTGTATTTTTTTATAGTTAATGGTTAGTGTTTAGTATAGCTTATCAATGTAAAGAACCCCGGCAGCAATGTCGGGGTTCACTTCTTTTGGAAAAGCACCCTCTTATTCAACCATCACAAAATCAAATACTTAAAAATAAAAAATGCATTAAAAAGTGTTAAAGCACACTTTTAGTGTAACATGAAAGCAATACTATCGTCTTATCGGTAACATCATCAATCAATCTATTCCGTACCGATAGTTATCGGTGTTTCGGATACCAATAAAACGAACAGTCATGAAAAACATAGCCGTGCTCTTAGTGCTGCTTTTTTGTACCATCAATCCAAACAAGCTATTCGCAAACGATTCTGAAGACAAAATTGGTTCCATCACGGGCAAGGTCATTGACAATGCCAAGAATCAGCCAGTGGCCTACGCCGCCATTGTCATAAAATCAGCGGATGGCAACGAGACCGTTACAGGTGGCATCACGGCTGAAGATGGCACTTTTGAAATAAAGAAACTGCCCGAGGGAAATTTCATTTTAGAAGTACAATTCATTGGTTACCAAACTTTCAAAAAAGATTTGGTCATTACCAAAAAGAATCGAAAGGTAGAATTGGGCACTATTACCCTAATCGAAGATGCCCAAAAGCTTGAAGAGGTAGAAGTTGTGGGCGAGCGAACCACTATTGAACAACGGGTAGACCGCAAGGTCATCAATGTGGGCAAGGATCTGACCACGGCAGGTGCCACGGCATCAGACATTATGAACAACATTCCGTCGGTCAACGTCGATTCACAGACCGGGGATATTACCCTACGGGGCAACTCAAATGTTCGGGTCATGGTCGATGGTAAGCTTTCAAATGTACCTGTGGCCCAGTTGCTTCGTCAAATACCTTCCACTTCGATAAAATCCATTGAATTGATTACCAATCCGTCGGCGAAGTACAACCCAGAGGGCATGAGCGGCATTATCAACATTGTACTGCACAAAAATGCCAATATCGGTTTCAATGGTAACATCAATATGGGGTTGACCAAGGGCATCGAGGCCAAATTCAATACCTCGATCGATTTGAACTATCGAAATGGCAAGTTCAATTTCTATGGTAATTATGGCACCAATATTGGCAAGTGGGTCAATGATGGGTTTATTTTCAGGGAGGATGAAAACTCGATACAGATTTTTGACTTTTTGAGCAATAACAAGTCACATCTGTACAAGCTTGGTGTCGACTTCTATTTGAACGACAAGAATACCATCTCTTTCTTCACCAATCAGAACCACTTCAACGGCAAGACCGATGCAACCACCGATGTTCAGTACAATTTAGATCCCAATCGAGATGTGATTCAATTTTTCAACAATGAGAACGACAACCTCAGCGAGCAATACAATTTTGACTATAAACTTGATTTTGCCAAAGAGGGCCACAATATAGAATTGGAAATCGACCACAATCGCTTCAACGATGATGAGGATGCCGATTTTAGGTCAAGGGGCACAACGTTGTTTCCTGATTATATGGACTTTGTCGATACCGAACGTACCCAGACCATTGCCAACCTAGACTATGTAAATCCGTTGGACAGTATTTCAAAATTGGAAGTCGGTCTGGAAGCCCGTTTGTTCGAAACTGATGTAGATTATGCTTCAACAGGATTGTCATTCAATTCAAATGGTGATTTGATTCCGACCCCAAGTACAAAATTTCTGTATGGAATGGATATCTACTCTGCCTATGTCACTTTTGGCCAAACACGTGAAAAATGGTCATATCAAGTAGGTGTTCGGGTAGAAGATGTTGAAGTAAAAGCCGATACCAATAGGGTCAGGGCCTTTACCGATGATTACTCCCAAATCTATCCCTCGGCTTTTCTGACCTACAATGTCAACGAAAAAGATCAGTTGCAGGCCAGTTTCAGCCGTAGGGTCGATAGACCGGGGCTTGGACAGGTAAACCCTATACGGGAATTTGCCACACCACTGATATCTTCTTTCGGAAACCCCAGTTTGTTGCCCCAGTTCACCAATTCATATGAACTGAATTTCACCAAACGTCTCAAAAAGGGAAGTCTGACCGCTGGTGTTTTTTATAGAACGATCGAAGAAGAAATCAACCGCGCCGTGTATGTTGACCGATTAGATTTCAATAAGCTCATCCTCACTTTTGACAATTTTGACGATACTTCGGCCTATGGTTTTGAACTATCGACAAATTATAAACCGACCAGTTGGTGGAGTATCAATGGAAGTTTTGACCTGTTCAGCCAAACACAACGGGGTATCACAGAACGACTTGAGGGCGATCAGGCCACGGCTACAGAAGACGATATTGTAATCGAAGACGTTGAGGTTGAAAACACGGCATGGAACCTGCGTATGAACAACAGCTTTACGGCCACCAAAAAATTGTCCTTTCAGATATTCGGCTTCTATCGTGGTCGAAATCAGAATTTACAGTTCACGGTCAAACCGATGTATTTTGTCAATACTGGGGCACGTTACAGTTTTGCTGAGGGCAAGGGTACCATTAGCGTAAATTTCAATGATGTGTTCAATACCATGCGGTTTCAATTTGACGGACAGCGCCCCTATGTTCAAAATGGCGAGTTCAACTGGGAAAGCCAGAACCTATATGTCGGTCTTTCTTATCGTTTTGGAAGTGGTAAAAACCGTGCAAAAGGAAGAAAACGAAGGGATAGCAATACGAAACAAGCCGGTGGCGGAATTTTATAAAGACTATTGATTTGCCTTGATGCTGAATATTGGTTGGTTAGTTCTTTTTAAGGCTTATCAATAAAAAACCCCGATTTTGTCGGGGTTTTGTTTTATTCGAATATATTGGTCTTGTGGCCATCAAGACTTGTCGTATTCTTCTTTTCCCAATATTCTTCTATCCCATTCTTTCCTTTTTCTTCAGCCCAGTTGACCAATTCTTGGCGTTGCTGTTTATACTCCATCAATGGCACTCCGAAACCGCATGAGATCTGTACCAAGTCGATCTGCACCTCAATCAATTGCCTTGCCCCTGTCATCTCTGGAAAAAGTGCAACATACTCTTTCCACGAACCATCATATTTATGATAGGCCCTTGCGGTACCATAAAGTCTAAGAATCATTGGTGGGCCTTCAAAAGCGCAGAACATAATGGTCATACGCCCATCATGCATCAAGTGGGTCGCGGTTTCATTTCCACTACCGGTCAAATTCATCCAAACAACTTTTTGTGCGTCGATGACCTTGAAAGAATCCAAGCCTTTAGGTGAAAGGTTGATACGCCCTTCATCCATGGCCGTGGCAACGAAAAAAAGATGCTGCCTTTCAATGAACCCTATGAGCCTTGGGGTAAGTTTAGACATACGCTTGCCCATAATTCTACCATTTAATGATTACACTGCCCCAAGTAAAACCACTGCCAAAGGCGGCAAGCACCACCAAATCGCCTTCTTTGATTTTACCTTCTTCCCAAGCTTCGGTAAGTGCAATGGGTATCGAGGCCGCCGTAGTATTGCCGTAGTGCACGATATTATTGAATACTTGATTATCAGATAGGCCGAATTTCTTTTGTACGAATTGTGAGATACGAAGATTTGCCTGATGTGGAATCAACATATCAATATCTGATGGTTGCAGGCCATTCTTTTGCAGCCCTTCCATGATCACCTCACTAAAACGTACCACGGCATTTTTAAAAACAAACTGCCCATTCATATAAGGGTAGTACGATTCATCGTTTGGGTCATTGTCTTCAATGATATCGAGAACCCAACGCTTGCCCATTCCAGGCGCTATCAGCGACAGTTCTTCGGCGTGTTGCCCCTCAGAATGTAAGTGCGAAGAGAGAATGCCCTTAGAAGTATCTTCTTCCCTACTGACCACGGCAGCACCGGCACCATCACCAAAAATTACGGATACCCCGCGGCCCCGAGTGGTCATATCCAAACCATGTGAATGCAGTTCAGAACCGATGACCAGCACATTTTTGTACATACCGCTCTTCACATATTGATCGGCAACAGAAAGCCCATAAACAAAGCCTGAACACTGATTGCGCACGTCAAGGGCCCCAACCGTCTTGATATCCAAATCTCGCTGTACCAATACCCCCGGACCAGGAAAATAATAGTCTGGACTCAAGGTTGCAAAAATGATGAAGTCAATATCATTTTTATCGATGCCTGCCCGTTCAATGGCAATTTTGGCGGCTTTCACCCCCATTGAAGTAGTAGTGTCGTCACCTTTGATGACGTGGCGGCGTTCTTTGATTCCGGTTCGCTCTTGAATCCATTCGTCACTGGTATCCATCACTTTTGACAAATCATCATTGGTGACCACGTTTTCGGGCACAAAATGGCCAAGACCTATTATTCTAGAATTGTACATATTGATCAGTTAAAACACCTTCACTAGATGCCATATTTCAGGAAAAGGTAAAAATAAATAATAAGAATGGTCAATTTCTTGGAAAAGTACCCTGATGGTTTCTTAGCTGGCGATATGATTTCTGAAATTATTGACCTCGACCTTGGCCCGTAAATCATGAAGTAGGTTGTAAAGTCCGAAAAAAGTACGATTCATGTACAAAAAGTGCTTTGATCCCCGGTTGCCATTCATTTTTCGAATTTGTTCGTCTTTTGAATACCGTTCGCTCAGGTCAGCAATTTTGTTCCAAAAAGCAGTTGAACCAAAGTCAAATACCTCATCATTGAACGGTGAGGTAAAAATGGTCAGCATTTCTTTGAAAAGCGCCTTAAAGAACAGCAATTCTTCTTTAGAATCTGTCTGGGTAAGAATCTCAAGCTCGTAGAGCTTTTTCATAAATACCCCGTCATTGTCGATATTGTCTTTCTGAGCCAGTTCGAAATATGGTTCATAGAACTCATTCGGTATTTTCTTGATACAGCCAAAATCAATGGCAATCAGTTTTTCTTCATCGTCAATCAAAAAATTACCCGGATGGGGGTCGGCATGTACTTTTCGAAGTACGTGAATCTGAAACATATAAAAATCCCAAAGGGCTTGCCCTATCTTATTTCCGAGCTTTTGTGAAAAATCGGTTTTGACAAACTCTCCCAAGTGCCGGCCTGTCATCCAGTCCATGGTCAAGATGCGCTCGCTTGACAGCTCTGGATAATACTTTGGAAATTCAATATTGGGAATGACCTCACAAGCACGGGTTATTTCTTGACTCTGCTGCAGTTCAAGAAGGTAGTTCGTCTCTTCGATCAATTTTCCTTCAACCTCTTTAAAGTATTTGTCAGAATCTTTTCCCTGTAAATTGAACATACGAATGGCAATGGGCTTTACGATAGCCAAATCGCTGCTTATACTTTGGGCCACCCCGGGATATTGTATTTTCACGGCCAGCTCCATACCATCTTTTCGGGCACGGTGCACCTGCCCAATACTGGCGGCATTGACAGAATCTTTTTCGAAAGCATCAAACAATTCTTCAGGATACTTGCCGAGGTATTTTTTAAAGGTCTTTCGCACCAATGGTGCAGAAAGGGGCGGAACCGAGAATTGAGACAGCGAGAACTTTTCTACATATGCCCTGGGCAGAAGATTTTTCTCCATGCTCAACATTTGGGCCACTTTCAGTGCACTGCCCTTAAGACTCTTTAGGCCATCGTAGATATCGCTGGCATTGTTTTCATTCAATTCGTCTTTGGTCAAATCAGGATTGACCAGTTTCTTACCATAATATTTCACATAATTGCCACCGATCTTTACCCCCGTTTTGACCAACGTACCGGCGCGCTCAATTTTTCCTGTGGGAATGCTGTCAAGGGTCTTCATGATCAGTTATGCAAAGGTCTCTTTGTAAAGAAATTTTCCAAAGTCGATAATGCTGTCCAAAGGGGTATTGTCGAAAACATCGAATATCGTGGTGACCGATTTCTCTATGGCCATATCGGTCTTTTCAAATGCAGGTGAAGAATCTTCCATCCAAAATTTTAAAAGAAAGAGAAACTGCACCCAGGCCCCTTCTGAAAAAATGGCAGGATTCTGCTTGGTAATTTTCAAGGTTTTGCCCTCATTGCCCAATTCGACCAATTCAGCGGCAAAATCTTTGATATGCCGACGTAGACCACTCAATTGGGCCATAGCCTCCATTTTGCCGCCCTGCTCTTTGAGGGCGAACAGTACATAGCTACGATTGAGTGTGAGCAATTCAAAAAAAGTATAGAAAAAAGAGAGCATCTTCTCTTTGTTGGCATAGCCCTCGTAGTCTTTGTTTTTGCCCAAAAGACTATTGGTCTGCTCAAAAAAAGTATTCCAAATCTCTTTTTGAAGTCCTTCAAGTGAACCAAAATCTTTGTAAAACCGATCTTCCTTTATGTTGATGATCTTACAAAACTTGTAGATGGACTTTGGAACGGTCTCATGTTCCAATACATAATTCATGTACAGGTCAATGATTTTTTCCTTGGTCATTTTTGATGAGGATGATGTTGTTGCCATAATGGGTGTATGTTAAAAAGGATCAGGCACAATGGGTCTTCTTATTTCAAAAGAAATTGAGAAGAATGTTTTAAAAACAGGAACGTGCTTCTGGCAAAGCACGTTCCAAACAACCTAACCAATAAATAAACAAACTTGTTGCAGTGTGCATCTTTTCATAGCAATTCTTTTACCACAACACGTCAAAAATACAAAACTGTTTAATCTTTTATCTTAAAAATTAAACAAAATTTTGTTAATTTTTTATTGCACACAAAATGTCACTTTGTCACTTTCAATACTATGGTATCTTTTTTGGTCAGAAAGGGTGAAATTAATGTTAACCACATTTAGGCCATAAATCAGTTTTAATGGCAGAAATGAAAAAAATAAGCATGATAATGGCAACAGGTAAAATCAATGTTTCGGTCGAGAATATTTTTCCGCTCATCAAGAAGTTTTTGTACAGTGACCATGAAATCTTTCTGAGGGAATTGATTTCAAATGCAACCGATGCAACCTTGAAACTAAAGCACCTTGCCTCTATCGGAGAGGCCAAGGTCGAATATGGCGATCCAATCATTGAAGTGAAGGTCGATAATAAGGGCAAGAAAATACACATTACCGACCAAGGCATAGGCATGACCGAAGAAGAGGTCAAAAAATATATCAATGAAGTGGCCTTTTCAGGTGCCGAAGAATTTTTGGAAAAATATAAGGATGCGGGCAAAGATGCGGGCATCATTGGCCACTTTGGCCTCGGTTTCTATTCGTCGTTCATGGTGGCCGATAAAGTTGAAATCATTACCAAAAGTTACAAAGACGAACCTGCCGTTCATTGGACCTGTGACGGCTCGCCTGAATTTACCATCAAAAAAGCCAAAAAAGAAGACCATGGTACAGAAATCATTCTGCACATTGCCGATGATGAGAAAGCGTTTCTAGAAGACCATCGCATTCGAGAACTGTTGACCAAATACAACAAGTTCATGCCCATACCCATCAAGTTCGGCACCAGAACCGAAACGCTTCCGAAACCCGAGGGTGCCAAAGAAGATGAGCCGGCCCCTACCCATGAGGTTGATGACATCATCAATAATCCGAATCCGGCTTGGACAAAAAAGCCCACCGATCTAAAGGACGAAGATTACAAATCATTTTACCGTGAGCTTTATCCGATGCAGTTTGAAGAGCCGTTGTTCCACATTCACCTAAATGTCGACTATCCCTTCAATCTTACGGGTATTCTATATTTTCCCAAGTTGACAAACGACATCAACATACAGAAAGACCGTATTCAACTGTACCAAAACCAGGTTTTTGTCACCGATAATGTAGAAGGTATCGTACCCGAGTTCTTGACCATGCTTCGGGGTGTCATCGATTCGCCCGATATTCCACTGAATGTTTCGCGCTCTTACCTACAGGCCGATGGGGCAGTGAAGAAAATCTCATCGTATATCACCAAAAAAGTGGCAGACAAACTGAACTCACTGTTCAAGAACAACCGTGAAGATTTTGAAAAGAAATGGAACGATATCAAAGTGGTCATTGAGTACGGAATGTTATCTGAAGAAAAATTCTTTGAAAAAGCAGAGAAATTTGCGCTTTACCCGACCGTTGATGGCAACTACTTCACTTTTGAAGAGCTTGAGAAGAAAATCAAGGACGCACAGACCGACAAGGACGACAAATTGATTCTACTCTACGCTTCTGACCAAGAAGCACAACATAGTTACATAGAGGCTGCCAAAGCGAAGGGATACGAAGTTTTGCTAATGGATTCGCCCATTGTGTCACACCTCATGCAGAAATTGGAGACCACCAAAGAAAAAATCTCCTTTACCCGTGTAGATGCCGACCATATTGACAACCTCATCAAAAAAGAGGATACCGCCATCTCAAAGCTTTCAGACGAAGAAAAAGACAAACTGAAAGGCGAAATTGAAAAAGTGGTGGGTGAAAAAAGTGCCTATACCATTCAATTGGAAGCTATGGACAGCAGTGCCCAGCCCTTTATCATCACTGAGCCAGAGTTTATGCGCCGCATGAAAGAAATGCAGCAGACCGGTGGGGGCGGTATGTTGGGCATGGGCAATATGCCAGATATGTTCAATCTGATCGTCAATACCAATCACGAACTGGTGGGCCAGATCTTGAATACCAAAACGGCCAAGAAACGTGAACGCCTGATCAACCAATCCCTCGATTTGGCACGATTGTCAAAGGGCCTGTTGAAAGGTGAAGAATTGACCAGTTTCATCAATCGTAGTTATGAGATGATCAAATAAGGGTATCATTTCCTTGTTCCCCTGAGCTTAACGAAGGGCAGCTGGAAATTCTATATAAATCGAAACCGCCATTTTATGGCGGTTTTTTGTTGATTGCCTATCTTACTTCCTAAATCGACCAAATATGAGCAACGATTACAAAAGCCCTGGTTTCAAAAAATTGCTCGATTCACTACAACAACAGAGTTGGGAGCTTGAATTGATTATTTCGGGTTTTGCCATTTTCGGACTTTTTACCGCCTATGAACCCCTGAGAATCGGAGCGGAAAATGCCCAGAACAATCAGCAGATCTATCAATTTGTGCTCTACTTGGTCGCGTTTATCGCCTGTAGCATCTTGCTGTTCAATTTATTGTTGCACGTAATACTACGAGGACTTTGGATAGGGGCCCTTGGGCTGCGGTACGTTTCGGGTGATATTGAATTCGATAAGCTGAAATACAGCGAAAAATTCAAAAATTACCTGAAGAAAAAGATTGTCTCATTCGACCGCTATATAGCCAATTTAGAAAACTATTGCAGTGTACTGTTTGCCATTTCTTTCTTGCTCATATTTCATGTTGTCGCCATTACACTCATCATATTGAGCATTGCCCTCGTGGCCAATTTTATCATTGACAATGACCACCTACCTGATTGGATATCAAGTTGGGTAGGTATTCCGCTCGTTTTGTTCATCTGCTTCGGAATGTTATTGGCATTTATCGATTTCATTACCCAGGGTATTTTGAAACGCAACAAATGGGTAGCCAGGCTCTATTTTCCTTTTTACTGGGTGTTCAGCTTTCTTACACTATCTTTTTTGTATCGCCCATTGGTCTATAACTTCTTGGATAATCGATTTGGCAAACGTATCATCTTTCTTCTTACACCGATCTATATTGTGATCTTACTCTTGAGTGGATTGGAGTACAGAAACTCCAATTATCTCAATAAAGAGAAGAATTCATCTACCATTTTTGCCAATAAGGAGAATTATATGGATATGATGACCGAAGATGAAGATTATCCGGGAGAAGCGGTCATACCATCTAAAGTCATCACCACATCTTACCTTCAGGTTTTCATGCCCTACTCAGAAAATATTGAAGAGCGTATTTTTGCTTTCGAAGAGTCGTTGAAGCCTGAAGAGGATAGAAGAGGACTCGCCTCGAACAATTTTAGTTTCAACACGAATTGGAGTGATAAAATCACTTCTGAAAGGCAGAAAGATAGCATTCGCAAACACTATCTGTCCATTTTTAATGAAACCTATTTTTTTAAGATCGATTCTCTACGAATCGATAGTGATTTCATTATCACCACCAATAATAAAAATCATCTCGGATTTGAAACATTCTTGAATCTGACCATGCTGAGCGAAGGCAGGCACCAATTACGGGTAATGCGAAAAAGAAGGGAAAAAGACTCTATCGTAGAATTGATCCAAGAATCCATACCTTTTTGGTATTTTAAAGACTAATATAATGAACTACCCTTGGCATTTATATCTAATGGCCAGCATGTACATTTTTGCGGGCACCATGCATTTTGTCTTTCCGAAAGCGTACATGCGCATTATGCCCCCATACATACCCCACCACCGATTGATGGTCTACTCAAGTGGTTTGGCTGAAGTCATATTGGGTATTGGCCTATGCTTTGCCCTGACCAAGAACATTTCGATATATGGCATCATGCTGATGCTCACCATTTTTTTCATCATACATTTCTATATGTTAACGGGCAAGAAAGCTGCTGCCGGTATTCCCAAATGGATATTGTTGCTCAGGGTACCCCTTCAATTTGGTTTGATATATTGGGCTTATTGGTATTTGCGGTTTTAAGTCAGTTTGCGGTCAAAATACCCTTTCAACATGGTAATCTGTATCAATACCATCATCCCAAAAAACACAACGCCATAAACCATAATGTTTGAAAAATCCATTTCAAGTGATGGCAATTTTACTTTTGACAACCAAGGTGCCAGATCAATGCGATCAAACCATCCTTCCCTAGAAGAAAAATTTCCCGTGACGATCGGGTACCCGATCAATACAAGAAACAGAACACCTATAAGTATGAGCATTTTTTTTGACATGAGGGGCTTATAGGAAATGGCACTTTTGGTGATCTCGGCCTCAATGCGATCCATGACCCTTTCAGTAAAATTTGATGGGGGTACATCCAGTTTCATATCCCGCATAGCGGAATCTACCAATTTTTCGAGTTTCTTTTGATTGTCATCCATGATTGCTCAGCATTTCAGGTTCCAATTGTTGCAATAATACTTCCGCCATTTTTTTTCGTGCCCTAAAAAGACGCACTTTCAAAGTGTTGACGGTCAATTTCATTATTTTTTCAATCTCTTTCAAATTTTTTTCCTCTAAATAAAAAAGGGTCAATAAAGCGGTATCTTCAGCAGAAAGATAATCTAAACAAGACCTTACCATTTCTGCACGCTCTTCAACTATCATGATGTCAAGTGCATTTTGCAATGATTCCATTTTGTTTTCCGTAACCTCGTTCAATTCAAGTTGATCAAAGCGTTTCTTGTTTTTTTTGATATGATCCAAACACGTATTGTAGGCGATTCTATAGATCCAAGTCGAAAATTTCGAATCTCCTTTAAAACTTTTCAGTGATGTATAGACCTTTACAAAGGTATCTTGACTGACCTCTTCGGCTTCTTCTTGATTTTTGAGCATACGAATCGCCAATGAAAACACTAGGTCTTTATGCCTATCGACCACATGAGCAAAAGATTGGCTATCACCATTGATGATCTTGTTGATCAGTGCCTGTTCGTTGTTGGTTGTCATCTGAATGTTTGACGATGACGATTAATCATTGGTTACATTTTTTTCATTTTTTTTTAATTCATGTAACCTGTTTTAAAAAAATGTCGTCATACTCAATGAACAAAATTAATAATCAAATAAAACGAACAATTATGGGATCAGAAGTAATTATTGTACCGATTATCTTTGGGGTACTATTTGCCATTGCCTATCTCTACTTTTCAACCAGAAACAAAGAGCGCCTTGCCTTAATAGAAAAAGGCGCCGATGCGAGCATATTTATGAGAGGCCGTCGCAACGGTGCGTCACCCTTCTGGAAAGTGCTTTTGCTCAACCTTGCACTTCTGTTGATAGGCATCGGAATTGCCATCTTTTTCGCCTCGATCTTGGTCTATTCATTCGGTGTAGACGAAGAAGTGGCCTACCCGGGCACAATATTCATGTTTTCAGGAATTGGCCTGCTCAGTGGTTTTTATATGACCAAACGGCTAGAAAACGAAGAATAAGCAAGTCCAAGACCGATATTTTAGAAAAAACCGTCGCTGACAACGACGGTTTTTTCTATTTTCATCATGTGAAAATTATCTCGACCAATATCGGCCAGCCCACTGCCATTATCTGGAACGGCAAAAAACAAACCACTGGCATTTATAAATACCCGACCGTACATCACATACAACTAGAAAAGGAAAGCGTGGCCCATGACACGATCGCTGATAGAAAAGTGCATGGTGGACCTTACAAGGCTTGTTATCTATTTTCTGCCGACCAATACCCCTACTGGAAAGAAATGTACCCTGATCTGGAATGGAACTGGGGTATGTTCGGTGAAAATCTGACCGTTGAAAATCTAGATGAGACCGCAATAAGAATCGGAGATGTGTACCGCATCGGTGAGGCCGTTGTGCAGGTCACCCAGCCTAGGGAACCCTGCTATAAGCTCGGCATACGCTTTGGTGACCAAAAAATACTCAAACAATTTATAGCACATGGTTATCCGGGCACTTATGTTAGGATAATCGAAGAAGGCGAGGTAAAAGTAGGCGATACCGTAGATTTGATCACAAGATCATCTTCTTCTTTGACAACAAAGCAATTTTTTGATCTGTTGTTTTCAAAAAAGAAGAATGTGACGCTCATTGAAATGGCCGTGGCCAATGAGGCCCTACCACAAAAAAAGAGACAGCGCCTTCAAAAATTCCTATAAAAAAGAATCCCGGCCAAAACCGGGATTCAAAAGATTGCTCAAACTAAAAATAACTACGCTTACTTCACGGTCACTTTTTCGCTAAAGGTTTCGTTGTTGTCAACAACTATCACTGTATAGTCATCTTCATAGGCTCTTTCAAAATTGAAAGCTTTTTCAATAACGATTTCACCTTCAAGCGTTTCTTCAAATACGATCCTGCCCTCACTGTCATAAACCTTGATGGTAACCTTTTCTTGGTCAAGGTTCAAAAGATTCATAAAAAGTTTATTGCCCTTTTTGACAAATACAGGGTCTACATCGATATTGATCAACTCTTTTTCAACCCCAAAGCCTTTTTTACCAAAAGTTTTTTCGGGTCCGTTGGCCAAAACTGTTGTTGAAGCGAACAAAATGGCCAGTGCAACTGTAAATTTTAAAACTTTTCTCATAACGTTTGTTTTTTAATATCCGCCCAACGGCAGATTGGGTTATCAAAAATTTACAGTGCAAACATACTACCGCCCTACCCCTAAAAAATACCACTGGCTTTTCCAATTTCTATGCAATTTTAACCTTAATGAAGTGTTAAATATTTTAGAATGGTAAAATACCATATTTTTTGGGTAATTTTGCACAGATTATTTAATGCCAACGTATATAATTTTACTAAAGCAAAAATGGAAACCGTGAACCAAAAACCTGCTTTTGAATCGATAGCACCCACTTTTGGCAATTCATTTACCTATCAAAGATTTGATAAGAATAAAATGAACACCAATAAAAGTTGGCATTACCACCCTGAATTAGAATTGGTCTATGTGAACGGGGGTTCTGGTAAACGCCAAATAGGTAGCCATGTCTCTTATTTTGCCGATGGCGATCTTATTTTGATAGGGTCTAACCTACCGCATTGTGGTTTCACCGATAAGTTGACCGGTAATGACAGCGAAACGGTCATTCAAATGAAAATGGATTTTTTGGGGAATGATTTTTTTGACATCCCCGAAATGGAAAAAATCAAAAAACTTTTTGAAGTCTGTAAGAGCGGTATTGCCTTTCATGGCAAAACAAAACGTAAAATCGGGGAAAAAATGGAAGTTCTTGAATACCAGACCGATTTTCAACGTTTGTTGTCGATACTCAATATTTTAAATGAGTTGGGAAACTCTCAAGAATACAAAGTACTCAATGCCGAAAGTTTCTCGATGCCCACCGAAGTCAAAGACAATGACCGTATCAATACGGTATTCAACCATGTCAAATCAAACTTCAAAGAAGATATTACCTTAGATGAAATCGCTGATATGGTCAGTATGACGGTACCCTCTTTCTGTAGGTATTTCAAAAAAATCACCAACAAGACCTTTACACAGTTTGTCAATGAGTACAGATTAGTGCATGCTTCAAAATTATTGGCCGAACAGCCCATGAGCATTACGGAGGTCTGTTATGAAAGTGGATTCAACAACTTTTCACATTTCAATAAATCGTTTAAGGCCTTTACCGGTCAAAATCCTTCTGAATACCGTAATCAATTGAAAGCGGTATTGCAGTGATGAAATACCTTTTACAAGAGCGTATTAGACTGCCAATACCCAATGCCGAAATTTGGTATTTTCCTAATTTCCTTACAGGCAACCAGGCAGACCGTTATTTTGAAACATTCAAGAATACCATTGCCTGGCAACAAGACGATATCACCTTATTTGGCAAAACCTATCCACAACCAAGACTGACCGCCCTGCATGGAAACAACGGTAAATCCTATTCGTACTCAAATGTGACGATGAAACCAAAACCCTTTACAGAAGAACTGCTTGCCATCAAACAAAAAGTTGAGACAATGACCAATGTAGCTTTCACCACTTGCCTTTTGAATTTGTACAGGGATGGGCGGGATAGCAACGGCTGGCATTCCGATGATGAAAAGGAATTGGGTAAAAACCCGGTTATCGCTTCGGTCAGTCTAGGAGCGGAACGGTATTTTCACCTACGGTACAAAAAAGATAAATCACAAAAGCAAAAACTGCTTTTGCAACACGGTAGCCTTCTGTTGATGCAGGGCGAGACGCAGCATCATTGGCAACACCAACTACCCAAGACCGCGAAAAAAATTGGTGATAGGATAAACTTGACGTTTAGGATCATCAAATAAAGAAAGTAGGCCAAATAAAAAATCGGCTCTTTGAACCGATTTTTTGATCCCATCTTCAGAAGAAACCTTCGCTGCCTTTAGCACATCGTGGGATACCGTACTAATCTCCTTGCATCCAGCTTCCTAACATTAATATAACTTCAAATCTTATGCCAAGGTATGGTCAATCGACGATTTTCCCATTTTTTGGACAAAAAGCAGTATCAGATTTATTGATGGTACGCTATATTGATTTTCAATGGGCAAGCAGCACTTTGACGGTCAAAACGACCCTTTAATCGAACAGCTCGTTCAATACCTTGGCCAATCGTAGGCCCCCGACGTGTAATTGCTTGATCATTAGCTTATTGTATTTGTAACTATACTGATAACCATGTTTTTCACCTACTTCCACAGAATCGTAAAGCTCATTGGCCAAGTCTTGTGATTCTTCCACCCAGTCATAAACTGTTCCCCGTTGGATCTGTTTTATTTCCCCTTTTGATAATTTGGGCATTGTCTGGGCAAGTTCAGTGTAAGACATTCCATAAGAATCGATCAGATTCTTATCCCACAATCGATGAAGGTTGGTGCCCTCGTCGAACCATCGTACCTGAAGGTCATTTCCTCCTCTGTCTTCCAACCTTCCTACATGCATGGGTTGGTGCAGGTCACCCACAAAATGGATGAGCATCTTCAGATAAAATACCTTGTCTTCTTTAGTACTGCCCTCATCGCTTACCATTTCAATGCACTTTTGAATGCCCATGACGACATCTCCATACGGATTTGGTTCTACCTCTGTATATTTTTTATCTGTAGGGTAGTTCACATAATGCCAAGCATTGAATTTTGAAAAATTCCTGTCTGCCTTGATCTCATCGGCAAAATTCGATACAAAGGCCAGATCATGCCCCCCAAGGAGTTGTGTGATGGTCTTTTCCGCCTTTTTGGTCAAATGCTGTTGGGCGATTTCCGCAATGGCCCTATGCCCGGTTTTTGACCAGATTTCGTCATTGGCCAGTACTAAATTGACCGAAAAACAAAAAAGAACAACAAGAATGCGCATGATAGAAATTTTGCCAAAAATAACATTGCGGTTTTAAACCAATGTTAAATTCAATCTCAATATTTTAGCGGAAATCGGATATTGCGGCATGAATATAACGAAACGGCGATTTCTAAAAATACTCTTTTGGGCGTTGGGCGTACCCTTGGCGATGGTCATTCTTTTCGTCGGTCTGGTTTATTTCGGTGCATGGGGAAAGATTCCGACCAAAAAACAACTGGCCGATTTTCAATATCAAAGGGCTTCAGAGATCTACTCGGCCGACAGTGTGCTGATCGGCAAATTTTATCTCTACGACCGTCAGCCGATCGGCTATGAACAGTTTCCCGATCATTTGGTCAATGCTTTGGTCGCCATTGAAGATGAAAGGTTTTATGAGCATAAGGGGATCGATACCAAGAGCCTCTTCAGGGTCTTCTTCAAAACAATACTGCTGCAAGACGTTGCCGCTGGTGGAGGAAGTACCCTAACGCAACAACTCGCCAAAAACCTATATCCCCGAAGGGATAGAAAAAAAGCCCATATTGCCGTGAACAAAATCAAGGAAATCATCATGGCCAAACGCCTCGAAAAGGTGCTTTCAAAAAAAGAGATCATCACGCATTACCTCAACACCGTTTCCTTTGGTGGCAATACTTTTGGTATTGAAAGCGCTTCCCTCAAGTTCTTTGACAAACCCACCAAATCACTCACTATTGAAGAGGCAGCCGTGTTGATCGGTATGCTAAAGGCCACACACGGGTACAACCCCAAGCTATTTCCTGAGAAAAGCATCGCCCGTAGAAATTTAGTGTTCTCAGCCATGGCCAACAATGATTTTATCTCCAAAAAAGAGAAAGACAGTCTGGCCCAACTCCCCTTAAACCTAAAGTATAGGGACTACGGTCAAAATGAGGGCATAGCCCCCTATTTCAGGGAAGCCGTCAGAAAAGAACTGTTGCAATGGTCAAAAGATTTCAATGGAAAAAAACCGGTCAATATCTATACCTCAGGACTCAAAATCCATACCACCCTTAACCATGAAATGCAGCTATTGGCCGAGAAGACCATGCAAGAACACATGCAATCGCTTCAACGTGATTTTGAAAAAAGCCATGGAAAGAACGCGCCATGGCTGGTCGATAAAAACCTCATCAGAAAGCAAGCCAAAAAACTGGGCATTTATAAACGATTGAAAGATTCTGGTATGACAGAAGACCAAATCTGGGATTCGCTTTCCGTCAAAAAAACCATGAAATTGAGTTTTTGGGAGGGTGAAAAAGAATACAATGCCAGTACACTCGACAGTATTTGCCACTACATGAAATTCTTGAACGTGGGCTCACTCGGCATCGACCCTAACAATGGTGCCATCAGAACATGGATAGGGGGCATTGACTACGCCCATTTCAAATACGACCATGTGTCACAGAGCAAGCGTCAGGTAGGCTCTACCTTCAAACCCGTAGTGTATACGGCAGCCCTTGAAAAAGGGTTGGATCCCTGTGGCCATATTTCGGCAAGGGAGGTGGAGTATAAGAATTTGGAAGGATGGAGTCCCAGTAACTCCAGCGATGAAGATGAGGCCTATCTAAATTATTCCATGGAGGAAGCCCTGAGCAAATCTGTGAATACCATTGCCGTAAAAGTGCTTGAAAAAACTGGAATTGAGACCGTTATCGAACAAGCACAGAAAATGGGCATCGAAGAAGAACTGCCCAAAAAACCCTCTTTGGCGCTCGGTACCGGTGAAATCAAGATCATAGAATTGGCCGGGGCCTATGCGAGCTATGTAAATGCGAGTAGACCAGTGACCCCCATGCTCATCACTTCAATCACTACGGCCAATGATTCAATCTTGCGATCTTTTTCGCCCAGGGTGCAACATGAAAGGGCCTTTTCTGAAGAAACCCGTGAAGTGATGCTCGAGATGATGAAAGCGACCGTAAATAAGGGCACAGCCTCTAGAATTCGAAATGTATATGCCCTCAAGAATGATGTCGCGGGCAAAACCGGTACCACACAATATAACAAAGATGCTTGGTTTGTGGCAGTAATGCCCAAAATGGTGCATGTAAGCTGGGTAGGGCTTGACAACCATGAAATCGGTTTCAAAAACACCCGTCTGGGCCAAGGGGCCAGTGCAGCCCTGCCCCTTTTTGCATTACTGTTGCGAGAAATGAACAAAAATGACCACTTCGATACCATCACCAAGGTGCGTTTTACGCCACCTAAAGAAACCGCACTCGCCAGACTTGACTGTGAACCCATAAAACGCGATGGCTTCCTCAAACGACTGTTCACCAATCCGAACAAAAAGAAAAAACGCAGGTTCAAAAATTAAAAGTTTTGTCCAATGAAATTAATTTGATATATTTATGATATCATTTTAATATCACATTCTAAATACTACTACGATGACAAACGAAAAAACCATTACACCGATCAATGGGTATTTGATGCTCTTCATTTGCCTTTTGTTCATTTTTGGGGGAATTGCCGCCTTGGTCAACGAACAATCACTGTGGTTCTTATTTGCTGTTTTCTTGGGGCTCTTCCTTTTCTTCGGCATTGTGCTCGTGAATCCGAATAGCTCAAGGGTACTGCTTCTCTTTGGCAAATATGTGGGCACCATCAAAAAGAATGGCCTCTATTGGGTCAATCCGTTGTACACCAAAAAGAAAATATCGTTACGGGCCAGCAACTTTGATAGCGAACGCCTAAAGGTAAACGACAAATTGGGCAACCCAGTTATGATCAGCACCATTCTCGTATGGCGGGTCACCGATACCTACAAGGCAGCCTTTGACGTCGATGATTATAAAAACTTTGTTCGGGTACAGACCGATGCCGCCGTTCGTAAGCTGGCCAGTATGTACCCTTACGATAATTTCGCCGATGAGGGCATTGAAGAAGACATCACCCTTCGCTCAAGCGTGAACGAGGTAAGCGAAGCCTTGGAAAAAGAGATACAAGATCGCCTTGAAATGGCCGGTATCGAAGTACTCGAGGCCCGGATTGGCTATTTGGCCTATGCCCAAGAGATCGCCAACGCCATGTTGAAGCGACAACAGGCCACTGCCATTGTCGCCGCACGGCACAAAATCGTCGAGGGCGCCGTTAGCATGGTCGAAATGGCCCTTGAAGAGTTGAATAAAAAAGATGTCGTGGAACTTGATGAAGAACGAAAGTCTGCCATGGTCAGCAACCTGATGGTCGTGCTCTGCTCAGACAAAGATGCCGCACCCATTGTCAACACGGGAACCCTGAACCATTAATGACCAACAAAATGAGGGTTTTCGAAGAAAAACAATGGTTTGACCAATGGTGGCTATGGGCAATGCTCATCATCGTTTCTGGAGTTTTCCTTTTGGAACCGATTAGGAAAATAAATCATAACGGGGCCTTTGCCCTCGATTATTTGGATACTGGCTTTTGGATTGGATTCGCTGTTATGGTACCCGTAGTTTTACTGTTTAGGTTTTTGGCATTGTACACAGAAATTGACGAGCATGGCATTCGCTACAGATTTGCCCCTTTTCAAGGCAATCTCAAACAAATATCCTGGCAAGAAATTGAAAAATGCCATACTCGAAAGTATAGGCCATTATTGGAATATGGAGGATGGGGAATGCGAATGGGATCAAAAGGCGGTGCCTACAATGTAAGGGGAAATTTCGGAATTCAAATCAAGTTCAAAAATGGCAATAGATTATTGATCGGCACCCAAAAACCAGAGGAGGCCCAACAAATCATCGATAAATATTTCAACAATGAAAGAATATAAAGTGGTCAAGTGGAAAATAGGGCTGACCAACAATAGCGAACGATTGGAAGATACCCTGAACGAATATGCAAAACAGGGTTGGAGAGTAGTACATATTTATGAGAATACCGCCAGCATTGTCTTTGAAAGAGATAAAAATCGATGAAAAAACTGTTGTACATCCTTTGGTTGACCGTACCGCCCTGTGCAGGGCAAGAAATCGTCGTCGAAGAGCTTGTACTCCATAACCGTGACATCTACCTGCCCGGCACCTTGAGCTACCCCAAACAAGAAAAAAAGCCGCCGCTCGCCATTTTTGTTCACGGCTCTGGCAATATCGATAGAGATGGCAATCAAGGTGAGCTGGCGCGGGCCGACTATATCAAGCAATTGGCCGACAGCCTAAATGCAAAGGGAATTGCATTTTACCGCTATGATAAGCGTACCGCAACACCTTCCAATCTTGAGAAATCAAAAAAAATGCGCATCGGTGACCTGGTCGATGACCTTAAAGTGGGCATTGAGCATTTTAAAGATGATGATCGTTTTGTTTCCTTGCACCTCATCGGCCACAGTCAAGGTTCACTAGTGGCCATGATGGCCGTTTCAAATGCCGTGCGCAGTTATGCTTCACTGGCAGGTTTGGGTACCACGGTCGATAAGGCTTTGGTACGGCAGCTCGGTGCCCAGAACCAAGATGCCGGTAAAATTGCGGAAGGTTACTTTAATGAGTTGATGGAGACCGATACCATACAAGATGTCAATCCGTTCTTAATGGCCATTTTTTCTCCCGCCAACCAAAAGTATTTGAAAGACTGGGCTTTGTTGGATCCATCGGAAGAAATCAAGAAATTGGATATCCCCACGCTAATAATCAATGGTAGTACCGATCTGCAGGTGACCATTGAAGATGCCCAATTGCTCAAAGAAGCAAAACCGGACGCCAAACTGGTCATCGTGCCCAAAATGAACCATGTGCTCAAAACCGTTGAATCGTCGGGCGAAAACCAACGATCTTACCGAGAACCCGATTTTCCGTTATCATCTGGACTAGTTTCGACGCTGGCCCAATTTATTCAAGAACATGAGTAAGAAAAAAGCATTTGCCCTACGGTTGAACGAAGATATGCTGAAGGCCATTGAAAAGTGGGCGGCAGATGAATTTCGTAGTACCAATGGACAAATCGAATGGATGCTGATGAAAACCCTAAAAGAGGCCAAACGGGCACCTAAAAAGAAGACAGGGGAAAAAGAGTGACTTTTTTGACATTTTTTTAACGCCGCTTACCCTTAAATTTGGGCGACTAATTCAAAAAAGCTTCATGGCAAAAAACTACCTCTGCCTATTTTTCCTTCTATTTCTTATTCATTTAACCGCCCAAGAGCAAACAAAATCATTTGTTGTCAAGTATATCGATGAGCCCATTCAAATCGATGGCGCTTTAGATGAACCCATATGGGAGATGGCCGATAGCGCCCATGACTTTCAACAATACTTTCCCACCGATTCTATTCTGGCAACACAGAAAACCGATATCAAAATGCTCTATGACGGTAAGGTACTGTACTTGGGCCTTCGAATGGAGACCAAAGGTAAAGATTATGTCATTCCGTCTCTTGAACGTGACTTCAGGGCAGGAGGCAACGATAACATCAGCCTGTTGTTTGACACCTTTAATGACGGCACGAACGCATTTCTTTTTGGCATTAACCCGTATGGTGTGCGAAGGGAAGCCCTTATTACCGGGGGAGGTTCTGGTTTAGGTGGGTTCACCACATCATGGGATGTAAAATGGCGTGGCGAATCAAAAATATATGATGATTATTACACGGCAGAAATGGCCATACCATTGACCTCTTTCAAGTTTCGGGAAGGTGAGACCAAATGGCGGTTCAACAGCTACCGCTTTGACATGCAGGCCAATGAACGCAGCACCTGGGTTCGCATACCGCAAAATCAATTGATTTTCAACCTCGCCTTTATGGGCGATATGGTTTTTGAGAAACCCTTGGGCAAGTCACGAACCCCCCTTACATTGATACCTTATGTAAATGGTTTTTCGGGAAAAGATTTTGATGCCGATGAAAGAACGAATACCGTAAAGGTGGGAGGTGATGCCAAAGTGGCCATTGGCAATTCGATGAACCTCGACATCACCATCAATCCCGATTTTTCACAGGTAGAAGTCGATAATTTCATTACCAACCTGACCCGGTTCGAGGTCAGGCTTCCCGAAAGACGGCAATTTTTTATCGACAACAACGATCTTTTTGGCAATTTCGGTGGATCGCGCGATGCCAATCCATTTTTTTCAAGGCGAATAGGTATAGCTGAAGATACCGCCGACAATACCATTGAAAATCGTATCATAGCGGGAATGCGGTTGAGCGGAAAAATAAACAACAACCTTCGGTTGGGCGTTTTGAACATTCAGACTGAAGAAGACGCCGCCAATGAGATTGCCTCGAACAACAACATGATGCTCAGCCTACAGCAGAAAGTGTTCTCTAGGTCAAATATCGGTTTGTTCTTCATTAACCGCCAAACGTTCGATTCTCCAGACTTTGTCGATGAATCAGAAGAGTATAACCGTGTTGTGGGCATTGATTACAATCTAGCCTCTAAAGACAATACATGGATAGGGAAGTTTTACGGTCATAAATCATTTCAGCCCAATGATAACGAGGGCAACTATTCACTGGGAGCGTTTACGGCCTATAATTCAAGAAAATATGGTGCTTTTCTTGATTTTGTGTTCATCGATGAAGAGTTTAATTCAGACTTGGGTTTTGTGCCCAGAAAAGACATTTTTAAGGTCGCTGGCAGTGTGTCCAGATTGTTTTGGCCCAAAGAAAAGAAAATAAACAATCATGGCTTCGAGTTATTTTCAGTGTATACTTGGCGTCCCGGGCTCGATTTACAGAATACCGATCAAGAGATCAATTTTGGGTGGGGCGCCGAATTCAATAATCTTTCTGAGATTGAAGCTGGGGTCACCTATCAATATATTTTCTTGACCGAAGAATTTGAGCCCACCGATAAAGACGATGCCGTACCACTGCCCGCTGATCGAGGGTACTATTTCACTTCATTTGGCGGAGAGTTCCGTTCTGACCGAAGAAAAGTGTTTTCATATTCCATAGAACCAGAATTTGGGGGTTTTTTCAACGGAAATAGATATTCATTGCAATTGGGGGCTAATCTTAGATTGCAGCCAAAATTCAATTTGGGGCTTCAAACCCAGTACGACCATCTTGAACTCCCAAATCCACATTCTGATGCCGATATCTGGCTGATAAGTCCGCGAATCGATATCACCTTTAATAAATCCATATTCTGGTCAACATTGATCCAATACAGCAACCAGCGTGATAATGTCGGCATCAATTCTCGCTTACAATGGCGTTTCGCACCACTTTCTGATTTGTTCATTGTGTACAACGACAACTATTTTGTCAACACCTTCATGCCCCGTAACAGGTCTATCAACCTAAAGCTTACCTATTGGTTGAACATTTAGGCCAGCTGATTTTTCTATATTTGAAAAAATACCCACTAAATGAACCAACTACCCTTGACCGATGATACGGTCATTTTCGGCTTACTGGCCCTCTGCCTAGGTTTTGTCTTTTACACCTCATCGATAAAAAGCGGTTTCTGGAAAAAGTTCTACTCCATCATTCCCGCAGTGCTCATGTGTTACCTCTTACCAGCGGTCTTAACGAGTGTAGGGCTCGTTAGCGAAGAAAAGTCAAACCTCTACTATGTGGCAAGTAGGTACCTGTTGCCGGCAGCACTGATTCTGATGACACTGAGCATTGACCTTAAAGCGATCATCAATTTAGGCTCAAAAGCGCTTATCATGTTTTTTACGGGTACGATCGGCATTATCATCGGAGGGCCTTTGGCCATACTTATCGTTTCTGTTTTTTCTCCGGAAACTGTCGGAGGTGTGGGTCCGGATGCCGTATGGCGAGGACTTTCGACCATCGCAGGAAGTTGGATAGGCGGTGGAGCCAACCAAGCCGCCATGCTTGAAATCTTTCAGTATAATCCTGAAAAATTTGGCAATATGGTCTTGGTCGATGTATTCATGGCCAATGTTTGGATGGCCCTATTGCTTTTGGGCATTGGCCGTTCAGACAAAATCGATGCATGGCTCAAGTCAGATACCTCATCAATCGAAGCGTTAAAGACAAAAGTATCTGAATATACCGAGCGAATCGCTCGTGTCACCTCTTTGCATGATCTGGTCATGCTGCTCTTCTTTTCATTCGTTGGGGTGGGTATCGCCCATTTTGTAGGCCATCATTTTTCGGAGTTTTTACAAGATAATTTTGAGGTGATCCGAGATAAGCAAAAAGCATTGTCATCATTGGGTTCAAAATTTCTATGGATGGTCGTTACCGCCACCATCATTGGTATAGGCCTTTCGTTTACCAAAGCAAAAAACTATGAAGGAGCTGGGGCAAGTAAAATTGGTGGTATGTTCATCTATATATTGGTTGCTACCATAGGTATGAAGATAGACCTCGGTCGTGTCTTTGAAAATCCAGGGTTATTGGTCATTGGCTTTATTTGGATCGCCATTCACGCCGGCCTTTTGATTTTGGTCGCCAAACTGGTCAAAGCCCCATATTTCTTTATGGCGGTGGGCAGTCAGGCCAATGTTGGTGGGGCCGCTTCGGCGCCGGTTGTCGCCGCAGAATTTCATCCGTCACTGACGTCAGTGGGTATTCTATTGGCCGTTTTTGGCTACGTGGTCGGTACTGCTGGTGCCTACATCTGTGCCTTGTTGATGGAAGTGGCCTCTACTGTATAAAAACAAAAATCTTTCGGATATTTGCGCCTCAAATTTGATGTATGAAAAAAATCGTTTCCATATTGGTGCTGACCGTTCTTTTATTTTCCTGTGGAAAAAAAACCGAAAATACCATGACCGTATCGGGTTCAATAGATGGTCTGAAAAAGGGCACTTTGTATCTGCAACATATCAAAGATTCTTCTTTGACCACCATTGATTCCTTGAAATTGCGTGGAGATGGCTTTTTTTCATTTTCGCATGAAATGGAAACCCCTGAAATCTTTTACCTCTATTTGAAAAAGGCAGATAACAATGATATCAACGACCGAATTGCTTTCTTTGGTGAGCAAGGGGATATTTTTGTCAAGACCAAATGGAATACTTTTGATTTACAACCTAAAATCTCGGGCTCAAAAAGTCACGAGACCTATGCCCAATGTGCCGAGATGCTCTCGAAATTCAACACTCGCGAACTCGAACTGGGCCAAGCAAGTCTAAACCCTGAAATTCAAAATGATTCCTTGGCCATTGACTCTATCGTTCGGTTGATCAATAAAAACACGGTTTCTAGATATCGCTATGTGCTGAACTTCGCGTTGACCAATGCCGATTCGTATGTAGCCCCATATATGGCCCTTGCCGAAGCTGCTGAGGCCAATCCAAAATATCTGGACTCCATCAACAGGGTCTTGACCCCAGAAGTGGCCAAATCAAAATATGGGAAAGCATTGGACTCCTATGTCCGGTCCCTGAAGCAATAAGTAAAGCTTATTTTTGTAGCTTATTAAGCTGCTCGACCATTTCGGTGGCCTTTTTTTCCAGTTCCACCCTGATTTTCTTGAAGTGCACTTTGGGTTTTTCAACACCTTTGTCATTTACCTTTTGCATTAGGTCGTCAAAGGTTGTAATGGCCTTGTCAATGATAGCTGTACCCTCTTTCGAGTCTTTTTTGTTGGTCTCGGCTTCCCAGATGTAAACCGCCTCTATGATATCGCCCAACACGAAATTGATATCCTTTTTTAAATCACGTACACTTGCCATACTATTCTTTTCGCCAAAGGTAGGATTAAATTGTTATTTCCAAAAGTTCGACCCCCACCGTATCGATGTCAACATACTGGCTCGAGGCCGCCAAGAGAACGGTTTCCCCTTTTCTTAAAGTGGCACTCCCCTTCTCATTCGTGATAGTGGCCATGCCCGAGACACACATAAAAATGGTAAACGAATCCCTATTGTCCAAATTTTGGTGCATGGCTTTGTCAAGGCTCAAGAAATTGGTTTTGAAGTACGGACAATCGACCATTCCATTGACCTCGTTTTCTTTCTTTTCGTAGGCCACCTTGAAATCATCCTTTTTTTGATAATCGATGGCATCGACCGCTAAATCAGTGTGCAATTCGCGTAATTGCCCATTTTTATCCCTTCTATTGAAATCAAAGACACGATAGGTAATATCAGAGGTTTGTTGTATTTCGGCCAACAACACCCCAGCTCCAATAGCGTGAATTTTTCCCGTATTGATAAAAAAAGTATGCCCTTCGGCAACCGTTTCATAGTTCAACAAATCGAGTAGGGTATTTTCTTTGAGACTGAGCACATATTCTTCCTTTTCTACATCTCGATTGAACCCGACTATGAGTTGTGCGCCTGGATCGGCATCCATAATGTACCACATCTCGGTTTTGCCGAAAGAATCATGGCGCTCTTTTGCCAGTCGATCATTCGGGTGCAATTGAATCGAAAGATCTTGTTTAGCATCTATAAATTTGATAAGGATGGGAAATTCGTTTCCAAAACGCCCATACACACTTTTGCCCATCAATGATTCAGGGTCTTGATCGATCAGTTCTTGCAGGGATTTCCCTTCGAGTTCTCCCTCAGAAACAATCGAGACATCGCCTTTTACGGCAGATAGCTCCCAACTCTCCCCGGTTAGCTGACTTTCAATGGGTTTGCCCAGCACATCTTTCAGTTTGGTGCCGCCCCAAAGGCGCTCTTTCAAAATGGGAATAAATTTTAAAGGGTAAAAGTCCATATGCGTTAACCTGAATAAGTGACAAAATTTCTTGGTGTTTCGTACAAAACGATTTCTAGCTCATGTTTCGAATCAATATGTGGCCGTAGTTTTTCAAAAATGACCACAGCTATATTTTCAGCCGTAGGATTCAATTCTTTGAACTCGGGCACATCTTCATTGAGATTCTTGTGGTCAAAGGTATCTTCAATATGTTTTTTAATCAAATCCTTTAATGTTTTCATATCCATCACATAACCCGTTTCCCGATTGATTTCACCTGTGATACTCACAATCAAATCATAGTTATGGCCATGATAATTCGGATTGTTGCACTTACCGAACACCTCTTGGTTCTTATCAAAGCTCCAATCAGGTCGGTACAAACGGTGGGCGGCATTGAAATGTGCCTTTCTGCTCACTTTCACTTTCATTTCACCGAGGTTTTGGTCAGATGGTCATAAAAACGATCAAAAATGATTTTGAACCATGCCGTATAATTCCCGGGAGATTTCTCAATATCATTTTTGATGTCTTCGGGGTACATCCATTTCCAATCGGCCACCTCATCAGGATTGATCTTTGGTTCATCATTGAAATGACCAATCATCACATGGTCAAATTCATGCTCTGTAAGACCATTGTCAAAAGGGGCCTTATAGATAAATGAAAATAATTCTTTCAACTCTGTAGTGAAGCCCATTTCTTCCATCAAACGCCTTTTGCCCGCTTCAATGTTCGATTCTCCTTCTCTTTGGTGACTACAGCACGTATTGGTCCAAAGCAATGGGGAATGGTATTTAAGGGCGGCCCTTTGTTGCAACATCGTCTCTCCTTTATCGTTCATGATAAAAACAGAGAACGCCCTGTGCAACAGTGCCTTTTTATGGGCCTCCATTTTGGGCATAAGGCCGATGGGCCGGTCATTCCGGTCAACCAATATTACATTTTCTTCTTTCATGGTCTAAAAATATGAATCTTTAGACCATAAAAACAGTGATTGCGCTAACAAAATCCTATAGCAGGATAGGAAAAACTTAGAAAAATCGTGGTGATTTTAGATTGCTCAAGTTTCTGATGAAATCGTAACGGAGAATAATTTCAAAAGAACCGTCATTAAATGAAGTGGCGCCCAAATCGGTAATCTCGCGGTCATAGGCAAGACCTATCAAGAACTCATCTGAGAGCCTAAAACCGACCATACCACTAAAAGCGGCATCCCAGCGATAGGCCGCTCCAACGATAAATTTCTCGTTCAACAAGAAGTTTGCGGAAAGGTCAACCTGTAGTGGGGCACCCTGTACAGCTTTGGTCAGAAGTGCCGGTTTGAATTTTAGAAACGGATTTAGGTCCCAAACATAGCCTGTGATGAAGTAAAAATTCATCTGTTCTCTGGCAGTTGTGGGGTTTGGGCCTTCTTGAAAATGTTCTGTCTCCAAAAATCTGGGTACTGATAGCCCTGCATAGAATCGCTGTGTATGATAATATACCCCTGCCCCTATATTGGGCGAGAGCTGGTTGTCAATATTATTTTGCAAAATAGGGTCATTGCCTTGTCCGAAATCTTGGTTCAATGCAGCAAAATCGACATTCAAAAGATGTGCACTTGCCTTCAGGCCAAAGCTCAGACGAGCTTCTAGACTGGTTTGAATGGTATAGGAAAAATCAACATCAAAGTAGGTTTCAGAAGTCGGACCGATCTCGTCGTTCACAAACGAAAGCCCGAGACCCACACCGCGATATCCGACTGGGGTGTGAATGTTAAGTGTCTGTGTCACCGGGGCCCCTTCAAGACCTACCCACTGTGCACGATATAGCCCAGCAATGCTCATATGGCCCCTAGACCCTGCATACCCGGGATTTACGCTGACCGTATTGTACATATATTGGGTATATTGGGCATCTTGCTGTGCGCTTGAAATGCCTGATACCAACATCAATAGTATTGCTATCGGTACAAGGGTCGTATTTTTAAAAATCTTATCCAAAATCAAATTCATTTACCTGTTAATGTATATGTAACCAGAAAGCTGTTTCATATTGCCATTCAGGTCTTCGTAATCTATGATATAGAAATACGTACCCACCGGCAACTTTTTGTCTTGATCGACGGTCACCCTACCTTCAGAGGTGCCATCGAAGACGTTTCCTGAGGAGTTATAGGCCTTGGTCACATATACCAGTACGCCCCATCGGTTATAAATCTTTACTGTGTTGTTTGGATAATTTTCAATATTTCGGATGGACAGCACATCATGAATGCCGTCTCCATTTGGTGTCAATACGTTAAAGACCTCAATCTCATCATCGTCGGTCATGCCAAGATCTGGATCTAGGTAGTTCGGCGTGCCATCACCATCAGAATCATCATTGGCAAAATTGCCGTCGAGGTCAAGATCCTCATCCCTGGTCTCGATACCATCATCGTCATCATCTATATCTCGATAGTCTACATCGTCTGTCTGGTCTGTATTTGGTAAATCATTCGCAGGGTCATCGATCTCGTCGTTGACATCAGCATCGATCTGCGTATCACCTTCGTAGCCATCGTCAAGGCCATCATTGTCTTTGTCAGACCCCGTGTAAACCACATCGGGTACGCCGTCATGGTCAAAATCGTGTGCCTCTATATTGTCAGGTACGCCATCATCATCACTGTCATCATCGACATAGTCAGGAATGCCATCGCCATCGGTGTCAACAGGAATGAGCCCAACGTTTCCTCCGTTTTCATAGGCATCATCAAGGCCATCTGCATCTGCATCAGTGCCACTTGGCGGAATGTAACCTGCCGTGGTCTGGGCCTCTACGTTGTCAGGAATGCCATCGTCGTCGCTGTCGATATCCAAATAATCAGGAATGCCATCGCCATCGGTATCGGTTGGGTTTGTCGATGGGTCGTTATCGCCATCGGTATTCAAATCCTCAAAACTGTCGATTATTCCATCATCGTCACTATCTAGGTCAGAGGCCATTGGTGGTGTGACCACGACCGTAACGGTGGCCGTACTACAGTTTCCTTGGTCGTCGCAAATAGTATAATCAAAAGTATCAGTACCTGTAAACCCGGCATTCGGGGTATAGGTCACCATATCATCAGAGGGATCGTTCGGCGTGCCATTATCATCGATGACCACTGTTCCATCAGAAGGACTTGTGGTGGTCAATGTTCCCAAATTCGGCAAATCGTTGTCATTCGACAAAATGTCAATGACCACGGGAGTATCCTGTTCTGTGGAAACAGAATCATCAAGGGCATCGACAATTGGCAACACATCGACTGTCACCGTAGCCGTGCTACAATCTCCTGAAGAATTACAGACCGTATAGGTAAAGGAATCCGTTCCGTTGAAATCTGGATCTGGCGTATAGGTCACTATATCATCTGTTGGGTCGTTGGGTGTACCATTGTCATCAATGGTCACTGAACCATTTGGTGGATCCGAGGTTGTTAGCGTACCCGTGGTCGGTAAATCAGAATCATTGTCAAAGATGGGAACCACCACTGATTCATCTTCATTCACAGTGACGAAATCATCAACAAGGGTGGCCGCTTGGTCAAGGCAGACCACTGTAAATCGTGGAAGGGCACTACTGTTACCGGCTTTGGTGATGGTCGCCACATATCGTTCGACCGTTTGGGTGGCCGTTACTGTTGGCCTGGTCTGGTCTCCTGATAAAGGTGGATTCCAATTGATGGTCGCCCCTCCGGAAACATTCGCCGAGATATCTAAGGTCACCTCATTGTCGGGTGCATTGCAGTTGGTCAAAATGAAGTATCCGGTAGCGTTTGAACCACAAAGTGTACCATCATAGGTGGCAAAATAGACACCAGGTTGGGTAGCCTCGTAAAAGGAGTTCGTGCCCAAAACCGTCGAAGTATCGGAAGCTTCATACCATCTATAGTTATTCTCATCGCCACTATTGGGTGCCTGCAAGAGAAACTGCCCATGAAGGGATGAAGCACTTACAAGAAGTGCCAATAGCAGAAATCCAGATATGATATTTAGGTTGCGCTCTTTCAAAGATTTGGCTTCTTGCTTTTATTGTTTATTTGACCACAAAAACCACGTTTATCAACGAATTGTAATCGGCCGGTTGCCCCCAAATTTCATAGTTCAACAATCCGTTGTCATCTATGGATAGATTTCTAAAAACACTGGGGTCATAGTAGGTCACATAATAGTCCAACTCATTTGCCGCATAAACAGGTATGGCAGACGGTGCCGATGGATTATGGACCATACTGGCAGATGCAAATTGATTTGTATATTCTGTGTAAAGGTTTATTGAAAAGTTCCCATTTGTTGAAGCATCTATTGCTATGGAAGGGGGATAAAACACCCGGGCCGCCCTTGAGGTAATGGGTGCAATTGCTTGAATAGCTTCTTCTACCGTGGTTTCATTAGTTGGGGAAGCAGCTCCTGCTTCGTCCATATCCACAGCAGTGACCAAGTTCACTTCGGAAGCATCTTGATCATCCGTTGCCCTTTGCCAGCCCGTACTGGTATAGTAATAGATAACCTGTTCTTCTAGATTGTAAACGATTGCCCCTATCGCTGGGCCAACAATACCGTTCATATTGACAGTGGTATCGACTGTTGGCAATCCCATTAGGGAACCGGCATCAATTTGTGCCTTTACCGACATTGAAAATGTCAGTAGCACTATTATTGATAAAATCAGCTTTTTCATCTTTCCGCTTGTTACTTTTCCTTTAGTTTGGTATGGTGATTACCGTAAACATAAACTCTAGATCGATATCATCCTTTTGGGTGGTACCGTTATCACTGTCTCCTATGTTTACCCTGAATCCTGAGGTCGTTTGGTTATAATAGGTAATGCCGGGGTCATCATAGTTGGCACTGGTGTTGCCAGGGCAATCACCGTCACAATCCAATGTGGATAACTGTATGATATAGCCCGTGTCTGACAATGCCGTATCAAATGTCACTTGGTAATCACCTTCGTTCAATCTGGTCACGGTTGCCCCATAAATATTGGAGTTTGTAGCATCTACACCAGGGGTTCCAACATATTCAATGGCTACCTTACCCGTCGAGTAAATGGTTGGCATAGCGGCTAGGTATGCTCCTCCATTTGAACCCACACTTATCATATTATCTGCTTCAGCCCCAACTACATTGGCAGTTTCTGGTGTACCGCCATCTTCATCGGTATAACTGATAACCCCTGTCGTTGTATTCTGGGACAATGATGTTACGGTTTCGTTGACATCCACGGCTGCTGTACCAGGTTCAGAAATAGTAGCGATTCTATTCCCTGCCACGGTATTGGTCACAGAAACATCGTCGTCCGCAACGCTGTCGACATAGTTCTTCGTGGCGGCGTCCTGTGCATTGGTAGGGTCCGCTATGTTGGTGATGGCCGAGCCACCGCCGTCGTTGCCCTCCGTAAGCACCTCGCCAAGGTCCTGGTCGTCGGTGCCCAAACTGCTCAACGGAACGTCAAGGTCGCCCCCGCCGTCCGTGATCCGGAGGTTGCCCCCCGTCACCGTGAAGCCCGTGTTGTACTCGTTGCCCACGACCGAGTCCGCATCGTCGACGCTCAGGTTGTCGACATAGTTCTTCGTCGCGGCGTCCTGCGCGTTGGTAGGGTCCGCTAGGTTCGTTATCGCGCTGCCACCGGCGTCCGCGCCCTCGGTCAGCACCTCCGACAGGTTCTGGTCGTCAGTGTCGATGGAGCTCAGCGGAACGTCGAGGTCGCCCCCGCCGTCCGTGATCCGGAGGTTGCCCCCCGTCACCGTGAAGCCGGTGTTGTACTCGTTGCCCACGACCGAGTCCGCATCGTCGACGCTCAGGTTGTCGACATAGTTCTTCGTGGCCGCGTCCTGCGCGTTGGTCGGGTCCGCAAGGTTCGTGATCGCGCTGCCACCGGCATCGGCCCCCTCGGTCAGCACCTCCGACAGGTTCTGGTCGTCAGTGTCGATGGAGCTCAGCGGAACGTCGAGGTCGCCCCCGCCGTCCGTGATCCGGAGGTTGCCCCCCGTCACCGTGAAGCCCGTGTTGTACTCGTTGCCCACCACCGAGTCGGCATCGTCGACGCTGAGGTTGTCGACATAGTTCTTCGTCGCGGCGTCCTGTGCGTTGGTGGGGTCCGCTATGTTGGTGATGGCCGAGCCACCGCCGTCGTTGCCCTCCGTAAGCACCTCGCCAAGGTCCTGGTCGTCGGTGCCCAAACTGCTCAGCGGCACGTCAAGGTCGCCCCCGCCATCGGTGATCCGGAGGTTGCCCCCCGTCACCGTGAAGCCCGTGTTGTACTCGTTGCCCACGACCGAGTCCGCATCGTCGACGCTTAGGTTGTCGACATAGTTCTTCGTGGCGGCGTCCTGCGCGTTGGTAGGGTCCGCTATGTTGGTGATCGCCGAGCCACCGCCGTCATTGCCCTCGGTCAGCACCTCGCCAAGGTCCTGGTCGTCGGTGCCCAAACTGGTCAGCGGCACGTCGAGGTCGCCCCCGCCGTCCGTGATCCTAAGGTTGCCCCCCGTGACCGTGAAGCCCGTGTTGTACTCGTTGCCCACGACCGAGTCGGCGTCGTCGACGCTCAGGTTGTCCACATAGTTCTTCGTCGCGGCGTCCTGTGCGTTGGTCGGGTCCGCTATGTTGGTGATGGCCGAGCCACCGCCGTCATTGCCCTCCGTCAGCACCTCTGACAGGTTCTGGTCGTCCGTGTCGATGGAGCTCAGCGGCACGTCGAGGTCGCCGCCGCCGTCCGTGATCCGGAGGTTGCCCCCCGTGACCGAGAAGCCCGTGTTGTACTCGTTGCCCACGACCGAGTCCGCATCGTCGACGCTCAGGTTGTCGACATAGTTCTTCGTCGCGGCGTCCTGCGCGTTGGTCGGGTCGGCCAGGTTCGTGATCGCACTGCCACCGGCATCGGCCCCCTCGGTCAGCACCTCCGACAGGTTCTGGTCATCAGTGTCGATGGAGCTCAGCGGCACGTCGAGGTCGCCCCCGCCGTCCGTGATGCGGAGGTTGCCCCCCGTCACCGTGAAGCCCGTGTTGTACTCGTTGCCCACAACGGAATCGGCGTCGTCGACGCTTAGGTTGTCGACATAGTTCTTCGTGGCGGCGTCCTGCGCGTTGGTAGGGTCGGCCAGGTTCGTGATCGCACTGCCACCGCCGTCATTGCCCTCCGTCAGCACCTCGCCAAGGTCCTGGTCGTCGGTGTCGATGGAGCTCAGCGGCACGTCGAGGTCGCCCCCGCCGTCCGTGATCCTAAGGTTGCCCCCCGTGACCGAGAAGCCCGTGTTGTACTCGTTGCCCACCACCGAGTCCGCATCGTCTACGCTCAGGTTGTCGACATAGTTCTTAGTGGCCGCGTCCTGCGCGTTGGTAGGGTCCGCTATGTTGGTGATCGCCGAGCCACCGCCGTCGTTGCCCTCGGTCAGTACCTCCGACAGGTTCTGGTCGTCGGTGTCGATCGAGCTCAGCGGTACGTCGAGGTCGCCGCCGCCGTCCGTGATCCGGAGGTTGCCCCCCGTAACCGTGAAGCCCGTGTTGTACTCGTTGCCCACAACGGAGTCCGCGTCGTCGACGCTCAGGTTGTCGACATAGTTCTTCGTGGCGGCGTCCTGCGCGTTGGTCGGGTCCGCTATGTTGGTGATGGCCGAGCCACCGCCGTCGTTGCCCTCCGTAAGCACCTCGCCAAGGTCCTGGTCGTCCGTGTCGATGGAGCTCAGCGGCACGTCGAGGTCGCCCCCGCCGTCCGTGATGCGGAGGTTGCCCCCCGTGACCGAGAAGCCCGTGTTGTACTCGTTGCCAACCACCGAGTCGGCATCGTCGACACTGAGGTTGTCGACATAGTTCTTCGTCGCGGCGTCCTGTGCGTTGGTAGGGTCCGCTAGGTTCGTGATCGCGCTGCCGCCAGCGTCCGCCCCCTCGGTCAGAACCTCCGACAGGTTCTGGTCGTCGGTGCCCAAACTGCTCAAGGGAACGTCAAAGTTCGTTCCGGCCTCAGTAATCCGAAGATCTGTTCCGTTTACACCAAAAAATGTTATCAATTCGTTCGTGTCACTGGCATCACCTGGGATGGCACTGCCACCGACCACGTTCCATGTAGTCCCGTTCCACATATATAATTGTCCTGCAACGGTATCCACATAAGTGACACCCGGATTATTGTTGGCAGGTGCGCCTGAAGGAGCTCCAGGACCACTGGTCGTAAGCTCGTTGGTGATATCGGAGTCCGCGTCGTCGACGCTCAGGTTGTCGACATAGTTCTTCGTGGCGGCGTCCTGCGCGTTGGTAGGGTCGGCCAGGTTCGTGATCGCGCTGCCACCGGCGTCCGCGCCCTCGGTCAGTACCTCCGACAGGTTCTGGTCATCAGTGTCGATGGAGCTCAGCGGCACGTCGAGGTCGCCCCCGCCGTCCGTGATCCGGAGGTTGCCCCCCGTGACCGAGAAGCCCGTGTTGTACTCGTTGCCCACGACCGAGTCCGCATCGTCGACACTGAGGTTGTCGACATAGTTCTTCGTCGCGGCGTCCTGTGCGTTGGTCGGGTCCGCAAGGTTCGTGATCGCGCTGCCACCGGCATCGGCCCCCTCGGTCAGTACCTCCGACAGGTTCTGGTCGTCAGTGTCGATGGAGCTCAGCGGAACGTCGAGGTCGCCCCCGCCGTCCGTGATCCGGAGGTTGCCCCCCGTAACCGTGAAGCCCGTGTTGTACTCGTTGCCCACGACCGAGTCCGCATCGTCGACGCTTAGGTTGTCGACATAGTTCTTCGTGGCGGCGTCCTGCGCGTTGGTGGGGTCCGCTATGTTGGTGATGGCCGAGCCACCGCCGTCATTGCCCTCCGTCAGCACCTCGCCAAGGTCCTGGTCGTCGGTGCCCAAACTGGTCAGCGGCACGTCGAGGTCGCCCCCGCCGTCCGTGATCCTAAGGTTGCCCCCCGTGACCGAGAAGCCCGTGTTGTACTCGTTGCCCACCACCGAGTCCGCATCGTCTACGCTCAGGTTGTCGACATAGTTCTTAGTGGCCGCGTCCTGCGCGTTGGTAGGGTCCGCTATGTTGGTGATCGCCGAGCCACCGCCGTCGTTGCCCTCCGTAAGCACCTCGCCAAGGTCCTGGTCGTCGGTGCCCAAACTGGTCAGCGGCACGTCGAGGTCGCCCCCGCCGTCCGTGATGCGGAGGTTGCCCCCCGTCACCGTGAAGCCCGTGTTGTACTCGTTGCCCACAACGGAGTCCGCATCGTCGACGCTCAGGTTGTCGACATAGTTCTTCGTCGCGGCGTCCTGCGCGTTGGTCGGGTCGGCCAGGTTCGTGATCGCACTGCCACCGGCATCGGCCCCCTCGGTCAGCACCTCCGACAGGTTCTGGTCATCAGTGTCGATGGAGCTCAGCGGCACGTCGAGGTCGCCCCCGCCGTCCGTGATGCGGAGGTTGCCCCCCGTCACCGTGAAGCCCGTGTTGTACTCGTTGCCCACAACGGAGTCGGCATCGTCGACGCTCAGGTTGTCGACATAGTTCTTAGTGGCCGCGTCCTGCGCGTTGGTAGGGTCCGCTATGTTGGTGATGGCCGAGCCACCGCCGTCGTTGCCCTCGGTGAGCACCTCGCCAAGGTCCTGGTCGTCGGTGCCCAAACTGGTCAGCGGCACGTCGAGGTCGCCCCCGCCGTCCGTGATCCTAAGGTTGCCCCCCGTCACCGAAAAGCCCGTGTTGTACTCGTTGCCCACCACCGAGTCGGCATCGTCGACACTGAGGTTGTCGACATAGTTCTTAGTGGCCGCGTCCTGTGCGTTGGTGGGGTCGGCTATGTTGGTGATGGCCGAGCCACCGCCGTCGTTGCCCTCCGTCAGCACCTCACCAAGGTTCTGGTCGTCGGTGCCCAAACTGGTCAGCGGCACGTCGAGGTCGCCCCCGCCGTCCGTGATGCGGAGGTTGCCCCCCGTAACCGTGAAGCCCGTGTTGTACTCGTTGCCCACAACGGAGTCCGCATCGTCGACGCTCAGGTTGTCGACATAGTTCTTCGTCGCGGCGTCCTGCGCGTTGGTCGGGTCGGCCAGGTTCGTGATCGCACTGCCACCGGCATCGGCCCCCTCGGTCAGCACCTCCGACAGGTTCTGGTCATCAGTGTCGATGGAGCTCAGCGGCACGTCGAGGTCGCCCCCGCCGTCCGTGATGCGGAGGTTGCCCCCCGTCACCGTGAAGCCCGTGTTGTACTCGTTGCCCACAACGGAATCGGCGTCGTCGACGCTGAGGTTGTCGACATAGTTCTTCGTCGCGGCGTCCTGTGCGTTGGTAGGGTCCGCAAGGTTCGTGATCGCGCTGCCGCCAGCGTCCGCCCCCTCGGTCAGAACCTCCGACAGGTTCTGGTCGTCGGTGCCCAAACTGCTCAAGGGAACGTCAAAGTTCGTTCCGGCCTCAGTGATCCGAAGATCTGTTCCGTTTACACCAAAAAATGTTATCAATTCGTTCGTGTCACTGGCATCACCTGGGATGGCACTGCCACCGACCACGTTCCATGTGGTCCCGTTCCACATATATAATTGTCCTGCAACGGTATCCACATAAGTGACACCCGGATTATTGTTGGCAGGTGCGCCTGAAGGAGCTCCAGGACCACTGGTCGTAAGCTCGTTGGTGATATCGGAGTCGGCGTCGTCGACGCTTAGGTTGTCGACATAGTTCTTCGTCGCGGCGTCCTGTGCGTTGGTAGGGTCCGCAAGGTTCGTGATGGCCGAGCCACCGGCGTCCGCGCCCTCGGTCAGTACCTCGCTCAGGTTCTGGTCGTCAGTGTCGATGGAGCTCAGCGGTACGTCGAGGTCGCCCCCGCCGTCCGTGATCCGGAGGTTGCCCCCCGTCACCGTGAAGCCCGTGTTGTACTCGTTGCCCACGACCGAGTCGGCGTCGTCGACGCTTAGGTTGTCCACATAGTTCTTCGTCGCGGCGTCCTGTGCATTGGTGGGATCGGCTATGTTGGTGATGGCCGAGCCACCGCCGTCGTTGCCCTCGGTGAGCACCTCGCCAAGGTCCTGGTCGTCGGTGCCCAAACTGCTCAGCGGAACGTCAAGGTCGCCGCCGCCGTCCGTGATCCGGAGGTTGCCCCCCGTCACCGAAAAGCCCGTGTTGTACTCGTTGCCCACAACGGAGTCGGCATCGTCGACGCTCAGGTTGTCGACATAGTTCTTAGTGGCCGCGTCCTGCGCGTTGGTAGGGTCCGCTATGTTGGTGATGGCCGAGCCACCGCCGTCGTTGCCCTCGGTGAGCACCTCGCCAAGGTCCTGGTCGTCGGTGCCCAAACTGGTCAGCGGCACGTCGAGGTCGCCCCCGCCGTCCGTGATCCTAAGGTTGCCCCCCGTCACCGAAAAGCCCGTGTTGTACTCGTTGCCAACCACCGAGTCGGCGTCGTCGACGCTCAGGTTGTCGACATAGTTCTTAGTGGCCGCGTCCTGTGCGTTGGTGGGGTCCGCTATGTTGGTGATGGCCGAGCCACCGCCGTCGTTGCCCTCGGTGAGCACCTCGCCAAGGTCCTGGTCGTCGGTGCCCAAACTGGTCAGCGGCACGTCGAGGTCGCCCCCGCCGTCCGTGATCCTAAGGTTGCCCCCCGTGACCGTGAAGCCCGTGTTGTACTCGTTGCCCACAACGGAATCGGCGTCGTCGACGCTTAGGTTGTCGACATAGTTCTTAGTGGCCGCGTCCTGTGCGTTGGTCGGGTCCGCTATGTTGGTGATGGCCGAGCCACCGCCGTCATTGCCCTCGGTCAGCACCTCCGACAGGTTTTGGTCATCGGTGCCCAAACTGCTCAGCGGTACGTCAAAGTCCGTTCCGGCCTCAGTGATCCGAAGATCTGTTCCGTTTATACCAAAAAATGTTATCAATTCGTTCGTGTCACTGGCATCACCTGGGATGGCACTGCCACCGACCACGTTCCATGTGGTCCCGTTCCACATATATAATTGTCCTGCAGCAGTGTCCACATAAGTGACACCCGGATTATTGTTGGCAGGTGCGCCTGAAGGAACTCCAGGACCACTGGTCGTAAGCTCGTTGGTGATATCGGAGTCCGCGTCGTCGACGCTTAGGTTGTCGACATAGTTCTTCGTCGCGGCGTCCTGTGCGTTGGTAGGGTCCGCTATGTTGGTGATGGCCGAGCCACCGCCGTCGTTGCCCTCCGTCAGTACCTCACCAAGGTTCTGGTCGTCGGTGCCCAAACTGCTCAACGGTACGTCGAGGTCACCGCCGCCGTCCGTGATCCGGAGGTTGCCCCCCGTGACCGTGAAGCCCGTGTTGTACTCGTTGCCCACCACCGAGTCCGCATCGTCGACGCTGAGGTTGTCGACATAGTTCTTCGTGGCCGCGTCCTGCGCGTTGGTAGGGTCCGCTATGTTGGTGATGGCCGAGCCACCGCCGTCGTTGCCCTCGGTCAGTACCTCCGATAGGTTCTGGTCGTCAGTGCCCAAACTGCTCAGCGGTACGTCAAGGTCGCCCCCGCCGTCCGTGATCCTAAGGTTGCCCCCCGTCACCGTGAAGCCCGTGTTGTACTCGTTGCCCACCACCGAGTCGGCATCGTCGACGCTCAGGTTGTCGACATAGTTCTTCGTCGCCGCGTCCTGTGCGTTGGTAGGGTCCGCTATGTTGGTGATGGCCGAGCCACCGCCGTCGTTGCCCTCCGTAAGCACCTCGCCAAGGTCCTGGTCGTCGGTGCCCAAACTGGTCAGAGGCACGTCGAGGTCGCCTCCGCCGTCCGTGATACGGAGGTTGCCGCCCGTCACCGAGAAGCCCGTGTTGTACTCGTTGCCCACCACCGAGTCGGCATCGTCGACACTGAGGTTGTCGACATAGTTCTTAGTGGCCGCGTCCTGCGCGTTGGTAGGGTCCGCTATGTTGGTGATCGCCGAGCCACCGCCGTCGTTGCCCTCCGTAAGCACCTCGCCAAGGTCCTGGTCGTCGGTGCCCAAACTGGTCAGAGGCACGTCGAGGTCGCCCCCGCCGTCCGTGATGCGCAGGTTGCCCCCCGTGACCGTGAAGCCCGTGTTGTACTCGTTGCCCACAACGGAATCGGCGTCGTCGACACTGAGGTTGTCGACATAGTTCTTAGTGGCCGCGTCCTGTGCGTTGGTAGGGTCGGCTATGTTGGTAATGGCAGAGCCACCGCCGTCGTTGCCCTCCGTCAGCACCTCGCCAAGGTTCTGGTCGTCCGTGTCGATAGAGGTCAGCGGCACGTCGAGGTCGCCCCCGCCGTCCGTGATGCGCAGGTTGCCCCCCGTGACCGTGAAGCCCGTGTTGTACTCGTTGCCCACAACGGAATCGGCGTCGTCGACACTGAGGTTGTCGACATAGTTCTTAGTGGCCGCGTCCTGCGCGTTGGTAGGGTCGGCTATGTTGGTAATGGCAGAGCCACCGCCGTCGTTGCCCTCGGTGAGCACCTCGCCAAGGTCCTGGTCGTCCGTGTCGATAGAGGTCAGCGGCACGTCGAGGTCGCCCCCGCCGTCCGTGATGCGCAGGTTGCCCCCCGTGACCGTGAAGCCCGTGTTGTACTCGTTGCCCACAACGGAATCGGCGTCGTCGACACTGAGGTTGTCGACATAGTTCTTAGTGGCCGCGTCCTGCGCGTTGGTCGGGTCGGCTATGTTGGTGATGGCCGAGCCACCGCCGTCGTTGCCCTCCGTAAGCACCTCGCCAAGGTCCTGGTCGTCCGTATTGATAGCCGCTTCCAAATCGGCAAGTGTGACAAAAAGAGTATTATTATCAGAATCTGTAATTTCTAATTGCCCTGTACCAGTATTTACAGTGAAATTGACATTTGTTGTATTGGTATCAACGACTGCGGCAATGTCTGCCAAAGCAATGCGAACGTCGTTGCCGTCGCTGTCACTCAAAATCAAATCGTTCCCATCTTCTGTCAAAGAGGCATTGGTCGTATTGGTATCATCACCCGATGTCAATTCCCAAGAATCTCCATCCCAAAAGAAAATGGTGCCCATATTGGTGTTCACATAAATATCTCCCGTATCGGCTCCTGTCGGGGATGTGGTTCCAGGAGTGGTAACCGCCGTACCGCTAAGTACCTCACAGTTACACTGATCTTGCAAGGTCACCGTAGTTTGGGCAAGTCCATAGCCAGATACAAAAAGAAAGAGGATGAAAATTGGTAGCTTTTTCATGGGGTAGTTTTTATTTGACATCATCCTAATGAAATGGTCTTTATGTTTAATTGGTTTTCCCAAATGGGAAATTTTTTTAGTCACAATTGACCTTGAAAACCTTGTATCGGAGGGAAGTATTTGGTAAACGGTTCTCTTGCCTGTTTGCAAATAGAAAATCCGAAATCCTTTTCAAACTTTACCTTCGATGAGTTGGTCAAATCGTTCATAATTTAGGGGTGTATCTAGCTCTTTTTCAGCCAATACAGTTTTTCTTCACTATACAAAATTACTCTTATGACCCCCCGAGGAAAATAATTGTTGTGTAACTGCCAATTCGTACGGTATAGCCCTGTAAAGTTGAAGTGTGAAGTTTTTTTGAAGGTTAACGAAGGGAATTACCGTTTATCGATTTCGTCAATAATAACAGTACTTTCTGACCACAAGAAAATGTTAATTTTTGCTTACCCCGTACGTGATTCTTCGGTTGGTGATTACGGTATTGACCTGTACTATCAATAGGGCCACATTCGAAGTAGTCGAATCGAAAATATAGCTTAAGGTTGTCTACTACAACCTGGTGTTGGTTTCTGCCCTGGGCGATAATAGCATTGGCCAAAATCGTTAAATGTAGTGAATTGGTTTATCAAGACCGCCAATCCTCATAATAATGAGGTCTAGGAAAAAAGTGTAAGTACTTGAATTTTAGATAACTATATTAAAATCAGTTTGGGTTCACCCGATAGGTAATTCTTCGATTTGTAATAACGGTAGCCACACGCAATATCGACATAGGGGCAAATTCAGATGTACTGTTTGCCAAGGTTGCCGTTGCGGTGATCATCTCGCCCAATACCGTACCGGCCGGCAAGGGCAGGTTGAAATGAAATCTATTGGTATTGTCCGTATTTCCGTCTGCATCAGAATAGGAAGAGGAGCTGCCATCATTGTCGGCAACACTTCCTTCTATCGCTGAAGCAATATATGTTTGCCCTTCACCGTAATCAACAGTCAATCCTAATTGATTATCACCAGCCGTAGCGGTACCTTCATTGACATCGGTAAAGAAAAATTCCAAAGTCGTACCTGGCCTTGACCACCCCTTCACAACCAAATTGCTGCCAGAAATATACGCAGCCGATATAATGGGGAAGTTAAGAAGGTTGTTCGGACCTGAATCTGTATCGTCATTATCATTTAGGGTAACGTCATCACCAGCACTTGCAGAGGCATCGAGGTCGATCCCCAACGCTGCTGAAACCGTACCATTGGCATATATTGAATTTTGACTAATACGATTTCCGGTTCCTCCTAGAGCCACAATACCAGCTCCTCCATTGCTGTAAATCACATTATTGTTCATCTGTGAATTATTGCCCGCGATTTTGATTGCCATCCCCTCAAAGCTACCGGTGCAATTGCCCCCATGTTGCCCTGAAGAAGTTATCGAATTTTCAGTTATGGTGACCGTGCCCGAAACCGATTCGGCATCGATACCCGCAGAGGCCGCATTTTCTATCAGGTTTTGCTGTATGACAATGCCTGTGCCGTTCTGCAATAAGATATTATCATCACAGGCAGCATCACCATTACCTGTTAAGTGGTTGTTCTGAATGACGTTTGAAGTACCCCCATCAATGAAAATGCCCGTATCGGTATTGGTCGCTATATAATTGCCATCAATGGTAATGTTGGCTCCCGGGTTTTCTACCCCATAATCCACATTACCCGCATTAACGCCTTGGGCATTCACCCCCAATAGATTCTGAAGAATTGAACATGACCCGCTATCGGTACGTATGGCCGCATTATTATTTGCGTAAACAGATAAGTTTCTTATCACCACATTGTTCGCCTGTGTCTTGATAACGTCCCCGCTGTTTCTATATACTTGAATCTCAGGGCGTGGATATGTGGGAAGATTGACGGCAGAGACCCCCACAGGGGTACCCCCAGAGCCCACTGTGCCTGAATTGGTATCGCCTGAATAGGCGGTTTGTGTACGGCCATCAATGACCGTATTGTCATCGGTGATATCAGAAAGCGGATTGCCATTTGAAATGGATATGTCGAAATAACCGCTTGAAAAATTCGAATCTGCTGTCCGGCCAAAGGGATCGGCAGTGGTGGGCATCATAAAAATCGAGGTGTCTTCGCCCGCTGCGGGATCAAAAATGCTATTGGCCACTATATCCAATCCTGTTTCATCCAGATTGTTTGCGTTCACGATGAATTGTTCCAAAGAGCCCTGCCCGTCTTCATTGGTGTTGACAATGGTGTTGAAGTTAAATCCAAAATCGATTCCGACCAACCCTTCACTGGTAATGGTGATCGAGGCCACCGTTTGTGCTCCGGTCAAATTGCCTGCCGCCACATCTTGGGCCGAGGGGTCTGCCCCGCCCACTTCATCGGTCACTTCTGTAATCGACACCCCTGCATAGGCCGTTCGAAAGGTCTGTACCGGAAGGCACGAGGCGCATGATGATCCACCTCCCCTGGTCGATTGTACCGATCCGTTGACTACCCTGATACTATAGGTTCCGTTCGCCATACCCCCAAAGGTATAATCACCATTGACATCGGTAGTGGTGTTGTCGACCAAAGAACTGGTGGCATCATAGAGTTCTACCGTTGCCCCGGCCACACCAACCCCGGTAGCCGTCGCTTGGTTGCGGCCCGCACCACCTCCATAATCAACGTCTTCGAAGACCGTTCCGATCACAAGATTGGAAGGCACCTTCAAAACGAGTGCATTCATGATGACGAAGTCTTGCCCCGACTGCACATTTGTGGTCACCGATGATTCACCGGGCTGTATATACGGCGAAACATCATAGGTATCCAAATCAACACCGTAGGAGGTGGCATTGTTGACATTGGGAATGATTGTATTGTCAAATATGGTCGAGTTAAAAGGGTTGTTCACCGTGGTTCCGTTATTATCGCCATCACCGGCCAGGGTAAAGGTCCCCAAACCCGTGGTCACGGTCAACAATTCGTTGTTGCTCAGGTTTTGGTCGCCTTCCCATGAAAGCACGCTGGTCTTTGAACCGGTCGCACCAATGGCAAAAAAACCACTCAGACTGAATGATGAAGATGAGTTGCTCTCACCATTGAAGCCCTGATATAGATTCACTGTTGAGGCGGGCAAACTGTCATCCTCATAAAAGACAAAAAGACTCCAACCACCTAAAACGGTCGCAGTTGAGCAATAGTTTCCTGTATTGTCAACTGTCAATCCAGAAAAATCATAGGTATTGGTCGATGGGTTCGAGATGCCCTGTATGATCGAGGTCACATCGCTTACCCCCCCATAGAAGACACGGTTGGTCAATGAAGTCGTGTACATAAGGTCTGCGGTAACAGTGTTTCCTTCAAAAGTGACCTGTGAATCAGGACTAGTTCCAGAATGGGCCCAATACAAAAATGCCTTGGCAATGGTCGCCGTGGCCGGTATGGATGAGGTCAGCGTATTGCTCGATGAAGTGGTAATGGCACACGCGTTTCCACTGTTGGGCTCTGTTCTGAGGGTGCCCCCGGTTGATGTATAATCTACATAACCATCGAATTCTTCATACAATGCCAAGGGGGTATTACCCAATAAGTCGTTGTCGATGATAGTTCCGGTGGCCGTGTCTGCAATATTGATCGAGGGGTCAGATGAGCCGGTAAACGAAACGGTAAAGTTTTCTGCACTTTCGAAATCGCCATCGTCGGTTATGGAGACCACAATAGTATCGGTGTCACCGCTAGTGCCATCAAAGCTCAAGGTGCCCGAATTAGCCGTATAGTCACTGCCTGCCAGGGCAGTGCCATTGTTGGTCGTAAAGTTCACCGTAAAGTTTCCGGCTGCATTGGGGCCCTCATGTCTTGCCGTGAACGTTGCCGTGCCATCTCCCTCATTTACCGATACATCATCGATGGTTATCGATGCCACCGCCGTTGCCGTAATCAATACATCATCGATAAACACTTGGTCATTACTGCCCGACCAGTCACTACCCCCTTTGATGAACCTGATTGTGGTATTGCTTGAAATATAGGCCGATATATCTTGGCTAAATGTACCACTCTGTGTACCTGAAAAAGTGGCCAAGGTGGTGTACGAAGAACCATTACTGGAAGCTTGGATGACCAAGGTCTCCCCAGATTCCAGGCTCGAGGTACGCCAATCAAACGAAAGTGTGGCCGAAGAATAGCCACTCAGATTGGCCGATCTTCTAATGCTTTCTGTCCATATATAAGAAAACCTCAGTTGGTTACTAGTAATTCGTATATATCCACCAGATGGGGAATTGTTATCACCAAATTCAAGCCAGTTCGATGACCAGTTCTGCGTTCCGTTGTTGTTCGAGTACGAAACCGAACTGAACGTATCATAAAAAGTTTCCTGGGCCATCGTCGCCATAGAAAACAATATGGTAACCATCAACGCGAAAAAAGTTGGTATTTTACCCATTTAGACCTGTAACTTTCAATTAATCAAAAGTAACCGTATAGGTCAACCTGGTCTAAAAATTGTTGTGAACAGTCTTAATATAGGGGTCAATAGCAAGAAGTTAGATGGCTGGCACTTAATCGATAAAGCCACGATAGGTCAGGCTTTGGAACACTTGAGATTAGTTATTCCAAAATAATAAACTCTGATCGTCGGTTCAATTGGTGCTTCTCCCTTGAACAGGGTACCCCATTGCCACATTCATTGACAAGTCGCGATTCTCCAAAGCCTTCGCCTTTCAAACGTTCTGCGGAAATACCTTTTGAAATCATGTAATTGACCGTTGATTCTGCCCTCTTCTGAGACAGCCACATATTATAATCGTCATTGCCGCGGCTATCGGTGTGGGAATTCACCTTGATTTTCAGGCTTGGATATTTTTCCATGGCTACGATTACCTTTTGAATCTCTACTTCAGCATCAGGACGTATGTTATACTTGTTCAAGTCAAAATAAATGGTACTCAACTGCAACAGTTTTGCCAAATCATCTCCATAGCCCCCTGTGACCACGTCACGCTCTAAATAAAAATCAACAATACGTGGTTTGCCATACGATTTGGGAAGATATTCTTCTGAAGGCACATAACCTTCCATCAACGCCCGAACAAAGTTACCTTTCGAGCAATCCAACTCAAGAACATAGTCTCCTTCAGAATCGGTAATCGTTGAAGAAACCTCATTGTTTTCCTCATCGATGATTTTGACCGTAGCACCCACCAATACTTCGTTTGAGATCCTATCGCGAACCGTGCCCGTAACACCCTGTAGGCAATCAAGCCTTAACGGATCGGTCTCTGTAAAAGCATAGATATCATCTTCGCCGAGCCCGTCAGGCCTATTTGAAGAAAAATAGCCCTTCCTGGTCTCTTCATCCATGATAAAAGCAAAGTCATCATATTTGCTGTTCGCTGGTCTCCCCACGTTGGTCACCGTCTCATCATAACTGAAAGCGATCTTTGTGGCAAAAATGTCCAATCCTCCCAAACCCGGATGTCCATCAGAAGAAAAATACAATACTCCCTCAGCGGTTATAAAAGGAAAGGTCTCACGTGCCACGGTATTGATGTTCTTGCCTAAATTTATAATGGGACCATAAGTGCCGTCACCGATAATTTTGGTCATGAAGATATCGGATTCACCATGAGAGCCTGGCATATCGGACACAAAGTATAATATCTTTTCATCAAGACTCAGCACTGGGTGTGCAATCGAGTATGAATCATTGTTGAAAGGCAACTCGGTAATGTCTGTCCATTCACCATCGATAAATGTAGCCGTATATATTTTCAGACGCGTAACGCCTTGTTGGTCTTTATATTTTTTTCCATCCAAGAAATTGTTACGTGTAAAATACATGGTGCTTCCATCTTTTGTCACTACGGAAGTAGATTCGTGTAACCGTGTATTGACATCACCCTCGAGTTTTACCACATTGTTTTCAGAGATGCTGTCAGCATCTACCTTGTAGAGGTCCAAAAAGTCTTTAGAGTTCCATGTGTGACGATATCGGGCAAGGTTTCCAGTATCTCTATCTGATGAGAAAATCAATCCTCTTTTATAAAAAGAAGTCGCAAAATCGGAATGTTTGCTATTATAGGGAAATGCTTCTACTTCATATCTTCCCGAATTCTCTTCAATCTTTGCCAAGTAATCTTCTTCATAAGCGGCCATTCTGCTATCGGCACTGGCCATATCGTTAAACTTGGCCATCATTTCTTTGGAGCCGTCATAGTCACCCAAAGTCTTCAGGGTTTGTGCATATCGGAAGATATAGTCTGTACCCATTTCATCAGGATATTCTTCGATCAGACGCCGATATATCTCATTTGCTTTTTCGTAATCGGCATTGAAATAGTAAGAATTGCCCAGTTTCTTTAGCAAGTCTGGGGAGACATAGCCCTTTTCGAGCACTTTTTGGTAGATATCGATCGCAGGCCTAAAAGAGTAGTCTGAATATTCTTCATCTGCCCTGACCAGTCTCTTTTCTTGAGCATTGAGGCCAACAAAACCCAACACCAATATCATAAACAGAAGTAGTCGTTTCAGCATAATAGTTTAATTAAAAAAATCGTGGCGAAACGGTTCGTTGAAATGATTTCAACAATTCGAGCCTCAAGAAAATCTCAAAAGAGCCATCATTGAACTGGGTACCGCCCAGTTCAGTGGTCTCTCGGTCATAGGCCAGCCCCAACATCAGCTGTTCCGTAATCTGAAAACCCGCAAGGGCGCTTACAGCAGCATCCCAACGGTAAGCTGCACCAAAACTGAACCTATCATTAAACAAGAAACTTGCCGATAAATCAACCTGAAGGGGTGCACCCCCAACTGCCTTTGTCAATAGGGCAGGTTTGAACTTCAAATTTCCACTCAAATCAAAAACATAGCCTGTTATCAAATAGAAATTAATCCGTTCGGCGGCCAAAAAATTAACCGCGTTGCTATCACCCCCACTATTGTCAAAGTACTCAGTCTCCAAAATATTAGGTGCCGATACTCCGGCATAAAATTTATCAGTGTGATAGTAGATACCCAATCCAAAGTTGGGCGAAAATTGGTTGTCAACGTTATCTTGATCTACTACCTCTTGATCAAAATTTCGCAATCCATTATAGTCCAAACTCAATAAATTACCTCCAGCCTTTAAACCAAATGATAGTTTCGCGTCAAAAGAAACATCAATAGTGTATGAAAGCACGGCATCTAAATAAGTTTCTTGTACCACTCCATCGCCAATATTGTCATTGACAATAGAAATACCATATCCCAAACGACTATTTCTAATGGGAGAATGCAAGTTTAAGGTAAATGTCTCCGGAGCGCCATCAAGACCCACCCATTGTGATCGATAGAGGCCAGCGAAACTCAATTGGCCCCTTGAACCCGCATACGCCGGATTGACACTCAGCGTATTGAACATATATTGGGTATATTGGGCATCTTGCTGGGCAAACATATCAAAAGATGTCAAGCAAATCAGCAAGAATAGGAACGGTACTGTTTTTCTTATCATGTTAAAAATTAACGGATTATCGACTTATATAGAGGTAATCGGTATCGGTTATCCTTCCTTGGTCAGATTCGTACTCAAATATATAAAAATATACCCCTGATGGAAGGTAGTCATCGCCTGACAATGTTGACCGGCCTTTTGACCTACCATCAAATATATTGTTGATATTGTTATAGTTACTTCCCTCATACACAGCTACACCCCATCGATTGAAAATTTTCAATGTGTTGTTTCTTGCATTTTCAACGCCTCTGATAAACAGAAAGTCATTTCTACCATCACCATTGGGTGTTACCAATTGATTGACTTCTATTGAATCGATCTGTGGTTCATCATCAATTGGGTCGAGGTAGTCGGGCGTGCCGTCACCGTCGGTATCGTCATCGGTAGGGTCGCCGTCACCGTCCGCGTCCTCGTCGGGGGTCTCGATACCGTCGCCGTCATCGTCTAGGTCACGATAGTTGACGTCGCCGGTGCCGTCCGTGTCGGGAAGGTCGTTCGCAGGGTCGTCGATCTCGTCGTTCACGTCGTAGCCGTCGTCGACATCGCTCCCCTCGTAGCCGTCGTCAAGGCCGTCACCATCGGTGTCGGTGCCCGTGAAGGACTGGTCGGGCTGCCCGTCGAAGTCGAAGTCGTTGCCCTCGTTGTTGTCCGGAACCAAATCGTTGTCAGTGTCTTCGTCAAGGTAGTCGGGAGTGGTGTCGCCGTCCGTGTCCTCGGGGGTGACCCCCTCGTCGCCAGTGCCCTCGTAGGCGTCGTCCAGGCCGTCGTTGTCGCCGTCATTGCCGCTAGGGGGCACGTAGCCATCGGTGGGCTGCCCCTCTACGTTGTCGGGGATGCCGTCGTCATCGGAGTCGATGTCGAGGTGGTCGGGCCTGCCGTCGCCGTCACTGTCCTGTGGGTCCGTCAGCGGGTCGCCGTCACCGTCAAGGTCCGGGTCCTCAACCGTGTCAAGTATCCCGTCGTTGTCATCGTCGATGTCAACCACGTCGGGAACCCCGTCGCCGTCTGTGTCGTCGCGGTCATCGTCGGGGTCCAGGTAGTCGGGCGTGCCGTCACCGTCCGTGTCGTCATCGGTAGGGTCGCCGTCACCGTCCGCGTCCTCGTCGGGGGTCTCGATACCGTCGCCGTCATCGTCTAGGTCACGATAGTTGACGTCGCCGGTGCCGTCCGTGTCGGGAAGGTCGTTCGCAGGGTCGTCGATCTCGTCGTTCACGTCGTAGCCGTCGTCGACATCGCTCCCCTCGTAGCCGTCGTCAAGGCCGTCACCATCGGTGTCGGTGCCCGTGAAGGACTGGTCGGGCTGCCCGTCGAAGTCGAAGTCGTTGCCCTCGTTGTTGTCCGGAACCAAATCGTTGTCAGTGTCTTCGTCAAGGTAGTCGGGAACCGTGTCGCCGTCCGTGTCCTCGGGGGTGACCCCCTCGTCGCCAGTGCCCTCGTAGGCGTCGTCCAGGCCGTCGTTGTCGCCGTCATTGCCGCTAGGGGGCACGTAGCCATCGGTGGGCTGCCCCTCTACGTTGTCGGGGATGCCGTCGTCATCGGAGTCGATGTCGAGGTGGTCGGGCCTGCCGTCGCCGTCACTGTCCTGTGGGTCCGTCAGCGGGTCGCCGTCACCGTCAAGGTCCGGGTCCTCAACCGTGTCAAGTATCCCGTCGTTGTCATCGTCGATGTCAACCACGTCGGGAACCCCGTCGCCGTCTGTGTCGTCGCGGTCATCGTCGGGGTCCAGGTAGTCGGGCGTGCCGTCACCGTCCGTGTCGTCATCGGTAGGGTCGCCGTCACCGTCCGCGTCCTCGTCGGGGGTCTCGATACCGTCGCCGTCATCGTCTAGGTCACGATAGTTGACGTCGCCGGTGCCGTCCGTGTCGGGAAGGTCGTTCGCAGGGTCGTCGATCTCGTCGTTCACGTCGTAGCCGTCGTCGACATCGCTCCCCTCGTAGCCGTCGTCAAGGCCGTCACCATCGGTGTCGGTGCCCGTGAAGGACTGGTCGGGCTGCCCGTCGAAGTCGAAGTCGTTGCCCTCGTTGTTGTCCGGAACCAAATCGTTGTCAGTGTCTTCGTCAAGGTAGTCGGGAACCGTGTCGCCGTCCGTGTCCTCGGGGGTGACCCCCTCGTCGCCAGTGCCCTCGTAGGCGTCGTCCAGGCCGTCGTTGTCGCTGTCATTGCCGCTAGGGGGAACATAGCCATCGGTGGGCTGCCCCTCTACGTTGTCGGGGATGCCGTCGTCATCGGAGTCGATGTCCAGGTGGTCGGGCCTGCCGTCGCCGTCACTGTCCTGTGGGTCCGTCAGCGGGTCGCCGTCACCGTCAAGGTCCGGGTCCTCAACCGTGTCAAGTATCCCGTCGTTGTCATCGTCGATGTCAACCACGTCGGGAACCCCGTCGCCGTCTGTGTCGTCGCGGTCATCGTCGGGGTCCAGGTAGTCGGGCGTGCCGTCACCGTCCGTGTCGTCATCGGTAGGGTCGCCGTCACCGTCCGCGTCCTCGTCGGGGGTCTCGATACCGTCGCCGTCATCGTCTAGGTCACGATAGTTGACGTCGCCGGTGCCGTCCGTGTCGGGAAGGTCGTTCGCAGGGTCGTCGATCTCGTCGTTCACGTCGTAGCCGTCGTCGACATCGCTCCCCTCGTAGCCGTCGTCAAGGCCGTCACCATCGGTGTCGGTGCCCGTGAAGGACTGGTCGGGCTGCCCGTCGAAGTCGAAGTCGTTGCCCTCGTTGTTGTCCGGAACCAAATCGTTGTCAGTGTCTTCGTCAAGGTAGTCGGGAGTGGTGTCGCCGTCCGTGTCCTCGGGGGTGACCCCCTCGTCGCCAGTGCCCTCGTAGGCGTCGTCCAGGCCGTCGTTGTCGCTGTCATTGCCGCTAGGGGGAACATAGCCATCGGTGGGCTGCCCCTCTACGTTGTCGGGGATGCCGTCGTCATCGGAGTCGATGTCCAGGTGGTCGGGCCTGCCGTCGCCGTCACTGTCCTGTGGGTCCGTCAGCGGGTCGCCGTCACCGTCAAGGTCCGGGTCCTCAACCGTGTCAAGTATCCCGTCGTTGTCATCGTCGATGTCAACCACGTCGGGAACCCCGTCGCCGTCTGTGTCGTCGCGGTCATCGTCGGGGTCCAGGTAGTCGGGCGTGCCGTCACCGTCCGTGTCGTCATCGGTAGGGTCGCCGTCACCGTCCGCGTCCTCGTCGGGGGTCTCGATACCGTCGCCGTCATCGTCTAGGTCACGATAGTTGACGTCGCCGGTGCCGTCCGTGTCGGGAAGGTCGTTCGCAGGGTCGTCGATCTCGTCGTTCACGTCGTAGCCGTCGTCGACATCGCTCCCCTCGTAGCCGTCGTCAAGGCCGTCACCATCGGTGTCGGTGCCCGTGAAGGACTGGTCGGGCTGCCCGTCGAAGTCGAAGTCGTTGCCCTCGTTGTTGTCCGGAACCAAATCGTTGTCAGTGTCTTCGTCAAGGTAGTCGGGATTATCTGTTTCATCTGTATTTACGGGATTCAATCCTTCGAAATCACCATCATCATATGCATCATCCAAGCCATCCCCATCTGAATCGTTACCTGTTGGCGGAATATATCCATCGGTCAACTGTGCTTCAACATTATCAGGAATGCCGTCATTATCGCTGTCAATATCGACCCTGTCTGGGAGACCATCACCATCTGAGTCCACATCCTCGCTAAAAGTTGTGGTCTGGGGATCCAAAAAGTTGTCCAAACAAGAAAACTGAATACCCGATTGCCTTACGATGGTCTGAAAGTTTTCATTTGTGGTGGTCTGCACACCAAACCTAAAGACAAAGGTGGAAATATCAACAAATTGAACCGCCACATTAACCGAGGGGTTTTGATTGGAAATACCAGTGTATTCTTCAAAACCGCCATTGATCAAAAGACCCCCAGAAGTAGTGTTCACCACAACTTCGGTAGGATTGTCAACAGTATAACTTACCGGCAGATCAAAGCGGTTGAACTCTTGATATCTTTGATTACCATCAACATCTATAAAATTGGCTATCAATTCTTCTAAAAAGACGGGTTGAGTTGTACCGTCTTCAACCAATGATATTCTCAAATCAACGTAAGGTCTTCTAACATCATCAGTAAACTCAAACTGAATTTCAGGTTTAAAATATTCAGGGTCGATACCGTTTTGGTCAAGAACATCTATCCTACCATTGACTATCTCTTCAACGGTGATTAATGCATCTATTCCCTGAAACACATCATTTATTCTATATACAGAACCTTCGCTGAAGGCTTGACCTGACTCAAGAACAGGTGTTTCGCTGAAGTTCAGGTTGGGAACGGTCTCGCAATCAAAGTCAGTACCCAGCGTGCTTGACTCAGTCTGATCTAGAATTCCGTCGTTGTCTGAATCTATGTCAACATAATCTTCGATAGTATCATTCTCAGTATCAATGGGTGTCAGGCCCTCTCCACTACCAGGTGTTGATTCGTAGCTATCATCCAATCCATTTCCATCCGAATCAATCCCTGAAGCTTCAATAAAATTTGAAGAAAGCTGTGCTTCGTAATTATCTACCAACCCATCGTTGTCTGAGTCCACATCCAAATAATCAGGTGTGCCATCAGCATCGGTATCATTGGCGTTGGTTGAAGGATCGTTATCACCATCTGTGTTTTTGTCCTCTACGGTATCGAGAATACCATCGTTGTCATCATCTATATCGTGTTGATCGAGCACTCCGTCGCCATCTGTATCAACATAAGTCGTATCTAGGGAAATTAATGATGAAGAATCATCGAAAGATGCCAGTAGTATCAGAAACAAGAAGGCAATGGACCAAGAAACCACCAAAGGGACCAAACCCCTAAAGCCCAAAAAAGTAATTTTTTCCATAAATGATAGTTTTACATAAACATATCACCATGGCTGTGTAGGCTTTCAAAAGAATAAGAATAAGGGGTACTTCTTAAACTAAATGCAAGATATGGCAATATTCGAACTCACCAAACCTTGTGCATATTTAGTTTTAATATCCATGAAATCCTATTTTATTCGACAAAGCGCAAAAGGATTTACTTCATCAACCATCTATCTATTTACGTTGCTTTTTTAGGGTCTGGATTATATGAAAATCAAAAACTTTGGAAGCCTTGGGCGCGTTGCCCAAATATAATTCGGGCCGTTGTCTTTTTTGGGTCAGTTATTCAGGCCATGAATTCTTTATTTCCGTTATTTTTGCGCAAAATTTTTATATGGATTTTACAAAGGAAATCGGTAGGAGAAGAACCTTTGGAATCATTTCGCATCCTGACGCCGGCAAGACCACTCTAACTGAGAAATTGTTGCTTTTCGGGGGTGCCATTCAAGAAGCCGGTGCCGTCAAGAATAACAAGATAAAAAAATCGGCCACCAGTGATTTTATGGAAATCGAGCGTCAAAGAGGTATTTCTGTGGCCACGTCTGTTCTGGCATTCATCTATAAAAATTTCAAAATCAATATTTTAGACACGCCCGGGCACAAAGACTTTGCTGAAGACACTTTTCGAACCCTGACCGCCGTTGACAGCGTCATTGTCGTGATCGATGTGGCCAAGGGGGTAGAAGAGCAGACCGAAAAATTGGTGGAGGTATGCCGTATGCGCAATATCCCCATCATTGTTTTTATCAATAAACTGGACCGGGAAGGAAAGGATGCTTTCGACCTTTTGGACGAAGTAGAACAAAAACTGGGCCTCGTGGTCACGCCCCTGAGCTTTCCCATAGGGATGGGGTATGATTTCAAGGGAATCTATAACATCTATGAGAAAAACATTAACCTTTTTAGTGGCAATAGCAAGAAAAATATAGAAGAGACCATCGCTTTTGATGACTTGACCAATTCTGAGTTAGAGAATGTCATAGGGTCAAAGCCTGCGGAAACGCTTCGTGAAAATCTTGAATTGGTAAGTGGCGTGTATCCTGAATTTGATATGCAAGCATACCTTGATGGAAATCTACAACCCGTTTTCTTTGGATCTGCCCTAAATAATTTCGGGGTACGTGAATTATTGGATTGTTTCGTTGAAATTGCACCGGCACCAAGGCCTAAAATGGCAGAAGAACGACTTGTAGAACCAAATGAAAAAGACTTCTCGGGCTTTGTCTTTAAGATACACGCAAATATGGATCCCAAGCATAGGGATCGCTTGGCCTTTGTCAAAATAGTTTCTGGGACTTTTGAACGCAATACCCCCTACTTACACGTACGACAGGGTAAAAAATTGAAGTTTTCAAGTCCGAATGCATTTTTTGCCGAAAAAAAGGAAATTGTCGATGTTTCCTTTGCCGGCGATATTGTCGGATTGCACGATACCGGAAATTTTAAGATCGGTGATACCCTGACGCAAGGTGAAAAACTTCACTATAGGGGTATCCCCAGTTTTTCACCCGAGCATTTCAGGTATATCAACAATGCAGACCCCATGAAAGCAAAGCAACTCAATAAAGGCATTGATCAATTGATGGATGAGGGCGTAGCTCAATTGTTTACCTTAGAGATGAACGGTAGAAAGGTGATCGGTACCGTGGGGGCATTGCAGTACGAGGTCATTCAGTATAGATTAGAGCATGAATACGGTGCCAAATGCACTTATGAAAATTTTCCGGTCCACAAGGCATGCTGGGTAGATTCCGAAGCTGAAAATGAAGAGTTCGTAGAGTTCAAAAGGGTCAAGCAAAAATTCTTGGCCAAAGATAAACATGGCCAACTGGTGTTTTTGGCCGATTCGGCCTTTTCCCTACAGATGACCCAACAAAAATATCCATCCGTAAAACTACGGTTTACGTCAGATAAACAGGTTTGATCTTACCATCTTCACAGACTTGATCAACCTCTTACAGAATAGGTTTTTCATTGGTGAAAATCCTTTTTTTGTATTTTGGGGATTGATAACCAATAAAATGTAACGATTATGTCTAATACAACGAAACCGCCCATCTGGTTCTGGGTGGTCAGTTCAGTCGCACTCGTATGGAACCTTATGGGTGTCTTTAATTATTTAAACCAAGCCTATAATCAAGAAGCCATTTTAGAGAGTTTGACCCAGGCACAACGCGAGGTTTTTGAGGGCATTCCGGCATGGGCAACAGCTGCCTTTGCCATAGCTGTTTTCTCTGGGGCCATTGCCTCCATTGCCCTTTTCTTAAGAAAAAAATGGGCAAAACCTTTGTTCGTTGTCTCCTTGGTCGCGGCAGTGGCCCAGTTCATCCACTGGCTTTTTATCTCAAATGCAGTGGAGGCTTTTGGTTCTTCGACTTACCTGCTGCCTATTCTTGTGGTGGTCATAGGGCTCTTCTTGGTTTTCTTCTCAAAAAAGGGCATTCAAAAAGGTTGGTTGAACTAATAGGGTTCACCGTAAACAAAAAGCCCGACAATTGTCGGGCTTTTTTGTTTTATGCTTCTCCAGTAGGACCAAAATTTAGTGGTATAGGAGGCTGTTCATAATCTTTTATGGTACCATGGGCCTGTTCAAAACGTACTACATTCTCGTTCAAGGCCTTCAAAAACTTTTTAGCATGCTGTGGGGTCAAAACTATTCGACTTTTGACCTTTGCCTTGGGGGTACCTGGCATCATACTAATGAAGTCAATGACAAATTCAGAAACAGAGTGGTTGATGATGGCCAAATTTGAATAGGTACCTTCGGCCGTCTTCTCATCCAATTCAATATTGATCTGTTTTTGTTTTTTTTCTTTCTCAGCCATACCATTGCTATTTAAAAAACCCCAACCTAAATGGTCGGGGTCAGTACATTAAAATTTGAATTCTTCTTTTCGGGCCATGATTTCGTCATACTCTTCCTTAGAGCCCACAATAATACTATCATAGTCTCTCATGCCCGTACCGGCAGGAATCTTGTGTCCGACGATTACATTTTCTTTGAGACCTTCCAGCGTATCGACCTTACCACTTACCGCGGCCTCGTTCAACACTTTGGTGGTTTCTTGGAAAGATGCAGCCGAAATAAATGACTTGGTCTGCAATGACGCCCTGGTGATGCCCTGAAGTACAGGTGTAGCCGTAGCTGCAATGGCATCCCTAGCTGTGACAACTGCCTTATCTGAACGCTTCAAAAGTGAGTTCTCATCACGTAGTTCACGAGCAGAAATGATCTGACCAGCTTTCAAATTTTCAGACTCACCTGGGTCTTCTACCACTTTCTTACCAAAGATCTCATCATTCTCATGAATGAAATCATCTTTGTGCACCAATTGGTTTTCCAAGAAAATCGTATCGCCCGGATCTTGAATCTGAACCTTGCGCATCATCTGTCTCACCACTACTTCAAAGTGTTTGTCGTTGATTTTCACACCTTGCAAGCGGTATACTTCTTGAACTTCGTTGACAAGATACTGCTGAACAGCTGAAGGCCCTTTGATCGCCAAGATATCGTCTGGCGTAATCGAACCATCTGACAATGGCATACCTGCCCTAACATAATCATTCTCTTGAACCAATATTTGGTTTGAGAGCTTGACCAAGTATTTCTTGATCTCCTCAGTTTTAGACTCAATGATTATCTCGCGGTTCCCCCTTTTGATCTTTCCAAAGGAAACCACTCCATCAATCTCTGAAACCACTGCCGGATTTGAAGGATTTCGTGCTTCGAACAATTCGGTCACCCTTGGCAGACCACCAGTGATATCACCTGCCTTGGCCGATTTACGTGGAATTTTGACCAAAATCTTTCCTTCTTTGATCTTATTGCCATCATCAACCATTAGGTGTGACCCTACAGGAAGGTTATATGAACGTAACACTTCACCCTTGCCATCCTTGATCAACAAAGTCGGTATGAGCTTTTTGTTTCTTGATTCAGAAATTACCTTTTCTTGGAAACCGGTCTGCTCATCAATCTCTACTTGATAGGTCACGCCCTGTTCAATGTTTTCATAGGCAATCTGGCCCGTAAACTCTGAAACAATTACCCCATTGTACGGATCCCATTGACAGATAACATCTCCTTTTTTCACTTTTGCCCCATTCTTGATAAACAATTGTGAACCATAAGGAATGTTATTCGTGCTCAGGGTAATGCCCGTTTTCTCATCGACAATCTTGATTTCACTGGTTCTGGAAATCACAATATTTGCTTTTTGACCTTCTGAATTTTCACCTACAACGGTTCTAAGGTCTTCAATCTCGGCAACGCCATCATATTTGGCTTCGAGCTTATTATCTTCAGAAATGTTACCAGCGATACCTCCGACGTGGAACGTACGCAATGTCAACTGTGTACCCGGCTCGCCAATTGATTGGGCTGCCACAACACCAACGGCTTCACCACGCTGTACCATTTTGTTGGTTGCAAGGTTTCTTCCGTAACATTTTGCACAAATACCTTTGGGCGCTTCACAGGTCAAAGCTGAACGCACTTCGATTTTCTCAATTGGTGACGCTTCTATCTTAGCAACATCTTCCTCTTTTATTTCTTGACCGGATGTAAGCAATAATTCTTCTGTCATCGGATCGTACACATCGTGCAACGATACCCTACCCAAAATTCTTTCACCCAAGGTCTCGACTATCTCTTCGTTCTTTTTCAAGGCTTCCACCTCTATACCACGAAGCGTTTCACAGTCTTCTATGGTCACGATCACATCTTGCGAAACATCTACCAATCGACGGGTCAAATACCCCGCATCAGCTGTTTTCAATGCAGTATCGGCCAGACCTTTACGTGCACCGTGGGTCGAAATGAAATACTCGAGAATCGACAATCCTTCCTTGAAATTGGAAAGAATTGGGTTCTCAATGATTTCACCACCGCCAGCAGTTGATTTTTTAGGCTTGGCCATCAAACCACGCATACCTGTCAACTGGCGAATCTGTTCTTTTGAACCCCTTGCACCAGAATCCAACATCATATATACTGAGTTGAAGCCTTGCTGATCTTCGCGAATGCGCTTCATGGCCAATTCGGTCAACATGGCGTTGGTCGATGTCCAAACATCGATTACTTGGTTGTAACGCTCGTTGTTGGTGATCAGACCCATGTTATAGTTGGCCATGATACCATCGACCTGCCCATTTGCATCAGCGATCATTTCATGCTTTTCCTCAGGAATGATAATATCGCCCAAGCTAAATGAAAGACCACCTTTGAAGGCAAAATCATAACCCATGGTCTTGATCCTGTCCAAGAAATTTGCTGTGGTCGGTACATCTGTGACGCTCAAGATCTTACCGATGATATTTCGGAGCGATTTTTTATTCAGTACATCGTTGATGAACCCAGCATTTTCAGGTACTACCCGGTTGAACAATACCCTACCTACGGTAGTCTCGATAATTTGATATACCAGCTCTCCTTCTTCATTGAAATCTTTGGCCCTTACCTTGATGCCCGCATTCAAATCTACCCTGCCCTCGTTAAAGGCGATGACCACCTCTTCATCTGAGTAAAAAGTCAACCCTTCACCCTTTACAGGATATTCTTTAGATGACTTTCGCTCTTTGGTCATGTAGTAAAGACCCAATACCATATCTTGCGAGGGTACCGTAATCGGTGAACCGTTCGCCGGATTCAGAATGTTCTGTGAGGCCAACATCAACAATTGCGCCTCAAGAATGGCCTCAGGCCCCAACGGTAAGTGAACGGCCATTTGGTCGCCGTCGAAGTCAGCATTGAACGCCGTACACGCCAAAGGGTGCAAACGAATTGCTTTACCCTCTATCAATTTTGGCTGAAACGCCTGAATACCCAAACGGTGCAACGTGGGGGCCCGATTGAGCAATACTGGGTGCCCCTTTAGCACGTTTTCAAGAATATCCCAAACAACGGGTTCTTTCTTGTCAATGATCTTTTTGGCAGATTTCACGGTCTTTACAATACCCCTTTCAATCAGTTTTCTGATAATAAACGGTTTGTAAAGTTCTGCTGCCATATCTTTTGGTAGACCACATTCGTACAGCTTCATCTCAGGACCCACGACAATTACCGAACGTGCAGAGTAGTCAACACGTTTACCTAAAAGGTTCTGCCTGAAACGCCCTTGTTTGCCCTTCAATGAATCAGAAAGTGATTTCAAGGGCCTGTTTGATTCTGTCTTTACTGCAGATGCTTTTCTAGTGTTATCGAAAAGGGAGTCCACCGACTCTTGAAGCATCCTTTTTTCGTTTCTCAGGATCACCTCTGGCGCCTTGATTTCCATCAGGCGCTTTAAACGGTTGTTTCTGATAATGACCCTACGATACAGATCATTCAAGTCAGATGTGGCAAAACGGCCTCCATCCAAGGGTACCAATGGGCGCAATTCAGGCGGAATTACAGGAATCACCTTCATGATCATCCACTCTGGGCGGTTTTCACGATTATCCTGCGCTTCACGAAGGGCCTCTACCACTTGAAGTCGCTTCAATGCCTCTGTTTTTCGCTGCTTGGAAGTCTCTGTATTGGCCTTGTGCCTCAATTCGTACGAAAGCTCTTTGAGGTCAATTCTTGCCAAAAGATCGATCAAACATTCCGCACCCATCTTGGCAATAAATTTGTCAGGGTCAGAATCTTCCAAGTATTGGTTTTCAGCCGGAATGGTATCTAAAATATTTAGATATTCCTCTTCGGTCAAGAAATCCATCTTTTGTATTTCCTCTCCTTCCGGGCCTTTGGCAATACCTGGTTGAATGACCACATACCTTTCATAGTAAATGATCATGTCAAGTTTCTTGGAAGGTAATCCAAGAAGGTACCCTATTTTGTTTGGAAGCGACCTGAAGTACCAGATATGGGCCACAGGTACAACCAAGTTGATGTGGCCTACCCTATCTCTACGAACTTTTTTCTCGGTAACCTCAACTCCACAACGGTCACAAACGATACCACGATAGCGAATGCGCTTGTACTTACCACAGGCACACTCATAATCTTTTACCGGGCCGAAGATACGCTCGCAGAACAATCCGTCACGCTCTGGCTTGTGTGTTCGGTAATTAATGGTTTCAGGTTTCAAGACCTCGCCTCGTGACTCAGCCAAGATTGCCTCTGGCGATGAAAGTCCGATTGAAATTTTGTTGAACCTTTTTGGTGTATTATTATCCTTAATTCTTGCCATAATAGTATGGTGATAGCTTTAAATACGTATTTAACAATTCTTACTCTTCCAATCTGATATCAAGACCCAATCCTTTGAGCTCGTGCATCAATACATTGAAAGATTCTGGCAATCCAGGTTCTGGCATGCTCTCTCCCTTGACAATTGACTCATAGGTCTTTGCCCTACCGATAACATCGTCAGATTTCACGGTCAACAATTCACGAAGGGTAGATGATGCGCCATAGGCTTCCAGAGCCCAAACCTCCATCTCACCGAAACGTTGGCCACCAAACTGGGCTTTACCACCCAATGGTTGTTGTGTGATAAGGGAGTATGGGCCAATGGATCTGGCATGCATCTTGTCATCGACCATGTGACCCAGTTTCAGCATGTAAATGACCCCAACAGTGGCTGGCTGATGGAAACGTTGACCGGTACCACCATCATACAGATAGGTATGGCCGAATCGTGGCACCGCTGCTTCATCGGTCAACTCGTTGATTTCGTCAAGTGTGGCACCATCAAAAATCGGTGTTGCGAATTTCTTTTCGAGATTTTGTCCGGCCCAACCCAAAACGGTCTCATAAATCTGACCGATGTTCATACGTGATGGTACACCCAATGGGTTCAACACGATATCAACGGGCGTTCCATCTTCCAAGAACGGCATATCTTCTTGACGAACGATACGGGCAACGATACCTTTGTTACCGTGACGACCGGCCATCTTGTCACCGACCTTCAGCTTACGCTTTTTGGCGATGTAGACCTTGGCCAACTTCATGATGCCCGCAGGTAGCTCATCGCCCACAGAAATCGTGAACTTGTCTCTTCTTAGGTTTCCTTGTAGATCGTTCAACTTGATCTTATAGTTGTGCAATAGATCGTTGACCAAAACATTGGTCTTTTCATCGGTTGTCCAACTGCCACTGACCAAATGGGCAAAATCATCAACTGCATTGAGCATTTTGATGGTATATTTCTTGCCTTTCGGAAGAACTTCCTCACCTAGATCGTTCTGAACGCCCTGCGAGGTTTTGCCATTGACCAACTCAAAGAGTTTTTTGACCAGAACATCTTTCAATTGCTGGAATTTCACCTCGTAATCCATTTCCAGTCTGGTGATGGCTTCTTTATCCTCAGAGCGTTTTCTCTTGTCTTTGATTGAACGGGAGAAGAGCTTCTTGTCGATAACGACACCGTTCAATGATGGCGGTGCTTTCATCGAAGCATCTTTTACATCGCCTGCCTTATCGCCAAAGATGGCACGAAGAAGCTTTTCTTCAGGAGTTGGATCAGATTCACCTTTTGGGGTAATCTTACCGATCAATATGTCTCCAGGTTTGACTTCTGCACCGATACGGATCATGCCGTATTCATCAAGATCTTTAGTGGCTTCTTCAGAAACATTCGGAATGTCATTGGTCAATTCTTCGGCACCGAGTTTGGTATCCCTTACCTCCAAGGCATATTCATCAATGTGTATGGATGTAAAGATATCTTCCCGGACCACTTTTTCAGAAATCACAATGGCATCCTCGAAGTTATACCCTTTCCAAGGCATAAAGGCTACCTTGAGGTTTCTACCCAAGGCCAGCTCACCACTCTGGGTAGCGTAACCTTCGCAAAGTACTTGGCCCCTTTTCACTTTATCGCCTTTTTTGACGATAGGCTTCAAATTGATACAGGTACCTTGGTTTGTCTTTCTGAACTTGACCAATTCGTAGGTCTTGGAATCTTCCTCAAAGCTCACCAAACGTTCTTCTTCGTTTCGGGTGTATTTTATGATGATCTTGTGTGAATCAACATATTCAACAACCCCATCACCCTCTGCATTGATCAATACCCTCGAATCGGTGGCCACTTGCCTTTCTAGGCCTGTACCGACAATCGGTGACTCTGGTCGCAGCAATGGAACGGCTTGACGCATCATGTTCGACCCCATTAAAGCACGGTTCGCATCATCATGCTCCAAGAATGGGATCAATGATGCCGAAATTGAGGCAATCTGATTAGGGGCAACATCGGTGTAGTTGACTTCTTTTGGGTCAACCACTGGAAAATCGCCTTCTTCACGGGCAATTACCTTATCGCGCTCGATCGCACCATCATTCTTCAACGGAATATTGGCCTGGGCGATTTTCATTCCCTCTTCTTCTTCTGCGCTCAAATAAATGAAGTCTTTGGTATCGACCTTTCCTTTCGCCACTTTTCGATATGGTGTCTCCAAGAAGCCCATGGAATTCACCTTTGCAAATACCGATAATGAGGAAATCAGGCCAATGTTCGGACCTTCTGGTGTCTCGATCGGGCACAGCCTACCGTAATGGGTATAGTGAACATCACGTACCTCAAAACCTGCTCTCTCACGCGAAAGGCCACCAGGTCCCAATGCCGACATTCTTCGCTTGTGGGTAATCTCGGCCAAAGGATTGGTTTGATCCATGAACTGAGACAATTGGTTCGTTCCAAAGAATGAGTTGATCACCGAAGACAAAGTTTTCGCATTGATCAAATCAATTGGGGTAAAGACCTCATTGTCACGAACATTCATTCGCTCACGAATGGTTCTTGCCATACGGGCAAGACCAACACCGAACTGTTGCGATAATTGCTCACCAACGGTTCTAACACGACGATTTGATAAGTGGTCGATATCATCTATCTCAGCTTTTGAATTGATCAACTCGATCAAATACTTGATTATTGTAATGATATCTTCTTTGGTCAAGACCTGCTCATCCATTGCGATGTCAAGACCCAATTTTTTGTTCATTCGGTAACGCCCTACTTCACCAAGGTTGTAACGCTGGTCAGAGAAGAACAACTTATCTATGATACCCCTTGCCGTTTCTTCATCTGGCGGTTCTGCATTACGCAGTTGACGATAGATGTGTTCTACGGCCTCTTTTTCAGAGTTGGTCGGGTCTTTTTGAAGTGTATTGTGAATGATGGCGTAATCAGACTGTGCATTGTTCTCTTTATGGAGAAGAATGGTCTTTACGTCAGCATCCAAAATTTCATCGACATGCTCTTTTTCCAAAACCGTGTCACGATCCAAAACAATCTCGTTTCGCTCGATAGAGACTACTTCACCGGTATCTTCATCAACAAAATCTTCGTGCCATGTGTTCAATACCCTGGCCGCCAATTTTCGACCAAGTACCTTTTTCAGGCCAGTTTTAGAAACCTTGATTTCTTCTGAAAGGTCAAAAATCTCAAGGATATCTTTGTCCCTTTCATAACCAATGGCCCTGAACAGGGTAGTGACCGGTAATTTTTTCTTTCGATCAATGTAAGCGTACATCACTCCATTGATATCGGTCGCAAACTCAATCCAAGAACCTTTGAACGGAATGACCCTTGCCGAGTACAATTTTGTACCATTGGCATGGAAAGACTGGCCAAAGAAAACCCCTGGTGACCGGTGCAATTGTGAAACCACGACCCTTTCGGCCCCATTGACCACAAACGTTCCACTTGGTGTCATGTAAGGGATGGTGCCCAAGTACACATCTTGTACAATGGTCTCGAAATCTTCGTGTTCGGGATCGGTACAGTACAATTTCAAACGTGCCTTCAACGGTACGCTATAGGTAAGTCCGCGCTCAATACACTCTTGAATGGTGTATCGGGGCGGATCTATAAAATAATCCAAAAACTCAAGTACGAACTGGTTTCTGGTGTCCGTAATGGGGAAATTCTCCATGAAGGTATTGTAGAGCCCTTCATTGCCTCTTTTGTCAGATTTGGTCTCAAGCTGAAAAAAATCTTGAAACGATTTGATCTGAATGTCCAAGAAATCCGGGTATTCCGGTATGTTCTTAGCGGATGCGAAATTTATTCTTTCAGTCTGATTTTTGAACATCAATGGACAAATTTTGAACGTGAATATTACTTATGGGCGACATGCGACTTCACATGTCTCTATATAACAGGCTAAGGTCTAGCCCCGCAAAACGCGGGAAAAGACCTTAACCAAATCAATATGGTAACAGCTATTATTTAAGCTCAACTTCTGCTCCTGCTTCTTCCAATGATTTTTTGATACCTTCTGCCTCATCTTTGGAAACTCCTTCCTTAACTGCCTTAGGTGCACTGTCAACAATGTCTTTAGCATCTTTTAGGCCAAGACCGGTCAACTCTTTCACCAATTTGACAACAGCCAATTTAGACCCTCCTGGAGCCTTCAAAACTACATCAAATTCTGATTTCTCCTCAGCAGCCTCGGCCTCACCACCACCAGCAGCGGTACCACCGGCAACAGCAACAGCCGCAGCAGCAGGCTCAATACCGTATTCTTCTTTTAAGATGTCGGCCAACTCATTTACTTCCTTTACCGTAAGGTTAACCAACTGTTCCGCAAAATCTTTTAAATCTGCCATTTTTCTATCGTTTAATCAAATTTTTAAATATTCTAGTTTTAGTGCGTACAAATTATTTTTCAGATAGGGTCTTGAGTATTCCGGCCAATTTGCCGCCACCTGATTTAAGCCCTGAAATAACGTTCTTGGCGGGTGACTGCAACAATCCGATAATATCTCCGATAACCTCTTCTTTGGATTTGATATTGACCAAAGTTTCAAGGTTTTCATCCCCAATGTAAATGGCCTCCTCAATGAAGGCACCCTTTAACAAGGGCCTATCTGATTTCTTTCTGAAACTCTTGATAAGCTTGGCAGGGGCATTCCCCGTTTCCGCAAGCATCAAAGATGTATTCCCCTTCAATACTTCAGGAAGCTCACCAAATTCTTTATCTGAAACTTCCATTGCCTTTGCAAGCAATGTATTCTTGACAACAGACAGTTTAATATTGGCCTTGAAGCACGCCCTCCTCAAATTAGAGGTCGTCATCGCATCCAACCCTGAGATATCTGCCAAATAAATGTTGGCGTTCTCAGCTAACTGCGTAGTCAAATCTTCAATTACGGTTGCTTTTTCTTCTCTTGTCATTGTTACAATTTTAACTACCAGTTGTTAAACTGCTTTTGGATCTAATTGAACACTGGGACTCATGGTACTCGACATGAAGATACTCTTCATGTAAACGCCTTTGGCCGCTGCAGGCTTCATCTTCACCAAGGTATCGATCAACTCTTTGGCATTGCCCGCGATTTTATCGGCAGAAAAAGAAGCCTTACCGATGGCCGCGTGTACGATACCGGTCTTGTCAACCTTGAAATCGATTTTACCTCCTTTGACATCAGAGACCGCTTTTCCAACATCCATGGTCACGGTACCCGTCTTCGGATTGGGCATCAAGCCCCGGGGTCCGAGAATACGACCTAACGGACCTAGTTTACCCATTACACTGGGCATGGTCACGATAACATCGACATCTGTCCAACCGCCTTTGATCTTATCCAAATATTCATCTAACCCCACATAATCGGCACCTGCTTCTTTTGCTTCCGCCTCTTTGTCTGGGGTCACCAATGCCAAAACTTTCACATCTTTTCCGGTACCGTGGGGCAGGGTCACCACTCCACGAACCATCTGATTTGCTTTACGTGGATCAACACCCAAACGCACTGCCAAATCAACAGATGCATCAAATTTCACATTGGTAATTTCTTTTATCAAAGCCGAGGCTTCTTCCAAGGAGTACAACTTATTCTTGTCTAACTTGGCATGTGCCTCTTTTTGCTTTTTAGTCAATCTTGCCATTCTAAATTGCTTTTAAGATTTTAAAAAGGTCTTTTGCCTGCAACCTTTAGGCCCATTGAACGTGCCGTACCTGCAACCATGCTCATTGCTGATTCTACGGTAAAAGCATTCAAATCGACCATTTTGTCTTCGGCAATGGTCTTTACTTGATCCCAAGTAACAGACCCCGACTTGACTCTGTTAGGTTCGCCAGATCCTTTCTTAATCTTAGCTGCTTCCAACAACTGAACGGCCGCCGGTGGTGTCTTTACAACAAATTCAAATGATTTGTCTTTGTATACGGTGATAGCCACGGGCAAAACTTTGCCTTGCTTGTCCTGCGTACGTGCATTGAACTGCTTGCAGAACTCCATGATGTTAACACCAGCAGCACCTAAGGCGGGTCCGACCGGTGGCGATGGGTTCGCAGCACCTCCCCTAACTTGTAGTTTTACAACCTTATCTACTTCTTTTGCCATTTTTCTTAATTAAATTTAATTGTGTCAAAATTTGGAAGCAACACAATTTTTATATGTAACAGCTCTTAACTTTTATACTTTTTCTACTTGCATATAGCTGAGTTCCAATGGTGTCTTTCTACCGAAAATCTTGACCATTACCTCAAGCTTGCGCTTTTCTTCATTGATTTTTTCAACGGTTCCATTAAATCCGTTGAAGGGGCCGTCGATGACCTTCACGGTTTCACCCAAAACAAATGGTATGGCCACATTGTCTGTGTTCACGGCCAATTCATCTACTTTGCCCAACATTCTGTTCACCTCTGCCTTGCGCAATGGCACGGGATCACCGCCCTTGGTCTCACCCAAGAAACCGATTACATTGGTAATCGATTTGATGACATGGACCATCTCACCGCCAAGATTGGCCTTAATCATGATATATCCGGGAAAATAGGTACGCTCTTTATTGATTTTCTTTCCGTTCCTGATCTGCACGACCTTTTCGGTCGGCACCAAAACTTCTTCTAGATAATCGCCAAGACCCTGTCGCTCCACCTCGCTTTCGATATAGCCCTTGATTTTGTTCTCTTGGCCGCTGACGGCACGAACGACATACCATTTTTTCTCCAATACCTCAGACATCGCCTATCCTATTAATTTTTCAAAGTACAACGCGATCAACTTACTGAAAAGGGTATCGACACCCCAGGTCGCCAACGCAAAAATTATTGAGAAAACTGCAACGATGACCATTAGGTTCGATGCTTCTTCCCGATTCAGCCAGGTAACATTGTTTTTCAACTCTTCCCAAGATTCCTTTACGTAAGTGAACATATGAACTTATCTTATTCAGCACGGGAGGAGAGACTTCCCTCGACTACGCTCGGGATAAACTTCTCGTCTCACAGGCTCTTTCCTTTATTCAGCACGGGAGGAGAGACTTCCCTCGACTGCGCTCGGGATAAACTTCTCGTCTCACAGGCTCTTTCCTTTATTCAGCACGGGAGGAGAGACTCGAACTCCCGACACCTGGTTTTGGAGACCAGTGCTCTACCAACTGAGCTACACCCGTTTTTGTGGTGCTCTACCTCCCGATAACTATCGGGAGAGCTACACCCGTTTTTGTGGTGCTCTACCTCCCGATAACTATCGGGAGAGCTACACCCGTTTATAATTACACCGAAAGGTATCCCGAGGTTTCGGGACACCCTTACGTGCAATTGTATTTACAATATGGTTAATCTAAAATTTCAGTTACCTGACCCGCACCTACGGTTCTACCTCCTTCACGGATAGCGAAACGTAGCCCTACATTCAATGCGATTGGCTGAATCAAGTCAACAGTAATGGTCAAGTTGTCACCAGGCATTACCATCTCGACTCCGTCAGGCAATACAATATTACCGGTTACGTCAGTCGTACGAACGTAGAACTGGGGACGGTAGTTGTTGTGGAACGGAGTGTGACGACCACCTTCTTCTTTCTTGAGGATATACACCTCAGCTTTGAACTTGGCGTGAGGAGTTACAGAACCTGGCTTGCAGATTACCATACCCCTTTTGATATCGGTCTTTTCGATACCTCTCAACAAGATACCTACGTTATCACCAGCCTCGCCCCTATCCAAAATCTTACGGAACATCTCAACACCTGTAATGGTCGAAGTTAATTTCTCAGCACCCATACCGATGATGTCAACAGGGTCACCGGTCTTGGCCACACCGGTCTCTATACGACCTGTTGCAACCGTACCACGACCCGTAATGGTGAAAACATCTTCGATGGGCATCAAGAAGTCTTTATCAACATCCCTTTTAGGAAGCTCGATCCAAGTATCTACGGCATCCATCAATTCTTTTACAGTGCTCACCCATTTTTCTTCACCGTTCAAGGCACCCAATGCAGAGCCAGCGATAACGGGTCCGTTGTCACCATCGTACTCATAGAAAGAAAGCAATTCCCTTACTTCCATTTCTACAAGTTCTAAAAGCTCGTCGTCGTCGACCATATCGACCTTGTTCAAGAACACAACGATTCTCGGAATACCTACCTGACGGCCCAAAAGAATGTGCTCACGCGTTTGTGGCATAGGCCCATCGGTAGCGGCAACAACCAAAATGGCGCCATCCATCTGGGCAGCACCCGTTACCATGTTCTTCACGTAATCGGCGTGACCAGGACAGTCAACGTGTGCATAGTGTCTGCTTGCCGTTTGGTACTCAACGTGTGATGTGTTGATGGTAATACCCCTTTCTTTTTCTTCAGGGGCATTGTCAATAGAATCAAAGCTTCTAGTTTCAGAAAGACCTTCATTGGCCAAAACTGTTGTGATAGCAGCAGTCAATGTGGTCTTACCGTGATCTACGTGTCCAATGGTACCAATATTTAAGTGTGGTTTGGAACGATCGAAAGTTTCCTTTGCCATTTTTAAAAATTTTAATCTTAGTTTATATTAGTGTACAAATCGTTTTCTTTGAGCCAACGACGGGCCCCGATAGCTATCCGGGGAACCCGTGAACCGAAAATCGTTCGGCTTATCACGGAATTTAACCCATCAGTAATTTCAAATATCTTTTGAGCCAACGACGGGAATTGAACCCGTGACCTCTTCCTTACCAAGGAAACGCTCTACCCCTGAGCTACGTCGGCGTAAAGTGTTTGATCTACATCCTTTAAAAAAGGAAGAGATTTCTGCCTACACTTCATCTGCGCTCGGTGCAGGCGCAGGAATGACATTTCTGTCACGCTCAGAGCGGGAGACCAGGTTTCCCTCGACTCCGCTCAGGATAAACTTCTCACCCTGAACTCTAGATTCGATGTTCATCTTGAGCGGGAGACCGGGTTTCCCTCGACTCCGCTCGGGATAAACTTCTCACCCTGAACTCTAGATTCGATGTTCATCTTGAGCGGGAGACCAGGTTTCCCTCGACTCCGCTCGGGATAAACTTCTCACCCTGAACTCTAGATTCGATGTTCATCTTGAGCGGGAGACCGGGTTCGAACCGGCGACATTCAGCTTGGAAGGCTGACGCTCTACCAACTGAGCTACTCCCGCAAAAATTTTCAAAATTTCAACCTTAAAATTCCAATAGAAACTTTGTCCTTTCTAGAATTTGAACTTTTTAACGCCAATGCAAAAAAAATTTGTGGGGAGAGCAGGATTCGAACCTGCGAAGGTGAAAACCAACAGATTTACAGTCTGTCCTCGTTGGCCGCTTGAGTATCTCCCCTCCTTATTTTCAGTGCTTTACGAGCCGATGGAGGGACTCGAACCCACGACCTGCTGATTACAAATCAGCTGCTCTAGCCAGCTGAGCTACATCGGCGATTTAGCCCCTTTTTTTACACAAAAAAAGCCCGTTATTTCTAACGGACTGCAAATGTATATATTTATTTTAGGAATCAAAACAAATTTTCAAAAATTTTGGCTAGGCCTTAGCCCTCATTTTTTCCTTTCTTTTTACGAGTTTACGCTCTAAAGAACTGCAAGCCGAATCGACCGCTTCTTCAAACGACTTACACTGTTTTTTGACAATAAAACGATCTCGGGGCACATGCACTTTAATCTCTACAATTTTGTTTTCCTTGGCACTGGTATTCTCGACCTTGAGGTATACATCTGAGCTTATGACCTTGTCATAAAATAAATCCAATTTGTCCATTCTTTCTTGAACAAATCCCAATAACTTTTGGTCGGCTACAAAATTCACAGATTGTGCATTTACCTTCATATGATTTCTTTTTTATCCGCCCTTGAAGATTGACGGAGGTTAAACAATCACAAGAACCCTACTGTTTCTTGTTTCTAGGATGTGCAGAGAGGTGCACTTTCTTTAGCTCGGTTATGCTATTATGTGTATAAACCTGTGTCGAGGCCAAACTCGAATGGCCCAACAGTTCTTTTACCGAGTTCAAATCTGCCCCATTGTTCAAAAGATGTGTCGCAAAGGTGTGCCGCAGCACATGAGGACTCTTTTTGAGCTTTGGAGACACTAAACTAAGATACTTATTTATAATCCTATATACAAGATTTTCATATATTTTGTGACCCGCTTTTGTCAGAAACAATGCGTTGGAATCGTGTATGACTTCGAGGGCATTTCGCCGTGCGAGATATTCGTTTAAAAAGATAACCGTACTCTTGAGCAAGGGTATGATGCGTTCTTTGCTTCTTTTGCCAAAGACCTTTATTATCTGTTGTTCGGTATCAATATCGGTAAGCTGCAGATTGACCAACTCTGCCCTTCTGATCCCTGTGGTGTAGAGCAATTCGATCATCAATCTGTCTCGGGTACCTTCGAGATCATTTTCAAATGGGATCTGCGAGAACATGTTCTGCATTTCACCTTCTGAAAACGGAATCTCAATCTTTTTATTTGTTTTCAGCGCCTTGTGCTTGGCCAATGGTGAAGCGACCAGAATACCCGTTTTCTGCAAAAACCTGTAGTAGGCCTTAAGGGAGGCTATCTTTCGGTTGACACTTCTGTTGGTCAGCCCTTCATCGACCAATTTGACGATCCAATTTCTTATAATAGGGTATTGTACCTGCTCGAGACCATCAATCCCAAATTCATGTTTGCAGAAATCGGCAAAAGAACCAATATCTTTTTGATAGGCATTGACGGTGTGTGCCGAATAGTTTTTCTCTTTTGAGAGATGCTGTACGAATGAAGTTATCGACATGCCCCCAAAGTTACTAAATGAAACCTGTCAATATTGGATAAAAAAAATCCGCCGTGGATTTTCATGGCGGATTGTATTTTTATCATCTATGGATTGTTGCTACAGTTCTTCTTTCTCTTTCAAGTGCTGAATATACTGGGCCTTTTGTACTTCGGCCCTGCGCTTTACAGATGGTTTTGTAAACTGCTGTCTCCGACGAAGCTGTCGCATGACCCCAGTTTTATCAAACTTTCGCTTGAATCTCTTCAAGGCCCTATCGATGTTTTCTCCTTCTTTTACCGGTATTATTAACATAGGCTACAACCTCCTTTCTTTAGAATTTCGGAGCGCAAATATACAAATGAAATATTTGATTAAAAGGCTTACTTCAAAATATTTTTTGATATGACCACTTTCTGTATCTCAGATGTACCCTCGCCAATGGTGCAAAGTTTGGCATCCCTATAGAATTTTTCAACGGGAAAATCTTTCGTATAGCCGTATCCACCATGAATCTGAACAGCTTCGTTCGCCACCTTGACACACAACTCTGAAGCGTACATTTTGGCCATGGCACTCAACTTAGTGACCGGCCTTCCCTGATTCTTGACAAAGGCGGCTTTGTGCAATAAAAGTTCAGCTGCCTCTATTTCGGTGGCCATATCAGCAAGTTTAAAGGAAATACCTTGAAATTCACTGATGGGTTTGCCGAACTGCACCCTTTCTTTTGAATACTTTAGTGCTGCTTCATAAGCTCCTTTAGCAATGCCTAGTGACAAGGCTCCGATAGAGATACGCCCACCATCCAATACCTTCATGGATTGTATGAAGCCATCTCCTACTTTTCCCAATAGGTTGGCATCTGGTATGCGGCAATCAGATAAAATCAATTCAGCCGTTTCACTGGCACGCATGCCCAGCTTGTCTTCTTTTTTTCCACTGGTAAACCCTGGAGTGCCCTTTTCAACAACAAAAGCACTCATGCCCCGGCTATCACCCTTTTCGCCCGTTCTGGCCACAACTACGGCAATATCACCACTTATGCCATGGGTTATAAAATTTTTCGCACCGTTCAAGACCCAATGGTTGCCATCTTTGATCGCCGTGGTGTTCATGCCCCCGGCGTCTGAGCCAGTATTGTGCTCTGTCAATCCCCAAGCACCCAACCACTCTGCCGTTGCCAATTTGGGAATCCATCGCTGTTTTTGCTCATCATTGGCAAATGAGAGTATATGATTGGTACATAAAGAATTATGCGCGGCCACAGAAAGACCAATGGAGGGATCAACTTTTGAAATTTCTTCAATTATGGCTACATATTCATGATAGCCCAAACCAGAGCCTCCCAATATTTCTGGGACCAAAACCCCCATGAAACCCATTTCACCGGCTTTTTTAAAAAGCGCGACAGGAAAGGTCTGTGCCTCATCCCACTCCATGATATGTGGCCTGATATGTTGCTCAGCGAACCCTTTGGCAGATCCTGCTACCATTTTTTGGGTTTCTGAGTAATCAAAGTTGGTTGAAGACAATGTTTCAGTAATCATTTATAGCAATTTTTTTACAGGGACAAATATAACTTAATTCTATCAATCTTTTCGCTCGGAAAGCCTTGTATAGCAGCCAAATCGTCAAAGGAATCGATTCTACCGTTCTTTTGTCTGTAAGTAATGATTTCGTCTGCAAGGTCATAACCGATATACACCAAACCCACCATTTCATCTTTCGTGGCAGTATTGATATTTATTTTTTTGATCGGGGGTGGATTCAGTACCTGAAAATGTTCAAATACCCTTTTGGCAACATCTTTCTCCAGCCCATACACATCATTCAGTTGCCCATTGACCAAAAAACCGCCCAAACGGTTTCTGAACTTGATTATTCTAGCTGATAGCTTGTCGCCAATGCCATATATGGTCTTCAGGTCTTCTGCCGTGGCAGCATTTAAATCTGCAATTGGCGCCGATATCAGGCCTTGTCGGGTACCTGAATTTTGACTTCTTTGCCTTGACGCCCATTCGGGAAATTTAAAGTATGGCGAGATGGCCGCCAAAAGTGAATCAGAAACTTGGGTGACCTTTTGAAATCCCTCAACTGAATTTATCCACTTGTCTTGGGCGCGATAGTTGTGCAGCCTGTCGATTTCATCAACCGACATTCCTAAAACATATCCCCTATGATCAGAAATGAAATTGGGGTTGAACCTTTGTATCCTGATCGAATCTTTGGTTAAAAGAACCGACTTGATATTATCGATACGTTTTTGGGCAAGGGTGTCAATCGCAAAATCAGGATACCTTTTTTGCAAATACCGATTTTCAAGGAATAGATAGATGGTTTGCAGCACTATGATGAGGAGCAGCAAAAAGAAAATCCCACTTCGTTCTTGTCTGCTGAACCTAAAGTGAGATCTAAATTTTTTCAAGTTACCCTTCTTGTTTCTTCATCGACTTAATGGCGCTCAAATACTTGTTCATTTCTTCTTTTACCCTTGGGAACAGTAACAACAGACCGATCATATTTGGAAATACCAAAGCCAAAATCATCGCGTCTGAAAACGCAAATACCGCACCTAGGGAAGCCGAAGCACCGATAACGGTGAACACTATGAACAGTACTTTATAGGTCAAATCTGTGGCCCTGCCCCTACCGAACAAGAATTTCCAAGATTGCAGACCGTAATATGACCACGATACCATTGTCGAAATAGCGAACAGAAATACGGCCAAGGTCAACACGTAGGGAAACCAAGGAATCACCGATTCAAAGGCCATAGATGTCAAATTTACACCTCCGATCTGCGCTCCATCGACCAGAACATTACCAGCACCATCACCACCGTACTCAAAAACACCTCCGCTGTTATAGAATATGATGACCAAAGCCGTCATAGTACAAATAACAACGGTATCGATGAAAGGTTCTAAGAGTGCCACGACCCCTTCACTTGCCGGATACTTTGTTTTTACGGCCGAGTGTGCGATCGCTGCCGATCCGGCACCGGCTTCATTTGAGAAAACGGCCCTTCTGAAGCCCACTATCAAAACACCGAACAAACCGCCGAGCCCAGCTTCAGGCGTAAAAGCTCCTTTGATTATGAGCGCGAATGCATCATCTATATATGAAAAATTTGCAAAAATGACGATCAGGCAGGCAAGGGCGTATATAACTGCCATAAACGGTACTATTTTTTCGGTAACCGAGGCTATCCTTTTGATTCCGCCTATTATCACTACCCCAACGATTGCCGCAAACATCAATCCAAAGAGAAAACCGGTTGAACCTCCTGTAAGGTTCATCATATCGGCCATTTGTTCAGCGGCCTGATTGGCTTGAAAAGCGTTGCCCCCGCCAAATGAGGCGCCCACACATAGAATGGCAAAAATCACGGCCAAAGCCTTGCCCAATCCTGTAAAGCCACGCTCCTTTAACCCTCGTGACAAATAGTACATTGGGCCCCCATGCACTACCCCGTTTTCGTCAACATCCCTATACTTGACGCCCAGGGTACACTCTACAAATTTTGTCGACATGCTCAACAACCCGCAAATTATCATCCAAAAAGTCGCACCTGGTCCGCCTATCGCAATGGCCAAGGCTACCCCAGCGATATTTCCCAAACCAACCGTACCCGAAACCGCCGTGGCAAGGGCCTGAAAATGGCTCACTTCACCCTCTTTACTCTCATCGCGAATGGTGTCGGGCAAATCGCCTTCGACAATATTTACTTCGGCCCTTTCAACCCCATGGCCCTCTGGCAACTCAATCTCATCATATTTTCCCCTTACCGTGTTAATGGCCAATGGAAACCTTCTGATATTCACAAAACCGAAATACAAGGTGAAAAAGACCGCGCCCAAAACAAGAATAATCACCACAAGCGGAATACCTGTGCCGGGCACTTGCCAAAAAACTATACTTTCCCAAACGGCCGTAATGGGTTGAAACCAAGCATTGATCCTATCATCAAGGCCCATTTCTGCCGTTTCTTGTGAAAATGTAAGTAGTGGAAAAATAAGAGCGAAAAAAGCTAGAAGACGTTGCTTCATGGTGGTTATTTTGGAATGTTAGATTAATGTAAAGGCGACAATATCCTAAAAAAAATCATCGCAATCAAATTTATTGGGTCATTCACTACTCGATCTGGAACATCTCATTCAGCTTTCGAATCTGTTCGGGTCGGCCCAATACTATGACTTTTCCCTTGGGTTCCAATTCCAAATCAGCCTCTGGATTGATGAGGTACTTGCCTTCAGGGTCAATATAGCCGATAATGGTACAGCCAGTCTTGCGCCTTAAATCGAGATCACGAATCGATTTGCAATCCATCTGATCGGTGAAGTCCTCTATTTCTACCTCTTCTAAATTGGTGGTATTCTCACCCTCTACAGAAAGTTGGTCCATGAACGTAATGAGGTCGGGCATTACCACCAAAGATGCCATATGGTCACCTCCGATCTTATCGGGCATGATCACCTTATCAGCACCCGCGAATTCCAGTTTTTTGAGAGAAGTGACCTGCGAAGCACGGCTAATGATAAACAAGTTTGTATTCAACTGCCTGGCCGAAAGCACCACAAAAAGATTTACGGCATCATCAGGAACCGCTGTAATCAAATACCTGGCCCTATCAACACCGGCCGCCAACAATACCTGATCTTCATTGACATCACCCTCTATGAACAGAACATCATTCTCGTACCGTTCGATGACCTCTTTATCTTTTTCGATTACCACAAAAGGCATCTTATAGGCTTTTAGCTTATTGGCCGCCTGCATGCCATTTCTGCCAAATCCACAAATAACGACATGGCCAGAAAGGTTTTTAATCATGTTTCTCACCCTTTTCTTTTTTAGGAGTTGCATTGAATTTCGGCTTAGCACATACTCGGTGACCACCGAGATGGCATAAGCCGAGATGAATACACTGCCCATAATCAAAAATACGGTAAATATCTTGGCTTGAATGGGCATCGGGCCCACCTCTGTAAACCCCACAGTGGTAATCGTGATTACGGTCATGTACATGGCATCCAGCCAAGACAGGCCAGAAAGAAAATGATAGCCGAACATACCTGCAAGAAGTATGGTCAGCATCAACGAAATGGCCAAAATTATTTTTGATTTAAACAGTCTCAGCATGGTTATAGATCAAAGACAGAAGTTCTTTTGGTGTACACCAAGTCTTTTATTTTGAGCCAAAAAGCAATGAACAAATATAGGGCGAAGCCAAAACCCAGCGTGACAAAAGTGAGGTATATAAAAGTAGTACGAACGGTTCTTGCCCTTATGCCCAAACGCTCTGCTATACGTTCGCATACTTCAAACCCCCTTTTTTGAAAGTAATATAGAATACCATAAAACCAGCTCATGGCTAAAATTATAAATTTCTTGACAATAAATCGGCGCCCACTGCACATTGCAAACAACGATTCTTGGCACAATATGCATTGTAAAGTTGAATTTTCGCCTGACTTTGCCAGGCATTTTCGGTGTGCTGGCCTATATAATCAAATTTCTCAATGATACTGTTTTTCTCAGCCTTTACATTGGAAGCCAATTCAATAAGCTCTTCATGTACCGCCCTGCCCATTTTCTTGGCGTAACAGAATTTTATGGGAACGATAGTGTTCAACACCAATAATTCCACAAAGCTTTTGGTCAGTTTTTTTGTGCTCTTTTTTGATAGCTTTCCAAAAGTGTAATGTTCTTCCCAGTACGCACTGGCAGATACATCAAAAACTCCATAAAAGTCTTGAAGCCTTTTCAGTTGAATGACCTCATTGAACAGATTTGCCCTTTTGTGATAGACCGCCGCAAGCTGCGGCAGGCGAATGGTCGGGAAATTATTGGGTCTCAGACCAAAAAATGTCGGCTTTTGGGCGACCCTCGCTTGTAAGCCAAATTTAGTTTTCAGAAAGTCGAATTCTGTTCTGAGTCGGGTCAAATATTCATCCTGCACTTCATGTTGCAACAAACCCAACATACCAAAAAATAGGGCTTCAAGCAGTTGTGGGTCATGACTTATTTTTCTGATAATCGAAAAATCCAACGCTTGTGACGCAGTAAAAAAAGTCTGACCATTGGTGTTCAGACCAAAATTTTTCATCAAAAGACAGAACAAGACCTTTTCCCAATCGTTCTTTGAGTGTTCGAGCAATTCAAATACCACGTTTGATTTTTGCTGCAACCGTTCAAAAAAGAGTCTTTCAAACCAGTTTTCAAGAAGAAAACCATCAATTTCACCAAAATCGCGCTCACAATTGATGAACGTTTTCTTTGAATTTTGAAAAAGCTTTTTATAGCTATTCAGCAAATCAACGGAAAGATAGTTCTTCAGTTCAAGGGTGGGTATCTCAGTGCCATCTTTTCTGAAGACCGAGACATCATCTTCCCAGACTACATGCAAGATGACATTGTCGTAATTTCTATCGCTCTCATGCCCATGGGCATACCAATCTGAAGATTTCAAATGAATTTCGACATTGCCTGCCCATTCTTGGCTCCCTATTTCAAGCCGTGCATTGAAAAAGTCAGGGCCTTCACCATGATTGTGGATTCCTGTCTTAGTGATGACAATAGGTTTGCCATTGGTGGTTTGAAGTGATCGTATCGGAAACTTTTGATATTTCCAGACGAAATGAAGTACATCTTCACGCATTGGGCGAAAATAGAAATTGCTCACCAATTTCCAGCATAGGCCAAATCGTCACCTGACCTGAATTTCAGATAATCATATCTAATGGCGTTGATTTGCCTTATGTGATGATAATCATGGGCCAACCAATTTATCAAAAATTTTTTGGCGCTTCTCGGCCCCACTTCAGGATGGTCAACGGTCTGCTCCCATTTTGGGTCTTGTAATGATTGGAGCCAGTTCACTGATTTTTGCCGTTCATCAAGAAAATTCTGCAAGACCAACTTGAAATCTTGACCCAAATAATTACGGTCTTTTGGCCACCTTTGGGGTTTTATCGGTTTAAGGGGCAGGTCTGGGGTTTCAAGCACATGCTGGGTTCTTGCCCTAAAATCTTCTACTTCCTCATCCAACAAATGGCAAACGATTTCTAACGGACACCATTTTTCTACATCGGGCTTCCACTTTTGGGCCTCAAAAGGAAGGTCTTCCAACAAATCCTTAAAAACGGTTCCGTTTCTTTTAAGTTCGAGTATGATGGACCGGGGTTGCATCAGGGCTCGATTACTTCACCTTCCCATTCATTGAAACCGCCCATCAAATTATAGGCGTTTTCAAAACCCAATTGGTTCATCAAAGCGCAAGCTTGGCCACTTCGGTTACCAGAGCGGCAATACACATAATAGTTTTTCGACTTATCGAGCTTTTCGACCTCATCTAAAAATTCTTGCCCCAAGTATATGTCTATATTGGTGGCATCGGGTATATAACCCTCTTCAACCTCTTCGGGGGTGCGTACATCCAATATAAAAGCGTTGTCATCGCTGGCCAGTTGTTCGGCCCATTCTTCTTGTGTCAAATCTGCCATTTTTACAAGTTTAAATTTGTCAAAAATAAAAATCCGAAGCATAGCTCCGGACCTAAATCGCTGTATTTTTCGTATCAGACCTTTATAGAACATCCAATGGCCTTGGTCGTGGTCACCTCAATTTCGTTACCGGCCAACATCGCATCGACGGCATTCTCAACGTATTTGTCCTCGACCTGGGCCGCATTTTGATAGTTGTCATCTATGGCGCCAATGTACCTAACAACATTGCCATTGGTCGTTTTTTCGAGCAAAAATACATGGGGTGTTCTTTTGGCCCCGTACTGTGGATAGATTTCTTGCCCCTCATCCAACAAATACGGAAAAGTGAAACCCTTCTCGGCCGCACGTTGCTGCATGGCTTCAAAACTGTCTCCGGGCTGTAGTGCAGGATTGTTCGGATTGATGGCGATCACGGGTACCCCAAGTGGTTTGTACTTTGCATCCAACCCGATGATACGGTCTTCATAGGCGACGGCATATGGGCACATATTACAGGTGAAAATGACCAAAAAACCTTTGGCATCACCATAGTCAGAAAGGGAAACCATACTATCATCGATATTCTTCAATGAAAAGTCTGTCGCGATATCACCGATAGCATAGCCTACAAGCTCGGCATCTGATGGCTGGGTGAAAGCCCCTAATGTAAATACCAACAGCAATGTACCAATTGTTCTTAGTGTTTTCATATGTGAATTTTTATTGCATTTTATCTATTTCATGTGTCAGCTCTTCATAGGTAAGGCCCCGCTCAAAAAAAATACGTTGGTCGTTTTTATATATCAATGTAGCAGGAATGCCCCCGCCCCAATCTTCATCAACCTTTGGAATCCAATCATTCATGTTGGGGTCATCAAGAATAATGACTTTAGACTGTATGTTTTTCTTTTCTACAAAAGGTTCCAGCTTTGATTTCCACATTGAGGGCATATCTAAACTTACCAGCAGTACCTCGACCCCGTTGTCTTTTTGCTCGGCATTGACTTTTTCAAAATAAGGAAGCTCTTTGATACAGGGTTTGCACCAAGTCGCCCAGAAATTGACAACATGAACCTTGTCGTCAACTTTGTTCAAATAGGGTTTGAATTCATCGAAATCATATATCGGAAACTTGACCTGTACCGGTGGCCGGGGCGTGTCAGCACTGGCATATACAGAAGTAGTGTCCACATCTTGATTTTTATGCCCACTGTCTTTGCAACTTGCTAACAGAAACATTGAAAAAAAACCAAGAAAAAACAAACGGTTCATATATAGCATTTTAGATTCGTAAATTTAACCATTGGCCTGACCGGCTTTTTTGTTTTAACAAAACTTTATCGCATACAGATTTGTTCGGTTACTAAAAATAGCTATACATTTGTATATACAATTATTGTAATGACATGAATGTAGAAGAGGTCATCAAGACAACCAGAAAAATTCCATTGGAATCGAGAACGCTGATCCACATGACCTTGGTACACCACAAAGTCAACGAGATACTGGCCAATGCCCTCAAACCTTTTGAGATTTCTTTGCAACAATTCAATGTACTGCGAATTTTAAGAGGGCAAAAAGGGTTACCGGCCAATCTCTCTACCCTCAATGAGCGTATGGTCACCAAAATGAGCAACACCACAAGATTGGTCGATAAGTTAATCGCCAAAGGATATGTTGAGCGAACCATCTGCGAGGCCAATCGGCGTAAGGTCGAGATTACACTGACCGACAATGGCAGAACCGCTCTTTCTGAAATGGATATTGCCGTTGCCAATGCCGAAAAAATGGCCGTGCAACGATTTTCAAAAAAAGAATTGGAAGAATTAAACACGTTATTGGATAAATTTTAAAATGGAAACTGTACTCGAAAATAGAACCTGGCGTTATGCCACCAAGAAATTCGATGCCGACAAAAAGGTATCTGAACATGATTTAGAGTTATTGTTGGAAGCTACACGATTGAGTGCCTCATCGTATGGTCTACAACCCTATCATTTATATGTCATCACCGAACAAAACCTGAAAGAGCAGCTCAAGCCTGCCTCTTGGGGGCAGTCACAAATCACCGATGCTTCGCATATCATCGTATTTGCCAACAAAACCGATTTCGGGGAGGAGTTGATGGATGACTATCTGAAAAATGTGAGCAAGACCCGAAACATTCCCGAAGAGAATTTAAAGGGGTACAGTGATTTTATGAAATCAAAACTGCTGGATCTTTCACCAGAACAAAAAAGTGTTTGGACCTCAAAGCAGGCCTATCTTGCTTTTGGCAATATGATTCAGGCCGCTTCAGAATTAAAAATAGATACCTGCCCCATGGAAGGTTTTGAAGCTGGACAGTACAACAAAATTTTGGGTCTTGAAGCTAAAAACCTGAACGCAGCCGTGGTGTTGGCCATAGGGTACCGTTCAGAGAAAGACGAGACCCAGCACTACCCCAAAGTGCGAAAATCAAAGCGAGAATTATTCACCCATTTATAAATCAAAAACAAAATCAATTATCAAAATCATGAAAAAGAACGTATTAAGTCTAGCGTTGACCCTTACATTTGGCCTAACGGCCTTGGCGAACCCAATTGATGGGGAGAAAAAAGAAGTGAAGACCGATGCCAGTACCGTCACTTGGAAAGCCTACAAAGTAACCGGTTCGCACACCGGTACCGTTGACCTAAAGTCTGGAGCACTGATGTTCGATGACAACGGCAAATTGTCTGGCGGTGAATTTGAGGTTGACATGACCTCTTTGATTTCGACCGACTTAGAGGGCGAGTACAAGGGCAAGCTCGAAGGTCATCTAAAATCTGATGATTTTTTCAGTGTCGCCAACCACCCCACCTCTAAACTGGTCTTTACCAACGTCAAAGCATCCGGCAAAAACTCATATGAAGTAACGGGTGACCTGACCATTAAGGGCATCACCAAACCCGTGACCTTTGATGTGTCGATCTATGGCAGTAAAGCTACGGCCACTATGAAAGTCGACAGGGCACAATACGATGTGCGATATGGCTCTGGCAGCTTCTTCGAAAACCTTGGTGACAAGACCATCTATGATGAATTCGACTTGGTCGTCGATTTGGAATTCTAAGAATTTGGTTTAGTGTTTGCAAATCCCATCCATGGTTTTCTGGGGTGGGATTTTTTTATTTTCGTTTGCCAAAACCAAATTCCTTTCTATATTTGAAGCAATGAAACGAACAATCGTAAATACGTGGTGGTGGCTAAACTTACGTCGAACATCGTGAGCTAGTCCCTACTATATGAACATATAAAAAGGCCTGTCATCACGACAGGCCTTCATTTTTATATCAATCCGAGATGAGATTCGAACTAAAGACACATTACAAAAAAATACTGGCCGATACCATTACACCCGTAAGTGTATATCTAAAGGTACGTGATAGGTTTCCGAACAGTATTTTGTTGGAAAGTAGTGATTACCATGCCAACGACAACAGTTTTTCATATATCTGCTGCAATCCGATTGCCTATATAAAAGTACAGGACGAAAAGATCATTCAACAGTTCCCCGATGGTTCATTTGAAGAAACGAAAATCAAAGAAGATATTGACCTGACCGCAGTAATCGATGGTTTTGCCACACGCTTCTCTGTAAAAGGCCATGATTTCAAGTTCATCAATAACGGACTGTTCGGGTATATGGCCTATGACGCCGTACGTTATTTTGAATCCGTACAAATCTCGAAAAAAGAAAACGCGGTGGAAATACCCGATATCTTCTATGCCGTTTATCAGAATATCATCGCCATCAACCATTTCAAGAACGAAGCCTATATCTTCGCCCACTGCCATGATAACGAGAGTAACATTGAAGATATACACCAACTGTTGAAAGCAAGAAATTTTGCCACCTATAACTTCTCAAAGCAAGGCAAAGCCATTTCCAACCTTGAAGATGAAGAATATCGTGAGCATGTGCGTTTGGCCAAAAAACACTGCCAACGCGGCGATGTGTTTCAATTGGTACTCTCAAGACGGTTTTCCCAAGGTTTTAAAGGAGATGAATTCAACGTCTATCGCGCTTTGCGCTCTATCAATCCCTCACCTTATCTTTTCTATTTCGATTATGGGGATTTCAAAATCTTCGGAAGCTCTCCCGAGGCACAATTGATCGTTAAAGATGGTAAGGCCGAGATACACCCCATTGCAGGCACGTACAAGCGTACGGGAAATGACGAGAAAGATGCTGAACTGGCCAAAAAACTGGCAGCTGATGACAAAGAGAACAGCGAGCATGTGATGTTGGTCGATCTTGCGCGTAACGACCTCAGCCGAAACGGTTATGCGGTGAATGTAGAGACCTATCGCGAAGTACAGTATTTCTCACATGTGATCCATTTGGTCTCAAAGGTCACAGGACAAAAGAAAGCGGCCATCTCGACACTGAAAATCGTGGCAGACACCTTTCCGGCAGGTACGTTGAGCGGAGCCCCAAAACACATGGCCATGCAACTGATTGAGAAATATGAAAAGACCAACCGCGCTTATTACGGTGGAGCCATTGGTTTTATGGATTTTCAGGGCAATTTCAACCACGCCATCATGATCCGAACCTTTTTGAGCAAGAACCATACCCTGCACTATCAAGCTGGTGCCGGTTTGGTGGCCGCTTCAGACCCGGATGCGGAGCTACAGGAAACCTATAACAAATTGGGCGCCTTGAACAAGGCCCTTGAAATCGCTGAAAGGATTTAAAATGGGCAGGAAAGTTTTGATGATAGACAATTACGATAGTTTCACCTACAATTTGGTGCACTATTTAGAAGATCTTGAATGTGATGTGGTGGTCAAACGAAATGACCAATTAACACTGCAAGATGTGGAACCGTTCGATGAAATTGTATTATCGCCGGGGCCTGGAATTCCTGATGAGGCCGGGCTTCTTAAACCGATTATTGAGCGCTACGCCCCCAACAAACGTATTTTTGGGGTGTGCCTCGGGCAACAGGCCATCGGAGAAGTCTTTGGCGGCAGCCTTGTCAATTTAGACCAGGTCTATCACGGCATCGCCACTACCATAAAAATCACCAAAGATGATTACATTTTCAAAGGCATTCCAAAAGAAATCGCAGTGGGTCGCTATCATTCTTGGGTAGTGCATCCAGACCTTCCAGAAACGCTGGAGGCCACTTCTTTTGATGAAAACGGACAGGTCATGTCACTACGACATAAAGAATATGATGTTCGGGCGGTACAATTTCACCCTGAATCGGTGCTCACCCCCCATGGAAAACAAATGCTAAAAAATTGGTTGGAAAAATGAAAGAAACCCTTAATAGACTTATCAACCACGAAATCTTGACAAAAGAAGATGCTAAGCAGATTTTGGTGAATATCGCCAAAGGCGAATATAACACCAGTCAGATCGCGGCTTTTTTGACCGTGTATATGATGCGCAGCATCACCATCGAAGAGTTGGAAGGTTTTCGTGATGCCCTACTGGAACTTTGTCTTGCGGTGGATTTGAGCGAGTACAATCCGATCGATCTATGTGGCACAGGGGGTGATGGCAAAGACACATTTAACATTTCGACCCTCGCATCATTTGTTACTGCGGGGGCAGGTATAAAAGTGACCAAACATGGTAATTACGGAGTTTCCTCAAAGTGTGGCAGCAGCAACGTGATGGAATTTCTCGGTATCAAATTCAGCAATGAGGCAGATTTCTTGCGGAGGTCCATCGAGGAGGCCGGAATCTGTGTGCTGCATGCACCATTGTTTCATCCTGCCATGAAAAATGTGGCCCCCATCAGAAGGGAACTGGCCGTAAAGACCTTCTTCAACATGTTGGGGCCAATGGTGAATCCTGCCTTCCCAAAAAACCAAATGGTCGGGGTATTCAATTTAGAATTGGCAAGAATGTACGGCTACCTCTATCAGAACACGGATAAAAACTTTACGGTGCTACATGCATTGGATGGATACGATGAAATCAGTTTGACCGGCAATACCAAAACCATTTCAAATGAAACCGAAAGTATGATCACGCCCGAAGATTTTGGAGTAGCACCCATATCAGCTTCTGAGATCATAGGTGGCGATGATGTCGCCGAATCAGCCCAGATTTTTATGAACGTGCTGAACGGCAAGGGTACCGAGGCCCAAAACAATGTGGTCTGTGCCAATACGGGGGTGGCCATTGCCACTGTTGAAGGTATCGATGTAAAAGAGGGTTTTGAAAAGGCCAAAGAATCGTTGTTAAGTGGCAAAGGATTGATGGCATTGAAGAAATTGCAGGAATTGAGTAAAAATTAAAGTCATTTCAAAGAAGCCTGCGACCGGGAAATCTAGATTTCTCCGATTCGGTCGAAATGACAATCAAAATTGACCGTGAACATTCTAGACAAAATAATAGCTGACAAACGAAAGGAGGTTGAACTCAAGAAATCATTGATTCCCATTTCCCAATGGGAACAATCGGTGCTTTTCGAACGCGGTACCCATTCGCTGGCCAAAGGCCTTAGACAAAGTGAAACGGGCATTATTGCAGAGCACAAACGACGTTCACCCTCAAAGGCGACCATCAATCAAAACACCAATGTGGCACAAGTGGCAAAGGGCTATCAAAAAGCCGGCGCAAGCGGTATGAGCGTTTTGACCGATCTAAAATATTTTGGCGGTTCACTTGAAGACCTTTTGCTTGCAAGAGCCTCTGTTGAACTCCCTCTGCTGCGTAAAGAGTTTATCATCGACGGGTATCAGGTAGTGGAGGCCAAAGCACACGGTGCCGATGTCATATTATTGATTGCGGCGGTACTGACAAGAAAAGAAATCAAAACCTTGTCAGAACTCGCCCGAAGCTTGCAACTCGAAGTGTTGTTGGAGGTACACAATGAAGAAGAACTGCAGAAATCGATCATGCCCAGTCTTGATATGTTGGGGGTGAACAACAGAAATCTGAAAACCTTTGGGGTCAGTTTAGAAACCAGCAAATCACTCGCGGCAAAAATACCCGATGAGTTCGCAAAGGTTTCAGAGAGTGGCATCAGTACAATTGAGGCCATCGAAGAATTGAAACAATACGGATACCAAGGCTTTTTGATCGGCGAAAATTTTATGAAGACCGAGAGTCCAGGAAAAAGTGCGGAAAAATTCATCCAAGAACTAAAGGCATGAAATTGAAGGTCTGTGGCATGAAATATAATCCGGAGGAAGTGGCCAAATTGAAACCCGACTACCTCGGATTCATCTTTTGGGCACCATCGTCCCGGTTTTTTGAAGGTGAAATGCCCCGATCCTTAGAAGGCATCAAAAAAGTAGGTGTCTTTGTGGATGCACCTATTGATGAAGTGTTTGAAAAAATCAAGAATTATAGGTTGCATGCCGTTCAGTTGCATGGAAACGAAAGTGCCGGGTATTGTAAAGATCTCATGACAAGACTATCGGGCATTTCGACAAAACAGGGGAAATCTAAAAAGATTCCCCAATCACCCGAATATTCGGGGTCATTTCGGAATAGCAGAACGGTAGAAATTATCAAAGTCTTTTCCATACATCCCGATAGCTATCAGAATGAATTTGATTTTTCCATCTTGAAGGAATATGAAGAAGTCTGCGACTATTTCTTGTTCGATACCAAAGGGAAGCTTCCCGGTGGCACTGGGCTCACATTTGATTGGTCTATGCTTAAAGACTATCCATCAACAAAACCCTATTTTTTGAGCGGTGGCATTGGATTGGGGGAAATCGATTCTTTACAAGAGTTTATGACGCGGCCTGAATCAACATATTGCCATGCCATCGATGTGAACAGTCGGTTTGAGGTCAAACCGGGGCTTAAGGATATTGAAAGAATAAAAGAATTCAAAAAACTGTTGGAAAATGAGTTATCACGCTAACGACAAAGGATATTATGGTGATTTTGGGGGGGCTTTCATTCCAGAAATGCTTTATCCGAACTGTGAAGAACTTCGGCAAAACTATGTACAGATCATGGAAACGGAAGACTTTCAGAAACAATTTCAACACTTATTGAAAGATTATGTTGGGCGCCCTACTCCACTTTATTTTGCCGAAAGACTCTCAGAAAAACACAACACCAAGATTTATTTGAAACGCGAAGATCTTTGCCACACAGGTGCCCATAAGGTCAACAATACCATCGGACAGATCTTGATGGCCAAAAAATTGGGCAAGAACCGTATCATAGCCGAAACGGGTGCCGGGCAACATGGAGTGGCCACCGCTACCGTCTGTGCCCTAATGGGCATGGAATGCGTGGTGTACATGGGCGAAATCGACATTGCCAGACAGGCACCCAACGTGGCCCGAATGAAAATGTTGGGAGCCGAGGTACGACCCGCCAAATCGGGAAGCCGTACGTTGAAAGATGCCACTAACGAGGCCATTCGTGATTGGATCAACAATCCGGTGAACACCCATTACATAATAGGTTCTGTAGTCGGACCACACCCCTACCCTGATATGGTGGCTCGTTTTCAATCGGTGATTTCAGAAGAAATTCAATGGCAGTTGAAAGAGAAGGAGGGGCGTGAAAATCCCGATTATGTAGTAGCCTGTGTGGGGGGTGGCAGTAACGCCGCTGGTGCTTACTTTCATTATCTCGACAATGAAGAGGTAAGCATCATTGCCGTTGAAGCGGCAGGAAAAGGCATCCATTCGGGTGAAAGTGCCGCTACCTCGGCCTTGGGCAAGATAGGCATCATTCATGGCAGCAAAACGCTGTTGATGCAGACCGATGACGGACAGATTACCGAGCCTTATTCCATCTCAGCTGGTCTGGATTACCCCGGTGTAGGGCCCATGCATGCACATTTGTATACCTCGGGCCGTGCGGCGTTCATTTCCATCACCGACGACGAGGCGATGCAGGCGGGGCTTGAAATGGCCAAGTTGGAAGGTATAATTCCCGCCATTGAGACCAGTCACGCCTTTGCCATTTTTGACCGCAAAAAATTTGAAAAAGACGATGTGGTGGTCATTAACCTGTCGGGGCGCGGTGACAAAGACCTACAGACGTACATCGATTATTTCAAATTATGATATTTTATCATTTCCGCGAAGGCGGGAACGACCAAAAAATAAATTAATGAACAGAATAAAAACGAAACTCCAAGATGCTGGAAAGCTGCTGTCGATCTACTTCACGGCAGGTTATCCAAAATTAGAGAATACCGTACCCATCATTCAAGAACTGGAGAAAAGCGGTGTCGACATCGTTGAAATCGGACTGCCATTCAGCGATCCCCTGGCCGATGGCCCGACCATTCAAGAAAGTTCGACCTGGGCCCTCAAAAATGGCATGACCACTGAAATCTTGTTCGAACAACTCATGGGCATTCGTAAGACGGTAACCATGCCTTTGATCATTATGGGTTATTTCAACCCTGTGTTACAATACGGAGTAGAAGCCTTTTGTAAAAAATGTGCTGAAATAGGTATTGATGGGCTCATTCTTCCCGACCTTCCATTTGACGTCTATCAAGAAGAGTACGAACACATCTTCAAGAAATATGGGTTGATCAATGTGTTTCTCATCACTCCACAGACAAGTGATGAACGCATCAAAAAAATTGACGCTGCATCTGACGGCTTTATCTATATGGTCAGCTCTGCCAGCACCACGGGGGCCAAAGAAGGTTTTGGCGAGGAGCAAAGGGCCTATTTTGAGCGAATTGCTTCCTTGACGCTTGCAAACCCCCAAATCGTTGGGTTTGGTATCAGCAATGCGGAAACCTTTCTAACTGCCACCGAAAAGGCCAAAGGGGCTATTATCGGTTCAGCTTTTATCAAACATTTGACACAAAACGGGGTTTCAAAAATCGATGATTTTATAAAAAAGATTCGGTAAACTTTTTACCTTTTCAATAACCCGGATTTTGAACAATGTTCGGATTTAGGTCAGTCTCACTACGAGGTATTGGCCAGATGTATTCATGAGATTCAAATTGCTTTGGAAACTCGGGATTTCTGAGATTAAAATCTTCAATAACTTCCGAAAGCAATTCATTCCTTATCAAATCATCTTTATAAATGCCTTCAAAGCAAAGTTCTTTTCTACGTTGCTCAAATAGCTCTAGAAGAAAATCTGATTGATTCAATCCTTGGGGAAGTCGGGAAACACCGGAAGAATCAGAACGATCGATTACTTGATTGACCAGGTCATACGCTCTGGCCGTAGGTCCGTTCAAGGCGTTTTCGACCTCTGCCAACATCAAGAGCACATCTGCATATCTCAAATAGGGAAAATCTACCGACGAGGCTCCTGCCTGAGGAACCGTGGATAAATCAGTGATGTATTTCAAGGGTCTCCAATCCGTAACATCTGTGGCATCCATAGTCGTTCCCCCCTGAACCGTATAGGAAGCTATGTTGCCATAAAAACGTTCATCTTCGATATTCAATGGAAATGTAATTGGGTTTTGATAGTCATTTTCGTCATTGAAATACTGTCTTATGAATTTTGGATCCAATAGCAGATAATCTTGCTGGGCATAACCCAATGGCCCCCAAAAAACACCAATATTTCCGCCACCATTCTCTTGAGAACTGTCAAAATCAATACTGAAAATGACCTCGGTATTGGCAGGCTCATTGTTTTCATCAAAAATATCCAAGTAGTCTTCCTCCAAAGAAAACACATTCAATACTTTTTCAAACTGTTGGGCAGCGAGGTTATATTTACCGGTATCAAAATCAGGAAAACCAGCTGAATAGAGATAGAATTTTCCCAGTAGGGATTGAGCTGCCTGTTCAGAGGCAATTTTAGAAGATTGGTACGTTTCCAAATTATCTTCTGCATATTTTAGGTCTTGTTCTATCAATTCTTTGACCCCCGTTCGATTCTGGGTCAAGGGTGCATCAAAGTCAGTGGAAGTCACCAGAACCGGATTGCCATATAGTTTGATTAAATTGAAATAACCGAGTGCCCTCAAAAATCTGAATTCACCCAAGATTACATTCTCTTCTTTTCCCGACTGGGAAACATATTCTGAGTTTTCTATGGCTTCAATGGCAATGTTCGTATTGCGTATAACCTGATAGTGCAGCGCCCACACGTTGTTTATAATGGTGTTCGATGGCGAAATATCGTATCTGTCCAAAGACAGCAATGCCGATGAAGCTGTATTGCCAATGTAAGCTATATCTGCTCCAATATCGCCCCAGTATAAAGAATACCCTCCCAAATCGAACATGAACTTATCTTTTAACTTCTTGTACGTATCAGCTAACAGCAAATCAACATCAGGGTCTATTTCTTCAATTGGTCGAATGGGATCTATAACCTCAACGCTCAATATTTCCGTATCATTTTCAGTGATAGTAATTCCGTTGAATTCATAAATTAAGCCCTCTACATAAGAATCGGAGTCTATTGATACTTCAACCGTTACTTGATAAGTGCCGATGGCAAGATCGGTAAACCTTGCAATACCTTCGGCATTTGTAAGGTTCGAACTATTTCCAGGCACAAGTACTACAAGAGCATTAGGTTCGGGAGTCCCATCAGATGTACTTACATTGACCACTAAGGTTCCGGCAGAGACATTTTGTTCTGATTCATCTGAACTACAACCAACAATTAGAAAAAAAACTATAAAGACAATTACCGTAAAAGATCTAGTCATGCGTATCTTTATTTTTCAGAAAAATCAATTTGAACAGTCAACATTCAAATAATCTTAAATTAGCAGGCTTAAGCCAATAAGAAACCAAAAATGAGAAATTATATTGCCTTATTTGTCTTTTCTTTCATATTATTTTCTGGTTATTCACAAGATTCGACTGCCCTGAAATCACAAGTGGCCCAAGCCATTCAAGATTTACGTGAGTTTATCGCCATACCCAATGATGCATTGAACCCCGATGATATAGACGACAACATCTTCTGGCTCAAGAAACAGTTTGAGCAAAGGGGCTTCAACACAGCGGTTTTAGATACTGAAAACCTACCACTCTTCTTCGCCTCGCTACCGATGGATGATACAAAGACCACGGTTTTGATCTATATGCACTTCGATGGGCAATCGGTAGAACCCAGTAAATGGCAACAACCGAATCCGTATCAGGTAGTGCTGAAAAAACCTGTTAGTGACGGTTTTGAAACCGTTTCGTTCGATGAATTGGGCGATGATATCAACTACGATTGGCGGTTGTTCGGCCGTTCGACCTCTGACGATAAAGGCCCCATTATCATGTTCTTGAACGCCTTTGACCTGTTAAAAAAGGATGGAAAGGAAATACCCTTCAACATCAAGCTCATTTTAGACGGGGAAGAAGAAAAAAGCAGCAAGCCATTGCCCAATGCCGTAAAACAATACCGCGAACTGTTAGAAGCTGATTTTTTGTTGATCGCTGACGGTCCGGTACATGCTTCGGGCAAACCGACCATTGCTTATGGCTGTCGCGGCATTACCACCATGACCCTTACCACTTATGGCCCCATCAAGCCCCAACATAGCGGACATTATGGCAACTATGCCCCAAATCCCGGGTTTCAATTGGCCCAGCTGTTGGCCACTATGAAAGATGCTGAAGGCCGTGTGACGATAGCGGGGTATTATGATGGAATCGCTTTGGATGAAGAAACGAAAACCATTCTACAAAGCGTGCCCGACAACGACCAGGCCATAGCATCGACATTACAGTTCAAAACTGCCGAGAAAGTAGGAAGCTTTTACCAAGAAGCCCTGCAATACCCCTCTTTGAACATTCGGGGCCTTGGTTCTGGATGGATAGGCCCCAATCGACGTACCATTGTTCCTGAAAGTGCCACTGCCGAGCTTGATCTTCGGTTGGTACCTGAAACCGACGGCAATCGATTGAAACGACTCCTAAAAAACCACATTACCGAACAAGGCTACCAAGTGCTCGACCATGTTCCCTCAAAAGATGAGCGCATGCGATATGATAAAATCGTTACCGTTGAAGAAGGGAGTGTTACCGATGCCTTTCGAACCGATCTGAACGATCAATATGGCAACTTTCTGCACGATGTTATGAAAAACACTTTTAGCGAAGAGGTGGTACGTATTCGCATTATGGGCGGTACCGTGCCCATAGCACCTTTTATCAATGAGTTGCAGCTACCCGCATTTTTGGTTCCTATGGTAAACCCTGACAACAACCAGCACAGCCCTAATGAAAACCTGAGGATCGGGCAGTTGGCCTATGGGATTCAGGTATTTTACTCAATCTTATCATCAGAAAAAATTAGAAATGGCGAATAAGCTATTTTTCTTTTCATTTCTCTCGTTTATTTTGTTTTCATGCCGTTCCATACGCTCACAGACTTATCCCAAAGGAGCATATATGACGCTAGAGGAAGTTTTGGAAAAAAACCCTTCTCTAGATGCTGACCTAATTGTTGAAAAAAGAACATTGGGAGAAATTAAAATGTCTGGCGGAAACGACTATCGCTTGGTATCAAAAAATAAGTCTGTTTCAAGAAAGGATATAAAAAAGAAAATCACGGCTTATTCCAATGGGGATACTCTTTATCTCAATTGCCATAAAATGAAAGTCCAAAGTTGGTATTCACCGGTTTTAAAAAAAGGACGATTTCTTTTTTTTGTAGGTGGAATTTCACAAGAGCAAAATTTGTTCGATTATCAGATCCAAGAATCTGAAACATCTACTTTTTGGAAGTCGTTTGGAGGAATAGGAGGAGGTATTCAGGGAGCAAAACTGGCTCAATTAAGATTTCCATACCTTATTGATACCGAACAAAATGAACTTACCTACCTTAACGAATATGGTCTGGAAAGACTTTTGGCCCAGCACAGCATATCTCTTCTAAATTCTTATCGTGAAGAAAAAAGTGGGACTATCGATGATAATAACGCCCTTCTTCTGACATATGTTGACAAACTTAATGCCTTATTTGAATAAGGCAGCAAATTTGTATTAGTGAAAAACAAAATGAAATAGTTTCAATATAAAATATAAGCCCCGCCTTATAGAGTCTATTATTTTTCTTATGCCGAATTTCTACTGGCATTGATGTTTCCGTACAACGAGCGGGTCACGATTTTTTCATATAACTCCCTATATTCTGAATTTTGGGTAATATGGTACAATGCGTTCTGTTGAATGACCAAAAGAGGTAACACGATCTTCTCGCGAATCTTGACCGACTCTCTTGAGACTTCTTCATCTTCCATTAATACTTTGTGTCCAGAAATCTGTAGCAACATGTTTTTCGACAGCTCATATTCATCCTTGAGTATCGTCCAAAATTCACCAAATACCGCATCATCTTCCATATAACTGGTCAAATCGAAATTGGTCTTGGCCAGCGACATCATACTGTTGCTCATGAGCGCACGAAAAAAAGGGACTTCCCTATATAGTTTTTTCACCTCGTTCATTTTGTCCTCATCCTTAAATTTCTTGATGGCAGTGCCCAAACCGAAATATCCCGGTACGTTCTGCTTTAACTGGCTCCAAGAGCCCACAAAAGAAATGGCGCGCAGATCAGAAAGTGTCAGTTGGTTTGTATTGCCCCGCTTGCCCGGTCTACTGCCGATATTTGCTTTTGTGTAGTATTTAAGGGTGCTCCGTTGCTCTAAATAGGGTATAAATTTTTCATGTTGCTTCAACGCCTCATATTTTTCAAAACTCAGCTCTGAAAGTTCTTCGATAAGCTTTTGTTGTGCAGCTGAAATAACGTGTTCTTTGCCGAACAGATTGTTGCTCAGACCAGCAGTCAGCAATTGCTCTGCATTGTGCATGAACTGCTCTTTGGTACCATAGGTACTGGTAATCGTCTGCCCTTGAATGGTAAGCTGAATTTCATGGTTGGCCACATCTTTGGTCTGTGCGGCATAAAAACGGTGGGTCTTGCCGCCGCCCCGTGCAGGTGGCCCTCCCCTACCATCAAAGAAAACGGCGTTGATCCCATTTTTCTTGCATACTTTACTGAGCGTTTCCTTTGTCTTCAAAATTGACCAATTGGCCTTCAGGTAACCCCCATCTTTGGTGCCGTCAGAGAAGCCCAACATGATGGTATGAACATCGTTTCTTTGTTCGAGATGCTTTCGATAAATCGGTAGATCAAATAAGGTCTGCATAACCGATTCTGAAGCATCCATACCTTTCATGGTCTCAAAAAGCGGTACAATGTCAAAGGTAATTTCTTCTGTTTTCCATCCGCACCAGCGAAACAATCCGAAGACAAACAGCACCGAGAAAATATCCTCTGAATTACTAATAATGTAACGGTTGCAACCTGCTTCACCGTTTTTTGACTGAATTTCTTTCAGTTGTGAGATATTCTCAATAGTGTCTTTGACTATGTCATCGCTGAAATCGCCCGCCCGTACCTTCAGATCTTTCTGCAGCAACCATTTTACCAATTCTCCCTCTTTCAGCTCGTCAACAGATTCTTTTACGATGCCTTCTTTTTTCAAAATGGCCTCGATCACCGCTTTATGTTTTCGGTGGTCTTGTCGAATATCCAACGTGGCAAAATGTGTTTTGAATATATGGACACGGTCGATCAAATCATCGAGTTCGTGCAGATAGAGTGAATGGTAATCGTTGACCAATAGTTCGCGTATCTCAGAAAGCCGTTCAACGATCTCGTCATAGCCCAAGACAAAATTTTCTTGAAACATGGCCCGATAGAGCTTGCCGCTAAGCAAATTGAGAGGTTGCTGCAAACCTTTAAAGGTCAATTTCTTTCTTAATTGTTTCAGATCATTGTAATAACATTTCATCAATGTCAACCGAAGTTCATCGGCCACTTGATTGGTCGTCTCTGCCGTAACATAGGGGTTGCCATCGCGGTCGCCTCCAGGCCAAAACCCCAACTTGATAATGTCGTAGTTATTGAAATCGGCATCCCTGATATTGTGCTTTACATATTTAAAAAGTGATCCCACCGCATCATAGTAGGTATACCGCAAGATATGTATGATGTTCTTGGCTTCTTCGAGCGGAGTGGGTTTCTTTGAATTGACCAATGAGGTGAGTCCCAATTGCTGCAATGTCATATCGATATCATCGATACGGTTTTCATCGATCAGGCTCCGGAGCTCGTTGATGATATCGAGTACGGCAGGTGTATAAAATTGGGTCGGGTGGGCCGTCAATACAATACGTGCACTAAAAGTGGCCAATTTTTTTGCGATCTTGTCCCAGTTCTTGTGTTCATCGACCAGTTCAAAATAATCTTTGATGGGCAGTGATTCAGAATACTTCTGCAATTTTGGAAACGCCACATCTTCAACACTGTCATAGAGCACCACTTGACGTTCAACATATTGTATAATTCTGAACATAAAATCGATTTGTGCCCGTTCATCGGGTATCTCGGCAAAACCCATAAAAAAGTTCTCTAAAATCTCTTGTGGGTCTTTACCTGCTTTCAGCCCCTTATCACATTGATCAAAGAGCAAGGGCACCAACATACCCACATTCTCCAAATCGGTATACGGAATGCTCAAAAAAAGGCTGTTGTATATCTTGAATATATTGGTGACCGATTTTTTGAATTCCTCCAAACGCTCTGACTGGTTCGTATTGCTCATCGAAATCGAGGCTTTTGATTATTGTGTATTCTTTTTCGCCAAGGTCAAAGATCGTCATAAAACGCAAATGTTTGCATTTATTTTATGTACATCACAATATAAAGGTTGGAGTGGGCAAAACTAACAGCCCAGTACATTTTCAGAAGAAATCGCTGTATTGCCAGATCCTGAAATCGACCGTGTTGAAATCGGGATTCTCTTTTTTCATCATTTTGTAGGAGGCAAGACTGCCCACCGCCCTGTTCGCCGAACCTGAAGGAGCGGTCAATGAGACCGTTTTGATCGTTTTTTTTGTTTCAGGATGCTCAAATTGATAAATACGCGGCACTTCATCATTGACCACCTCTAAAAAAACGGAATATTCGCGGCACAGTTTTCTGAAAAAATATTCTGGGCCGTTTTTACTGTTTCCCCCAGTGAACAACAAAGTATGAACCGTGGGAAACTTTCTTAAATAGCCAAACATATCACGCAATATCACTTGCTGCATACCCAAATCTGAAGCATCAATCTTTTCTCGTTTTGCACTCTCAACAATATCACAAATGCCTATTTTTTCAGATTTCAGGAAACGTTTTCTTTGTTGTACGGCTTCCGAAGTGGTTTCAAATTTGAGTTTGAGATCGAAAATGCGGTCAAGAATGGCCCAAAGTTGTCCATCTCGGCTACCGTAGCAGAAATCAACATCACCCTGCTTCAAATCACCTGTTGAAAACCGAGGGGGCGGCAAAGTGCCCACAATAAGTTTTTCCACTCCCTCGAAAAGAAAAGGGGAATACGGATGTTGATGCAAAAACATATACCAAAGGTAGCCAAACCCAAATTTTGAACGGCTCTTTGATTTTCTTATTTTAAGGGAAAATTAGTCTTGAGATCCTCACCTCCCGATGGCCATCGGGAATGGGAATGACAAAAAACAATTTTCATGGGAAAAGGAGACATCAAAACAAGAAGGGGCAAAATTGCCAATAAATCGTACGGTGCCAGACGAAAGAAAAAAATCAAAAAACGTACTTCGGTCGAGGAAAAAGTCGCGGTCGATAAGGCAAAAAAGGGTTAATCTACCTTAAATGTGAGTTCGACACCACCATCGTCCGTAACATCGATTTGATAGGTGTACAACCCTAAGGGCAAGGGCTCTGATAATGAATCAGGCATAAAATTCAACTGCATTGAATCGGTCTCAATGGTAAGCGCATCTTGACGATAGGCCACTTCATATTCCAAGTACTCAGAAAAACCTCCCGAAGGTATGTTTTCGTACACCATACTATCATTGCGTACCTGAACTAAGGAAAAGTTCAACTCGCTTAAATTCTGGATACGCACATTGGCACCTGCAAGGTTGTCATCACGGTCTTCACAGGCCAATAGGGCAGCAATGCCTACCAAGCATAACGACAAAATGATTTTCTTCATCAAAGCTGTTTCTAAACAGAACGTTGAAACACTGAAAATATTCTATCGAATAAAAACGGGCTGGTGCTCTTTTAGGGTGTGTTCTTTGCTAAAGACATAGTCATCATAATCGAACCCCTTAAGGTCTTCCAAGGTCTCTGCATTGGTATCGAGCACATACCGTACCATCGAACCTCTTGCCTTTTTGGCGAAAAAACTGATCACTTTTAATTTGTCATTTTTCCAGTCCTTAAAAATGGGCGTAATAACGGGCACTTTCAACTTCTTCTCATCAATGGCTCCGAAATATTCGTTACTGGCAAGATTGATGAAAAGTTCACCATCTTCAAGTTCTTCATTAAGGTGGTCGGTGAGTTGTTTTTGCCAGAATTCATAAAGGTTCTTTTTTCTACCTACTTTTAGCTGAGTGCCCATTTCGAGACGATAGGGTTGAATCAAATCAAGAGGTTTGAGCATACCATATAGCCCCGATAAAATTCTTAACGTGTCTTGCAATCTGTCCAATTGGTCTTCAGAAATTGTGAGGGCATCCAAACCTTGGTACACGTCACCGTTAAAAGCATACATGGCAGGTCGTGCATTATCGGGGGTAAAGGGCAGTGAAAAGTCTTGATTGCGCTGCCAGTTCAGCGTTGCCAAATTATCAGAGATAGACATCAATTTTGAAAGTGCCCTAGGTTTCTTTTTCGCCAGCAATTTGTTCAGCTTTTCTGACTGTTCCAAAAACCTTGGCTGGGTATATCTTGAGGTGGGCAATTGTGTTTCAAAATCAAGTGATTTTGCCGGGGAGATGACAATTTTCATGAGTGCTCAATTTTTTTCAAAAATAGTGATGATAATCTTTTTTGCCGAGCACAGCTCAAAAGTGTTTTCAATATTGACATCAAAAAAATTGATTTATGAGTTATGCTTGGCATAATTGCGCCACTTTTCTCTACAAGCTGTCATGTCTTTTGGCATTTCTGAATCAAAGCGAAGAAATTTTCCTGTTTCAGGATGCTGAAATCCCAGTGTTTTGGCATGCAATGCTTGTCTTGGCAGTATCTTAAAAGCATTCTCAACGAACTGTTTATACTTGGTAAATGTTGTACCCTTTAAGATTTTGTCTCCACCATAGCGTTCATCATTAAAAAGGGTATGCCCGATATGCTTCATATGTACTCGAATTTGGTGGGTACGGCCAGTTTCCAATTTACACGATACCAATGTCACATAACCAAATCGTTCAATTACTTTATAGTGGGTAACGGCCTCTTTGCCCTGCCCATCATCAGGAAAGACCATCATCTGTAAACGATTTTTCGGATTACGACCGATATTGCCCTCAATGGTGCCTTCATTCTCTTCAACATTTCCCCAAACAAGTGCCACATATTCCCTTTCACTGGTCTTTTCAAAAAACTGATTGGCAAGATGGGTCATCGCTGTCTCGGTCTTTGCAATTACCAATAGCCCAGAAGTATCTTTATCGATTCGGTGTACCAATCCAGGACGATCATTGCTATTCTTCGGCAGATTCTCAAAATGGTGCACAAGGGCATTGATCAAAGTACCTGAATAGTTGCCGTGCCCAGGATGCACGACCATGCCAGCTGGTTTGTTGACCACCAGTAAAAAACCATCTTCATAAACAACATCAAGGGGAATGTCTTCTGCAGTCAACAAAAACTCATAGGGTGGGTGCTCGAACATCACCTTGACCTCATCGCCCGACTTTACTTTATAGTTTTGCTTGACCGTTGCGCCGTTCACCCATATTTGTCCCTGCTTTGCGGCCTGTTGGATTTTGTTTCTAGTGGCATTTTCGATAAAATTCATTAAAAATTTATCGACCCGCAACGGTTCTTGGCCTTTAGCCGCCACAAACTTGTAGTGTTCAAAAAGCTCTTCTTGAGTGGTTTCTTCGTTGCCTGAATCCATTATTCATTAGATTCAGCTTGAATGCGGGCACTTTCAGGTATATTGCCATTACCACATATCAGTTCAATCTTTGATGTTTTGGGAAGCTTGTCACCCGGTTTTACATATTTGCCCTTATGCTTCATGTTGTACACCATGTCTTTGCCAAGTTCATCGATATAGGTTACGCGCTGTACATCAAGACCCACGGCCCTGAGCATCGATTTGGCATTGCGTTGGGTCACTTGAATTACATTGGGTATCGTAACTTTCTTGTACCCAGAAGGATTGACCGTGAAATAAATCTTACGATTTACCTTTACCTTATTGCCCGCTGGCGGGTCTTGCTCTAAAATGGAAAAACGAGGGTAGTCAGGATCATAATTTGTAGAGTCGAGCACTTCATAACGAAGTCCGGCCCCTTCCGCGACCTTGCGCATCTCCATTACCGACATTTTTGAGAAATCAGGTACCTCAACGAATTCGCCATGATGGGTCGTGCTCTTGAGCCAACTGAGCACCAAGAAGCAAAGCGCCACCAAGACTGCCAACGCCAACCCTATCTGAATCAAAAAAATACGGCTTCGTAAAAACTCAAAAAAATGCCTCATCAATTCGGTATTGTTCGAACAAATATAGAAAAACAGTGCTTTTTTCTTTACTTTGGCCGTGTGATATTTGGGGAATGAAAAAAAAGAACATCGCCATCATTATGGGTGGCTATTCAAGCGAATACAACATTTCGATAAAAAGCGGAAATGTGGTGTTCAAACATCTTGATGCAGAAAAATACAATACGTTCCGCCTTGTCATAACCAAAGAAAAGTGGGTCTACCTTGATGAGGCTGAAAACGAATACCCGGTCGATAAATCCGATTTTAGCATAGCTCCCGCTGGTGCAAAAATACATTTCGATTGTGTCTTCAATGCCATTCACGGTACCCCTGGAGAAGATGGTTTAATGCAGGCCTATTTTGAACTGTTGGGCATTCCACAAACATCGTGCAATCACTACCAGGCCGCATTGACCTTCAACAAGCGCGATCTTTTGAGTACCTTGAAACCACACGGTATCAAATGTGCCGCTTCGTACTTGCTTGATTTGGGTGATGCCATTGATGAAAATGCCATTGTCAAAAGGGTCGGCCTACCTTGTTTTGTGAAGGCAAATAAGGCAGGAAGCAGCTATGGTATCTCAAAGGTTTACAAAAAAGAAGATTTGCACGAAGCCATTAAAAAAGCTTTTGAGGAAGATGATGAAATCATTATTGAAACTTTCTTGGATGGCGTTGAGGTATCGGTCGGGGTCATTACCTACAATGGGCAAGTCACGGTACTGCCCATTACCGAAATCGTAAGTGAAAACGACTTCTTTGATTTTGCTGCCAAATATGAAGGCAAGTCGCAAGAAATCACCCCGGCCAGAATATCAAAACAGAAAGAGCTTAAGGTCATGGCCATTGCCAAGAAGGTGTATGAGCTATTAAAATTGAATGGATTTTCACGCAGTGAGTACATCTTTGTCGATGACGAACCATATTTACTTGAGGTCAACACCACTCCAGGTCTTACCGAAGAGAGCATATTGCCCAAACAGGCGAATGAAGCCGGTATCTCGCTGACAGAACTCTTTGAGAGCAGTATAGAGGAAGTCTTGAAACAATAGATTTATCAGTATCTTTAAAAAAACCTAAAACGTTTTATGAGAAGAGCCATTTTTCCAGGGTCATTCGATCCAATAACGCTAGGGCACTATGACATTATAAAGCGCGGCATCACCCTATTCGATGAGCTCATTATTGCCATTGGGATCAATACTGACAAAAAGTATATGTTCTCTCTCGATGAGCGTAAAAAATTCATTGAAGACGCGTTTGCCGATGAGGCTTTTATCAAGGTGATGACCTACGAAGGGCTGACGGTAGATTTTTGTAAAAAGGTAGAGGCCGATTTTATTTTGCGGGGTTTACGAAATCCGGCTGACTTTGAATTTGAAAAGGCAATTGCCCATACCAACCGCAAACTTTCAGAGATAGAAACAGTTTTCTTGCTCACTTCGTCAGGTAAGTCATATATCAGTTCATCGATTGTTCGCGATGTCATACGCAATGGGGGCGATTATACCGGATTGGTGCCCCATACAGTAGTAACAAAGCGGTAAACTCTTCATGTACTTCTAGGTTTTCCAGTTCTTCTGACTTGCATTTTCTGACAGATTTTTATGGCCAAAAAGTCGCAAAAATCCAATAATACCACAATTTTAGGGTGATTCACAACATTAAACACCTCTCGTAGTCCATATAATTATAGATTAGTAAGAAAATTCCTAGTAATTGAAAAGCACAAAGTCTTTTACCAGTAGTTATCTAATCAAACAATTGCCCAGTGCGACAGCTTATCTAAACATCGATTTAGAGCTTGTTCATGCCTCTGACAATTGGATAGAAGCCTTTGGTCTCACAAAAAAGAATGTGTTTGGCAAAAACATTTACGAGCTTCTTGAACATGCTGATGAAGATTGGTTGAAAAGTTTAAACGAAAGCCTTCTCGGATATCACCAAAAAGGCCTGACCAGTTTTGTCAACAATGACGGATTTGAAAAGTGGTTCGAGTGGATGCATCTTCCTTGGTATGATGAACACGAAAACATCATCGGTACCATTATGCAGGTAGATGATATAAGTGAATCGTATGGCGACCAACTTGAAATCGAACGTTTGCAATCATTACTGCAATCACAATCAGAAATCGCCAAGGTAGGTAACTGGGAGTTCAATCTCATTACCAAGAAGTTAAGCTGGTGCCAGATGACCAAAAAAATACATGAGGTACCCGAAGACTTTGTGCCCTCTATTGAAACCGGCATCGATTTTTATAAACAGGGCCATAGTAGAAATACCATCTCAATGTTGGTGCACAAAGCTATAGCAGATGGCACCCCCTTTAGTGAAAAATTACAGATAGTTACCGCCAAGAACAATGAGAAATGGGTTTTGGCAGCAGGAAAAGTCGTTTCAAAAGAAGGCAAATTCATACGTCTTGTCGGTACTTTTCAAGACATAGATGAACAAGTCAAATCTGAGATAAAGACCAAGGAAAATCAGAAGTTGCTCAATACCTTGCTCGACAGTCTGCCCATGAACGTCTATGTAAAAGACAAAGAATCAAGAAAAATTCTTGTGAACCAGTCAGAATGCGAGTATTTGGGGGTAAGGGACAAAAAAGAACTTATTGGAAAAAGCGATTTCGAACTATACGGTAAGTCTATCGCCAGAATTTCCAGGGACGAAGATGTCGAGGTAATGAAAACCCTGACACCGATTATTGGCAAAGAAACCATAAGTGTCAAAAAAGATGGCACGTCAACCACTTTTCTTACTTCAAAAATTCCTCTTTTAGACATGGACGGCAATGCCAACGGCGTCATTGGACTGAGCATGGACATCACTCAATTGAAGGAAAAGGAAAATGAACTGAGAAACCTCATCAACGTCACCGCGATACAGAATAAAAAACTGATAAGCTTTGCCCATATCGTATCGCACAACCTAAGGTCTCATACTGCGAATTTTTCGATGCTGTTGAATTTTCTGGTAAAGGAAAAAGATGCGAAAGAAAAAAAGCGAATTATGAATATGTTGACGCATGCTTCTGACAATCTTATGAGAACACTAGAAGATCTGAACGAGGTTGTCAGCATCAATACCAATGTCAATGTTGAACGAAAATCACTAAACCTGAACAAAAAATTGACAAAAATTCAACAAAACCTTTCCGCTTTGCTAGATGAGCACAGGGTAGTGATTGTGAATGAAATTCCTGATACGTTCTCTGTTTGGTCTGTGCCGGCCTACCTTGAGAGTATCTTATTGAACCTCATTACCAATGCGGTAAAATATAGGCATCCAGAAAGAGACCCCATTATACACTTTAGGGCATTTAACAAAGGGGGCTTTACCATTTTTTCAATTGAAGACAACGGAATGGGCATTGACATGGCCAAAAATGGTGAAAAGCTGTTTGGCATGTACAAGACCTTTCATAACAACGAAGATTCACGGGGAATGGGCCTGTACATCACAAAAAACCAAGTTGAGGCCATGGGGGGCAGTATAAAGGCAAGCAGTAAATTGAACAAGGGCACAACCTTTAATGTTTATTTCAAGAATGAAGAAAATCGATAGTATCTATATCGTTGATGATGATCCCATAACCGTTTTTGGTATTTCAAAGATGTTGGGCATAGTGGTCGAATGTAATGACATTACAACCTTCAATAATGGAAAAGAGGCATTGGATGATTTCATAAAGCGATGGGATTCGAACAAGAAATTGCCCGATGTTATTTTCTTGGATATCAATATGCCCATAATGGACGGTTGGGGATTTTTAGACGAATTCTTGAAATTGGAGGTTTCTAAGAAAATTAGAATCAATATCATAACCTCTTCCATCGATCCCGTTGATTACGAAAAATGGCTGCGCTACAAACAGACCACCCATCACTTCATAGACTATAAGAATAAGCCTGTTTTCAAAATAGAGGAACAGGACATCGATCATATCGACATGGCCTCATAGCCATTTTATTGCCTATTTTTATACTTTATCAAACAGCTGTAAGATGAAGTATGTCAGCATTCTCGTAATTTTTGTGCTGATAGGCTGTCAGAAAAAACCAGAAGATACCGTTCACGAATACATTACCCCTTTCGAGACTTCTGATAGCCTTGAGACCGCTACCTATCAAGAGACCATTGATTTTTACATCGAATTGGCAAAAGATTTTCCCGAAATCAATGTACAGAATATCGGTGAAACCGATAGTGGCCACCCGCTGCACATGGTGACATACAATGTCGATAGTGATTTCAACTTTCAAAAGGTAGGTCAGAAAAAAGTTGCCGTGCTCATAAACAATGGTATTCATCCTGGTGAAAGCGACGGTATTGATGCAACGATGCTTTTGTTCAGAGATTTGGCCATTGACAAAATTGAAAGTCCAGAAAATGTGGTGGTAGTTACCATCCCCATCTACAATGTGGGCGGGGCGCTGAATCGAAATTCGACCTCAAGGGTCAACCAAAATGGTCCAGAATCTTATGGTTTTCGTGGAAATGCACGCAATTATGACCTCAACCGTGATTTTATCAAGGTAGACACAAAAAATGCAAAGACCTTCACAGAAATATTTCATTTGGTCAAACCTGATGTATTTATCGACAACCATGTAAGCAATGGGGCTGATTACCAATATACCCTGACCCATCTGTTCACGCAGCACAATAAAATGGGTGGAGCTCTGCGCACATATCTACATGAGGTATTGGTGCCCGGACTTGAAAATAAATTAGCAGACAAAAATTGGGATATTACCCCTTACGTCAATGTTTTCAACAGAGTCCCTGAATCAGGTTTCAGTCAATTTTTGGATACTCCCCGATATTCGACAGGTTACACCTCTCTTTGGAATACCCTTGGCATGATGGTGGAGACCCACATGCTGAAACCCTATGAAAAAAGGGTCAAAGGCACCTATGAATTGATGAAAAGCATGTTACAAATTGTGGATGCCGATCATGAAGAAATCAAAAAACTTCGAAACGAGATGGCAACAAAAGTCGAAGATGTCGAGCATTACCATCTAAATTGGAAAATCGATACGACAAAGTCCTCAATATTGGATTTTAAAGGATATGGGGCAGATACGCTGATAAGCGAAATCACGGGAATGGATCGTCTAAAATATGACCGAAATAGGCCTTTTGTAAAAAAGGTCGAATACCAAAATTATTATGTGCCCGCTGATACTGTTGTGGTTCCGTTCGCGTACATCATCAAAAAACCATGGAAAGAAATCATCGATAGACTGGATTGGAACCAAATCGAATATTTTGAATTGGAAAAGGACACGGTTTTGGAAGTGGAAACATACCGAATCGAAGACTACAAGACACTTACCTATGCCTATGAGGGACACTACCCCCATTATAGTACCAAGGTTGGTTCAAGTTTACAAAAAGTGGTTTTCAACAAAGGTGATTATGTGGTACCAACCAACCAAACTGGATTACGCTATCTAATGGAAACCCTTGAACCCCAAGCCCCTGATTCTTTTTTCAACTGGAACTTTTTTGATGCCATTTTGCAGCAAAAAGAAGGTTTTTCTCCTTATGTCTTTGAAGATTTGGCCCTTGCTTTGCTCAAAAAGGATGAAAGATTACGAACCCTCTTCTTAACGAAAAAGATAAATGACACCACCTTTGCCAAAGATTGGTATGCCCAGCTTGACTGGATTTATAAGCGTTCTCCCCACTATGAGCGGGCGCATTTGAGATATCCCGTTTATCGGGTACCCAAAGACAGTAGGGCTTCCGATTTTTTTATCCGGTAATGGTCAGATGCCGCTTTCAAAAAGCTCCCTGATATTCTGATAAGAGTTTTTGAGCGCTTTTTTTGTTTTTTTGGGGCCTTTCCATTTTGCCTTGGTGATACCTTCTGCTTTTTCCGCTTTAAGCTTACCTTCAAAATCGGTGCGCATGGCAAACCAGTAGGTCTGCTTTAACCTAAAGTTGCCGTTGTGTTTGAAGATGTGATAGGTCGTGTGCAGGTATTTATCGACGACCAGATTTTTTACCCCGGTCTCTTCTTCTACCTCCCTTACCGCAGCGTTTTCGATAGACTCGCCCTTGTCAAGTTTTCCTTTGGGCAAATCCCATTTATTGTTTCGGTATATAAAGAGAATCTTGCCTTTTTTGTTTTTCACCACTCCACCTGCGGCAAGTACCATGGGTATTTTGGCACTGAAATGCTCTAAAATGGTATCGCTGGGGTCGTAGATATAGGCTTCTTTTATTTTCTTCTTTGATAGGGATTCGATGGCTTTCAGAATAGAATCCGCATCCATTTCGAAAAGAATTCCATTAGCGTTGTGGGGCTTTTTGGTTGTCAATATCAAAGGAAATTCATTGACAAAAACTTTATACATTTGCGCAATGGTTTTAGACAAGCACAGCGCTACAAAAACGGCCGAACTTTTGCTACAAATTAATGCAATTAAGTTGAGACCCGAAAATCCGTTTACTTGGGCTTCGGGCTGGAAATCTCCAATCTATTGTGACAATCGTGTCATTCTTTCCTATCCTCTAATACGAAATTATGTGCGTGACGAGATGGCAAAACAGGTCGAATCCCTATATGGTAAACCTGATGTCATTGCGGGGGTAGCCACAGGGGCCATCGGAATTGGCGTACTGGTCGCAGAGGCCCTGAACCTACCCTTTGTCTATGTAAGGCCAACACCTAAATCGCATGGTCGTCAAAACCAGATCGAAGGCCATTTAGAAGCTAATCAAAGGGTTGTGGTGATCGAAGATCTCATAAGTACCGGCAACAGTAGTCTAAATGCCGTCAGGGCACTTAAAGAAGCTAATGTGGATGTCAAGGGTATGGTGGCGATTTTCACGTATGGTTTTGATCAGGCCACAGAAAACTTCAAAAAAGACAAAGTTCAATTGCATACCTTGTCCGATTACGACAATTTGATAAACAGTGCCTCTGAAGCCAACTACATCAAAGAAGAACAACTACTAACTTTATTGCAATGGAGAACAGATCCTGCGCAATGGAAACCTTAGCATATGCATATCGAAGTACCAAAAAAAACAATTGAAAAAAGTAATCAAGAGGTATTTGAATTTCTGGTAGAGGTCAAGAATTTTGAATCGTTGATGCCAGAAAACATAGATAAATTCGAGGTCATCGACCATGACACCTTTAAGTTTGCCCTTAAGGGGATGCCCGAAATCGTACTTCGTATGAAAGAGAAACAGCCTCATGACAAAGTGGTGTTGGGGGCTGCCAGCGACAAGCTTCCATTCACGTTGACCGCTGATATTCTTTCCGTTGACGACCAAAATAGTGAGATCGTCCTTAGTTTTTCAGGTGAATTCAATGCTATGATGGCTATGATGATCAAGGGGCCCATCACCAACCTCATGAACACCCTATCTGAAAACCTGCAAAAAATCTAGTATAGCAAACTCACTTCTTTGAGTGCAAATTCTTGTATCCGCAAGTCTTCAATCTCGACCTGTAGTTTCCCATCTGCCGAAACGCCCCTAATGATACCCACAAATTGACGATTGTAAGCATCGGCAAAAGTCGAAGGCTTATCTTTTCTGAACAAAACGGCCTCGTAAGATTTACGTATCCCTTGGTTTGATATGGTATCCATCCATTTAAAACGCAGGGATAAATTTTTGAGCAATAAGTGGAGCAACTCATGCAAATCATAACTGATTCCCGTTATTCTTTTGAGGGACGATGCCTTCGGAAGACCATCAAATTCAGTTTGGTTGCTATTGAGCCCTACACCGATTATAGAGTATTCTGTCATGCCGCCTTTCAAGATGTTTTCGATCAAAACACCACAGATTTTCGCCTGACCTGACAGAATGTCGTTAGGCCATTTCACTGCAAGATCGGGAACCGAAAGTTCCTGTAACGTATCAAAAATCGCCAATGACACCACCATATTGATAGTGAAGTTGTTTTGGGCAAGCTGTTTATCGAAAATTTTCAACATGCTGAAAGTCAGATTCTTACCAGCTTCTGATTGCCAAAAAGAGCCCATTTGGCCCCTACCCCTTTGCTGATTTTCGGCAATAACCACGGTAAAATCTTGAAGCTTTTTTTGCGTTACAAGATCCTTAAGGTACAAGCTAGTTGAGTCGGTGGCATCAAGTTTGATTATCTGCATGTGTTCTCGAGGTGTTTGAGGTATCGAATGATATGTTAAATCCTAAGACTAAGAAAGCAAAAAAAGCATAACTTTGTGGAAACTAAAATTATTGAATGCAGAAAAAGAAAGCTAGTGCAGATGAGCTCATTGCCTTAATTTTACATGGAATAGAAGAAGTAAAGGGACTTGATATAAATCTACTTGATCTTAGGGAAATTGAAAACACTGTTTGCGACTACTTTATAATCTGTAACGGTACTTCAAACACACACGTTAACGCCATCGTTTCGTCTATTCAAAAAACCGTAAGCAAATCATCAAAAGATAAACCTTGGCACATTGAAGGCGCTGAAAACGCCGAATGGGTATTGATGGACTATGTAAATGTAGTGGTACATGTATTTCAAAGACATATTAGGGAGTTCTATGATATCGAAGGTCTTTGGGGCGATGCAAAAGTAACCGTGGTCGAGAGCAGTTATAATCAATAGCGAAATGTCAAAAGAAAACAATCAAAATACACCCAAAAAACCCAGATTCAGCTCATGGTGGATCTATGGGGTAATCATTGCTCTTGTTCTGGGCTTTCAATTTTTTGGTGGCAGTACTTTCTCGACCACTAAAAAAACGACCACTTCAGAACTTCAAGAATATCTTCGCAATGGCGATATTGCAAAGATTGTCATCATTCGCAATGCCGGTCAGGCCAAAGTCTTCTTGACCGAAGAAGCACTGCAGAAAGATGTACACAAAGATGTGGCCGATAAGCCTTTATTGCCCTCAACAGCGGCTGTTCCACAATATGTTCTTGACTATGGTGATCTACAGAACTTTGAGAACGATATCAATGAAATCAAAAAAGAGAACAACCTTGACACCATAGTCGATTTTGATACCGAATCGAACATATTGGGCGATTTGATATTGTCATTATTGCCCTTTGCCCTCATTATAGGCATATGGATATATTTGATGAGGAGGATGTCGAGTGGTGCCGGAGGTGGTGCTGGCGGGCAAATTTTCAACATAGGAAAGTCTCGGGCCAAGCTTTTTGATGAAAAAACCGATACCCGAACCTCCTTTAAGGATGTTGCAGGTCTTGAAGGTGCCAAAGAAGAGGTTCAAGAGATCGTCGAGTTTCTTAAAAATCCTGATAAGTATACCTCGCTTGGGGGTAAAATTCCGAAAGGGGCTTTATTGGTAGGCCCCCCTGGTACAGGAAAGACCCTTTTGGCCAAGGCCGTTGCAGGTGAGGCCAAAGTTCCCTTCTTTTCACTTTCAGGCTCTGATTTTGTAGAAATGTTCGTGGGCGTCGGTGCTTCTAGGGTACGTGATCTCTTCAAACAAGCCAAGGACAAATCACCTTCGATAATCTTCATCGATGAAATTGATGCCATCGGCCGGGCCAGGGGCAAGAACAATTTCACTGGATCTAATGATGAACGCGAGAATACGCTAAACCAATTATTGACCGAAATGGATGGTTTTGGCACCAATACCAACGTAATCGTATTGGCGGCCACCAACCGTGCCGATGTATTGGACAAAGCATTAATGCGTGCCGGTAGATTTGACCGACAGATATATGTTGACCTTCCTGACCTACGTGAGCGCAAAGAAATTTTTGAAGTACACTTAAGGCCCATCAAAACGGCCGAAACACTCGATTTAGACTTTTTGGCCAAGCAAACCCCAGGGTTTTCAGGAGCCGACATTGCCAATGTCTGTAATGAAGCAGCGCTGATTGCGGCAAGAAAAGAGAAAAAAGCGGTTACCAAACAAGATTTTTTGGATGCCGTTGACAGAATTGTGGGCGGTCTTGAGAAAAAGAACAAGATCATCACCCCAGAAGAGAAGAAGACCATTGCCTATCACGAAGCAGGCCATGCTACCGTCAGTTGGATGTTGGAGCATGCCGCACCGTTGGTCAAAGTGACCATAGTGCCAAGGGGCCAATCTTTGGGGGCGGCATGGTACCTTCCAGAAGAACGGCTGATCGTGCGCCCTGAACAAATGCTTGATGAAATGTGTGCCACTATGGGTGGCAGGGCAGCTGAAAAGGTAGTCTTTGGCAAGATTTCGACCGGCGCCCTAAGCGATCTCGAAAAGGTAACAAAACAAGCACGGGCCATGGTCACTATTTATGGATTGAACGATCAACTGGGCAATATCACCTACTATGATTCATCTGGGCAAAACGAATATGGCTTCACAAAACCCTATAGTGAAGAGACCGCCCAGAAAATAGATGAGGAAATATCAAAAATCATAGAGAAACAATATCAGCGGGCCATCAAGTTGCTTGAAGAGAACAAAGACAAACTGACCGAATTGGCCGATAGACTTCTTGACAAAGAAGTAATCTTCAAAGATGACCTCGAGAAAATCTTTGGCAAGCGGCCCTTTGAAAAAGAAGATGAATCACAACCGACTGCTGTTAATGGATACGAAACCAATCCGAAAGCTACTGAAAACGAAACGGGCAAAACCCAAAGCAAAGTAGAAGAGTAACCGTACCTGTCGATGGGCGTATTTGGAAAATTATTCGGAGGAGGAAAAAAGGTTCCCAAAGAAACTGTGGAAACAAGGGGGGAACATATGCCAGATCTGAAAATTCCCGTCGATGAAAAATTTACCATTTATTTCAAGAAAAACGGCGGTAAGTTCATCTATTGTGAACATTTTGATGAGGTTTCCGAGACATTACAGAACATTATCTCAGAGAACAACTGGCAACACCATCTCTTTTACTGTATGGACTCTCGCCTTGCAGACCGATTCTCCTCCGAAAAAATCACCTTCACCCATAAACGAAACGAAAGCGAGATTTTCTTTACCACTTGTGAACACTTAATTGCCCAGAATGGTTCCATTTTGGTCTGTTCGAATCAAATAAAGGGAAAAAAGTTGAACGAACTGCCCTCTAACCTGATTGTCTTTGCCACTACAAGCCAATTGGTCGATTCTATAAGCGAAGCCCTAAAGACCATCAAGGAAAAATATGGAAAAAACATTCCTGATAACATCACCACCCTAAAGCATTTTGAGCCTACTGCCGAAAACCAAAATGATTTTCTTTCGTATGGCAGTGCATCAAAAAATGTCTACCTTTTGCTGCTAGAAGACTATTGATTCGATGAAGGAAATATTCAGGCGCGCCACTACCGGGGTGCTTTATGTCATATTACTGCTTTCTGCGGTTTTTTTGAGTTCAGATGCTTTTGATTTTTTGTTCATGGTCTTTGGGCTGGCCTGTCTCTATGAGTTCAAAAAACTGGTAAGAATTAGGGGCTATTATATCTTTGTTGCCTATCTGGCCCTTTGGTGGGCATTCATCTATTTGGTCAGGGACAAGATGGCCATTAATGTGCTCATGTTTTTGACGATTTCAATCAATATATCCCTACTTTTCTATCTTTTTTCAAAGCGTACCAAACCGTTTTCAGCTGCACAGAAATTTATCACTGGGCTTTTATATATAGGGGGAGGGTGCATTTTTCTTACCATGATTCCCTACAAGGATGACGAATTTGCCAAATACCTTATCATGGGCATCTTCATCTTGATATGGGTAAATGATTCATTTGCCTACCTGGTCGGGAAAAGTATCGGACGAACCAAACCATTTCCATCAATTTCTCCAAAAAAAACGCTTGAAGGTTATTTGGGAGGTCTTATTTTTGCATTGGTGGCAGCTTATTTTTTGGCACGATATGAGCCCATATTAAATCCCACGCAGTGGATGGTCTTGGCAATCATCATTGTCATTACCGGTAATCTTGGTGATTTGCTTGAATCAAAATTCAAGCGCATGGCCGGGGTAAAAGATAGCGGAGCCATAATGCCAGGCCATGGTGGAATGTTGGATCGATTGGACAGCCTCATATTTGCTGCACCGTTTGCCTATTTGGCACTTAATATTTTTTCATATGTTTCATAGAGAAGGTCAAAAGATCATTCTTACAGCATTTTTTTTGGCAGTGGCCATTATCATTGCCGCACAGTATTTTCTGGAAATTGACTGGGTGAGATGGTTGGTTCAGATTGGGGCGTTGGTCATATTGGTTCTCATTCTGCAATTTTTCAGAAACCCGAAACGATTGGTTACCCCAAATTTCGATGAAGTGCTAGCGCCCGTTGATGGTAAGGTGGTTATCATCGATGAGGTTGAAGAACCTGAGTATTTTATGGATAGGCGCAAGCAGGTCTCAATATTCATGTCGCCTTTGAATGTGCACGTGACCCGATACCCGGTCAGTGGTACCATTACCTATTCAAAATACCACCCCGGCAAGTATTTGGTGGCCTGGCACCCCAAATCAAGTACCAAGAACGAAAGAACGACCATAGTCGTACACACCCCAAAATTCGGCCAGATCATGTACCGACAAATTGCAGGGGCCGTGGCCCGCAGAATTGTCAACTATGCCGAAGAGGGGGAGCAAGTCACCCAAGGCACCGATGCGGGTTTTATCAAATTCGGGTCGCGGGTCGATTTATTTCTACCTTTAGATTGTACCATCAATGTCAAATTGAACCAAAAGGTAGTCGGAGCAAAAACCTGTATTGCCTCTTTGCCCAAACAAAATGATTAGTGAAAAGCTACAAAAGAGATTCGATGAAGCGGTAGCGTACGTTAATAGTTTTACCGAACCATTGCCTGCCGATACCCTATTGAAATTGTACGCATATTATAAAATAGCCAATAAGAATTATGACAACCCGGGCAGTAAGACCCCATTGATCAACGCCTTCAAGGCAAATGCATTGATTCAGGCCAAAAACATCACCATCGAACAAGCGATGAAAAAGTATATCAAACTGGTCAACGACGAAATCAAAAAGGCTAAGTAGCCAAATTCGGTTTTGTAGAGTTGCCCCGTTCGATGAAAGTAAAGTAGACTCCCCCAAAAATAGTGGTCAAAAAGTAGAATGCCACCCAGTAGCTTCCGGTGGCAAAGTAAGCATTCATTCCGAACCAGTCGCCGGTCATATAAATCAAGACAAGCCCTGCGATGCCCCTTAACAATTCTATCCATACCGCGTAAATTTTGCGGTCCATCAGGGTGGTATATCCATAAATGCCCACAAAAACAAAGGCCCCGAAGAGCAACAAGCCATCAAAACCAATCTCTGAATAGTTGTAAAACATAAAGAGCATCAATCCAGTATTCAACAATAATTGACAAATGGAATAGCCTTTCAACGCATTCGAGGCCGATGGTTTGTATTTTTCAAAGTTGTACACATTTTCGATTTTCGAAATCGGATACTTCGCTGCCACATCAACGGGTCGCCAGCCAGTGGGCATGAACCAGATACGCAGCTTGTCCCACCAACTTTTGGTACGCCACGCATCTTTTATCAAACGCCAAACGTGCTGAAAATTAATCAAGATCGGATTCCATGTGGCTGCAGGTTTCAAGACACCATATTGCGGGGGCACATCGTCCAGTTCTTTTTGAAAAGTACCGAACATCCTATCCCAAATACAAAGTATCTGCCCCAAGTTCTTATCGATATACTCAGGGTTGATCGCGTGATGTACCCGATGCTGCGATGGTGTCACTATGATATACTCTAACCAACCCATCTTACCGATGTGCTGGGTATGGTACCAAAATTGGGCAAATAAGTGAATAGGGGCCAAAATGGCAATCACTTCATTCGGAACGCCCAAAACCGCAGCAGGTATCAACAGTAGCGCAAAATAACCTATCACATTTGAAATGGACTGTCGTAGGGCACAGGCCAAATTGAACTCTTCACTGCTATGGTGAATGACATGCTGGTTCCAAAAAATATTTACATGGTGGCTCAGGCGATGGTTCCAATATCCGGCAAAGTCAATGGTGATAAAAGCTGCCAACCACACCAACCAGGTACTCTTCAGTTCAACAACGGCCAAATTCTCGACCAAAAAAGGATAGCTGACCAAGACCAGGACCAGACCAAGGGAGTCTTTGATAATGTTTGTAAGGCCTGAGCTGAGACTGCTGACCGTATCCATTACATTATGTTTTTGATTTTTTACGAAATACCCATATAAAATCTCGATCAATACCAAGACCACAAAGAACGGAATGGCATACAACAGGGCTGCGGCATAGGTTTCCATGGCTTAAAGATAAAAATCTTTGAGGTCATTGGCATCGGTAAGATCGGGCAATCGTTCTGACCTGGAATAACATATGAGACTCTTTGAGTGTCTCGCAACGACATTGCGAACGGCTTCTGGCAGCTCTTTTTCGCCCCTATCAGGATTGATTGGGCAATGCACTAGAAACGGATAAATTTCGGCACCTGAAAAACTGAATATGTTCATGCTGATTCGCAGCTCCCCGAAAACATCAAGATATTTATCCATTTCCTTAAGGCTCGGTTTCTCAACTATTTGTTTGAGAAACCCATCTGGGGAGATGGCCATGACGGCATATTTTGCAAGGCGTTCTTTAGCAAAGCCAAGTCCTGAGCCACTATACCCGATGGTGGCGTGCGGTACACTTCTTTTTTTTCGCAGTATATGCAGTGCCTCTGTCGAATACAAGTTATCACCGTTACATACCGTGAAAGATGATTCTTGAAGTTTTGGGTGTTGGTCTAAGCATTGCAATAGTGCATCGGCAGTGCCCAATGGTTTCTCTCGCCCTTTTGGAATGTGCTGTATGGCAAAACGAACATTCAATTGTGGGATTTCATTTTCTGCCAAAAACTGCTTAAAACCCTCATTTTCTTTTGCAGTTATCAAATAGACATTGGAATAACCCGCCTTTGCAGCGTTTTTGAAGAGGTAATACAATAGCGGTTTTCCGCTTTTTCCCAAGGGAATAAGGCTTTTGTGCAGTTTCAGTGCCGCATTTTTTACCAAATCGTCCAATTCGGCAGTTTCTAGACTTCTTTTCATCCGCGAGGAAGCCCCGCCCGCCATAATGACCAAACTGTCATTTGTCATCATATTTTTGTCAGTTTTGTTTCATATGTCGCCAAGGCACCTGCTGCCAAAAAAGCATCGATCACCTTTTGTTCGTCTTTCTTTTCAGCGATGGCCACCATACAGCCACCACCCCCCGAACCGATGGTTTTGGCTCCCAACGCCCCAGCCTTTCTGGCTGCATCCATCATTCTGGCCATTTCTGGCGGTGTATTTTTGATCTTGTCATGGAGAATGTCTTGATGTGCGTTCATCAATTCTCCTAACAACCCTATATCGACCGTGTCTTTTTTCAGCTCTTCTTTTGCTTTCAATGTGATCACATAGTTATGCACGGCCGCATACCAATATGGCCGGTACTCTTTTGGAACAGCGCCGACATATCGTTCGTAATCTGCTTCTACGGCATTCTTCATCATAAATTCAGGAAACGCTTCTTGCACGGTTGCAATGGCTCTTTGCCCATAGACCCTACCATTGTTCAATACCTCGAGTGTTTCTTTTGAAATTCCTGATTCGGCCACGATCACGGCACCAAGGTTATTGTTCAAGGGTGTGCTTTGACCTGTTTGGGTATCGATAAAGAGCAACCCGCCCTGGGCAATGGTATATTGATCCATCAAGCCTCCCGGTTGGTTGAAATATAGAACTTCTGCCTCATAGGCCCACTGCCCAATCTGTGCGTCACTGACCCGAACAGGTTCATTCTGTATAGATAGTAGAAAGCGTAGCCAAGCCACCACAAGGGCCGAAGAACTGGATAGGCCGGCATTGATGGGAATGTTCCCCGAAATCTCAATATCATGGCCCATATCGAATTGGAAGCCTTTTTGCTTCAATACGGCCATCACCGAACGAAAATAATCGTTGGGTTTGATCTTGTTTAAATCATCATCCAAAGAAACAATCAGCCGTTTTCCTGTATCAAGAAGCTGTATGTCAAAAATCTCTCTTTGGTTTGGATTGGCCTTAAGACAGATGAACCTGTCTATTGTGCCCGCAATGACCGGAAGCCCTAAATAATCTTGATGATCCCCAAAGAAACAGATCCTGGCAGGCACTTTTATCGAAACCATCGATCAGGGAATTAGTTCGAGGGGTTTGGTATTCTTCCATTCCCCGCGGGTAAAATCAGGAAACGGTTGTGGTGCCCCACCACTGGCCACCGAGCGTTCGCTCAGAGGTGCCACGGCGCTCCAGAAACAGCCTTCATAAACGTTTTGATCAAGGGGTAGTCCCTTTTGCAAACATTCGACGATACGATACACCATAATGCCATCCATACCCCCATGGCCGCTATCTTTGGCCGTTTCATTCAGCCTTTTGTACAAAGCATGGTCATACTTTTCATATAGCGCCTGCAATTGTCCGCCCTGTACCCATGAATGATGATCTTCGGTCAAGCCTTCAACGCCCCCTTCAAGGGCCACACGGGTAGGAAAACCCGCCAATGCTCCTTTCGTTCCTTGTATAAGGTTCAGGCGTGTGTACGGACGCGGACTTGTTTCATCCCACTGCACCAAAATAGTACGTCCCAAGGCGGTCTTGATAATAGAGGTGTTCATGTCACCCCCTTTATAAGCGAGTTGGTTCCACTGATGGTCTGACGAATAGTTCTTCTCGGCATAGGCTTTTCTTCCCAGAGCAGGAGTAGAATAGGAAACTAAAGTGCCAAAAGTATCTTCTCCCCTACCCAAATTCATGTATTGGGCCACTGGACCCAGTCCATGGGTCGGGTAGAGATTTCCATTTCGTTTTACATAATGGTGGGTACGCCAAGAACCCGTTCCTCTTTCTACCTCGTTCATTTGCCCCCGCAACTCATGAATATAGGCGGCTTCGGCATGTAGCAAATCTCCGATGACCCCTTGTCGGCACATATTGAGGAACATCAGCTCGTCACGGCCATAGTTGACATTTTCCATCATCATGCAGTGCTTCTGGGTGCGCTCAGCGGTATCGACAATGTCCCACATTTCTTGCAGTGTGACCGCGATCGGAACTTCGACAAAGGCATGTGCCCCCCGGTTCATCACCTCGATGGCCATCGGCGCATGGTTGTGCCAGTTGGTAGCGATAAAGACCACATCGGGCCGTACCTCTCTTAACATCAAGCGCCACTTGTCTTCACCACCATAGTATTCGGCAATATTTTGGTGTCGTTCTGTACCGGCAACCTCTTTGACCCATTGCACCTTTTGTTTGACCAGATCTTCATATAAATCGCTAATGGCAACGACCTCGGTGTTGGGCAGTGCCGCCAAGAATTTTAAATGTGTACCGCCACGCGCACCAACCCCAATAAAAGCCGCACGGACGGTCGCTAACTTTGGAGCGGCAAATCCACCCATATATTCAGTATTCTGAGGTCTTTCAGAATGCCCAAGCATATATTCTGGGAATAACGACCAAGAGCCAAGAGCCGCCGTGGACAGGGTTGTCTTCTTAAGAAAATTTCTTCGGTCAAGTTTTGCCATCAGTCCAAATGTTTTTTAAAGAATTTCATTGTTCTATCCCAAGCCAATTCAGCAGCTTCTTTATTATAGCGCGGGGTGGATGTATTATGAAAACCATGGTTCACATCAGGGTACATGAACGCTTGGTATGCCTTGCCATGCTTTTTTAAGGCCTCTTCATAAGCAGGCCAACCGGCATTGACCCGTTCATCCAATCCGGCAAACTGAAGCATTAAAGGTGCATTGATCTTATCAATATTTTCTTTGGGCTGCCCACCATAAAAAGGAACAGCAGCAGCCAAATCCGGCACTTTTACCGCCATCATATTGGAAATCCACCCCCCAAAGCAAAATCCGACCACACCAACTTTGCCCGAACAGTTTGGGTGGTTTTTTAAATACTCAAAAGCAGCGATGAAATCCTCCAACATTTTGTGGCGGTCACGTTTGCGCTGCATCGTTCGGCCTTCATCGTCATTGCCAGGATAGCCTCCCAAAGGGTGCAAAGCATCAGGGGCCAGGGTAATAAAGCCTGCCAGGGCAGCCCGTCTGGCCGTATCTTCAATATAGGGGTTCAATCCTCGATTTTCATGTACGACCACGATGCCCCCTAGTTTTCCATCAAAGTTTTTGGGTTTGGAAAGTAAACCTTTGATTTCTCCACCCCCTTTAGGTGAATTGTAAAAAATGTAATCAGAATCTAAATCAGGACTATTGGGATCGACTAACAGTGTATCCTCATAATTCGGCATCATAAAGCTCATTAACGAAGCCACAGTTATTCCACCAACGGCGTAGACAGACAACTTTTCAATAAATTGTCGGCGTTTCAGTTTATTATGTGCATAATCGTCATAGAGATCAAACACTTCTTGTTTGATATCCTCCTTTTTTAACTTTTTCATTTTCAAGGATTAAAGTTTCTTTAAAATACATTTTCTTCACCGACAGCGAGTCCAATATTGCCCCCTGCCCCAAAAAGCACATAAATGTTCTCTGAGAGTCTCTCAGAAGTAATGGTAACCGAAGACCAATCACGTTGGGCATTGAGAAGCGTTGCAAACAAAAGAACAACAACGAGTAGGGTCTTTTGCATTTCCATGATCTTTGTCTGACTAAAGTACGGAAATGTGGGTTTTGTTCACTCTAAACTCGCCAAACTCTTTTCCAAGGTCTCGATCTTGGCCTCGGCATCAGCTGCCTTTTTACGTTCGAGTTCGACCACTTTAGGTGGAGCGTTGTTCACAAATCGTTCGTTCGAAAGCTTTTTTTGAACCGACTGCAAGAAGCCCCGGGTGTAGTTCAGCTCTTCATTGATTTTTTTAACCTCAGCCTCGATATCAACTGCTCCGTCCATCGGAATGAAATATTCATTGCTCTTCACCCGAAAACTCAAAGCACCTTCAACCGTTTCATTCACCGTGTTGATTTCTGAAATATTGCCCAGTTTTTTGACGATGGCATCCATTTTTGAACTGATGCCCTCTACATTCAATTCCATAAGCTGTAATGCCTCTTTCTGGGGAATATTCTTTTCTTTTCTGATAGTTCTTATCCCCGAAATAACTGCTGAAGCAAAATCAAAGGTTTTGATTATTTTTTCATCAATTGATGCTGTCTTTGGCCAATCGGCAATACAGAGTGCATTTTCAGGTGTTCTTTCTGAGATATGCTGCCATACCTCCTCGGTCAAGAAAGGCATAAATGGATGCAACAGCTTTAGGTTTTCTTCAAATAGGCGAATGACCGTTTCATATGTTTTTCTGTCTATGGGCTGCTGATATGCAGGTTTCACAATCTCGAGGAGCCATGAACAAAAATCGTCCCAGACCAGTTTATAGATGGCCATCAGGGCATCTGAAATACGGTATTTGCCAAAATGACCTTCAATTTCTGCCAAGACTTGGTTGAACCGGGCGGTGTACCAATCAACACCTATTTTGGCAGCTTCGGGTTGATCGATATTGGCAATTTCCCAACCCTTGACCAAGCGAAAGGCGTTCCAAATCTTGTTGGCAAAGTTTGCCCCCTGTTGGCAAAGGGCCTCATCGAACATTAGATCGTTTCCAGCAGCAGAACTAAGCAATAATCCTACCCGAACGCCATCTGCACCATAATCCGCTATCAATTTTAAGGCATCGGGCGAATTGCCCAATTGTTTCGACATTTTACGCCGTTGCTTGTCGCGCACCAATCCGGTAAGATATACACTGTCAAACGGTCGCTCGTCGCGAAATTCATACCCCGCCACTATCATACGTGCCACCCAGAAAAATAGAATGTCGGGAGCGGTCACCAAATCATTGGTCGGATAGTAATACTTCACTTCTTCGTTGTCGGGATCTAAAATGCCGCCGAACACACTGATGGGCCATAACCATGAAGAGAACCATGTATCCAAAACATCAGGGTCTTGGCGTAGCGTCGAGGCGTCGATGTTTGAATTTTTGGTCTTTGCCTTTTCTAAAGCCTCCTCCTTAGTTTCGGCCACCACAAAATCATTTTGCCCAGTACCGTAATAATAAGCAGGTATTTGCTGACCCCACCAAAGTTGACGGGAAATATTCCAATCGCGTATGTTCTCCATCCAATGACGGTAGATGTTTTCGAATTTCTTTGGAAAAAACTTTACTTCCCCACTCTTCAACACTGCCTCAATAGCGGGCTTTGCCAATTCTTCCATCTTTAAGAACCACTGCTCAGATAATCGCGGCTCGATGACAGCTTTGGTACGTTCAGATAGCCCAACTTTGTTGGTGTATTGCTCGGTTTTTACCAAATGTCCATTTTCCTCAAGTTCTTTGGCAATCTCTTTTCGAACCACAAAACGGTCTTTGCCTTCATAATGGAGGCCATAGCTGTTCAAGGAAGCATCCTCATTGAAAATATCGATAACTTCCAAGTTGTGCTTCTCTCCTAAACTTTTATCGTTCTCATCGTGTGCAGGGGTTACTTTTAAACATCCGGTACCAAACTCAACATCTACATATTCATCTTCAATTATGGGAATTACCCTATTGCAAATGGGCACAATGACCTTTTTCCCCTTCAGGTGATGGTATCTTTCGTCATCAGGATTGATACAAACCGCCGTATCGCCCAAAATGGTCTCAGGCCGTGTGGTGGCAATAGTCACTTTTTCATCAGAATCTTCCACGTCATAGGCCAAATAGTACAACAGCCCTTGTTTTTCCTCATAAACGACCTCTTCATCAGATAGGGTGGTCTTGGCTTCGGGATCCCAGTTTACCATACGATACCCACGGTAAATCAGCCCTTTTTGGTACAAATCGACAAAAACCTTGATGACTGAGGCTGACATATCGTCATCCATGGTGAATTTAGTTCGCTTCCAATCACAAGAACAACCCAGTCTCTTCAATTGTTCTAAAATGACGCCCCCGTATTTATCGGTCCACTCCCAGGCATGTTTCAAAAAGTCTTCCCTAGAAATGTTGGCCTTTGAGATGCCCTCTTCTTTCAGTTTTGCCACCACTTTGGCTTCAGTGGCTATGGAAGCATGGTCCATGCCGGGCACCCAACAGGCATTTTTGCCCTGTAAACGCGCCCTGCGAATCAAAACGTCTTGCAGGGTATTGTTGAGCATATGGCCCATGTGCAGCACACCGGTTACGTTGGGTGGCGGAATTACGATGGTATAAGGCTCTCTACCATCAGGTTTCGAGCTAAAAAAGTCGTGTTCCAACCAATAGGCATACCAATGCTCTTCTACCCTATTGGGCTCATATTTTGATGCTATCTGCATAATTTCGGTACAGTTTTTGTCGAAAAAGAAAACGAATCGGTCATTTTGAGTGAAAAGCGATAAAACATGAAAACTGCGATTCTGTTGAAAAATGGCCAATCCACGAAATACGAAACAAAAATAAGTAACGTTATTACATAACAAAAGAATTTTGGATGCGGTTGTGAAAACAACTACTTTTGAAATTCACCCAAAACTAAAATGATGAAAAAAATTGTATTGTTGTTATTTGTCGGGTTATTGGCCGTAGGTATCAAAGCTCAAGAAAACACTGCGAAAATTGAGTTTAAGACCGAGACCATTAATTATGGCGAAATTGAAAAGGGAAGCGATGGGGTGCGTGTTTTTGAATTTACGAACACCGGTGATGCCCCTTTGGTCATCAGCGATGTAAAATCTAGCTGCGGATGTACGATCCCCAAAAAACCTGAGGCTCCCATTATGCCAGGTGAAACCGGTGAGATTCAGGTCAAGTATGACACTAAGAGGGTCGGGCCTATCAGAAAGGCGGTCACCGTGACCTCTAATGCCGATACGCCAACCAAAATTCTTAAAATTAAAGGATTGGTAAAGGATGGTGGAGCTAAATAAACAGTATTTTACCTTACAAAAAAACCCGCTAGTTGCGGGTTTTTTTGTTTAGAACAGTTTTTTGAGGATAAAACTAAAGGTCAGATCACGGTTTGAACGTTCTATAAGTACCCTGATGCGCTTGCCCTCTTTCTCATTGAGCATTTTTAAAATCTCTTGAAGTTTGTATCTGTGCACCCTTTTGCCATTCACTGCCAGAATAACATCGCCTTGTCTCAGGCCCGCCTCCTCAGCAGGGCTGCCCGCCCGAATGGCAGATACGACAATTTCGGGAACCAAGCTTAACCTTGTTCGATTTTCAAAAAGTATTTGTACGTTGCCCGTGGGGCCATCATCGTTTTTAACGATCCCTTGCGAGTCGGTAATGCGCTCTGCGATATAACGTACGCCGTTGTGCTGTAATTCAACACCGGCCAAATTATATTGAAAAGGAGCTTTGAAGTTTCCGTTTTTCTTAAGGGTAATCTCGTTTCTGGTATAATCAAAAACGATATTGAATCGCTTGAGAATCTCTGCGCCCACACTCCCGTTGCGATTTCCTAAATTTTTGATGGAATTAAATGATTTCATGTATGGAAAGGCCGCTTTGGCATCCTTCAGTGCAAAATCTCCGATACGAACACCGTTTACTTTGGTTCGTTTTCCAAAAATATGCCCGTTTAACCCTTTTCCGAGATAATCTTCATAGTTCTTATCTGGAATGTCAATACCATTTTCGGGATCGTGGAACAACCAGACCGCATCACTACTGCCCGTATCGACCAATAGCTTCACAGGAACCTCCCTGTCTCCATCTATTAATACTGCCGCATCAATATATGCTTTTCGGTTGATTATATCGAGGGGCAGTGTCTGGCTACGCTTATGCTTTTTTTGGGAATACCGTTGGGGATCGTACAATTTCAAAACCTGACTGCCGTAATTTATTTCGACTATGAAATCCCTAAAAAGCTGGTATCCCAATATACCGTGGACCGGAATACCCAATGAGGTCGAAAAATTAAGGTCTTTATCCAAGACCACGTACAGTGTCTGGTACCTGTTTACGGCATTTCCAATCTTAAAAGTATTGCCCTTTGACTGTAGCGCCTTCATAGGTTCACCCTCGCCGAGACCTTTAAGCGTGATTTCAGAGACGTTGTTTATCTGTACCGAATCTTGATCGGAAAGATTGAATAAGATCGGGTTACTGACCCCGCTATCGACAATGAACGATAATTTTGCATCATTCACCTCAACAGGAATTACCATGAGGTTATTGATCAACTTAAACTTGACCTTTTGGTACTTTTGGCCATTGGGTATACCAAATTGTTGAGCCGAAATACAATGACCTAGGCACAAAGCAATGAGTAAGCAATATGTGAGCTTTTTTGTCAATTCGCTTATTTATAACAGGTTGACTCTTTTAAATTTAAGAAATATTTTTATCGAACCCACAAATTTTAACATAACGATAAAAGAAAAGACCTGTTGTTTGGTAGCATTGGTTTTACCATTTTTGCTTAAAATTTAAAAAATGCCAAAAATTTCGGCCAAAGGTCTACGAATGCCAGCCTCGCCCATAAGAAAGTTGGTTCCGTTTGCAGAGCAGGCAAAAAAACGTGGCGTTAACGTCATACACTTGAACATTGGGCAACCAGATATAAAAACTCCTGAAATTGCCTTGAATGCTGTTAAAAATGCCAAAATAGAAGTATTGGCCTACAGCATGACCGAAGGTTCAGAGAATTACCGTAAAAAATTGGCACGGTACTATGCCAAAAACCAAATTCATGTAACTGCCGATGACATTATCGTAACCACTGGAGGCTCTGAGGCACTCTCTTTTGCCATGGGAACCATTATGGACAATGGTGATGAAATCATCATACCTGAGCCCTTTTATGCCAATTACAATGGTTTCGCCACCGCAATGGGCATCAAAGTGGTTCCGATTGTTTCCATGATTGAAGAGAATTTTGCCTTGCCCCCCATTTCTGAGTTTGAAAAATTGATTTCAGAACGTACCAAAGCAATTTTGGTATGCAACCCTGGCAATCCGACCGGATATTTGTATAGCAAAGAAGAAATAGCCCAGCTTGCCCAATTGGCCCGAAAACATGATCTTTTCTTGGTGGCCGATGAGGTTTATAGAGAATTCGCTTATGATGGCAGGGAACACTATTCCATTCTACAGGAACCGAATTTAGAGAACCATGCGATTATCGTAGATTCAGTATCGAAAAGGTACAGCATGTGTGGTGCCCGAGTCGGTTGCTTGGTTTCAAAGAACCGACAGATCATCAAAACCGTCCTTAAATTCGCACAAGCTCGCTTATCGCCGCCTACCTTGGCCCAGATTGCCAGTGAAGCAGCCCTGGAAACCCCTCAAAGTTACTTTCAAGAAGTGATAGACGAGTATGTGGCCAGACGCAATATTCTGGTTTCAGAACTGAAAAAGATCGAGGGTGTCAAAGTTGCCGTGCCACAAGGTGCCTTTTACTGCATGGCAGAGCTTCCTGTCGAAAGTGCCGATGATTTTGCCCAATGGCTTTTGGAAAATTATGAAATGAACGGAGAGACCGTCATGGTAGCTCCGGCCGCGGGCTTTTATGCCACTAAGGGTCTGGGCAACAATCAGATACGTATAGCCTATGTACTCGAGAAAGAGAGCTTGATAAGGGCCGTCAATATACTAGCTTCTGCCTTAAAGACTTATAAACAGCAGTAAGTGAACATTCAAGAAAACATATCCTTAAAAAACCTGAATACGTTTGGTATAGATGTCAAGGCCAGGTTATTCATAGAAATCACCAGTCTTCTTGGGCTGCAAAAAGCATTGGGCCTAGAGGCATACCCAAAAAAGTTTATCATCAGCGGAGGCAGCAACATGCTATTGACCAAAGATATCGATGCATTGGTGCTATATGTCAACATCAAGGGAGTTTCAGTCGTCGAGGAAAATGACGAAACGCTGGTCGTAAAGGCTATGGCGGGTGAAAATTGGCATCAATTTGTCATCTGGTGCCTTGAAAAAGGGTATGGGGGCATTGAGAACCTATCGCTCATTCCAGGCAATGTGGGCACTGCGCCAATACAGAACATCGGTGCCTATGGGGTCGAACTAAAAGATGTGTTCGTAAGCTGCAACGCCATGGAAATCGAAACGGGCGAGCTCGTTGAATTTGATAAAGAGGCTTGTCAGTTTGGTTATCGCGACTCTATCTTTAAACAATCTGCCAAGGGCCGTTACATCATTACATCGGTAAATCTAAGATTGACCAAGAAGAATCATGCCCTGAATACCGATTACGGAGCCATCGAAAAAGAGCTCATACACAAAAACATAGTATATCCGACCATCCAAGACATTTCAAATGCGGTGATCAAAATCAGGCAAAGTAAGCTACCAGACCCCAAAGAAATTGGCAATAGTGGCAGTTTTTTCAAAAACCCCGTTATTTCAAAGAAAAATTTTGAAAAAATGTTAAAAAAACATCCTGAAATGCCGCACTATGAAATTGATGAGGGCCTAATCAAGGTGCCTGCCGGATGGCTCATAGAACAATGTGGTTTTAAAGGAATCAGAGTAGGTGATGCCGGAGTTCATGAAAAACAGGCCCTGGTTCTGGTCAACTATGGAAATGCATCCGGAGAAGATATTTTGGCAATCGCTGAAAAAATCCAGACCTCGGTCAAAAAAAATTTCAAAATAGATTTGGTGCCCGAAGTCAATATCATAAGATAACCCCCGCATCATAATGATGAACAGGGGTCATACCAAACCAAACTAACCAAAAACTTTATAACCATCTGCCACTATCAAAGCAGCAAGTCTTTATTGTTCAAATGCTAAATAATCAATTTCATAATTTAGCGTTACATTATATACGCACGAGTCTTTGGTTTGGATTTTTTTATAAGGTGATTTTTTAAGGCCCATGAGCACACTACTTGAAAAGCATATTGTCGAACTGCTTGCCGAACGCAATGAAAAGGCAATTTCACTTCTGTACGACAATTATGCCGATACCTTGTTCGGTGTAGCCTACAAGGTGGTAAAAGATGAAGACCTTGCCCAAGATGTGCTACAGGAAAGTTTTATCAAGATCTGGAAAAAGTCTGATTCATACGACCCCACAAAGGCAAAATTGTTTACATGGCTATTCAGAATTACCCGCAATACGGCCATCGACAAGCTGCGCAGTGTCAATACAAAAGCTGACAAAGAAATCCAAATTGATGTATCCAACGTATATAATTTAGGAGTGAACAGCATACGACCAGAGTTTCTCGATATGCAAGAAACCCTTGAAAAGATTGAGCCTAAGTACCAAATTGTACTTGATGCCCTTTTTTTTCAAGGGATGACGCAGCAAGAAGCCAGCGAAGAACTCGATATTCCGTTGGGTACGATAAAGTCAAGATTGAAAATTGGCCTAAGGGAACTTCGTAAGATATATGATGCCCAAGTGGTACTCTTACTCCTGATAAATTGTATATTATGAAAGAAAAAATACGCATATTTTTAGATTCTGACCTACTTGAGAAATATCTCATGGGTGATACTTCTACCGAAGAGTCACTTCAGGTAGAGCGGTATATAGCCATGTATCCCGAGGTTCGAAAAACCTATACTGAATTGCAAGAAAATCTCGAAGCCTTTGCCAAGATGCATGCTCGAAAGACCCCTGAGGGACTTAAAGAGACCATTCTTGCCAGGATTCGTAATGAGCGTATCGGTAGAAGAAGGTTTTATCGTTATGCCGTTGCCGCCAGTATCGTGGCCATGATTTTTGCGGGCTCTTCTTACTTTTTCTGGAACCAGAACTTGGATCTACAGGAGAAAAACACCCTGGTCACCAACAAAATCAAAACATTGGAGGAGGATATGAAGGTTCAATTGGAAGATCTGCGAAACCAATACATTGTATTGAACAACCCGAATACAAAAAAATACTCCATCAATGGCAACAAAAAAGCAAGAGAGTTGAAAGCTATGGCATATGTCAACCCTGTCAAGAAATTATCATATATCAACGTAAGCAATTTGCCCGATTTGCCAGAAGACCAATGCTATCAAATGTGGGCAGAAGTGAACGGTGAACTTGTCAATTTGGGTGTAATCAAGCAATTTGGTGACAAAGAACGACTCATGGCTTTGCCCTACGGCGAAGATGCCATCGGTTATATCACCATTGAACCACAAGGTGGAAATCAATCGCCCACGGTACAGAATATTGTGGCCAATATTGATTATTGACCAGATTGCCTTAAAGTATTGATAAATGGGCGCCAAATGGTGCCCATTTTTGTACCTTTGCCCCAAAAGCAGCAATGAAACTTGTACTTCTGACCATAGGCCTTGTCGCACTTGCCGTTTTGGGCATCACTATAAAGATTTGGTCTAAAAAAGATGGAAAATTTGCCGGCACCTGTGCCAGCCAAAGTCCTTTTTTGAACAAAGAAGGTGAGGCATGTGGGTATTGTGGCAAACTACCAAGTGAACAGGAATGCAAAAAGGATTCGGTCGCTGAAATGGGATAAGTACCGAGCCAAAACCCCCTCAACAAAGTTACTTGGGCAAGACCGACACTTTACAAGAAATTATAATTAAGGCAAAGGCAGGCAACCAAATTGCTTTCAGCACCCTTTTGGATACTTTTTGGAACGACGTGTATGCCTTTCAATTCGTCCGCACTAAAAACGAAAATGATGCCGAAGACATCACCATTCGTACTTTTTCAAGGGCTTTCGACAAAATTGATACTTATGATGATACGTATGAGTTCAAAACATGGCTTATTGCCATTTCAAAGAACCTGCATGTAGATCTCATCAGAAAAAGAAAAAGAAACATTCTCGCCGAGACCGAAACGCATAGTGAAGAAATGAAAAAAATACTTGATGAGAGCCCATCGGTAGAGGATCAATTGATTATCGAACAGAATCTCGCCAATCTATTGCGGCATATAAAAAAGCTGAAACCACACTATCAAGAGGTCATCAATCTTCGCTACTTCAACGAATTGAGCTATGCCGACATTGCAACAGCACTCGATGAGCCAGTCAATAATGTAAAGGTGAAGCTGTTACGGGCGCGAAAACTATTGGCTGAAATTATCAAAAAGAGCAACAATTCGCTTGATTAAGTCTATCATGGGTGTTTTGTATCTTTGTAGTTCAAATTATTAGCTATGTCAACAGATGTTGCTGAAAGCATATCGCCCCCAAAGCGGAAGCCGAATTGGCTGCGCGTAAAATTGCCCACAGGCCAAAAATATACCCAATTGAGGGGTCTTGTGGAGAAATATGATCTTCATACCATTTGCACCTCGGGGAGTTGCCCAAACATGGGCGAATGTTGGGGTGAAGGTACTGCCACTTTCATGATTTTGGGCAATATCTGCACCCGATCTTGTGGTTTTTGCGGCGTAAAAACTGGCAGACCTGAAAGCGTGGATTGGGCCGAGCCTGAAAAAGTAGCGCGTTCCATAAAGATCATGGGCATCAAACATGCCGTTGTTACCTCTGTTGATCGCGACGACCTCAAAGACATGGGATCGATTATTTGGGCAGAAACGGTCAAGGCCATAAGAAGAATGAACCCTGAGACGACCCTAGAAACATTGATACCTGATTTTCAGGGTGTAGAAAGACATCTTGACCGAATCTTAGAAGTTGCCCCCGAAGTCATCTCGCACAACATGGAAACCGTTAAGCGGCTGACCCGAGAGGTGCGTATCCAAGCCAAATATGAGCGTAGCCTCGGTGTTCTGGACTATTTAAAGAAAAATGGTGCCAACCGCACCAAATCGGGCATTATGCTCGGTCTCGGTGAAGAAGAGGATGAAGTCATCGCAACAATGAAAGATCTCAGACATGTAAACGTCGATGTGGTTACCATTGGGCAATACCTACAGCCCTCAAAAAAGCACTTGCCGGTAAAACAGTTCATACTGCCCGAACAATTCAAGAAATTTGAGGAAATCGGCCTAGAAATGGGCTTCAGGCATGTTGAAAGCGGGGCATTGGTACGTTCATCGTACAAGGCTCACAAGCATATTGACTGATTCTTCTTAAGAACTTCGACAGACCATAAACCAATAACAACAGTTACAATGCCCAAGGTCAATATCGGAATTAACGGTTTTGGAAGAATTGGCAGAACGCTGTTCAGATTGATGCAAAAGCATTCTGAGTATCAAGTGGTAGCCGTCAATGATCTGGGCAATGCGAAAACCCTGGCCCATCTACTGAAATATGACAGTCTACACGGAACGTTCGAAGGCGAAATCTCATATGAGGAAGATAGCATTTTGGTGAAAAGCAGAAAAACCAAAGTGCTGAACCATGAACATCCGAAAGAAATCGATTGGAAATCACTCCAAGTTGATATTGTAATTGAATCATCTGGCAAATTCAAGCAAAGGGAGGAATTGCAACACCACCTACGAAATGGAGCGAAAAAGGTCATTCTCTCGGTTCCACCGATAGATGAAAACATAAAAATGATTGTCATTGGCGTCAATGAACAAACACTCGATGCCCAAGATGATATCATATCGAACGCTTCATGTACCACAAACAACGCAGCTCCGATGATAAAGGTCATCAACGAGCTATGTGGTATTGAACAGGCTTATATCACCACTGTACATTCGTACACTTCAGACCAAAGCCTACACGATAGACCACATCGTGATTTAAGGAGGTCGAGGGCCGCTGCACAGTCAATCATTCCGACCACCACGGGGGCCGCCAAGGCATTGACCAGAATTTTTCCCGAACTTTCAGAGGTAATCGGCGGCTGCGGTATCAGGGTGCCAGTGCCCAATGGGTCGCTGACCGACATTACCTTCAATGTCAAAAAACAGACTTCGATTGAAGAAATAAACAGTACTTTTAAAAGTATTTCCGAAAATGGACTGAAAAATGTGCTTTTCTATACGGAAGACCCTATAGTATCAGTAGATATAAACAATAGTTGCCATTCTTGTACGTTTGATTCTCAGATGACATCCGTAATCGGAAAAATGGTTAAAGTTATAGGATGGTACGATAATGAGACGGGCTATTGTTCAAGAATAATCGATTTAATTGAATTGCTTATCAAGAAAAACTACGTTTGATATTCAAATATCCAAATAGAAAAATAGGCCGCTTGCTTTCAATGGCATTGTTGGCACTGATGTGCCTTACCCACACTTTTGCCCAAAATCATACGATATCCAATCCTGAAATTCAGAAAATCTTTGATGAGGTCATGGCATTTCGGCACCAAAACAATTTGGATCAAGCCTTGAAATCGCTTGATAAGGCTGCGGAGCTTGCCGAGAAGAATGAAGATTTCAAAGCTTTGTTGGATACGTACCACAAATACGCCCTTTTGTATCTTGACCGTGAAGATTCCGAAACCGCCTCGTTTTATTTGGCAAGGGCCAGTATTCTGCTAAAAGATTTGGCATACCCCCATGGTGAAGCCGTTCATAAGTTTATCAATGCGATATTGCTCTACAAATCAGAAAATAATTTTCAGGCCATCAATATGCTGGAAGAGGCCCGCGAATTGAGCAATGATAGAAATTTACTCAACAACATTCTACTGGTCGAGGCCTATATTTTCATGAACATTGACAAGTTGGATGACGCAGAAAAAAATTACAATGCCCTGCTGGTCAACTCTGATGAAAAAGAGCGGGCCTTTTTGGCCACCAAAGCCAATTTGGGCCTATCACGATTAAACCGACAACTTGAAAAACCGGAAGAAAGTGTAAAACATGCCGAGGCAGCACTTGAGTTGGCCGAGAAAAATGGTTTTTTCAAAGAAATGCTTTTGGCAAATGTATGGTTGACCACGCTGTATGAGCAATTGGACAGATATCGCGAATCGTTGGAGCATAATCGAAACGTGGCCCAAATAAAAGATTCTTTGTTCACTATTGACAAAATAGAACTAGAGGCCAAAACAGCAGATAATATACGCTTTAACCATATGAGCGATGAAATCTCAAAATTGACGGAAAACAATGAAAAGTTGAGCCAATCGGCCAATAGATCTGAGATTACCGCTATTTTGACCTCGGCCTTTTTGGTCATTATCTCCCTTTTGGCCATATCATTGTTCAGAAATAACCAAATAAAGCTTAAAACGAACGATCTGCTGCATACCAAAAACAAAGAATTGGAATTAGCTAGAGACTCGGCCATCTCAGCCATGAAGGCCAAGACCAACTTTCTTTCTACCGTAACACATGAGTTAAGAACACCATTGTACGCGGTGACCGGCCTAACCCATCTGTTGCTCGAAGAAAATCCGGCCCAACACCAAAAAGAACATCTCAAATCGTTGAAGTTTTCAGGTGACTATTTGCTGAACTTCATCAATGATATTTTACAGATCAATAAAATTGATGCAGATAAGGTAGAGCCGTTGAGCGTTGAGTTCAAGCTTAAGAAAGTGCTGACAGATGTAATTGATTCATTACAGCAGAACGCAAAAGAGAAAAAAACAAAAATCAATCTGCATTACGATCAGCAGATTCCTCAAAACCTGTTGGGCGATCCTATGAAGATATCCCAGATTTTCATGAACTTGATAGGAAACGCCTTGAAGTTTACCAAAGATGGGCAGGTAGATGTCATTGCCAAACTTCTCAAAAGAGACCATGATGATATTAGGCTCTATTTTGAGGTCAAGGATAATGGTATTGGCATTTCTGAAGAGCAGCAAAAGACCATTTTCGACAGTTTCGAGCAGGGATCTATTCAAATTAATCGAGAATATGGCGGCACGGGACTTGGCCTGACCATTGTCAAGAGTTTGTTGGGTCTCTTTGGAAGCAAAATCGAACTTGAGAGCGATTTGGGCAAAGGCAGCTCGTTTTTCTTCGAACTTGAACTTAAAACCGAAGACAAAGCCGTTGCAGAAGTTTCTTTTGAGCTGAATTTAGAGGAATTTGATTTCAAGGGCCTACACGTGCTGGTAGTCGAAGACAACAAGATCAATCAGGTCATTACCAAAAAAATGCTCAACAAGAAAGAAATTACCTGCGATATCGCAAACAATGGTAATGAAGCTATCGATCTGGCCAAGGCCAACCGATACGATGCCATTTTGATGGATATTCATATGCCGGGCATAAGTGGTGAGGAAGCTACACGCCAGATACGCAAATTTGATAAAGAAATACCCATTATCGCCCTGACCGCAATCTCTTTAGATGACAGCTTAGACAGTTTTTATGCGGCAGGTTGTAACGATGTGGTGACCAAGCCTTTCAAACCAGAAGTCTTCTATCAAAAAATTGGCGAAAATATCTTCAGGTCAAAGATTGCCGACAAAGCTTGAGATACCGCTCGATATCATTCTTAAGAACCAAGGCGTCTTGTTCAGAAAAATGATGTCTTACTTCCAAGTAATAAAGATTTTCCAGCTTTTCTTCCAGTCTTGTATGATCTTTCTCGGTGGTCAGTACCACTTCATATGTCTTGAAAGTGTCAACTTCGTTATTGGAAAAAAAATGATGGTCGGCATATCTTAGATGTCTAAACTGCACATTTTGGTCCTTCAAATAGTTGACAAGGGGGTCAGGGTTGGCAATGCCCGTAACCAAAGCAACTGTTTTGTCTTTAAGTGCTGTAAGGTCAATTGGGTTTTTTGAACCCTTTAATTGGGGATCATAGGCCAAGCCACAAAAAAGTATTTTTTGATGTGGTTTGGGTCGAAGTGCATCGATTATCGATTCGCGTTCACTTTCATCAAGTTCTCTTGGGCATTTGGTCACAATAATAATATTGGCCCTTTTGGCTTCCCTTTTGGCATCGCGAAGATTTCCGGTGGGCAGATACCAATCTCTCGGATAGATATTTCCATATGACGTCAGAAGCAACGAAAAACCGGGGTTCACACGGCGGTGCTGAAAAGCATCATCCAACAAAATGATATCGGGCTTTATTTCTTGTTCCAATAATGAAATACCTCTTCTTCTATCAGCGTCAACGGCAACGGTCACCATAGGAAACTTCTTGAACATCTGATAGGGCTCATCGCCCAAATCTTCGACCGTTGAATCGGCCTGTGCTATCAAAAAGCCTTTTGATTTTCGTTTATAACCCCTGCTCAGTACCGCCAACCGATACTCATTTTTGAGCATCTCGATCAAATATTCGGTCATTGGAGTCTTTCCAGAACCTCCCACGCCCAAATTTCCTATACAAATAGTGGGCGTTTCAAAAGACCTCGATTTGAAAACACCGATATCATAAAGGTAATTGCGCAGATGAACGACCGCCGCATAGAGGAGCGACAGGGGAAAAGCTATGACCCTAAGTAAATACATCAGGGCGAAATTATAATATTTTATCTTTAAAGCCTGTTCAGGAATTTGTGATTGGAATTTTTATTGGTCATTTTTGATACATTATGAGGCAAAATTTTAAGGCGTGGCCTTAGCTACGGTTTAAAATTTTGACAGGGCCGAGAGAAAAGGCCAACGATTTGGCTTTTGAAAGAGGAGCCAGATGATGCATTGGCCGCGCAAACCTGCCCGCCGGGCAGGCGGGAAGAGGCACAAAAAAACAATTGATAAATTCAAGAACAGGCTCTTAGCGCCCAATACAAATAAAATGAAGGTCAAGGATATCATTCAAAACTTAGAGCAACTGGCCCCATTGCACTACACCGAAGGTTTTGACAATACAGGTCTTTTGGTTGGCAACCTGCAACAAGAAGTAACGGGTGTTCTGGTTACCCATGATACACTCGAAATTGTGATTGACGAGGCAATTGAGAAGAAATGTAATATGGTTGTCAGCTTTCATCCCATCATCTTTTCAGGACTCAAAAAACTTACCGGAAGCACCTATGTCGAACGTGTTGTGGTCAAGGCCATTGAAAGCCAAATGGCCATTTTTGCCATTCATACGGCTTTAGACAACTCGATGATCGGGGTGAACAAAAAGATTTGTGAGGTTCTAGGACTCAAAAATTGTGGCATGTTGATACCAAAATCAAAGACCATCAAAAAACTGACCACCTATATCCCCCTCAAAGACGCTGACCCACTGCGTAATAAGTTGTTCGAAGTAGGAGGAGGCAGTATCGGCAACTATGAAAATTGTAGCTTTTCCACTGAAGGAACAGGTAGTTTCAAACCAAGGGAAAATGCCAATCCGACCATCGGGAAAATCGGAAAAACCCATTTTGAGAATGAAGTGCAGATAAGCATGACCTTTCCTGCCCATCTAGAGGGAGACATTCTTTCCACCCTGTTCAAAAACCATCCTTATGAAGAGGTGGCCTATGAGGTGATTACACTTGACAATTCAAACCAGAACATCGGCATGGGCATGACTGGTGAGCTTGATAGCCCCATCGGAGAAAAAGAGTTCTTGGCCCTGGTCAAGGAAAAAATGCAGACAGGCTGTATCAAACATTCGGCACTATTGGGCAAAAAGGTTCGAAAGGTAGCGGTACTGGGCGGTAGTGGCGCTTTCGCCATAGAGGCAGCAAAACGTTCGGGAGCCGATGTTTTCATAACGGCCGACCTAAAATACCACGAGTTTTACAAGGCTGAAAATCAAATGGTGATCATGGATATCGGACATTTTGAATCAGAGCGGTTTACAAAAAATCTGATATACGATTTTCTTAAGAAAAAAATTCCTAATTTTGCAATCGCTTTATCGGAAAGTGACACTAATCCTATCAAGTATTTTTAGTATATGGCAAAGAAAAAAGAAGCAACCGTAGAGGAAAAATTGAGAGCCCTTTACGATTTGCAACTGATAGACTCACGTGTTGATGAGATTCGCAGCGTCAGGGGCGAACTGCCTTTAGAAGTAGAGGATCTAGAAGATGAGGTGCAGGGTCTTAAGACCCGCATCGACAAACTTAAGACCGATGTTGAGACTGTCAATTATGAAATCTCGGCCAAAAAAAACATGATTGAAGAATCGAAGGCTTTGATCAAAAAATATACCGAGCAACAAAAAAATGTTCGCAATAGCCGTGAGTTCAATTCATTGAGCAAAGAAATTGAATTTCAAGAACTTGAAATTCAATTGGCCGAAAAGAACATCAAAGAATTCAAAGCTCAAATTGAGCAGAAAAAAGAGGTTGTCGCAGATACCAAAGAGAAACTGAACGAAAGAGAAGCACACCTCAAGCACAAAAAAGGAGAGCTCGATGCCATCTTGGCTGAAACTGAAAAGGAAGAAAAGGCCCTACTTAAAAAATCAGAGGAATTTGAAGAAAAAATTGAGGAAAGATTGGTAAAAGCCTATAAGCGCATTCGCCACAATGTCAAGAACGGTTTGGCAGTGGTACCCGTAGAACGAGGCGCTTCAGGTGGTTCTTTCTTCACAATACCCCCACAAGTTCAGGTTGAGATCGCGTCACGTAAAAAAATCATCACTGACGAGCACAGCGGCCGTATTTTGGTAGATCCGATGTTGGCTGAAGAAGAGCAGCAAAAAATGGAAGTACTCTTCGAAAAGCTATAGAATAGAACGAGCAATAAAGAGATAAAGAACCACGCTTGATAGGCGTGGTTCTTTATTTAGAGAAATGACAATATCTTCTGTTCGATTTCTTCAGAGTTCCATTTTTCCCCTATATTGGGAAGTTTCATCACTTCTTGCATGATTTTTTCTTGATGGTCGCCTATGGCCAAGGCTTCTGCATAAGGCCTTTCTGAAAAGGTCACCCTACTATAAACAGGTATCCATTTGTCAGGATGCCTTTCTGCAAACCATTTTTCAATTTTCTTTTGTAACAGAAAATTTGGATTTGCCGTTTTGCTGCTCATTTCCACAAAGTTTCGATAACTGAGTTCCGCAATGGCATCTGCATTGAGCTTACGTTGTTGTTCATATTCCCTAAAAATTGACCCCCAGTCATCACCATGCTTTTTCATCAACTGGCTCAGTACAAAAATATCCTCAAAACCGGCATTCATACCCTGACCATAAAAGGGTACGATAGCATGCGCCGAATCACCCACAAGGGCCACCTTGTCCCAATACGTCCAAGGATAGCATTTCATGGTCACCAAAGCACTGGTGGGGTTTTTAAAAAAATCATCTATTAGGTTATCGATAACCTTTCTGACATTGGGAAAATGCTCTTTAAAAAAAGTTTTAGCCTTCTTTTTGGTGGTCAACTTCTCAAACGACACCTCTCCTTCAAAAGGCAAAAAGAGGGTACAGGTAAAACTACCGTCGATATTGGGCATTGCAATGAGCATGAACCTGCCACGGGGCCAAATATGAAATGAATTTTTGTCCAACTTATGGGTACCGTCATCATTTGCCGGTATGGTCAACTCTTTATACCCTACATCGATAAAGTCTTGTGAGTAATCAAATCGGCTACGACGCTGCATTTTATGCCTGATTCTAGAGAAAGCACCATCACAGCCAAAAACTATGTCAAAGTCGTATTCTTCCCACTCACTTTTTTCGGTTTCGCCTGTATACAATTTAGCTTCTGGAAGGTCAACGTCCCATACCTTTTCATTAAATCTAAAAACGGCTCCCTTTTGCTCTGCCAAATCAATCATCTTGCGGTTCAATACGCCCCGCGAGATTGACCAAATGGCCTCACCTTCTTTTCCGTAATCTTGAAAAAACAAGGGGCTATCGTTCACGTGCATTGCCCTGCGGTAAAGTGGAATGGCAATTTTTCGAACCTCATTTTCGATACCCACTTCACGAAGTGCCTTCCATCCCCTATTGCTCATGGCCAAATTGATGGAGCGTCCCGAAAAATCAATGGTTCTGATATCTGGTCGTCGGTCGAAAATGGTCACTTTGTGGCCAAATTTCCTGAGATAAATGGCCAACAACGAACCTACCAAGCCCGATCCTACAATGGCAATGTTCTTGGGGCCTTGTGACATTATGAACGTAGCATTTTAAAGTTAGTTGGCAAAAGTACTAAAATTAGCCCATAGCATTTTTATTACGACTACGGGGAAAAACAAATTCGTGCATCCTTTAGTTGATCTGAATAACGATCGAAATAAGATAGTAAAATAGTATTTGGTAGAATCCTTTAAAATAGAACAAGGTCATAATCCAAAACAGTACCTACACTCGTATCTAAAATAGAATATCCCGCTTTGGCGTCTATATATATTGAAAAAGTCCTTCACAGTTAATGCGAAGGACTTTTTTATTTCCGAGAAATAAGAAAGGCTATTCCAAAATCTTATCGACGATTCCATATTCAACCGATTCTTCTGCTCCCATCCAGTAATCACGGTCAAAATCTTTCATCACTTTTTCAAAATCCTGTCCACAGTTTTCGGCCAATATCTTGGCGCCCAATTCTTTGGTCTTGATGATTTCCCGTGCCTGGATTTCAATGTTCGAGGCTTGGCCCTGTGCTCCACCACTTGGCTGATGAATCATGACCCGTGCATGGGGCTGAATGAATCTTCTTCCCTTCTTACCGGCAGATAACAGTATAGACCCCATTGAGGCAGCCAATCCTGAGCAAATCGTTGACACCGGACTCTTTATTTGTTTCAGGGTATCATAAATTGCGAAACCGGAGGTAACATATCCTCCGGGGCTATTGATGATAAGTTGAATTTCCTTATTGTTGACAAGGTCAAGATACAATAGCCGGTCAATGACATGTTTGGCAGAGCTATCATCTACCATGCCCCAAAGAAACACCCTGCGTTCTTCCAATAACCGCCCTTGTATCAATTCTTGTACTTTTCCTTTTTCTGAACCCATAGACTTTTTACGAATTAAGCCCCAAAATTAGGCATTTTACGGTACAATTTGAACGGCTGGAGCTGTTTTAGGTAAACTGTTTTCCTACATTTCTTACAATTAATGGTTTTCGTCCATTTTTACATACAAAACTCACTGTTACACAACATTTTACCAATATCGATAAAACCGTGTCGTTTATCTTAAAACAAGACTTTTAACGATAATAACCTGAACCACAACGTCTAATTTTTGCTAAAATCGGGGCTGCCGTTTTCTTTGTAAGCAATTTGAAACCAAATCTTACGAAATAACGATTAATCCCAAAATTGATGAACTTGGCCATGCATGAATCTACTTTCTTGAATTTACTGAGATTATAATTGGCCTTGTGATTCATATGATTTTGGACTAGGGACTTAAGCCACCTGAAACCTAAGCCTATGAAAAGCAAAACTACCCCTCGATTCAAAACACCGGTATTTTTATTGTTGCTGTTGATCTCAATGGCTTCCTTTGGTCAAGTTCAGACTCCTTTTACACCAAGATATTCGGAGACCATAAATGGAGATGTGACCATTATAGCGAACAATGTTTTGTCTCGCCATGCCACCAATGCATATAATGGCTCTGATGGCAATCATGACTTTTCAAACAACGTATTCGTTGATATAGATTCTGATGCCAGCACCTTTAACTCAAGTAGTGCAAACTTTTCTAATCCTGCACCAGCAGTAAGCTGCTTGAACTTCAAAAAGGTGTTTTTGTATTGGGCAGCCGCCGATAAAGAGTATGACAATTATGATCCCGATGACGATGATGGAACAGGTACAGGTTCTAGCAGTGATGAACCTTCATGGAATTATAATCAAGTTAAACTCATGCTCCCTGGTCAAACAACCTATACAACCATTACTGCCGACGAAGTACTCTATCGGGGTCGTGATGACCATTTTGTCAATGATCCCTATGTCTGTGTAAAAGATATCACAACAGAGATACAGGGGTTGACAAATCCATATGGCAAGTTTCAGGTTGCGAACGTAAAGGCCACTGAGGGTGACCTCTACTCACATGGGGGCGGCCATACCGGTACTTCTGGCGGATGGCAAATAGTCTTTGTATATGAAAGCACCGAGCTTCTCGGTAAAAATGTGACCCTTTTTGATGGCTATGTTCACATCACACAAAGTCAAGGTGAAGTAGAGTTCGATTTTAATGGCTTTCAAACCGTACCCAATGGCAATGTCAATGCAGATATCGTCTTGGGTTCATTAGAGGGTGATCGTGACATACCAGGTGATCAATTGCAAATTTTTGACACCAATGGTGTATGGTCAAATCTCTCCACCACTTTAAGGGATGAAAACAATTTTTTTAATAGTCGAATCACCATTGATAACCAAAACTATACCGATAGAAATCCTGCTAGTACCAATACCCTTGGATTTGATGCTGCCGTTTTTGATCTAAAAAATGGTGGTAATAAATTTATCGATAATAACCAGACATCTGCGAGACTGAGAATTACCTCAGACCAAGAAACCTACGGGGTTTATCTTATTGGCTTAAGTGTTGAAGTCTATGAGCCAAGTCTCGGTGCCTTGAATTTCACCTCGTCCTCTTCTGGAGGAGGTTTTAATCCTGGCGACCAAGTTCAAATGACCTTAAGTATTGAAAACTCTGGCAATGATGATATTCAAGACCTTGAAATATTTACAACCTTGCCTCCAGAGGTTGATTTTGTAGATACAGAAACCCTACCCCCTGGTGTAACGCACAACTTCAATTCTACCACAAGGGAATTGCGATTTTTCGTTCCAAACGGAAATACTGATGTTGGAAATCCGTTATACACACTCGATTTCAATGTTCTGATTAAAGATCAGTGCTACTTTTTAGAGTCTGCTTGCTCAGCAACTTTTGCGATGCAAGCAACAGCTACATTTAGGGGTGTCACCAATACAAATCCAGTAACCACTGACAGTTCGGGTACAACAGATTCTTGTGGCATTGGCAATCACGACCCAACGATTGTTGACATTAATCAACCCGATCAAGTCAATTGGATCACGGCTGCCGATGCTTTGAACAGAACCGTTTCTTGTGATGACACAGCAGCATTAAATGCCGCACAGGCACTCGAACCCCAAACAGAATTCTGTAATTTCACACTTAATAAGGTAGCCGGAAGCTTTGCGCCCAATCCTGGTTGTGATTCAGAAGGCACATATACCAATACTTTTACCTTTACAGATGCCTGTGGTAGGGTCAGTGATACTTTTACCCAAGTCATCACTATTGAAGACATAGAAGATCCAAGTTTCGTTGAGGCGCTTCCAAGCGATACGGTTGCTCCTTATGATAACATTCCATCTCCAGCAACCTTAACGGCTACCGATAATTGCGATACGAACGCATCGGTCAATTTCAATGAAACCTATATAGGCGACAATTCCAGCACTACCTATACCATTGTTAGAACATGGACGGCCTCTGACTGTGCCGGAAACTCGATACAACATATACAGAATATCTTCGTGACCGAAGATGGCGACCCGCTCGGTCTTTCCATAAATGATATTACCGTAAACGAAAATGTGGGAACCGCTACCCTTCAGGTTACCCATGTCGGTTTTATAGCAAGTGGGTTCACAGTAAACTACGATACCGCTGACGGAGATGCCGTCGAACCGGGTGATTATGTACAGGCTTCGAACGCATTATCTTTTGTAGGCTCGCATGGCGAGGTGATGAACATTGATATCACTATCAACGACGATTCGGTCATTGAATTTACCGAAGCTTTTAACGTAAACCTGTCTTCGGGCACCAACACCCCCCCCATTAATGACAACTCGGGTGAAATAACCATACTGGACAACGACGGCGGCGGGTCGAACGGCATAGCCTTCGACGCCACCAGCGTCACCGTGAACGAGGGCGACGGAACGGCGACCTTCACCGTCAGGCTCACGGGCAACGTACAGGGGGGGTTCACCGTGGACTACGCCACCAACGACGGTAGCGCGGGAGAGCCCGGCGACTACACCGACGTCAGCGGGACGCTCAACTTCACCGGCAACGACGGCGAGAGCTACGACATCACCGTGCCCATCATCGACGACAGCCTGATCGAGCCCACCGAGGACTTCACCGTGCTGCTGGACAACCTGTCGACCACCCTGATAGGCATCAACGGCGACACCGCCACGGGCAACATACTGGACAACGACGGCGGCGGGTCGAACGGCATAGCCTTCGACGCCACCAGCGTCACCGTGAACGAGGGCGACGGAACGGCCACCTTCACCGTCAGGCTCACGGGCAACGTACAGGGGGGGTTCACCGTGGACTACGCCACCAACGACGGTAGCGCGGGAGAGCCCGGCGACTACACCGACGTCAGCGGGACGCTCAACTTCACCGGCAACGACGGCGAGAGCTACGACATCACCGTGCCCATCATCGACGACAGCCTGATCGAGCCCACCGAGGACTTCACCGTGCTGCTGGACAACCTGTCGACCACCCTGATAGGCATCAACGGCGACACCGCCACGGGCAACATACTGGACAACGACGGCGGCGGGTCGAACGGCATAGCCTTCGACGCCACCAGCGTCACCGTGAACGAGGGCGACGGAACGGCGACCTTCACCGTCAGGCTCACGGGCAACGTACAGGGGGGGTTCACCGTGGACTACGCCACCAACGACGGTAGCGCGGGAGAGCCCGGCGACTACACCGACGTCAGCGGGACGCTCAACTTCACCGGCAACGACGGCGAGAGCTACGACATCACCGTGCCCATCATCGACGACAGCCTGATCGAGCCCACCGAGGACTTCACCGTGCTGCTGGACAACCTGTCGACCACCCTGATAGGCATCAACGGCGACACCGCCACGGGCAACATACTGGACAACGACGGCGGCGGGTCGAACGGCATAGCCTTCGACGCCACCAGCGTCACCGTGAACGAGGGCGACGGAACGGCCACCTTCACCGTCAGGCTCACGGGCAACGTAGGGGGGGTTCACCGTGGACTACGCCACCAACGACGGTAGCGCGGGAGAGCCCGGCGACTACACCGACGTCAGCGGGACGCTCAACTTCACCGGCAACGACGGCGAGAGCTACGACATCACCGTGCCCATCATCGACGACAGCCTGATCGAGCCCACCGAGGACTTCACCGTGCTGCTGGACAACCTGTCGACCACCCTGATAGGCATCAACGGCGACACCGCCACGGGCAACATACTGGACAACGACGGCGGCGGGTCGAACGGCATAGCCTTCGACGCCACCAGCGTCACCGTGAACGAGGGCGACGGAACGGCCACCTTCACCGTCAGGCTCACGGGCAACGTACAGGGGGGGTTCACCGTGGACTACGCCACCAACGACGGTAGCGCGGGAGAGCCCGGCGACTACACCGACGTCAGCGGGACGCTCAACTTCACCGGCAACGACGGCGAGAGCTACGACATCACCGTGCCCATCATCGACGACAGCCTGATCGAGCCCACCGAGGACTTCACCGTGCTGCTGGACAACCTGTCGACCACCCTGATAGGCATCAACGGCGACACCGCCACGGGCAACATACTGGACAACGACGGCGGCGGGTCGAACGGCATAGCCTTCGACGCCACCAGCGTCACCGTGAACGAGGGCGACGGAACGGCGACCTTCACCGTCAGGCTCACGGGCAACGTACAGGGGGGGTTCACCGTGGACTACGCCACCAACGACGGTAGCGCGGGAGAGCCCGGCGACTACACCGACGTCAGCGGGACGCTCAACTTCACCGGCAACGACGGCGAGAGCTACGACATCACCGTGCCCATCATCGACGACAGCCTGATCGAGCCCACCGAGGACTTCACCGTGCTGCTGGACAACCTGTCGACCACCCTGATAGGCATCAACGGCGACACCGCCACGGGCAACATACTGGACAACGACGGCGGCGGGTCGAACGGCATAGCCTTCGACGCCACCAGCGTCACCGTGAACGAGGGCGACGGAACGGCCACCTTCACCGTCAGGCTCACGGGCAACGTACAGGGGGGGTTCACCGTGGACTACGCCACCAACGACGGTAGCGCGGGAGAGCCCGGCGACTACACCGACGTCAGCGGGACGCTCAACTTCACCGGCAACGACGGCGAGAGCTACGACATCACCGTGCCCATCATCGACGACAGCCTGATCGAGCCCACCGAGGACTTCACCGTGCTGCTGGACAACCTGTCGACAACCCTGATAGGCATCAACGGCGACACCGCCACGGGCAACATACTGGACAACGACGGCGGCGGGTCGAACGGCATAGCCTTCGACGCCACCAGCGTCACCGTGAACGAGGGCGACGGAACGGCGACCTTCACCGTCAGGCTCACGGGCAACGTACAGGGGGGGTTCACCGTGGACTACGCCACCAACGACGGTAGCGCGGGAGAGCCCGGCGACTACACCGACGTCAGCGGGACGCTCAACTTCACCGGCAACGACGGCGAGAGCTACGACATCACCGTGCCCATCATCGACGACAGCCTGATCGAGCCCACCGAGGACTTCACCGTGCTGCTGGACAACCTGTCGACACCCTGATAGGCATCAACGGCGACACCGCCACGGGCAACATACTGGACAACGACGGCGGCGGGTCGAACGGCATAGCCTTCGACGCCACCAGCGTCACCGTGAACGAGGGCGACGGAACGGCGACCTTCACCGTCAGGCTCACGGGCAACGTACAGGGGGGGTTCACCGTGGACTACGCCACCAACGACGGTAGCGCGGGAGAGCCCGGCGACTACACCGACGTCAGCGGGACGCTCAACTTCACCGGCAACGACGGCGAGAGCTACGACATCACCGTGCCCATCATCGACGACAGCCTGATCGAGCCCACCGAGGACTTCACCGTGCTGCTGGACAACCTGTCGAACCCTGATAGGCATCAACGGCGACACCGCCACGGGCAACATACTGGACAACGACGGCGGCGGGTCGAACGGCATAGCCTTCGACGCCACCAGCGTCACCGTGAACGAGGGCGACGGAACGGCGACCTTCACCGTCAGGCTCACGGGCAACGTACAGGGGGGGTTCACCGTGGACTACGCCACCAACGACGGTAGCGCGGGAGAGCCCGGCGACTACACCGACGTCAGCGGGACGCTCAACTTCACCGGCAACGACGGCGAGAGCTACGACATCACCGTGCCCATCATCGACGACAGCCTGATCGAGCCCACCGAGGACTTCACCGTGCTGCTGGACAACCTGTCGACCACCCTGATAGGCATCAACGGCGACACCGCCACGGGCAACATACTGGACAACGACGGCGGGGGTCGAACGGCATAGCCTTCGACGCCACCAGCGTCACCGTGAACGAGGGCGACGGAACGGCCACCTTCACCGTCAGGCTCACGGGCAACGTACAGGGGGGTTCACCGTGGACTACGCCACCAACGACGGTAGCGCGGGAGAGCCCGGCGACTACACCGACGTCAGCGGACGCTCAACTTCACCGGCAACGACGGCGAGAGCTACGACATCACCGTGCCCATCATCGACGACAGCCTGATCGAGCCCACCGAGGACTTCACCGTGCTGCTGGACAACCTGTCGACACCCTGATAGGCATCAACGGCGACACCGCCACGGGCAACATACTGGACAACGACGGCGGCGGGTCGAACGGCATAGCCTTCGACGCCACCAGCGTCACCGTGAACGAGGGCGACGGAACGGCACCTTCACCGTCAGGCTCACGGGCAACGTACAGGGGGGTTCACCGTGGACTACGCCACCAACGACGGTAGCGCGGGAGAGCCCGGCGACTACACCGACGTCAGCGGGACGCTCAACTTCACCGGCAACGACGGCGAGAGCTACGACATCACCGTGCCCATCATCGACGACAGCCTGATCGAGCCCACCGAGGACTTCACCGTGCTGCTGGACAACCTGTCGACCACCCTGATAGGCATCAACGGCGACACCGCCACGGGCAACATACTGGACAACGACGGCGGCGGGTCGAACGGCATAGCCTTCGACGCCACCAGCGTCACCGTGAACGAGGGCGACGGAACGGGACCTTCACCGTCAGGCTCACGGGCAACGTACAGGGGGGTTCACCGTGGACTACGCCACCAACGACGGTAGCGCGGGAGAGCCCGGCGACTACACCGACGTCAGCGGACGCTCAACTTCACCGGCAACGACGGCGAGAGCTACGACATCACCGTGCCCATCATCGACGACAGCCTGATCGAGCCCACCGAGGACTTCACCGTGCTGCTGGACAACCTGTCGACCACCCTGATAGGCATCAACGGCGACACCGCCACGGGCAACATACTGGACAACGACGGCGGCGGGTCGAACGGCATAGCCTTCGACGCCACCAGCGTCACCGTGAACGAGGGCGACGGAACGGCCACCTTCACCGTCAGGCTCACGGGCAACGTACAGGGGGGGTTCACCGTGGACTACGCCACCAACGACGGTAGCGCGGGAGAGCCCGGCGACTACACCGACGTCAGCGGGACGCTCAACTTCACCGGCAACGACGGCGAGAGCTACGACATCACCGTGCCCATCATCGACGACAGCCTGATCGAGCCCACCGAGGACTTCACCGTGCTGCTGGACAACCTGTCGACCACCCTGATAGGCATCAACGGCGACACCGCCACGGGCAACATACTGGACAACGACGGCGGCGGGTCGAACGGCATAGCCTTCGACGCCACCAGCGTCACCGTGAACGAGGGCGACGGAACGGCGACCTTCACCGTCAGGCTCACGGGCAACGTACAGGGGGGTTCACCGTGGACTACGCCACCAACGACGGTAGCGCGGGAGAGCCCGGCGACTACACCGACGTCAGCGGGACGCTCAACTTCACCGGCAACGACGGCGAGAGCTACGACATCACCGTGCCCATCATCGACGACAGCCTGATCGAGCCCACCGAGGACTTCACCGTGCTGCTGGACAACCTGTCGACCACCCTGATAGGCATCAACGGCGACACCGCCACGGGCAACATACTGGACAACGACGGCGGCGGGTCGAACGGCATAGCCTTCGACGCCACCAGCGTCACCGTGAACGAGGGCGACGGAACGGCGACCTTCACCGTCAGGCTCACGGGCAACGTACAGGGGGGTTCACCGTGGACTACGCCACCAACGACGGTAGCGCGGGAGAGCCCGGCGACTACACCGACGTCAGCGGGACGCTCAACTTCACCGGCAACGACGGCGAGAGCTACGACATCACCGTGCCCATCATCGACGACAGCCTGATCGAGCCCACCGAGGACTTCACCGTGCTGCTGGACAACCTGTCGACCAACCCTGATAGGCATCAACGGCGACACCGCCACGGGCAACATACTGGACAACGACGGCGGCGGGTCGAACGGCATAGCCTTCGACGCCACCAGCGTCACCGTGAACGAGGGCGACGGAACGGCCACCTTCACCGTCAGGCTCACGGGCAACGTACAGGGGGGGTTCACCGTGGACTACGCCACCAACGACGGTAGCGCGGGAGAGCCCGGCGACTACACCGACGTCAGCGGGACGCTCAACTTCACCGGCAACGACGGCGAGAGCTACGACATCACCGTGCCCATCATCGACGACAGCCTGATCGAGCCCACCGAGGACTTCACCGTGCTGCTGGACAACCTGTCGACCACCCTGATAGGCATCAACGGCGACACCGCCACGGGCAACATACTGGACAACGACGGCGGCGGGTCGAACGGCATAGCCTTCGACGCCACCAGCGTCACCGTGAACGAGGGCGACGGAACGGCCACCTTCACCGTCAGGCTCACGGGCAACGTACAGGGGGGTTCACCGTGGACTACGCCACCAACGACGGTAGCGCGGGAGAGCCCGGCGACTACACCGACGTCAGCGGGACGCTCAACTTCACCGGCAACGACGGCGAGAGCTACGACATCACCGTGCCCATCATCGACGACAGCCTGATCGAGCCCACCGAGGACTTCACCGTGCTGCTGGACAACCTGTCGACCACCCTGATAGGCATCAACGGCGACCACCGCCACGGGCAACATACTGGACAACGACGGCGGCGGGTCGAAGCATAGCCTTCGACGCACCAGCGTCACCGTGAACGAGGGCGACGGAACGGCCACCTTCACCGTCAGGCTCACGGGCAACGTACAGGGGGGTTCACCGTGGACTACGCCACCAACGACGGTAGCGCGGGAGAGCCCGGCGACTACACCGACGTCAGCGGGACGCTCAACTTCACCGGCAACGACGGCGAGAGCTACGACATCACCGTGCCCATCATCGACGACAGCCTGATCGAGCCCACCGAGGACTTCACCGTGCTGCTGGACAACCTGTCGACAACCCTGATAGGCATCAACGGCGACACCGCCACGGGCAACATACTGGACAACGACGGCGGCGGGTCGAACGGCATAGCCTTCGACGCCACCAGCGTCACCGTGAACGAGGGCGACGGAACGGCGACCTTCACCGTCAGGCTCACGGGCAACGTACAGGGGGGGTTCACCGTGGACTACGCCACCAACGACGGTAGCGCGGGAGAGCCCGGCGACTACACCGACGTCAGCGGGACGCTCAACTTCACCGGCAACGACGGCGAGAGCTACGACATCACCGTGCCCATCATCGACGACAGCCTGATCGAGCCCACCGAGGACTTCACCGTGCTGCTGGACAACCTGTCGACCACCCTGATAGGCATCAACGGCGACACCGCCACGGGCAACATACTGGACAACGACGGCGGCGGGTCGAACGGCATAGCCTTCGACGCCACCAGCGTCACCGTGAACGAGGGCGACGGAACGGCGACCTTCACCGTCAGGCTCACGGGCAACGTACAGGGGGGGTTCACCGTGGACTACGCCACCAACGACGGTAGCGCGGGAGAGCCCGGCGACTACACCGACGTCAGCGGGACGCTCAACTTCACCGGCAACGACGGCGAGAGCTACGACATCACCGTGCCCATCATCGACGACAGCCTGATCGAGCCCACCGAGGACTTCACCGTGCTGCTGGACAACCTGTCGACAACCCTGATAGGCATCAACGGCGACACCGCCACGGGCAACATACTGGACAACGACGGCGGCGGGTCGAACGGCATAGCCTTCGACGCCACCAGCGTCACCGTGAACGAGGGCGACGGAACGGCCACCTTCACCGTCAGGCTCACGGGCAACGTACAGGGGGGGTTCACCGTGGACTACGCCACCAACGACGGTAGCGCGGGAGAGCCCGGCGACTACACCGACGTCAGCGGGACGCTCAACTTCACCGGCAACGACGGCGAGAGCTACGACATCACCGTGCCCATCATCGACGACAGCCTGATCGAGCCCACCGAGGACTTCACCGTGCTGCTGGACAACCTGTCGACAACCCTGATAGGCATCAACGGCGACACCGCCACGGGCAACATACTGGACAACGACGGCGGCGGGTCGAACGGCATAGCCTTCGACGCCACCAGCGTCACCGTGAACGAGGGCGACGGAACGGCGACCTTCACCGTCAGGCTCACGGGCAACGTACAGGGGGGGTTCACCGTGGACTACGCCACCAACGACGGTAGCGCGGGAGAGCCCGGCGACTACACCGACGTCAGCGGGACGCTCAACTTCACCGGCAACGACGGCGAGAGCTACGACATCACCGTGCCCATCATCGACGACAGCCTGATCGAGCCCACCGAGGACTTCACCGTGCTGCTGGACAACCTGTCGACAACCCTGATAGGCATCAACGGCGACACCGCCACGGGCAACATACTGGACAACGACGGCGGCGGGTCGAACGGCATAGCCTTCGACGCCACCAGCGTCACCGTGAACGAGGGCGACGGAACGGCGACCTTCACCGTCAGGCTCACGGGCAACGTACAGGGGGGTTCACCGTGGACTACGCCACCAACGACGGTAGCGCGGGAGAGCCCGGCGACTACACCGACGTCAGCGGGACGCTCAACTTCACCGGCAACGACGGCGAGAGCTACGACATCACCGTGCCCATCATCGACGACAGCCTGATCGAGCCCACCGAGGACTTCACCGTGCTGCTGGACAACCTGTCGACCACCCTGATAGGCATCAACGGCGACACCGCCACGGGCAACATACTGGACAACGACGGCGGCGGGTCGAACGGCATAGCCTTCGACGCCACCAGCGTCACCGTGAACGAGGGCGACGGAACGGCCACCTTCACCGTCAGGCTCACGGGCAACGTACAGGGGGGTTCACCGTGGACTACGCCACCAACGACGGTAGCGCGGGAGAGCCCGGCGACTACACCGACGTCAGCGGGACGCTCAACTTCACCGGCAACGACGGCGAGAGCTACGACATCACCGTGCCCATCATCGACGACAGCCTGATCGAGCCCACCGAGGACTTCACCGTGCTGCTGGACAACCTGTCGACCACCCTGATAGGCATCAACGGCGACACCGCCACGGGCAACATACTGGACAACGACGGCGGCGGGTCGAACGGCATAGCCTTCGACGCCACCAGCGTCACCGTGAACGAGGGCGACGGAACGGCCACCTTCACCGTCAGGCTCACGGGCAACGTACAGGGAGGGTTCACCGTGGACTACGCCACCAACGACGGTAGCGCGGGAGAGCCCGGCGACTACACCGACGTCAGCGGGACGCTCAACTTCACCGGCAACGACGGCGAGAGCTACGACATCACCGTGCCCATCATCGACGACAGCCTGATCGAGCCCACCGAGGACTTCACCGTGCTGCTGGACAACCTGTCGACCACCCTGATAGGCATCAACGGCGACACCGCCACGGGCAACATACTGGACAACGACGGCGGCGGGTCGAACGGCATAGCCTTCGACGCCACCAGCGTCACCGTGAACGAGGGCGACGGAACGGCGACCTTCACCGTCAGGCTCACGGGCAACGTACAGGGAGGGTTCACCGTGGACTACGCCACCAACGACGGTAGCGCGGGAGAGCCCGGCGACTACACCGACGTCAGCGGAACGCTCAACTTCACCGGCAACGACGGCGAGAGCTACGACATCACCGTGCCCATCATCGACGACAGCCTGATCGAGCCCACCGAGGACTTCACCGTGCTGCTGGACAACCTGTCGACAACCCTGATAGGCATCAACGGCGACACCGCCACGGGCAACATACTGGACAACGACGGCGGCGGGTCGAACGGCATAGCCTTCGACGCCACCAGCGTCACCGTGAACGAGGGCGACGGAACGGCCACCTTCACCGTCAGGCTCACGGGCAACGTACAGGGGGGGTTCACCGTGGACTACGCCACCAACGACGGTAGCGCGGGAGAGCCCGGCGACTACACCGACGTCAGCGGGACGCTCAACTTCACCGGCAACGACGGCGAGAGCTACGACATCACCGTGCCCATCATCGACGACAGCCTGATCGAGCCCACCGAGGACTTCACCGTGCTGCTGGACAACCTGTCGACCACCCTGATAGGCATCAACGGCGACACCGCCACGGGCAACATACTGGACAACGACGGCGGCGGGTCGAACGGCATAGCCTTCGACGCCACCAGCGTCACCGTGAACGAGGGCGACGGAACGGCGACCTTCACCGTCAGGCTCACGGGCAACGTACAGGGGGGGTTCACCGTGGACTACGCCACCAACGACGGTAGCGCGGGAGAGCCCGGCGACTACACCGACGTCAGCGGAACGCTCAACTTCACCGGCAACGACGGCGAGAGCTACGACATCACCGTGCCCATCATCGACGACAGCCTGATCGAGCCCACCGAGGACTTCACCGTGCTGCTGGACAACCTGTCGACCACCCTGATAGGCATCAACGGCGACACCGCCACGGGCAACATACTGGACAACGATAACATTCCTGGGGTTACGGGCCTATCATTTGACAGCACCGAGGTAACGGTTGATGAAGATGCAGGCACAGCTATCTTTACGGTACGTCTGACAGGAGATGTTCAAAATGGATTTACAGTAGATTATACAACTGTGGATGATTTTGCCATCAGTCCTGATGACTATACATCGACCAGCGCAACGTTGACCTTTGCTGGTAATGATGGCGAGAATTATGATATTATTGTTCCAATTATCGATGATGTAATCGTTGAGAATACAGAATCATATCAAGTCGTATTGTCAAATCTTTCGCCCAATGTCATAGGCATCAACGGCGACACCGCGACCGGAAACATTATCGACAATGATAGTGATAATGATTTCCCAGGCGATGTAACCGCTAACTGTGATGACGTGCCAACGGTACCCGTAATCACATTGAATGCCGACGGATGCAACTATACAGAAGTCTTTGAAGAGACCATTACAGGTCAAGACGATGGTTGTGCCACAGAGTACACCATCACCAGAACGTGGACCATCACCGATTGTGTTGATAATGTTCGTGTACACGTACAGACCATTACAGTAGTTGACGATGAAGCACCAAACTTTGTGGAAGCGCTGCCAAGTGATATGACCGTATCATGTGACAGTGTACCACAGGCTGAAACATTGACGGCCATCGACAACTGTGACAACGATGCCTTCGTTACGTTCGATGAGCAGATTACCGATACGGATAGCTGCGGTTCGAATTATATGATCACCAGAACGTGGACGGCCATGGATTGTGCTGGCAACCAAACGGTTCATGTACAGACCATTACGGTTGAGGACACAGAGGCACCTGTTTTCGTGGAAGAATTGCCGCAAAGTATGACGGTAATGTGTAACGAAGTGCCCGATGCCGCCACACTTACCGCAATCGACAATTGTGATACCGATGTATCGGTAACCTATGATGAGACCATCACTAACGATGCGAACTGTTCACAGGGTTATATGATTACCAGAACCTGGTCAACGACCGATTGTGCGGGCAATGTAAATAGTCACACACAGGTGATCACCATTAATCCAACAGGTCCGATTACAGCTAGTGACTATGAGGAGCAAATCACGATCATGTGCGGAGATGATGTGCCTGAGGTACCAGAATTGACCTTCATGGGCGGTTGCGGCAATTATCAAGTAGACTTTACGGAAGATACCGTATTCTCTGATGACACTGATGATTATATGATTACCAGAACCTGGGAGGTCACTGACTCATGCGGCAATATGGCCACTTTTGAGCAGGTCATCTTTGTAATGCAACCACAATTGGAAGAGGTGACCATAGAAATATGTGTCGAAGATGATCCGATTGATCTTATAGACCATCTTCCAGAGTCATTTGACACCAATGGTGTATTCGAAGTCATGAACGGTAATGTCATTTTGGATGGCAGCACGTTCAATCCTGCAAACCTTGAAGTAGGCGACTATCTGATATCGTACAGTTCTACCGAAGGTACTTGTAAGTACTATGTTGATTTTACCATCAAGGTCGATAGTGATTGTGTACCATGTGGAAGAGATGAGATACAGGTTTCCAAAACGGTAACCGCCAATGGCGATGGTATCAATGATGTGTTCGAAATTACCGGAGTGGAGTATTGCAATTATACTTTCAATGTAATGCTATTCAACCGCTGGGGAGACAAGGTCTTTGAATCAAGGAACTATGAAAACAACTGGGGTGGATTCTCACCAAACAACTCGTTTGGTAATTCAGGAATGCTTCCAGCTGGCACCTATTATTATATCATTTCCGTGAACGAGGCAGATTTTGAGCCTATCAATGGGTTTATCTATCTCGGAACCAGTAAGTAATAACAACCACTGAAAAATCCCGGCCGACCATGCCGGGATTTTTTTTTATCCCGGTTTTCCGATCAACTTGATTTTCACGCCAGAAATACGTTCATCCATAGAAAAATACACTTCAACGAAACATAGGTTTCAGAACGAATATTAAGACACGTTCAACGTCTAAATTACTGATATAGAGCATGTTTTTGTTGCTTTGTATATGAATTATATCCAAATCTTAATTCAACAGGAATACTGAAAAAACTTAACCGATACACCATGAAAAAAATTACTTTACTCGTTCTATTGGGCATGGTTTTTTGTGGTTTGCAGTCTTTTGCGCAGCAATTGCCGCAGTTTACCCAATACATGTTCAACACCATATCGGTAAACCCTGCCTATGCAGGAAGCCGAGAAACGATGAACGTTACCGCCTTGCACCGTAACCAATGGGCAGGGCTTGATGGCAACCCGACCACGAGTACCTTTTCATTTCATGCTCCTTTGAATAACGAGCGGGTAGGGCTTGGCCTTTCGTACATCACAGACCAATTGGGTTTCGAGAACACCAATTATGTGTACGGTGATTTCTCGTATACCATTCCCGTTTCGTACAACACCAAGCTATCTTTTGGCCTAAAAGCCGGTTTCACCAACTATAGATTGGAAAATCCAGATTTGAACGATCCTTTCTTCACCTCTAACTTCAACAGTTGGAAGCCCAATTTTGGTGCCGGACTATATTTGAGCAGTGAAAAATGGTATGTAGGTCTGTCTTCACCAAGAATTTTAAACACCGATTTAAATGAAGGTGAGTTTGAGGCCCTCGAAAGAAACAGTTACTATGCCATTGCAGGTTTGGTACTCGATATATCTGCAGATGTCAAGTTTCGACCTACGGTATTGAGCAAGTTCACCAATGGTGCACCGGCATCATATGACCTGACCTCAAGCTTTTTGTTTTATGACAAGTTTTGGCTGGGTGCCTCATATCGGTTGAACGATGCCGCCAATTTTGGTGCCTTCTTAGACTATCAGGTAGCCAACAACTTCAGACTCGGTTATGCCTACGATTTGCCCACATCGACCATAAGACCTTATACAGGTGGCACCCATGAAGTCATCTTAATCTACGAACCAAGGTTTTCAAAGAAAACGAAGCTTTACAAATCACCGAGATACTTCTAAACACCGAACCATGAGAACAAAGCACTCATTTTCATTCATTTTACTGTTCTGTTTCGGCTTGACAACCAGTGTTATAGCACAATCGAATCTTAGAAGACAGGCCGATCAGTTGTTCTATAAATTTGCCTACGCAAAGGCTATTCCCGCTTATGAGAAGTTGGCATTGAAAGACAATCACTCCCACCACGCATGGCAGCGACTTGCCGAATGCCATTTGATGCTTCGTGATTTTGAAAAGGCACTTCCCTACTTTGATAGGTTCATCAATGAAGAAGACCTAGAACCTGATTATTATTTCAAGTATGGCATGGCACTGAAAAGTGCCGGTAAAGAAAAGGAGGCGCTCAAATGGTTCAAACGCTATAAAAAGCTCACCAAGAACGATTCACGGATAAAAAGGTACCTTAAAGAAGGTAATTATGCCTCGGTACTGTTCAATAGTAGGGAGAGTTATGAGATCGAACCTGTTCATTTCAATACCGAATATGGAGAATTTGGTGCCATTTCCCACAATGGAAAACTGTATTTCAGCTCAAGTAGAATTGATGAAAAAGAGAACAATTTATATGATTGGAACAATGAGGCATGGTTAGATATCTACTATATTGAAGAAGGCATCGATAGTGTACCGCCAAGAAAACTGAAAGGTGATATCAATTCAAAATACCATGAGAGCTCTTTGGTGTTCTCAACCAACCATAAGAACGATACGGTCATCTATTTTACCCGTAACAACTATTTCAACAAAAAGGAAGGATTTCATACAAAGAAAGAAGACAATAAGGTCGAAAGCACGAGCAATCTCAAAATATATAGGGCAGAGCATATTGACGGCGAATGGAAGGTCACTAGAAATATGCTCAAGAACGCAGACCACTATTCTTCAGGGCATCCTAGTGTCAACTCAGCTAGAACTTACATCTATTTTGCGTCTGACAAACCTGGTGGGTTTGGTGGCACTGACATTTATTATGCCAAAATACACGCAAGGGGGGGCATAGGTGAGCCGATAAACGCCGGTCCGGTGGTCAATACGGCCGGTAATGAAATGTTTCCGTACGTGAACAACGAGGGCCAACTGTTCTTCTCTTCTGATGGCCACCCTGGTTTTGGCCAATTGGATGTTTTTGCCACAGTGGCTGATTCCATAGGAGCATTTAAAGACGTTATCAATCTTGGCAAACCGATAAACAGTGAAAAAGATGACTTCGGGTATTTTGCCTATGACAACGGTATCGATGGGTATATCAGTTCAAACAGGGATGGTGGCGCAGGAGGCGATGATATTTACGAGTTCAGATTCTACCCTTCTCTACGCGTAGAAGGCAAAGTAACCGATGGCATTAACCTAAAGCCATTGAACAATGTGAAAATCTCCTTGTACGACCAAAAGACCAGTGAGCTTGTCGCAGAGACCCTTACCGATGCCGATGGCAGTTATGAAATTTTCATCGATAGAAAACGTAACTATATGATAGAGGCGTCACGAAAAACGCATCCTAAAAAGAATATATATTTCAATACGTTCACCACACCGAGGGCCGAAAGAGTACTTGTTCAAGACATTACCTTAGATCCCATTCTTGATGTAAAGGTCTTGGCCGGGCTCAATAAAATATATTTCGATTTCAACAAACATAATATAAGACCCGATGCTGCCGAAGAATTGGATAAAGTGGTCAAATTGATGACAAAGACCTATCCTGACATGATCATCAAACTAGAATCACATACAGACCCTGTGGGCAGCCACGCGTACAACGATTCGCTATCTGAACGTAGGGCAAAATCAACATACGAATATTTGATAGCCAACGGTGTGCCCAGACACCATATCTTATCGTATAAGGGATATGGCGAGAGACAATTGGTGAATGATTGCAAGGGTAAGGAAGACTGCACCCCTGAAGAATTGGAACTCAACAGAAGAACAGAGTTCCCCATCATTCAGATCAAAGGCAAACCTTTGGCAAAATCAAATTAAAAGAAAAGGGCACCCAATCGGGTGCCTTTCTTTATTGCTGTTTTAATGAAACCCTATTTGCGGTCAAGTCCCTTATGGGAACGATCAATTTGCCATCACGGGTCTTCAGGGTAATTGTGGTGTTATCAATGGCCTCAATGGTACCCTCAACATTATCAAAAGATATCTTGTCACCGACCATGTAAATTTTGCGCATGTAAAACATTTTCATCAGATCAGAAAAAACATCTCGTGCACCCAGGCCAAAACCAAGGGCGACCGCAACCAAAAAAGCGCCCAGAATCATGGTAAAGTTGCTGGTTATGATATCAGTGTTGATACCTGCCTGGTTCAAGGCCGTAACCGATATAAAAAATGTAATGAGATAAAACAATACGTTGCTGATGAACTTAGATCCGCCAACACCCATAGACTCAAGTAGGGCCAAGGTTCCCTTTTTGGCCAAAGAAGCCAAATAGAGACCACCTGCCAAAATCAAAATGGCACTGATCAATGTGGGCAAATACCCGAACATAGCCATGATACCTTCTGAAATCGGGGTCAGACCGAGCACATCGGCAATGATAATGGCAAAAAGAAGAATCAACAAGATACGTACGGTGCCCAAAATGATTTTTAAAAGGTCGATTTTGACTTCCCTATCGCCAAAAAGCTTTGCTTCGGTCACCTTTTGTGAAACGGTATCGATTTTTGCCGCTTTCAGTATCCTTTTCAATATGAATAAAACAATCTTCAACACAAGCCAAGCGACAATGAGGCCAATGACTCCCAAAATGATTTTTGGAAGTATTTCAGCTGCCCCTGACAACATGTTTCCCAGACTTTCAGAAAGAACATCTTTATACGTTTCCATTTTTTTGAATTTTGTTGTTTACTATAATCGGTTATTTTCTTCTATTGGTTCTGAACAATCCGGCCAAAAGCGATGAATAGTTAGACGTGACCAAAATGGCCAAATCCATAAAAAACTTGGCAATGGCCACATCGTTCATGACCTTTTTGCGCATTTCGGGAGGTACGTCCCTCAGTTTCTTGTCCAACTCCTTAAAAGGATTTCTAAATTCGTCTGCCATCGATTACAGGGTATTATAGATTTCCAATAATTTAGCCTTGGCCCTTTTCAAGCGCATTTTAACAGCACTTTCACCAATTTCAAATAAAACGCACAATTCTTTGATCGAAACCCCGTCTTGATATTTCAATAACAAGATTGATTTATCTTCAGGAACCAATTCGACCAATGCCTTTTCAAGCTTGTTGGCCTTCATCCCGTAAATGCTCTTATCGGGCACCTCTTCTGTCAGCTTGTACTCTTTGTCTTCAATGGGCACCGATTTATCCTTCAACTTTCGACCCTTGTCACGGTTCACATAGTTCACACAGAAATTATAGGTGAACGAATACAACCAGGTCGAAAATTTTGACCTGCCCTTGAACGACGCCAGTTTGATGAACAACATCAGAAAGACATCTTGTGTCAGGTCTTCGGCCTCATCATCTGATTTGGCAAATCCGTAACACTTGTTATACACCATTTTGGCATACCGGTCGTAAAGTATGCCAAACAAAAAGGTGTCGTTTTTGGCCACGATTTTTGCCACCAATTGCTCATCTGACAAATGGCCAAAAGGGTCTTTTCTCTCCAATGACTGATTTGATTGGTTGCTTATTAAGATTAGAAACAGTCTTTTGAGAAAAGTCACTTTTTATATTGGTCTTTGAAAGAGGAATAGGGCAATATAGTCAAAACAACCTATCTTTGAACAAAAATGGACATGCGCTTTTCAAGATACTTTTTCTTACTTTTTTTATTGGGATTTTTGGCCTGTAAAACCGACAAAAAACAAAGGAAAAACAATGTTGTACCAGAAAAATCCATTCTTGAAAAAATCGCCGCTGCACATGGCTATGATCACTGGAACCGCGTAGATGAAATTCGATTTACCTTTAATGTGGATAAGGATTCGACCCATTTTGAACGTTCATGGGCCTGGAAACCCAAGAGCAATCAAGTGACCTCCATTACGGGCAATGATACCCTTATGTACCATCGGAAACAAATGGACAGTGTCGCCCATAAGATCAATGGTGGCTTTATCAATGATCGCTATTGGCTGTTGGCCCCTTTCAACTTACTATGGGATTCGAACAATTTTGAACACCAACATTCTCTCGATGGCATTGCTCCGATCAGCGGTCAGCCCATGCAAAAATTGACCATTGTCTATGGCAGTGATGGCGGTTATACCCCAGGTGATGCTTACGATTTCTATTTTGGTGATGATTATCTCATTCGCGAATGGGTTTTTAGAAAGGGTAACCAAGCAGAACCGTCTATGACCACCACATGGGAAAACTATCAAGAAGTCAACGGTCTCAAATTGGCCATGGACCATAAAAAAGAAGGGGAGGTTTTTAATCTCTATTTTTCCGGGGTGACCGTAAAGTAATGTTTTACCGGATCATTTTCTTTCGTCTCCCCATCACTGAAGTGGCTACCAGAATTAGGGCCGCACAGCCCAACAAGGCCCAAAAGCTCGTCTTTAATGAAGATTCCTCGGCCATAAAACCCAGAATGACCGGGCCCAATAAGAATCCCGAATAGCCACTGCCTGCAATAAAGGCCACCCCCTGTGAAGATTCAACGCCTTTTACATTGCCCCCGATCCTGAAAAGCTCGGGCACCATGACCGAAAAACCAAGGCCATTAAGGGCAAAACCGATGATGGCCAGCAAGGTATGGCCAGACAACACGGAAATATACCCTACAAGGGCCACTAAAGCCCCGAGAGCGACTATTTTTATCGAGCCAATACGTTGACTGATGCCATCGCCCAGAAAACGCCCTAGGGTCATGGCTGTCGAAAAGGCCAAAAAACCTGCCCCGATAAGTGCTTCGGGTGCCAAGGTGATTTCCTTCAGGTAAAGTCCACTCCAATCCACAATGGCCCCCTCACTGCCCATACTCACAAATGAAATGATTCCCAAAATAAGCAATGGTTTAAAAAGTTTTAGGCTAAAGGGTTCTTTTTCAATGGCTGCTGCCTCGATCCGTAGATAGTTGTTTCGCAGTGAAAAATTGATCAAAAATACCAAGACTACGGTTAGGGCCATATGCAACGGCGGATTGTCGATCAAGGGCATCAATAGACTACCCAGGCCCACAACAACCCCTCCCAAACTGAAAAAACCATGCATGGCAGACATGAAATTCTGTTGGTCTTCCTTTTCGATTTCGGTGACCAAAGTATTCATAGAAATATCCAAAAATCCGTTTGAGGCCCCAAAAAAGAACAACGAGGCGCACAACAGATGATAATTGGGTGCCAAAAGCGGAAAAATTGCAAAAACACTGCACATCGCCACCCCTATCCAAGTAGCCCTGCCCACTCTCAATTTATTGATAATCTTTGAGGCGATCGGAAAAACGGTAAAAACGCCCAACGAAAGAAAAAAGATGGCAAACCCCAATTCAGCCTTGTCAATCTGCAATTTTTCCTTTACGGATGGAATGTATATGGCCCACGTACCGAACCAAATATTCAGGCTGGCAAAGACAAATGCGGGGGCAAAGTATCGAGAATTGGAAAGAATCAGTCTTAAAGACCTCATGGACGGTGGTTAAAAAACCGCTAAGCTAACTCATTTTGACAAGATTCCTTTCTTTAAAATATGTCCAAAGCGGTACATATCTTCATAGGAACAATAAAAAGGCACCGGCGCCAACCGTATGACATTGGGCTCGCGCCAATCTACAATTACGCCTTTTTTCATGAGGTAATCAAAGAGTGGCCTGCCCTCACCGTGCAGAAATACAGAAAGTTGGCAGCCCCTGGCCTCTGGTGTGATAATCTCAAAAGTGCTTTCCACTTCTTTATCGATTTCTTTCAAAATGAACTCTAGATAGGCCGTCAACTTTTTTTGTTTTTGTATCAGGGCAGACATGCCCACCTCATCAAAAAGCTCAAGAGAGGCTAGATAAGGTGCCAATGACAATACGGGTGGGTTGCTCACTTGCCAGGCATCAGCGGTTTCAATGGGCTCAAATTCAGGTTTCATTTGAAATCGCGTTTCCTTTTTGGTGCCCCACCAACCTTCAAAACGGGGAATGTCTACTTCATCAAGGTATTTTTCATTCACAAAAATACCAGAGGCATTGCCCGGCCCACTGTTCATATACTTATAGCTGCACCAAGCGGCAAAATCAACTTGCCAATCGTGTAGTTTCAACTCGACATTGCCCACGGCATGGGCGAGGTCCCAACCAACCATGGCACCAGCCATCTTACCCGCTTTGGTGATTTCGGCCATATCGAATACCTGCCCATTGTAATAATTGACACCGCCTATAAGCACCAATGCAAGTTCATCGCCTACCTCCTTTATTGTCTTGAGCACATCATCAGTTCTCCAAAAATGCTCTCCTGCCCTTTTTTTGATCGCTACAATTGCATTTGCCGGGTCATGGCCATGAAACCGCACTTGGCTCTGCAACATATACTGATCTGAAGGAAAGGCCTTTTCTTCGCAGATAATCTTGAACCGTTTTGCTGTAGGGCGATAGAACGAGACCATTAAAAAATGGAGGTTGACGGTCAACGTGTTCATCACCGATACCTCTTCGGGCTTTGCACCGACTACACTGGCCAAAGGTCTGGCTAAACGCTCATGATAGTCCCACCACGGTTTTTCGGCGTAAAAATGGCCCTCTACTGCCAATTCACGCCAGTCTTTCATGATATCATCAACGTACTTTTGGGTACGCTTGGGTTGGAGTCCGAGGGAATTTCCAGTAAAATAGATGACATCTTTCCCATTTACTTGTGGAAAGTGAAACTGCTCTCGATATGCCTTCAGGGCATCATGTTCATCAAAGTCTCGGGCAAAAGCGAGTGTGTTTTCAAATGTCATAGTTGATTTTTTGGCAAATTTACGTTATCTGCTCATCTGAAACCATTCGCATTTCAATGATATGTTTTTTAAATCCCTTTTTTTCATAAGCCCTGATAGCGGGCAGATTTTCGTCATAAACGGTCAACCTTACTTCGTTAAGGCCTTTCGCGAGGCTCCATGCAATCAGGTTCTCGATAATTTTTTGGTTGATGCCCCTGCCCCTGAACTCTGGTTTGGTGTACATAAAGCCCAAATAAGCGTAGTCTTCATGGTCTAGGTAATGTCGTGCCTTTTTGGCCAATGCATAACCAGAGCTTACAATTTCGCCGTCAATAATTGCTACCACTACTTTGACGGTATCATCGGCCACATACGCTTCAACATCATAATAGCTGACCGGGTCGGGTCTGATGCAAGGATCAAAGGGTCTCTCGGCCTTTATGAGTTCTTGCTCAAACCTCTTGAGAATGGGCACATCGTTCAATACCGCATCACGAATGATCAAATTTTTCATGTCTTGGAACAAAATCGATTCAAGAACCAATGTAGCCTTAATTCGATATTTTTACAAAAAAGTGGTCATGCATTTTTTATCGGAAATACTTGAAGAATATATCGACGATCATTCTGAAGAAGAACCTGGATTATTGAAACAATTGGCCCATGAGACCCATCTAAGAGTCGTTCGGCCCCGTATGATTACCGGGCATTACCAAGGGCGTGTACTTAGCCTCTTGTCAAAGATCATCGCCCCAAAAACCATTTTGGAAATCGGCACCTATACGGGCTACTCAGCCCTTTGCCTGGCGGAAGGACTGACTTCTGACGGTGCGTTGCACACCATCGAAATCAATGAAGAACTGACAGAGATGCAGCGGAAATATTTTGATAGAAGCCCATATGGGAAACAAATCGTACAGCATATCGGTGATGCTTTGGAAATCATTCCGAAAATGGAAGATGTTTTTGATTTGGTGTTCATAGATGCAGAAAAAAAACGCTATAACAAATACCTCGACATCGTAATGCCCAAAGTACGCTCTGGAAGCATCATCTTATCTGACAATGTACTTTGGTCAGGTAAGGTAATCGAGCCTTTGGTAAAATCTGACAAGGCCACAAAAGAGCTTCTTGAATACAATAAACGCCTGAAAGAAGACGCCCGGTTCGAAACGGTCATCTTGCCCGTTCGCGATGGCTTAACCTTGAGCAGAGTGCGCTGAGCACAGGGTGCAGGCGATAGAACAAAAAGGCCGATAACAGGCCGAAAAACATACCCGTTAAAATATCGATGGGATAGTGAACCCCCACAAAAATACGGCTCATTGAAAACACTATGGGCCAAGCAAAAAACAGGGCCGTCCATCTCAACCTTTCTCTTAGAAAAAGAAAGGCCAACAGGGTAATCGAAAATGAAGTCGCGGCATGTCCTGAAAAAAAACTGTAATCATCCGGACTCTTCAAAATACGGATCAACGTATTGATTTCGGTATCATTGTTGGGCCGTAATCGGCCCACCCATTCTTTGGTCAATTTGGTAACGATGAGCACCAAGGCCACCATCAAAAGAATGGTCAATATTCGATAAACACCTTCTTGTCTGCCGTATTTTGACACCAATAGGTAGCCGAACAGCAAAAAAAGGGGAATCCAAGTAGAAGTTTGGGTAACGATAGACCAAAAAGCATCATGTGCTTCAATGCCCAGACCGTTAAGATAGATAAAAGTATCGCGATCCCATTGCAACAATTTTTCGAGCATCGAGGTTATTTTCTTTTGATAGAACCTGTGACTTCGTCAACATTCTTCTTCACCTCGTTAAGCTCTTCGCGTATATCTTTGGTAAAATCGGTATCGATACCCTGTTTTTCAGCACTTTTTTGAATCTCTCTTTTGATATCATCGGTAGCGTCACGCAACTGGCGCATGCCCTTTCCCAAGCCTTTGGCGATACCGGGAATCTTATCGGCACCAAAGACCATTACCACAATGAAGAGGATGAAGAAAATTTCTGCTCCGCTGATAAACAAAAAATGCATACACAAATATAGTGAGAAGTTATCGGTACAAACAAAAAGCCCCGTGAAAACACGGGGCCCATTTGTCAAGGTCTGTACCTTATTTTCCTTTTACCCTTTCTTTGAACTGGTCAAAATCTGACTTCTGGTCTTTCATCGGCCAGGCATTGTTCGTGGTGTCGATATCTGCAGTTTCGAGTTTTGGGTCTACAATGATGCCCACCAATTCTTTTTCAGAAGAAATCACCCTTCTGACCTCGACATCGTTCTTTCTCCAGATTTCTGGCGGATAGGTTACATTCTCTTTTGAGCCATCGGCATAACTGTACTCGACGATTAAGGGCATTGGTATGCCTCCTGGCTTGTCAAAGGTCACTTCGTAGATATACTTGGGTTCTTTGACCTCGGCCCTTTCTTCAGCGGTCATATTGTCCATCATATATTCTTTTAAAGTGGTCGAAGTCTCAGAGGGTGCTTTGCCCTTTAGCTCTTCATTGTAATCTTCACTGTTTTCCTCGGCCAGGTAAACCAAGGGCGGTAGGTCGGCTTCCGTCAAATTACGGGTAGCCATATATTCTTCCATTTGTTTCGTGGGCCTGTTGCTCACATAGTATTTTTTGACCTCTTTTATGCCAATATCCACATAATCGGTGGTATAGAACCAACTCCTCCAGAACCAATCGAGGTCTACGGCAGAGGCATCTTCCATCGTTCTGAAGAAATCTTCAGGTGTCGGATGCTTAAATTTCCAACGCTGCGCATAGGTTTTAAAGGCATGGTCGAACAATTCTTTGCCCATTACCGTCTCGCGTAGAATATTCAAGGCAGTAGCAGGCTTGCTGTAGGCATTTGGCCCCAGTTGATAGACATTTTCTGGATTCGACATAATGGGTGAAATATACTCTTGGTCACCGGCCATATAGGGAACGATCTTGGCCGCCTCACCACGTCTTGAAGGATACTTTTCATTCGGGGCAACCGCTTCAGGGAAGTTTTTGCCAAACTCTTGCTCGGTCAAATATTGTACGAAGGTATCAAGGCCTTCGTCCATCCAGCCCCATTGACGTTCATCAGAATTCACGATCATCGGGAAGAAATTGTGCCCCACTTCGTGAATGATGACACTGATCATTCCATATTTGACCCTGTCTGAATACGTGCCGTCTTCATTTGGGCGGCCGTAGTTCCAGCAGATCATGGGGTACTCCATACCCTGGTTCTTGGCATGTACCGAAATCGCCTTGTGGTAGGGGTAATCAAACGTATGTTTTGAATATGTTTGCAGGGTCTGTACCACTGCTTTTGTGGAAAACTCTTCCCACAACGGATTTCCTTCCTTGGGATACATCGATACCGCCATAATGTCTTTGCCGCCAATGTTAACGGCCTGCATATCCCAAATGAACTTTCTAGAGGTGGCGAACCCAAAATCCCTCACCATTTTGCCAGGTTCGGTCTTGAATTTCCACGTTTTCTTCTTTTCTGAGAAACCTTTTTCGGCCTCTTCTGCTTCCGCTTGTGTTACAATGATGACCGGCTTGTCATATGATTTTTTTGCCTGCTCATAGCGTTTCATCATTTCTCTGGTATAGACTTCCTTGCGATTTTGAAGTACACCGGTGGCATCGAGCACATGGTCGGCGGGTACGGTGATGTTCACCTCATAATTTCCAAAAGGAAGCGCAAACTCACCTCTTCCCCAGAACTGGTGGTTCTGCCAACCTTCCACATCGCTGTAAACGGCCATTCTCGGAAAGAACTGGGCAATTACATAGGCGTTATTGCCATCTTTTGAGAAATGTTCATAACCTGAACGTGCCCTGTTTACCGTATGGTCAGGAATGTTATACCACCACTTGATGGAAAACGAGATCTTGTCGCCGCTTTTGAGTTCCTGTGGAATATTGACCCGCATCATGGTCTGGTTAATGGTATACGACAATGGCTTGCCATTGGCATCTTTTACGTGCTCTATATTAAATCCGCCATCAAAAGGTTCGGTCAAATACTCTTTTGCAAAAGAACTTGTGCGATAGGCCAAGGGTACCCCGCCCCCATCTCTGAGGGGTGATTTTGAATCTTTCGCCCTTACGTTCTGATCTAATTGTACCCATAAGAATTCAAGATCGTCAGGTGAGTTGTTATGATAGGTGATGGTCTCTTCGCCATAGATTTTGGCATTTTTGTCATCAAGTTCAATGTTCATGACGTAATCGGCCTGCTGTTGGTAGTAATCAGGGCCAGGCTTGCCCGTGGCAGAGCGATATGTATTGGGGGTCGAAAACTCTTCATAGAGCTGTTTGAACTTGCTCTGGTTATAATGACCCGGTTTACGCTCTTCTTTTTGCTCTTCTTCTTGTGCGACCAATGTCACGGCAAAAAGAAATGGGATGGAAGCAAAATAGTACTTGAATTTCATCATTTTCATTGGATTTTATGGGCGCGAAAAATACTTCTTTTTCAACGGAACGGTAAGAAAAGGTCACAAATTTAACATACCTTTATTATTCTCTTTTATGAGCACAAAACTCTTTTTTTTGCCCGCTATTTTGATGTGGACGATATTCTGCTGTTCTTCGAACAGATCAGTCAACACTTCGTTCTGAACCGTAATTGATCTACGTGTTGAAAGGTTTACCCGTGGCACTTCCAAATAACAGATGACCACATCGTTGTCATACCTTTTGCCCAAGAACTCGAAAGGTATGGTCTCCTCGTCCAATTGCAACGAAAACTTGGTCTTCATATACTTCTCAATGTACTCATCTGCCCATTCTGCCTCTTTCTTTGTAGCCAGTTCAGGATTTACATCATAACGTTCTTCCAACACGTTTTCAAGATCGTCGATAAAGATTCGACTGGTAATCTGCAGCGCATCGTCTTTTTGGGAGTAATTCACGTTCGTGACGCTCACATAGAACTTATGGGCCTCGGTGAATGCCAAGGAAAGCAAAAGGGCCAAAGCCAAGATTCCGTTTTTTATATAATTCACACTCATCATGTTAACCAAGCAAAAATAAGCAAACTGTATGCCACTTTTTTGTTCATGGGTTTTTGATAGTGGCAGTAGGCAGTGGGCTGTGGACAGTGGGCAGCGTCTAACGTCTAAATTCCAAATTTCAAATCCCAAATCTCAAATTCCAAACTCTAAACTCCAACTTCTAACGCCTAGCGTCCAGCGTCCAGCGCCTAAATCCCAAACTCTTAACTCCAAACTCCAACTTCTGACGCCTAGCGTCCAGCGTCCAGCGTCTAACGTCTAAATCTCAAATCCCAAATCTCAAATCCCAAACTTTTAACTCTAAATTCCAACTCCTAACTCCCAACTCTAAACTCTAAACTCTTAACTCTTAACTCCAATTTCTAACGCCTAGCGTCCAGCGTCCAGCGTCCAGCGTCCAGCGTCTAACAAACCTACTCCAATCCATTGTTCTTTCGATACACGACACTTTTGTCGATCATGAATTGCCATAGCTTCAATTCGTCATTGGTATTGAGTACACCCTCAAAGCCTGGGTCGGCTTCGCAGAAATACATAAAATTGTCAATTCGGTCTTTCGGAACCTTTAGTACCACTATAAAGAGTGAATCGGCAACGCTTTGCTGCACGCGTTGCGTCTGCGCATCCTTTTTATCGATGGCCACCCGCTTTTTCAACATTTTGGTACGACCGGTCAAGGCATTTATAATCGGATTGAGCGATAAAGCGCCGCCCGCACCGAAGGCACTTCCCCCGGCGGTCATTCGCATGCTTGAGGCTTCTTGTAATTTTCTTTCGTTTTGTGTTATAATCTTTCGTTGCGCATTGGGGAGTCCTAAAGTCTCTGCACTGACATCTTGCGGTAATTCCAAATTTTCGGCATCTTTGGTAAGGTCTCCCGAAAGGTCAAAGGGCCTTACCACCACTTCGTCAAGCTCGTTCACGAATTCCTCTAACGAAACGTTCACAAAATCGGCGTTGAACACCGAAGAAGTAATCGGCAATACCCTGCTCTTGAACTGTACGGCCAGGAACACCAAGGTATCGTTCAACCGAACGGGCATGGCAAAATTGCCCTCGAAATCGGTGATGGTGGCCCTTTTTGAGGTATTGTTGCGCACGACCACACCGGTGACATCCTTGCCATCGGCCAAAACCCTTCCCCGCAAGTTTTTGATGGAGTTGTCTTGGGCAAGAACGGTCGTACCCCCGATTAACAGAAAAAACAACAGGAAGCTACTCCTTTTCATACAAGCTATTGTTTTTGCGGTACACCATACTTTTATCAAGCAGAAACTGCCATAACCTCAATTCATCTTTACCATTTGCCAAGTCAAAAAATTGGGTGTCTGCCTCACAATACCGGATAAAATCATAATAGCTGTCTTCGGGAATATTTAAATGGGTCACTAAAAGTGAATCAATAAATGCGTTTTCAATGTATTGTATGACTTCATATTTTTTATCAAGCTTCACTCGATCTTTCAACATTTTGGTCCGACCACTGATTCTATTCAAAATTTTGTTGACATTGATAGCGAAACCAACCCCATAGAAATATAAAAACTTACCATGATCCGCATCATATAATTTGTTCTCGCTCTGCGATATGACCCGAACATCTGCATAAGGCAATCCCAAAGTCTCTGCACTGACATCTTGTGGTAATTCCAAATTTTCGGCATCTTTTGACAGGTCTCCCGAAAGGTCAAAGGGCCTTACCACCACTTCGTCAAGCTCGTTCACGAACTCCTCTAGCGGAACGTTCACAAAATCGGCGTTGAACACCGAAGAAGTAATCGGCAACACCCTGCTCTTGAACTGTACGGCCAGGAACACCAAGGTATCGTTCAGCCGAACGGGCATGGCAAAATTGCCCTCGAAATCGGTGATGGTGGCCCTTTTTGAGGTATTGTTGCGCACGACCACGCCGGTGACGTCCTTGCCATCGGCCAAAACCCTTCCCCTTAAGTTTTTGATGGAGTTGTCTTGGGCAAGAACGGTCGTACCCCCGACCAACAGAAAAAACAACAGGAAGCTACTCCTCATTCAACTGTTTCAAAAAATTCTTGCTTTGGGTCACCAGAAAATCGATGAGTTGAAACTCGTTCTCTTTTCGTAGCAATGCCTCAGAGGGAATCCTATCATCGCAATAGACCAAAAAAGCATCGATCTTGTCTTGGGGCAACCGAAGGTCGGCCACAAAAAATTCGTCATCATACACTTGGCGCAGCACATCGCTTACCTTGAGCGGTGGTCTTCCAACATCTCCCCCATTTTTTACCGCCTTGAAGAGCGCCCTAAAAACATTGGCCACATTGAGTCCGTCGCGCATACCCCGTACCGACTGTGATTCTGCGATATTCTCTACTTCTGTGGTTCGGTCAATTTCATAGTCAAACTGCTTGAAATCTTCGTTTTTGACCTCTAGAAACCGCTCCTGGTCTTCAGGGGTGACCACCACCTCGTCAAGTTCGGTGACCTTTTCGGTGACCTCTACCACCAAACGCCGGTTTTCAATGATCTCTTGGGTAATCTGAACAATTTCCAATTGATAGTTCACCGCGGTGAATACTAGCTGGTCACCAGCCTTGACCCTGATCAGAAACCGTCCGTTTTCATCGGTGATCGTGGCAAAACCTGTCGTAGAGTTGATGACATTCTCATTTTCAACATTATTGCCCCGATACAGTACTTGTCCCCGTAAGATTTCACGGCTGTCATCTTGGGAAAAAGAAAGGGTAGTCACTAGTACGAAAAGAGCAAAAAGTGCCGAAAACTTCATAATGGTCATTTAGCTAAAGGTAAAGAAAACCTATGAAGCCCTATTATAAAAATTTGCTACCTCTAAACTTTTGTTAATTCTTGCTGAATACACTGAAGAACAGTCAAAAGTGGTTCTTGAAGACCGATAATTTTGATGGGCTTTCCATTCACCCATACTGCAAGGTATTTTGACGTATAAAATTAGGCCGATACGATCAGAAAGTTACTTTTGTTAGTTAGGTTGCCACACCCTGTAATCATCTTGCACTATGAGAACTACGTACGTTTTTTTGATTTTCGGCTTTTTGGCCATTTTATCGGGTCGAGCCCAAGTGAAAATTGGTGATAATCCACAAAACATAGACCCCGCTTCGGTACTTGAACTGGAGAGCAGTTCGCGGGTATTGGTCATCTCTCGAATGAGTGGGGCACAGATGAACGCCCTGACCCCCCTTAGAGGGGCCTTGGTCTTCAACACCGACAGCCAATGTATACACTATTACGATGGCACCCAATGGATCAATCTTTGCGAGGGGCTGAACGGTACCACCAATGAAAGCCTGACCATTGTGGATGGTGAGCTGGTATTGACCGACAGCGAGGGCAACTCGGTCAGTGTTACGTTAGAATCGCTATCTGAACTGACCTTCAGTACCGATGCCATTGAAAATGCCAATGAATCCATCATCATTACGCAAAATGGCAACAATTACAATTTTGAGGTCGGGCAGATTACGGGCGAGGATAATATTGTCGATGGCTCTATCAATGGGTTTCTCGATATTCAATTCAACTCGATCAGTGCCGATCAATTGGCCCCCAATTCGGTGGGGCAAGAAGAACTGCAAGACAATACGGTGGCGGATCTTGAAATCGATTATTCGCAAGTGACCCTTAATGACTTCACCAATGATGCCGGTTTTATCAACTCGGCCCAAATCATAAGCCCCGAACCGGGCAACTCGCTGTTCGATAACAATGGTGCGTTTTACGATGATAGTCAATTGCAGACCAATATTGCGGACAACAACAACCTGATCGGCAACCATATTTCAAATGATTTGGATTTGAGTGATCAGAATGAGATACAAGATGCCTCTGAAGTAGATGTAGTTCCCAATGGAAACCTAGGTAGTGACAATGTGCAGGCAGCCCTAGTTGAATTGCAGGGAGATGTAGATATTCTCAACTCAGGTGGAGCCAATACAGATGAGCAGAATTTAAATAACAACCCTGCTATTCCAGGTAATATATCTATAGACAATGGCAATACCATCACTATAAATGTCAATGATGCTGATTCAAACCCTACCAATGAAATACAAAATGCAGCTCAAGTAAGCGTCGCGGCCAATCCGACAAATTACACCCAATCAGCAGCTAATGTCGAAGGCCACTTAGAAGGAATTGATGACGCTATCGGAGATATCTTGGCCGGTGGAGGTGCCGATGGTGTAATTACCAACATAACCACTTCAGGCAACAATCTGGTGGTTACTGGTGCAGGTGGAGCTTTTGGCGGCAATATAAATTTAGAACCCTTGGTGGACAATGCGGTTTCTAACAATGGCTTTCTAACAGCAGAGGTTGACGGTAGCGTGGTCAACGAAGCTATTACAAATGCAGAATTAAATGGAAATATTCTGGAAATCACTGAAGGAGGAAATTTAATCACAGCAAATCTTAGTGGTCTTTCTGGAGGTGGCGCTGATGGAGTAGTTACAGGTGTGACATTAAGCGGAACCAATTTGATATTTTCAGGAACGGCACCAGGATTCGTAGGAACAGTACCATTGGGTAGTTTAGATACTACATTGGATGAGGCGGCAGTTGATGCATTTGTAAATAATAATGGATATCTAACGGTAGAATTGGATGATGACCCAACCAATGAAATTGAGATTCCCGCCGGCGGTACCAATGGGCAGGTCTTAGCGACTGATGGTGCAGGAAACTATTCTTGGGCGACTGTTGGTGGAGGTGGCCTGGACACTAATGATTTTATAACTGGGGGTGTTCTTAATAATGAGAGTTTGGAATTAACCGGAACGGGAGGAGCTGGAGCAATAGTTGACCTTTCTGATTTCGCTTTAGATACTGATTTGGCAGGGTTTCTTACCACCGAGGCGGATGGAGATCCCGCAAACGAGATACAGACGCTCTCGATCGCAGGCAGCGACCTGACCATAAGCGGCCCGGGCGGGAACACCGTGACATTGCCGGCCGCAGGCGCCCCAGACTGGACGACCATCACCAACATACCAGCGGGCTTCGCCGACGACATCGATGACGATACGCAGCTCGACGAGGCCGCGGTGGATGCCTTCGTGGCGAACAACGGGTACCTGACCGCCGAGCTCGACGACGACCCCGCAAACGAGATACAGACGCTCTCGATCGCAGGCAGCGACCTGACCATAAGCGGCCCGGGCGGGAACACCGTGACATTGCCGGCCGCAGGCGCCCCAGACTGGACGACCATCACCAACATACCGGCGGGCTTCGCCGACGACATCGATGACGATACGCAGCTCGACGAGGCCGCGGTGGATGCCTTCGTGGCGAACAACGGGTACCTGACCGCCGAGCTCGACGACGACCCCGCAAACGAGATACAGACGCTCTCGATCGCGGGCAGCGACCTGACCATAAGCGGCCCGGGCGGGAACACCGTGACATTGCCGGCCGCAGGCGCCCCAGACTGGACGACCATCACCAACATACCGGCGGGCTTCGCCGACGACATCGATGACGATACGCAGCTCGACGAGGCCGCGGTGGATGCCTTCGTGGCGAACAACGGGTACCTGACCGCCGAGCTCGACGACGACCCCGCAAACGAGATACAGACGCTCTCGATCGCAGGCAGCGACCTGACCATAAGCGGCCCGGGCGGGAACACCGTGACATTGCCGGCCGCAGGCGCCCCAGACTGGACGACCATCACCAACATACCGGCGGGCTTCGCCGACGACATCGATGACGATACGCAGCTCGACGAGGCCGCGGTGGATGCCTTCGTGGCGAACAACGGGTACCTGACCGCCGAGGCGGATGGAGATCCCACCAATGAGATACAGACGCTCTCGATCGCGGGCAGCGACCTGACCATAAGCGGCCCCGGAGGGAACACCGTGACATTGCCGGCCGCAGGCACCGCAGACTGGACGACCATCACCAACATACCGGCGGGCTTCGCCGACGACATCGATGACGACACACAGCTCGACGAGGCCGCGGTGGATGCCTTCGTGGCGAACAACGGGTACCTGACCGCCGAGCTCGACGACGACCCCGCAAACGAGATACAGACGCTCTCGATCGCAGGCAGCGACCTGACCATAAGCGGCCCGGGCGGGAACACCGTGACATTGCCGGCCGCAGGCGCCCCAGACTGGACGACCATCACCAACATACCGGCGGGCTTCGCCGACGACATCGATGACGATACGCAGCTCGACGAGGCCGCGGTGGATGCCTTCGTGGCGAACAACGGGTACCTGACCGCCGAGCTCGACGACGACCCCGCAAACGAGATACAGACGCTCTCGATCGCAGGCAGCGACCTGACCATAAGCGGCCCGGGCGGGAACACCGTGACATTGCCGGCCGCAGGCACCGCAGACTGGACGACCATCACCAACATACCGGCGGGCTTCGCCGACGACATCGATGACGACACACAGCTCGACGAGGCCGCGGTAGACGCGTTCGTGGCGAACAACGGGTACCTGACCACCGAGGCGGATGGAGATCCCACCAATGAGATACAGACGCTCTCGATCGCGGGCAGCGACCTGACCATAAGCGGCCCCGGAGGGAACACCGTGACGTTGCCGGGAGCTACCGGTAGTATCACATCAAGCACATTAGCCGTTACTGGCGGGGCAAATGTCCTATTCGGCAACGTAACAATTGAAATTGCCCCAAATGGTATAACTCAGACTGAAATGGCAGGCAATTCAGTTGGCACTGGCGAAATACAACCAAATGCTATTAGTACTTTTAAAATTGCCAATGGCGCTATTCTTAATGAAGATATAAATGCTTCAGCAGCCATTGATGGAAGTAAAGTGAATCCTGTGTTTACATCACAAATTAATGCTACAGCAGGAATGACGACCGGCGCGGATATTTTAATGAATGGCAACACGGTTGTCCCCGACTTTGTCTTCCAAAACTATTTTGACGGATACTCTGAATTAAAGAAAGATTACCGGTTTAAGACCTTAGAAGAAATAGAGGCATTTGTCAAAAAGAACAAACATCTTCCAGGGGTAACTTCTTTAGCACAAGCTAAAAAAGACGGACACTGGAATCTGAGTCAATCCAATCTTCAAAACCTCGAAAAAATCGAAGAACTGTTCTTGCATACCATCGAGCAAGAAAAGAAAATCAAAACGCTGCAAGAACAGAACCAAGCATTGAACAGTGAACTACTGGCCATAAAAAAAGACATGGCCGAGATCAAGGCACTGCTAAAAGCCAAAAATTAAAGGGTGAAGCTACTGCTCAACATAGTATTTTTATTGGGTGCGTCGCTTAGCTGCGCCCAAACCGCCCTGTACAAGAGCGGTAACCTGCAAGTGCACGGTAATGGGCAGATAGGCTTTCATACCGACTTGATCAATGACGGGGTATTTGATAACAACCAAGGGCTGGTCGGTTTTTATGGTACCGAGACCCTAAATGTGTCGGGCGCCTTTGCCACCCAATTTCAAGATATGGAGGTCATGGTCGATAACGGCTTATCGCTTAACACGACCATGGCCGTGACCAACAATGCCAATTTTGTGGTGGGCGACATCATCACTCCCAAAAACCTCATCGATGTCTATTTTGAGTTTATGGACGATGCCTTTTTCAGCGGTGAGAACGATGCCGCCAAGGTCGATGGTTTTGTCGCCGTTTCAAACAAGCGGTTCTTTTCGTTTCCTGTGGGTGATGCCGAATATCTGCGCCCATTGATACTCGATTCTGATAGCAACAACGATCTGGCCCGCTGTGCCTATTTTTTTGAAAATCCGTCGAACCCGACATCGCTTTCAGAGCAGTTTGATACCGACAGCAGAGTGCGCGATATAGGTGAAATCTCGCCGAACGAATTCTGGATAATACAGGGCAACGTGCCTTCGAGGGTCACCATCAGTTGGAACTCTCGTAGCAATCTTTCGGTCTTGGCCTCAACGCCCGAAGACCTTGTCATCGTGGGATACAATATTTCAACGGGCCAATGGGTCATTTTGGGCAATTCGGCCTTTAGTGGTGACATCGATCAGGGCTTTATGACTTCCGAAACCTTTGTGCCCGATGATTTTGCGGCCATCACTTTCGGCACCGTACCCCTGCCCACCGATATTTTTGTAGTGAACAACCCAACTTTGGGGGGCTATTTTGTGAGTCCGAATGGTGATGGCATCAATGATGTTTTGGTCATCGATGGTATGGAAGAATCACCCAACAACAGCATTCAGATCTTTAACCGCTTTGGCCAAAAGGTGTATGAAAGAACCAATTACACCAACGAATTCAATGGAACATCGAATTTTGGCAATTTTGTGATCAACCGAGATGCAGGGCTCCCCGAGGGCATTTACTACTACTTGGTCACGCTTAACGACATTGATGAGGGCGTTCAATACCAAGGCTTCTTCTTTTTAGACAGGTGATTTGGTGTTTCCTTCTGTCTGAATACCATTTTTAAAACTGGCATCTTATTTGTTATGTACGGATTGCATAAGTTTGTTATCTAAATATCCATTGACAATGCAACGACGTTCATTCATCAAAAACTCAGGGTTGGCAGGGCTGGCCGTGACCGCTTTTCCACAGAATCTATTGGGTCCACAAGAAGAATTTACTACCGAAGAACTGATGGGCAAGGCCGATATCGCCCTTTTTGGAGAAGGGATCAACTTACGAAAAGAGGCCCACGACGCCTATGTAAAAATGAAGGAAGCGGCCCAAAAAGAGGGGTTTGACATAAAGATGGTATCGAGTTATCGCGATTTTTACAGACAGCGGTCCATTTGGGAACGTAAGTACATTCGCTTCACCGAAGATGATGAAATGCCCCCTTTGGATGCCATTGAGAAAATCATCGAGTATTCGACCATACCCGGCACCAGTAGGCACCATTGGGGTACCGATATCGATATTATCGATGGAAATGCTCAGGTCAGTGGCGATGTCTTGGTGACCGAAAAATTTGAAAAGGGCGGTGCCTTCGAAGATCTTAAGCTGTGGCTGGACGATAATGCGGAGAAATTCGATTTTCATTTGGTCTATACCGATGATCCCAAACGAAAAGGGTTTAAATACGAGCCCTGGCATTACAGTTATGCCCCACTTTCGATACCCATGCTCATCGCGTACCGAAAACTCAATCTGTTAAAATTGCTGTCAAAAGAAGATTTTTTGGGATCTGAGCACTTCACCACCGGTTTTTTGAAGACTTATATACAAGACAACATTTTGGATATCAACCAAGATCTTCTGTAGCGTTTTTTTGTATCTTACAAGCCACTTGAACACTAACGACCATGAGAAGTAGGGGCAGCTGGAAAATCCGGATACTGATCGGTCTGGCCATTGTGGCCTTCGCCTTTATTCAACGATGCAACAACAAAGAAGAAAACCCGTATACCGGAAGGGTACAGAATATCAATATGACCGCTGAGCAAGAGATTGCCATCGGTCTTCAAAGTGCCCCACAGATGGCCCAACAGCATGGGGGGCTGTATCCTGACGAACGCTTACAGACCTTAGTAGATGCCGTAGGGCAAAAATTGGTCAATAACAGTATCGCCCGTGAAACACCCTATCAATATGACTTTCATTTATTGGCCGATGACCGCACCATTAATGCCTTTGCATTACCGGGAGGGCAGTGCTTTATTACCTATGCACTGTTCGAGCAACTCAATGAGGCCCAGTTGGCCGGGGTATTGGGCCATGAGATTGGGCATGTCATAGGGCGCCATTCAGCCGAAAGAATTGCCGAGACCAATTTTTGGCGCACCGTCTCAATGGGGGCCAGTGTTGGGGCCGATGCCGGAGACATTGTGGGCAGTATCGGGCAGAACACCTTACTGAAAAATGGTCGCGGTGATGAACTAGAAAGTGATGAATTGGGCGTGCTCTTCATGATTCAAGCAGGTTATGACCCAAATGAAATGATCGAGGTCATGAAAATACTGAAAGCTGCCGCAGGCCCCAATAGAGTGCCCGAGTTTCAGAGCACACATCCCGATCCTGAAAACCGTATTGAAAAAATAAAGGAGGCCATCAAAAAGCATGAAGGTCGATGATAATCGCTGTTCACCGACTAAATATCATTATTGAACCCTTTTTTGTACCTTTATAAACCCCAAAGACTTACTACCAGAATTTAAACCCACATAGCTGTGCAGATTTAATGACGAAGACAGACTATATGGGAACTTTTTTACATTTCAAAAACCTTTATGTTCAAGCCTTTGACAATTGTAAGCCAGAGGTATTGGTCATATTGCTAAAGGCCTATTCCATTTTTTGTGCCATCATGTTATCAATGGCCGTATATGCTTTTTTATATAGGGCCTTCACAGGATTTGACTTTTGAAAAATCAACAAGAATTCATTTACTCTTTTACTTGAACACTATATGTTGTAAATGAAAAAACCCATTGCAGTGCAATGGGTTTTTTGATTGATGGATAAACGCGGCATCATTTTTTCATAGCGGCTTCAATAACCTCCAACGCTTCGGTCGCATTCGAAAGTTCAGCATGCTTTTTTGCAGTATAGCCTTTGTCACACCTTTTTTTGATGTTGGCACCATTGGCCAGCAAAACTTCCAATATTTCCGCCTTATTGTATCGTGCGGCAAAATGAACGGGAGCCATGCCCAAAGATTTCTGATTTACGTCTTCGCCAAGAGCGATCATCTTTTTTACAAGGTCAACATCACCTTTCATGATCGCCTTACAGAAAGAATTAAGTTCAAAGTCTTCGATTAGGCTAATGTCTTTTGTAACTTTGGCCGTTTCGTCAATAGTACCTGCATGTGCGAAACCGAATACACAGGCCACCAATAGTGTCAGGATTGTTTTTTTCATGATGAATAATTTTTTGATTAATAAAAATGATTGATGCTAAATAGACTCATATTGCACAAAAATGTTACACGATTAACAGATATATAACTAAATTTTAACAAGATGCACAACGAGAAGGACTCTTGACCTCTTTTTTCACAATGACCATCATGATTTTAGCTAAATAGTAACCTAAATTCACAACTGATTTTGAACTAGATATGAGAAAAAAAGTAATATTGATGATTTTGGATGGATGGGGCATTTCACCTAACCCTGAAGTTTCGGCAATTGAAAAAGCACACACCCCATTTATCGACGCTCTCTATGAAAAATATGCCAACGCCCAACTATTGACCGATGGCATGAACGTGGGACTTCCAGAAGGGCAAATGGGAAACAGTGAGGTAGGGCATATGAACCTTGGTGCGGGCAGAATTGTTTATCAAGATCTGGCAAAAATTAATATGGCGGTCAAAGAAGATACCCTAAAAGATGAAAAAGTGCTTTTTGAAGCCTTTGAACATGCCAAAAACAACAACAAAGCCGTCCATTTTTTAGGTCTGGTAAGCGATGGCGGCGTACACAGCCATATCGATCATCTAAAAGCACTGATAAAGGCAGCTGATGAAAGTGGTGTTCAAGCATCATATGTTCACGCCTTCACAGATGGCCGCGATGTGGATCCAAAAAGCGGAAAAGGTTTTCTACAAGAAGTGGTCGATTTCAGTAAAGATAAGAACACAAGGCTGGCGTCGGTCATCGGCCGTTATTATGCCATGGACCGGGATAAAAGATGGGAACGGGTGAAATTGGCGTATGACCTCATCGTCAACGGCAAAGGTGAGCCTTTTGATGATATTACCGAGGCCATGCAGAAAAGCTATGACAATGACATCACCGATGAATTTATAAAACCGATTCTTTTAGAGGGCAACGGAATCATAAAGGAAGGTGACATCGTTATTTTCTTCAATTTCAGGACCGATCGCGGCCGAGAGCTCACCCAAGTGTTGAGCCAACAAAACATGCATGAGCACAACATGCACAAACTGAACCTTTATTATGTCACCATGACCAATTATGATGACACATTTGAAGGTATCAAAGTAATCTACGGCAAGGAAAATATAAGGGAAACCCTGGGTGAGGTACTCTCAAAAGCCGGTAAAAAACAGATCAGGATCGCAGAGACGGAAAAATATCCCCATGTGACCTTCTTTTTCAACGGTGGAAGGGAAGAACCTTTTGATGGCGAGGAGCGCATTCTATGTCCTTCGCCCAAAGTGGCCACCTATGATCTGAAGCCAGAAATGAGTGCTTACGAAGTAAGGGATGCCATTGTTCCGAAATTGAAGGATAGCGTTGCTGACTTTGTCTGTCTCAATTTCGCAAATCCAGACATGGTAGGCCATACAGGTGTCATGAAAGCTGCCATCAAAGCATGTGAAACCGTAGACGAATGTGCCCAAGCCGTCATCAATACAGGATTGGAAAATGGTTATTCGACCATTGTCATCGCCGACCACGGCAATTGCGATACCATGGTCAATGCTGACGGTAGTCCGAATACGGCCCATACCACCAATCCGGTACCCCTGATTATGGTAGATAATGAAATCAAACAAATAAAAAGTGGGGTTTTGGGAGACATTGCACCGACCATCTTAAAAATGATGGGTATTGAAAAACCGCAATTGATGACACAAGAACCGTTGATATAGCTTTGAAATGAAAAGATTTTCTCTTGTACTGACATTTATCTCCATTTCCATTTTTGGTCTGGCCCAAGAACTGCAATCTCCCAGTGCCAATTTTTCGATGACATTTTCTTTAGAGGATGGTAGGCCTACCTATGAACTATCGTTAGAGGGGAACAAAATCATAGCGCAAAGTAGCTTAGGGTTTGAATTGAAAGATATGCCGGCATTGTTGGATGGCTTTACCGTTATCGATACCAAAACCAGTACTTTCGACGAAACCTGGAAACCCGTATGGGGCGAATCCAACAGTATACGCAATCATTACAACGAATTGTTGGTAAAACTGGCGCAGCCTGCCACCAACCGTTTCATGAACATTCGATTTCGGCTTTTTGACGATGGTCTGGGCTTTAGGTATGAATTTCCCGAACAACCGAATCTGATCTATTTTGTCATCACCGACGAAAAGACCCAGTTCGCCATGACGGGCGACCACAAAACCTTTTGGATTCCCGGTGATTATGACACCCAAGAGTATGATTACACAACCTCAAAACTATCCCAGATTTCAAGTCTGATGCCCAAAGCGGTAACACCCAATGCCTCACAGACACCGTTTTCAAAAACAGGGGTGCAAACCGCTTTGTTGATGAAAACCGAAGAGGGAACCTATATCAATTTGCACGAGGCCGCACTAATCGGCTATTCTTGCATGCACCTTGAACTAGATGAGGAAAATCTCATCTTTGAGTCACATTTGACACCTGATGCGATTGGCAATATGGCCTATATGCAGGCACCGGCCAATACCCCTTGGCGTACGGTCATTGCCAGTAAAAATGCTGCTGACATTCTCTTGTCGAACATGACCTTGAACTTGAACGAGCCCTGTGTCTTTGAAGACACCTCTTGGATAAAACCGGTAAAGTACATAGGGGTCTGGTGGGAATTGATCACGGGTAAAAGCTCATGGGCCTATACCGACGAACTACCAAGTGTCAGACTAGGGGAAACCGATTACACCAAAACTACCCCAAACGGAAAACATGCCGCCAATACAGAACATGTAAAAAAACATATCGATTTCGCCGCCCAACATGGTTTTGACCAGGTTTTGGTAGAAGGTTGGAACCAAGGATGGGAAGACTGGTTCGGCAAATCGAAAGATTTTGTCTTTGACTTTCTGACACCCTATCCCGATTTTGACGTGAAAGAATTAAGAGACTATGCAAAAGAAAAAGAAGTTCGCCTTATGATGCACCATGAAACTTCAGGATCGGTGAGAAACTATGAACGCTTCATGGATGCCGCCTACGATTTCATGGTCGAAAACAATTACAATTCAGTGAAGAGCGGCTATGTAGGCGATATCATTCCAAGGGGTGAACATCATTATGGCCAGTGGATGATAAACCACTACCTCCATGCCATCACCGTGGCTGCCGAACACCATATCATGGTCAATGCCCATGAAGCGGTACGACCTACAGGTTTGCGTAGAACCTATCCTAATTTAATAGGCAACGAATCGGCTAGGGGCACTGAATATGAAGCTTTTGGGGGCAACAATGCCGATCATACGACCATTTTGCCCTTTACCAGGTTGATCGGCGGACCTATGGATTATACCCCGGGAGTATTCGAGCCAGATGTCAGTAAATATAACCCTAACAACCGTTCTTGGGTGAATACCACAATAGCCAGGCAATTGGCATTGTATGTGACCATGTACAGCCCCTTACAAATGGCCGCAGACCTACCCGAGACGTATGAAAAGCACTTAGACGCTTTTCAATTTATAAAGGATGTGGGGCTTGATTGGGATACCAGCTTGGTACTCGAAGCAGAACCAGGTGATTACATCACTTATGCCCGTAAGGAAAAGGATACCGATAATTGGTTTGTAGGCCGCACCAATGATGAAGAGCCAAGAACTTCGACCATTTCCTTTGATTTTTTGGATGACGACAAAAAGTATGTGGCGACCATTTACGGTGATACCAAAAACACCCATTACAAAGAAAATCCGAAAGAATATCAAATTCGAAAATATCAGGTTACCAGTAAATCCAAACTAAAGCAATTTTGTGCTCCTGGCGGGGGTTATGCCATCAGTATTATGGCCACTTCTGATAGAAATGACCTGAAGGGCCTAAAACGGTTATGATGTAGGTGAGCATGGTGTGAAAACCGTTTCGGCATTTCAGCTTATCTTTGCGCCCATGATCAATATCAAGACAGCAGAAGAAATCGAACTCATGCGCGAGAGTGCTCTGGTCGTTTCGAAGACCTTGGGTATGCTGGCTTCTGAAATAAAACCAGGGGCCAATCCTTTGAAGCTCGATAAAATGGCCGAAGAATTCATTCGCGGCCAAGGTGCCGAACCGGGTTTTTTGGGTATGTACGATTTTCCGAACACCTTGAATTGGAGTCCGAATGCCCAAGTGGTGCACGGTATTCCGAATGAAGAGCCCTTAAAGGAAGGCGATATCATCTCTGTTGATTGCGGTGCATTGAAAAATGGTTTTTACGGTGATCATGCCTATACCTTCGAAGTCGGCGAAGTGACAGAAGAAACCAAAAAATTGCTACAGGTCACCAAAGAGTCGCTTTATGTCGGTATTCGTCAGTTTAAATTAGGAAATCGGGTCGGTGACGTAGGTTATGCCATTCAGAATTTTTGCGAGAGCCACGGGTATGGTGTTGTACGTGAACTGGTTGGCCATGGTTTGGGCACCAAACTCCATGAAACCCCTGAAATGCCCAATTATGGAAAACGGGGCCGAGGAAAGAAATTCGTAAACGGAATGGTCGTTGCCATAGAGCCCATGATCAATATGGGTACCCGTCGCATCAAGCAGCTAAATGATGGTTGGACCATACTCACCGCAGATGGTAAACCCAGCGCACATTTTGAGCATGATGTGGCCCTGATCGATGGTAGACCCGAGCTACTATCGACTTTTCAGTACATATACGATGCCTTGGGCATAGTGTCTGATGAAGAAGTAGAGTTCAAAAGACACGAATTTCACTAATTGCACAGATTTGTCAAACAAACTGATTTATAAAGACGAATCATACTTTATCATTGGTTTGTGTATGGATGTTCATAAAGAGCTGGGAAAAGGATTTAGTGAAATCGTGTACGGCGATGCTTTGGAATTAGAACTGAAATCGAATGGGGTTCCATACAAACGAGAGGTAAAATTCGAAATTCAGTATAAAGGAAATGTGCTTCCCCATCATTACTTTGCAGATTTTGTGGTTGATGACAAAATTATATTAGAACTTAAGGCAATCGAATCATTAACCAAAAGCCATATCAAACAAACACTCAATTATTTGGCAACTTCAAAATTGAAATTAGGTCTTTTGGTCAATTTTGGCGAAGACAGTTTAGCCTATAGAAGAGCAATCCTTTAAAATTAGTGGGTATTCGTGCAATTCGTGTCAAAAACATTAAAATACCTCCTTACTTTTATGCCTGAATCAACAAACCCTTAATTACATGACAGCCCCAAAATTGAAGTTGGGCCCAGTAGTAAATTTTAGAGAAGATAGTTTAGCTTATAGAAGAGCAATACTTTAAAATTAGTGGGTATTCGTGCAATTCGTGTCAAAACATTAAAATACCTCCTTACTTTTATACCTGAATCAACAAACCCTTAATTACATGACAGCCCCAAAATTGAAGTTGGGCCCAGTAGTAAATTTTAGAGAAGATAGTTTAGCTTATAGAAGAGCAATACTTTAAAATTAGTGGGTATTCGTGCAATTCGTGTCAAAAACATTAAAATACCTCCTTACTTTTATACCTGAATCAACAAACCCTTAATTACATGACAGCCCCAAAATTGAAGTTAGGCCCAGTAGTAAATTTTAAAGAACATAGTTTCTCCTATAAAAGTGTAATACGCTAACCATTTGTAAAAATTCGTGTAATCAGTGTCATCGATATTCAAATACACCCTTAATCTCTTGCCTAGGCCATGGCTGATCAAATTGAGCTATCTGGCAAGACCCGTTCTGGCCTTTTTTCTTAAAGGGAACGAGTATACCGACCCCATTGACGGGCAAAGTTTTCGAGCCTTTTTACCCTATGGATATGAAAATACCAGGGAGAACGTGCTATCGCCCTCTACCCTATCGCTTGAGCGTCATCGTTTGCTCTGGCTTTACCTCAAAAATGAAACCGACTTTTTCTCCAGTAAGCTAAAAGTGCTGCATTTTGCCCCTGAACAAGCATTCTATAAGCGATTCAAAAAGCTCAAAAATCTACAGTACACCACGACCGACCTCAATTCTCCCCTAGCGGATGTCAAGGCCGATATCTGTGATCTACCTTTTGATGACGGTTCTTTTGATGTCATTCTTTGCAACCATGTCTTAGAGCACATTACCGATGACAGAAAGGCAATGCGAGAACTGTATCGCATCATGACACCTGGTGGATGGGGCATCTTTCAAATTCCTCAGGACCTGGGTCGCAAAACCACTTTTGAAGACGATTCCATTACCGACAAAAAAGAACGGACCAGAATTTTTGGGCAATATGACCATGTGCGCATTTATGGTCGTGATTACTTTGATAAATTAAGAAGTGTCGGTTTTACGGTCGATGAGGTCGATTATACCAAAAAACTCTCTCAAAAAGAAGTGGGCAGATATCGTTTGGCCAAAGGGGAAATCATTCCTTTGGTATCAAAATGATCATTCTTCGACCAATTTTTCAAAGCCTGAAGTCATATATTCTTTGGTCTCTCCTTCATCATCCAAATAGATGATATACGCTTCCAGTACAGGTTGTTCTTTTAAGATATTTTTTGAGCGCTCCAAATCCATCGCCATAAATGCCGTGGCATACCCGTCGGCAGTGGCACAATCGTCTGCTATGACACTAGTGGCCAAAACCTTTGCATTTTTGGTGAAGCCGGTTTTTGGATCTATGGTGTGCACAAATTTCTCTCCTGTAACCGAATCGATGCGAAACTTTCGATAATTGCCCGACGAGGCCATTGCCCTATCTTTTAGGAAAATGATCCGTTTCAGTCTTCTACCTCCCTCAACCTGTGGGTCATCGATACCTACCGTCCATCGTTTACCTGAGATCTTATTGGTGCCCTTGGCCAATAGCTCCCCTCCGACCTCAACAAGATAGTTATCGATCTTTTTTTGGTCTAAAAGGCTTCCCAATCGGTCAATGGCATAACCCTTGGCAATGGCGTTAAAATCAAAACGAATGTTCGCATACCTTTTTGTGATGGTATTGTCGGGGTTCAGTTGTACTTTTTCCCATCCTACAAATCGCAATAGACTATCCACTTTGGCACTGTCGAGGTTGAGTTGCTCACCGGGGCCAAAACCCCAGGCATCTACCAAGATTCCCACAGTGGGATCAAAATAACCATCTGTGCTTTGGTATATTTCCTTAGAAATTTGAAATACCTCTTTGAACATGGCATCTACCGTTACCGTAGAATCACCGTTATTGATCTTAGAAATATCAGAGGTGGGAATATAAGTGGACATTGATTGGTTGACCACCGCGAAAACTGAGTCGATTTCTGACTGGTAATCAAGTTGTTCGTCCGCGATATAAGTGATGGCATAGGTGGTGCCCAAAGCTTGCCCAAGGTTTTGGTTCTTGACCCGTTCATCAGGGCCACAGCTCATTGAAACAATCAAAACAGTAAGAAATAGAAATGTCCTTATCATAAAACCTCGATCAATCCTTGATATTCAACAATGTATTCTTCGTTCAAATATACCGGAAGTTTTCTGTCTGCCGCATTTGAAAGACCGACCCCGGCATAATAGGTTTTGGCCTCAAACTTCATGGCTTGGTTCTTCACTTTTTGCATCAAGTTTTCATCATAGATCTTAGGGTCTCTTGGGTACTCGACGCTTCTGACCACAACAAAGTGCAATTGCTTTTCTTTTAGGCAGACAAATTGGGGGTTTTTCTTTGGTTTGCTGTTCACGGCCATGAATTCAAAGCCTTTTGATTCGAGTTCTCGACCAACGATGTTCATCGCCAGATTGTGCAATTCTTGTTCGGTAAGTATGCGTCTTTTTTCCATTTACAAAAAAACCGATACGGCAGGTATCGGTTTGGTTCTATTTTTATGAAGTTTTATCCTCCAAAATCATCGAATCGTATATTCTCATCAGGAATACCAAAATCCTCACCCATTTTCTGAACCGCCTTGTTCATCAGGGGTGGTCCGCAGAAATAGAGTTCGATATCTTCGGGCGCATCATGGTGGTTCAAATAATTATCGATTACACAGTTGTGGATAAAACCAACAAACCCGTCACCTTCGTCATCGATGTCTTTCTTGACCTTCCAGTTATCTTCTTCCAAAGGTTCTGAAAGGGCCATATAGAACTTGAAGTTCGGAAATTCTCTCTCTAACTCCCTAAAGTGCTCAATATAGAACAGTTCACGTTTTGAACGACCGCCATACCAGAATGTCACCTTTCTATCGGTCTTCATTGTCTTGAACAAATGATAGAGGTGCGACCGCATGGGGGCCATACCTGCACCACCGCCCACATAGAGCATCTCGGCTTCGGATTCATTGATGAAAAACTCGCCAAACGGACCTGAAATAGTCACTTTATCGCCTTCTTTACAATTGAAGATGTATGATGAGGCTATACCCGGGTTTACATCCATCCATCCATTTTTTGAACGATCCCATGGTGGGGTGGCAATACGAACGTTCAACATGATTTCACGTCCTTCGGCAGGATAGGAAGCCATCGAATAGGCGCGTTCTACCGTTTCGGTGTTCTTCATGACCAAAGGCCAAAGGTCGAACTTGTCCCATTCAGTCTTAAACTTATCAGGTGTTTCGTGTTCTTCTGGGTGCGCGGTGATATCAATATCTGAATATTTGATCTCGCAAGGAGGAATCTCAATTTGGATGTATCCTCCCGCCTTATAGTTCATATCTTCAGGAATCTCTACGACAAACTCTTTGATAAACGAGGCCACGTTATAGTTTCTCACCACTGTAGCTTCCCACTTCTTGATACCAAAAACCTCTTCGGGAATGGTGATCTCCATATCTTGTTTGACCTTTACCTGACAAGCCAAACGGGCCCCTTCTTGCAATTCCCTTTTAGAAAAGTGTGGCGTTTCGGTAGGCAATGCTTCCCCACCACCAGAAAGCACGTGACATTCGCATTGAATACAGGTACCCCCACCACCACATGCCGATGGCAAAAAGACTTTCTTATTGCCCAAAGTGGCCAACAAAGAACTGCCCGATTCGACCTGCATCTGTTTTTCACCATTGATGGTAATGGTCACCGGGCCCGATGGGGAAAGCTTCTCTTTGGTAAAGAGCAACAGGGCCACCAAAAGCAAGATCAATATAAGAAACGCAACTACTGTAATTAAGATAGTACCTCCCGTACTGGTAGCTAGAATCATTTTTGTTCGTTTATGACTTCGTTATAAGAGACTTCTTTGTCTTTGTCTTCCATCTCTTTTTCAATTTCCTCTTTATTCACTTTTTCAACCGTTGTTGGGGTCGGTTGCTCGGGCGGTTCGTTATCGCCCGTCAGCATCCCTCCGAAGCTTTGAAAACCAATGCCCATCAAACCTGTGATGATAAAAGTGATACCCAATCCACGAAGTGGGGCGGGTACATTTGAATACCTTATTTTCTCACGGATGGCGGCTATGGCCAAAATCGCCAAGAACCAACCGATACCCGAGCTTACCCCATAATTGAGGGCCAAGCCCAAAGACGGTATTTCCCTTGCCTGCATGAACAGCGAGCCACCCAAAATGGCGCAATTTACCGCAATCAACGGCAAGAAAATACCCAAAGAGTTGTATAGTGCCGGTGAAAATTTCTCGACCACAATTTCAACCAATTGCACCATGGTGGCGATGGTGGCAATGAAAAGTATAAAGGAAAGGAAGCTCAGATTATAATCGGCATATTCGGGGCCCAACCATGCCAAAGCGCCTTCTTGTAAGAGATATTGGTCCAGTAACCAGTTCAAAGGCACCGTTACGGCCAATACAAAGATCACGGCCGCACCCAGGCCCACAGCCGTACTCACCTTTTTTGAAACGGCCAAATAGGAACACATTCCCAAAAACACGGCAAATACCATGTTATCGATAAAGATGGATTTGAAAAATAATTCTATATGCTCTAACATCTCAATACTATTTTAAGCTTCTTCAATCAATGCCCTGTTACGGGAGCGCTGTACCCATATGATGATACCGACCACGATCAATGCGGCGGGCGGTATGATCATGAAACCGTTGTTCTCGTAACCTATGGAATAAAGTCCGGTTTTTGCAATGGGGTCTCCCAAGACAGGAAAACCGAACAGCGTACCCGAACCCAAAAGTTCCCTAAAGAATCCCACGATGATCAGAATGACGCCATAGCCCAAAGCGTTGCCGATACCATCTAAAAACGATCGCCATATACCATTGCCAAGGGCAAAGGCTTCAAAACGGCCCATGATGATACAGTTCGTAATGATCAACCCGACGAAAACTGAAAGTGTCTTGCTCAATTCATAGGCAAAGGCCTTCAATACCTGGTCAACAATGATTACCAGTGCGGCTATGACCACCAGTTGCACAATAATCCGAATCTTTGAGGGAATAATATTTCGCATCAATGAAATCACCACATTGCCGACGCCCATTACGAACAGCACCGATATGGCCATAACTACCGAGGCTTTCAATTCGGCGGTAATCGCCAGGGCTGAACAAATACCCAAGACCTGAATGGTAATCGGGTTGTTGTCAGCTAATGGATCTAATATCAGATTTGTATCCTTCTTTGAAAGTAGTGCCATATTATTGGTTTCTAATCGTTTTTAAATAAGGCCTGTATAGCCTAAGGGTCTCTTTGATCATGGCGGTCACCCCATTTCCCGTAATGGTGGCACCAGCAAGTGCATCGACCTCATTGTCATCTTTGGTCTGGTTCAAGGGATCGTTGTTACCTTTGACCACCGCTATTCCTTTATACTGGTTGCCATCCAAAACATACTCACCCTCAAAGTCATCCATAAAAAAGCGCATCTTGATATTCGCGCCCAGACCGGGTGTTTCAGATTTATGGTCGAAATATACCCCTTGCACCACCATATTCTCATCGAGTGACATATAACCCCATATGGCATCCCAAAGTCCTTTTCCGTAAAGCGGTAAAATATAGTATTGTTGGCCATCTTTTTCACCCAAGAACAAGGGCAGTTTGGCTTCGTTGCCCTTTTTAATGGCATCCAATTGTTTTTTGAAGTCGATCAAGAAAGCCTCTGGATCTTCGGTGGCGTTGCCACTTTGGTCCAATACGATCTGTTTGGTAACGTATTTCAAAAACTCATCTTCGACCCTATTGGTCGGTACAAAATTTACGCTTCCGGCGCCTTCGTTCTCATTTACGCCCATAGCATACAGAATGTTCTGTTGCTTTTCAAAACGCTCGTTTTCTTTGATGGCAGGTCTTAGACTAGAGGCAAGAAATGCCAAGATCGAACCTACCACCACTACCATGAGGGTCGCAAAGATTACGGTATAAACGTTCTTTTCAGTATTGATCGCCATAATTATACTGTTTCAGCTTGTAATTCTTCTTTTCCTTCTGACAACTTTGGATAAACAGTGGCATTCTGGGCCCTTTTAAGACGTCTTCTCACATTGCCCCTGATTACATAATGATCGATTGTCGGTGCAAAGACGTTCATTAGCAAAATTGCCAAGAAAACCCCTTCTGGATAGGCCGGATTGAACACACGGATCATCACGGAGATAAACCCTATCAAAAAACCGTAGATCCACTTTCCCCTATTGGTCTGCGAGCCCGTTACGGGATCGGTCGCCATATAGACAATGCCAAATGCCAGACCGCCCACAATCAGATGTTGCCAGTAATCAAGGCTCATCAGACTATGAAATTTGCTGTACTCGGCAATCCATCCCGCATCGACGATCCAGTTAAAGATCAAGCCCATTAGCAATGACCCTATTACGGCACTGACCATAATGCGCCAACTTGCAATTTTACTAAAGATCAAGAACAGACCGCCCAGCAAAATCAGTAAGGCCGAGGTCTCGCCCACCGAACCTGGGATAAATCCGAAAAACATATCGGCCACATCATACTTCTGTGCCATTTCTGCCGTGTTGCCCTGGGCCAGATAGCCCAGTATTGTCTCACCAGATATGGCATCTGCGGTACCGGCCCGCTCTACGGCACCATGCACCCATACCTTATCACCGCTCATCCACGTTGGGTAAGCAAAGAATAAAAAGGCCCGAATGGTCAACGCCGGATTCAAAATATTCATTCCTGTACCGCCAAAGACCTCCTTACCGATAACAACCCCAAAGGCGACCGCCACGGCCAACATCCAAAGCGGTGTATCAACGGGTATGATCAATGGAACCAACATACCGGTCACCAAATAACCCTCTTCTACTTCTTGCCCTTTGATCACGGCGAACAAGAACTCGATGGCAAGCCCAACCCCATACGAAACGATGACCAAAGGCAGTACCGTTATGGCACCCAACCAAAAATTGTCCCAAGTCAAGAAGTGCTCGAACAATGAGAAATTTTCAGGAAAACCATTAATGGCCGAGTAGTGCTGGTAGCCGGTATTGAACATGCCGAACAACAAACAGGGCACCAAAGCCATAATAACAGTGTTCATGGTACGTTTCAGGTCATCGGCAGCTTTTACATGGGTACCCCGACCGTGGGTGGTCTCGTCAGGCATGTACAGAAATGTGTGCAACGCATTGAATGCCGGTGCCCATTTACTGCCCCTATAATGGTGCTTTAGAATGTGCAATCGTTTTTTGAAAGTCAATCTTTTATCACTCATTTTATCCTATTTCTTGGTGTAATAAATCGAGGCCGTCCCTAATTATTTTTTGGTGGGGCTGTTTTGAGACACATACGAATTCGGTAAGGGCAAAATCTTCTGGCGCCACCTCATAGAGACCCAATTGCTCCATCTCGTCCAAATCTTTTACCATGCAGGCCTTCAACAACTGAAGTGGGTAGATGTCCAATGGAAATACTTCTTCATATAAGCCCGTGACCACAAATGCGCGATGCTCACCGTTGGTATTGGTGTCGAGGTCATATTTCTTGTTGGGCCGCATCCAAGAAAAGGTCAAGGCCCTTGTCGTCGAAATTTTGTTGAAAACCGGTTTGTTCCAACCGAAAAATTCATAGTCATCACCTTCTGGAATAGCGGTAACGGTATTATTGTAAAACCCTACATATCCGTCGGGCTTTACTTTCGACCCTGTCAACACATCGCCATTGATGAGCCTAAACTTCTTCATGCTCACCCCACTGGCATACAAAAAAGTGGATATCTCGGCCCCGATCTTGGTAGTGTAGTATTTGGGTGCCTTGACGGCCGAACCGGTCAACGCAATGGTTCTCTCTGCATTGAATTTTCCGGTCAGTAGCCACTCACCGATAATGATAAGGTCTTGGGGAGATATGGTCCATACCACTTCCCCTTTGTTGATCGGGTCAATTTTATTGATCTGCGTTCCGACCAAACCCGCTGGGTGCGGACCTGAAACCTTGTGAAGGTCAATGCCCTCCATTTTACTGAAAGGTGATGTCGAAGTATTGCCGACCGAAACGTGGATCGAACCCGGGGTCATCTTTGCAAGAGCATTGATGGCCGTCTGTATTTCTTTCTCCCTTCCCCTTAAAACATAGTCAACTTCCGCGGCCAAAGGCGCTGTCGTATAGCCTGAGATGAAAATGGCCTTGGGCACCATGTCTGGATCGGCGATGATGTCATAAGGTCGCTGTTTGATGAATGGCCAGCAACCTGATTTTAGCAATGCCTCCCTAATTTCGTTTCCATCTGCCTTGGCCAGGTCGATCTTCTGACCGTTATGGAACTCTTGTTCTTTATCGGCCAAAATCTTCAAGGTCAAGATGCGCCTTCTTGCCCCCCGTACGATCTCTACCAACTCTCCACTGACCGGAGAGACGAAGAGCATATCTGCAATCTTCTTGTTGTAAAAGATGGGTTCGCCAGCTTTGATCTCAGCACCCTCTTTCACCAACATTTTGGGTGTGATGCCATGAAAATCATCTAAATTGAGAGCGTAAACGTTACTGATGACGGCTTTTGAAGTTGTCTGTTCTGCAGCCCCGACAAGGTTGATGTCCAACCCTTTTTTGATCCGGATGTCTCTAGACATATTGAATATTGACCTTAAGTGGTTATCAAAAAATGCACGCAAATTTACTACTTAAAGCATTGTTTTCATAATTATCGACCTATAAAAATGGTATTATGACGAGCTTACTTTGCTCGGCATACTTTTTGTTTACCTTTACCCCCAAAATAAGCGGTATATGCGGTTTTTGATTAAACAAATATCCTTTCTACTTATCTCTATTTCAGTGCTTGGCCAAGTACAGGAAGAGGTAAATCCGCCCCCGCATATCAAGACTGTGGTCTTCAAGGGACCGACCGAAGATCAATTTCCTATCATACGGTTGGGCGAGCGCATTACCTTAGAGTTTGATGATCTTTCTGCGAGTGAACAAGACTATTACTACAAGATTATTCATTGTGATTATGATTGGACCCCCTCCCAATTATTGAAATCACAGTATTTAGAAGGCAACGATAACCAGCGTATCATCGACCATCAAAACAGCTACAATACACTTCAACCCTATTCGAACTATCGCCTGGCCATACCCAACAACGAAGTTAGGCTCAAGGCCAGTGGCAACTACGTACTCGAGATCTATAACATGTTCAACGAACTTCAATTCTCGAGGCGATTCGTGGTCTATCAAGATTTGGTGAAAGTGGGCGCCACCGTGAAACGGTCAAGGGATTTCAACTACGTCAACACGAAACAAGTTATACAGTTTACCATAAATACTGCTGGCTTTCAGGTGATAAATCCCAAGAAAGAGATAAAAGTGGGCATTATAAAAAACCATTATTGGCCCACAGCCATTTACAATATAAAACCGCAGTTTACCATAGGCAATGAGCTTGTTTACCGATATGATCAAGAAACGGCTTTTTTCGGGGGCAATGAATTCTTGAACTTTGACACCAAAGATTTACGGGCTCCTTCGTTTGCCATCTCGAGGGTCGAGTTCAAAGACCTCTACCACCATTATCTCTTCACCAACGATTACCGTTATGATCAAGAATATACCTTTTTCCCAGACATCAACGGTGATTTTGTGGTCCGCACCCTTCAGGGAGATGATGTGGCACGTGAGGCCGAGTATTCAGAGGTGCATTTTAGCCTACCGTACAATGAACTACTTGGATTAGATGATGTTTATGTCGTGGGCAGGTTCAACAATTTTGACTTTAGTGAAGAGAACAAGATGTCGTTTAATGAAGAAAGTGGGAATATGGAGCTCATTTACCCCATTAAACAAGGTTTCTACAACTACAAGTATGTGGTCAAAAAAGAGAATGGCGAGATAGATTTCAATTTGGTCTCGGGCAATTTTCATTTTACGGAGAACAATTACCTCATTTTGGTGTATTACCGAGATTTCGGTGAGCTTTACGACAGTATCATCGGCATCGGCTCTACCAACTCTCGAGATATCAGCAATTGACTTATCTTTAGCGCTAAAACCGACCAAAAAAGATGGGCAAGGGCAAGGGCCTTATCACCAAAGGCAGATATGAGCTTTCGTATCGTGGCACCAAATGTTTGAACTGCGGTCATCCTTTGGATGTCAGTGACAAATACTGCCCCAACTGTTCGCAGGCCAACAGCACCAAAAAATTGGTGCTCAAAGATTTTTTCGACGAGTTTTTTTCCAGTCTCGTCAATTACGACTCAAAGCTGCTCAAAACGCTTTATGCGCTTTTGGTGAAACCCGGCACCATTACCAAAGATTACGTTAGGGGCAAAAGAGTTTCTTACACCAATCCGTTTCGGTTTTTATTGAGTTTGGCATTCATCTATTTTTTGATGTTTACCTACAACAACAACTTCTCGAGATTAGATAGGTTTGGCAAACAGCTCAACGACAACATCAAACAAACGGGGCCTTTTTCCTTTTCTATGGAATCTGGAACGTTCACCAATGACAATACCGCCCTCAGAGAGGAAATTGACAAAGCCTTGAAACAACAGGACTCCCTAGGCCAGAATACCACAATGATCAAAGAACAGATCAACAATCTGGATTCTTTGATCACCACGGGGCAAAAAAAGGAAATCGAACAAGATTCCTTAATCTTGGCCGACCCTAAGGCCTATTTCAAAACGATCGGTGATAGCACAGACTCAAATATATTCTATGAAAAGATGGGCTATTTCAGTTTGTTGATGCGAAACGACTCCATAGAAAGCTTTCATGATGCCCAAACCAAATATGGGATTGAAAATTCAGCTTCAAACAGAATGGCTTTCAATTTTTCAAGTAGTGCCCTACGAGCTATTGAAAAGCCAGGTTCATTCATAAACACCACCATTTCAAGGTTGCCGTTCGTCGTATTTTTCTTCTTACCAGCCTTCGCTGTTTTTATTTGGGTGGTGTACATCCGTAAAAAATACACCTATACCGATCATTTGATCTTTAGTTTTCACAACCAATCGTTATTATTTATCTTGCTCATCCTTAGCTTGATAGTAGATGCTATTTTCAATACGGCCAGTGCAGGATTGTTTTTGTTGGTTTTTGCCATTTACCTGTACAAGGCCATGCGAAGATTCTATGGACAAGGTAGGTTCAAAACGATTGTTAAATATATCTTTCTGAACACGGTTTTTGCATTTTTGGCCCTTTTGACCATTATGTTACTGTTTACAGGAAGTGTCTTTACCTATTGAAGATTATGATTACGCAAGTCACCAAAGGAATAAAAGTCTCCATACATACTAGTTTTGAGGGCACTTTCTTCAAAAACTATAAGATGCACTATGCTTTTGGCTACACCATTACCATAGAAAACCAAGGTAAGGATGTGGTACAGTTGACCGCTAGGCATTGGGACATTCTTGATTCTTTAAAGGAAAAGGAGACTGTCGACGGTGAAGGCGTAATCGGCAAAAAACCGGTCATTCAACCTGGCAAATCGCATACCTATAGTTCTGGTTGCCTCTTGGCCTCGCCCATAGGGGCTATGCGCGGCTTTTACAACATGGTGAATTTTTCATCATCAGAGGAATTTGAGGTTGAAATTCCGACCTTCAAGTTTGCCGCTCCTTTTGCGATGAACTAAGCCCTTTTTCATTTTACTTTCGACATCCCTTTCACTACCTTTGTGGGCATTGTTCAATCCATAAAAATTTCCACGATGGGTAAAGGTTTTTTTCAAGTTCCTATAGCAGTCAATGAACCGATAAAGAGCTACGCTCCGGGCACTCCTGAACGAGAGGGCGTGCTTAAACAATACCGGGCATATTACAATGCACAAGTTGAAGTTCCACTCTATATAGGATCTGAAGAAATCACGACGGGCAATACCCGCCCTATGACGCCCCCCCATGAGCACCAGCATATTGTGGGCAACTACCATACTGCCGAGAAAAAACACATTGAAAATGCCATTGCCAATTGTTTGGAAGCCCGAAAAAAATGGGCCGATCTTACTTGGGAGCAGCGGGCGGCCATATTTTTGAAGGCTGCAGACTTAATTGCCGGTCCGTACCGGGCCAAGATAAATGCCGCCACCATGATGGCCCAGTCCAAGACCATTCATCAAGCTGAGATTGATTCTGCCTGTGAACTGATAGATTTTTTACGGTTCAATGTAGCTTTTATGAGCCAGATCTATGAAGAGCAGCCCTACTCTTCAGAGGGTACTTGGAACCGTGTCGAATACCGACCCTTGGAAGGATTTGTCTATGCCATCACCCCGTTCAATTTTACGGCCATTGCCGGGAATTTGCCCGCCAGTGCGGCCATGATGGGCAATGTAGTGGTATGGAAGCCCAGCGATAGCCAGGTCTATTCTGCAAAGGTAATCATGGATGTCTTCAAAGATGCAGGCCTGCCCGATGGTGTTATCAACATGGTCATGGGCGATCCCGTAATGATCACCGAGACCATTTTGGCAAGTCCTGATTTTTCTGGCTTGCACTTCACAGGTTCGACCATCGTGTTCAAAGAGCTTTGGAAGCAGATTGGCAACAATATCCACAACTACAAGACCTACCCCAGAATTGTGGGCGAAACAGGTGGAAAAGATTTCATCATTGCGCACCCTACGGCCAAACCCAAACAGGTGGCCACGGCCATATCAAGAGGTGCCTTTGAATTTCAGGGCCAGAAATGCAGCGCCGCCTCACGGGTCTACCTGCCCAAATCGACCGCTAATGAGATTTTAGATCTGGTCAAAAAAGATGTTGAAAGCTTTAACAAGCCCGGTTCACCTGAAGATATGTCTAACTTCATCACAGCTGTCATTCATGAAGGCTCATTTGACAAGCTTGCCAAATACATCGATCAGGCCAAAGCTGATAAAAATGCGGAAATCGTTGCTGGTGGAGGGTATGACAAATCGGTCGGCTATTTCATTGAACCCACGGTCATTTTAACCACAGACCCCAAATATACCACCATGTGCACCGAACTTTTCGGACCTGTGGTCACTGTGTATGTGTATGAAGACAAGGATTGGAGCAAAACTCTTGAACTGGTCGATAGCACTTCTGAATATGCCTTGACAGGTGCTGTACTCTCACAAGACCGTTACGCCATCGATGAGGCTACAAAAGCTTTGCAAAACTGTGCAGGAAACTTCTACATCAATGATAAGCCAACGGGTGCAGTGGTAGGGCAACAACCCTTTGGCGGGGCCCGTTCTTCAGGCACCAATGACAAAGCCGGTTCGGCCCAAAACCTATTGCGTTGGGTATCGCCTCGATTGATCAAAGAAACCTTTGTCAGCCCTGAAGACTATCGATATCCTTTTCTAGGGTAAAACAACCAATTTGGTCAGATGTCTCAAACGCCCCCTATTTTGGCTCAAATGGGCCGTAATTTGCCCATTATAATTCCATATATTTGATAAAATCCCTGAAAATCAGGTTTTAACAATAAAACACTATCAATGAAAAGAGTATTTCTGATTACATTCTGCTTGTTATCTTTTGTGGCCTTTTCACAAGAAGACACAACAGTACAAACGACCATTCAAGGTATGGTCGCAATGATGCAGGGCCAGGTCGTTCAGTTGGCTGAGGCTTTCGGCGAAGAACAATACGATTGGCGCCCTGCCGAAGGGGTGCGTTCGGTAAGGGAATCTATCTTGCACATTGCCGTCGCCAATTACTTTCTGGCTTCGAAAATGGGTTATCCCCCACCAGAAGGTGTTGATTTCATGACCATGGAGTCTAGCATAACCGGTAAAGACAATGTAATTGCCGCCCTAAAAAAATCCAACGAGTTTGTTTTAAGCAAGATCAGTGAAGAAGAGACGTCCAAATTGGGCGAGGAAGTCGATTTTGGTTTTATGAAACTCAACAGATTGGGAGGTCTACTCGTGGTTCTTGAGCATAACGGGGAACACAAGGGCCAATTGATCGCCTACGCCCGTTCAAACGGGGTCGTGCCCCCTTGGAGCCAACCAAGTGAAGGTTCAGGTGAAGAATAGATGCCAAAGCCCCATCATCGGGGCTTTTTTCATGGCTTAAATTTCTGGGGCAGATAGACTACCTTCTTCGTCTCGAAAAAAGGCTCATTGAAAAATTCGCCCAATTCAAATTGTTGGGCGTTTTTGTAATTTTTCAATTCCTCGGTCAAGTCTCCCCCTTTTAAATATAAAATGCCATTTTTTCGTTCATGGGCCGAGTCTTTTTTGATTTTTCCCTTGGTCCAATGCACAAAAGTGGGCATGGCGGCCACCGCACGGCTTACGATAAAATCGAATTGACCGGGTAAATCTTCCACCCTTTTGTGATGGGCCGTGACATTTTTCAATTGCAGCCCATCGACCACTTCTTGAACCACCTTTATTTTTTTGCCAATGGCATCGACCAAGATAAATTCGGTGTTCGGGAACAAAATAGCCAACGGAATACCGGGAAAACCGCCTCCCGTACCCACATCCAATACCTGACCACCCTCATTGAACCGTTGTATTTTGGCGATGCCCAAAGAGTGCAGCACATGACGTAAGTAGAGTTCGTCGATATCTTTTCTTGAAACCACATTTATTTTTTGGTTCCAATCTTGGTATAGCTGTTCTAGCGCAAGAATCTGTTCTCTTTGAATCGCCGTTAACTCTGAAAAATACTTGAAAACTAAATCTGCCTTCATTAAAATCATGCTAATTCCGGCAAAAATAATACTTTTGGCAACCAACAAACGTTTTCATCTTAGGCAACCCGATTCGCTTTAAGTTGGTTACCTTTGCAAAAATTCGGTGCATGCAGAACAAAACGATACGCTTCTCGAGAAAAGATTCAGCACAATTTTTTAAGACCCTGAACCGACGGGTAAATCAATATTTCAAGGAACAAAACATCAAAAAGACGGGCAATTGGAAACTGCATCTGAAAACCATTATTATGTTCAGTTGCTATCTGACCCCATATTTTTTATTGTTATCCCTAGACCTTCCAACATGGGCGCAATTGTTATTGACCATTTTGATGGGCGTCGGCATGGCCGGGGTGGGCATGAACGTGATGCACGATGCAAACCACGGCTCATATTCCACTAAAAAATGGGTCAATAAACTGATGGGGGGCAGTATGTACCTTTTGGCCGGTAATGTCTATAACTGGCAGGTGCAACATAATGTATTGCACCATACCTACACCAATATTCACGAGCATGATGAAGATATGGAAGCAGGCCGTATAATCCGCTTCTCTAAACATGCAGAGTGGAAAAAACATCATAAGTTTCAACACTGGTACTCTATCTTTCTATATGGGCTCTTGACCTTCAATTGGGCGATTACCACAGATTTTAAACAAATGTACCGCTACACAAAGCGCAAGCTTTCGTTCGGAAAATTTCCCAACCCAGTTCTCAATTGGAGTACATTGGCCATCACAAAAGCATTGTATTTTACCGTATGGATCGTGCTGCCGATATTATTCTTTGACATACCCTGGTGGCACATATTGATAGGCTTCTTTATCATGCACTATGTAGCAGGGCTCATTCTCAGCATCGTCTTTCAATTGGCCCATATTGTCGATGAGGCAGAAACTCCGTTGCCCGATGAGTCAGGGGGCATGAAAAATACGTGGGCCATTCACCAATTGTTGACAACCGTCAATTTTGGCACAAAAAACAAAATTGTGAATTGGTTCACCGGTGGACTCAACCACCAGGTCGAACATCACATCTTTCCACATATTAGCCATATACACTACACAAATATTTCCAAAATTGTGAAACAAACGGCGAAGGAGTTCAATTTGCCCTACAACGAGTACAAAACTACCAGAAAAGCCATAATTTCGCACTTCAAGCATTTAAAGGAATTGGGCAAGAAGCCTGTTTTGCAATACTGATAAACGAGCACAGAGATGAGCAACCAACTGTCTGAAAGGGTACAGAAAATGTCCACTTCGGCCACACTGGCCATGGCCGCCAAGGCCAGGGAACTTCGAAATGAAGGCAAAGATATTATTGGGCTTAGCCTTGGCGAGCCCGATTTCAACATCCCTGATTTTGTCAAAGAAGCCGCCAAGCAAGCGATTGACGACAATTATAGCAGCTACACCCCGGTCGATGGCTATGCCGAACTGAAACTGGCCATTTCAAAAAAATTCAAACGCGATAACGACCTCGACTATGGTGTAAAGCAAATTGTGGTCTCGACCGGTGCCAAACAATCGCTCTTCAATGTGGCAATGGTGGTTTTAGATGCTGGAGACGAGGTCATTCTACCTGCACCCTACTGGGTCAGCTACAGCGATATTGTAAAATTGACCGAGGCCGTACCTGTCGAAGTGCCGACCAGTATCGAGACCGATTTTAAGATGACCCCTGAACAATTGGAGGCTGCCATCACCCCCAAGACCAAGATGCTTTGGTTCAGCTCACCCTGCAACCCAAGTGGATCGGTCTATGGAAAGAAAGAGTTGGAAGCATTGGTCGAAGTATTGAAAAAATATCCACAGATCATTGTCGTTTCAGACGAAATATACGAGCACATCAATTTTAAGGGCAGTGGCCACGTGAGTATAGCGGGCATCGATGGCATGTACGATAGAACAGTGACCGTAAACGGTGTCTCAAAAGCTTTTGCCATGACAGGTTGGCGTATCGGTTACATCGGTGCACCTGAATGGATCGCAAAAGGCTGCACCAAACTACAGGGCCAGGTCACCAGTGGGGCCAATGCCATTGCCCAGCGTGCCACGATTGCAGCTTTGGAGGCTTCTAAAAGCAGGATCCAATACATGATCGACAAGTTTCACCAACGTCGCGATTTGGTGCTCGGTTTATTGGATCATATCGATGGCTTCAATGTCAATGTGCCCGAGGGTGCTTTTTATGTGTTTCCCGATGTTTCGGCTTTCTTCGGAAAGACCTTGAACGGCACCAAAATCAGCAATGCCTCAGATTTCGCCCTTTATTTGTTAGAGCATGCCAATGTGGCCACCGTTACCGGGGAAGCGTTCGGCAACCCGAACTGCATTAGAATTTCGTACGCCGCGTCTGAAGCCGAATTGAAGGAAGCGATTTCGAGGATAGCCAAAGTGGTTTGACCTTTTTCACCATTTGTTTAAAATGATTGTAAAATGTCTTTCTCTCTAAGCCAATAAGCTAGAGCAGTATTACGTACGTTTCCAGAAAACAGGGGTCAAGACAATCAATACGGTAAACAGTTCAAGACGCCCCAAGAGCATCAAAAAGGCGCACCACCACTTGCCAAAAGCGGGCAAACTGCTAAAATTCACCACAGGGTTCAGATCACCCAATGCCGGACCCACATTGCCCAAAGAAGAAGCGGCACCCCCTATGGCCGATTCAAAATCGAGTCCTAAATAGCCTAGAACCAGTGCCCCGATGATGAACAAGAGCATATAGAGTACGAAAAAAGCGATGATGTTATATACAATGTGCTCTGAAACCGACTTGTTATTATAGCGTACAGGTATGATGGCATTGGTGTGCAAGGTGCGCTTAAACTCTAGAATTCCGTTTTTGATGATGAGTATATGCCGCATGACCTTAATGCCCCCAGAGGTCGAGCCTGCCGACCCTCCCAAGAACATCAATCCGAAGAAAAAGACAGTGAGAAAAGGCGTCCAATTCGTGAAATCTGCCGTTACAAAACCTGTTGTGGTCACAATGGCCAAAACCTGAAAAAGACCGTGGCGCACAGCGCTTTCAAAATCACCCAACACCTTTGGGTGGTAATCTGATACCGGAACATCGGCCTGAAAGTAAACGACAAGAGCCGCTATAATGGTAAACACCAAAAGGAAGAGCGCATAAAATTTAAACTCCTCATCTTTTATGATACGCTGTACCTTGCCTGTAAAGGCAAAGTAACTGATGACAAAGTTGGTGCCCGCCAAAAACATGAATACAATGATGATGTACTGTATCAAGGGCTGGTCGTTCCAGTAAGCTACACTAAGGTTCTTGGTAGAAAAGCCTCCAGTAGATAAGGTAGAGAGCGAATGGTTGATGGCATCAAAAAAAGTCATGCCCGCCAATTTCAACAGAAGCGTTTCAGCTATGGTATAGCCCACATAGATCAACCACAAACGTTTGGCCGTATCGGTAATACGGGGATGCAGCTTATCGCCTCCCGGCCCAGGGGCCTCTGCAGCGAAAAGCTGCATACCCCCAATACCCAATAGTGGTAAAATGGCAATGGCAAGCACGATGATCCCCATTCCACCTATCCAATGGGTCAGGCTGCGCCAAAAAAGGATTCCTTCAGGAAGGGATTCTATGTCGTTCAATATCGATGCTCCCGTGGTCGTATAGCCCGACAAGGTCTCGAAAAAGGCATTTGTCAAGGTAGGTATGGCCCCTGAAAAAAGATAGGGCAGCACACCTGATAACGACATGATAATCCATCCAAAAGTGACAATGATATAGCCCTCTTTGCGTTTCACCTCCTTTTTATGCCCCCTTGTGTAGAACATGGCCATCACCCCGACAAACAATGTCACTAAGGCCGCCAAGGTAATATCCAATGTTGCACCGTCTTGGTATATACCGCTCACCAATGCGGCCAAAAGCATAAAAGAGCCATTGCACAATAGCAAAAGGCCCATGATATGAACGATAATCCTAAGGTTGAGCCCCATTAGAGAAACAACTTTTCAATTCGCGGAATGGCTTTTGGCAGACAACAGACCACTACCCTATCACCTTGTTGTATTTTAAAATCTCCCAAGGCGATAATGCCTTTGTTATCGCGTATCACCCCACCGATAATGGCCTCACGCGGAAAATCAAGTTCTTTGATGATCTCTCCGTTCACAAGGGAAGTGGGTTTGACGATGAATTCCAATATCTCAACGTTCAGATTGTTGAGACGGGTCAGGGCGACCACTTCACCCCTTCTGATATACCTGAAAATATTGTTGGCGGCCAAGAGCTTTTTGTTGATCAACGTATCAACGCCAATAGATTGTGAGAGTTGAAAGTAGTCCATGTTCTCGACCATGGCAATCGTCTTCTTGATGTTTTTTGACCGTGCCATGAGACATGACATGATATTGGTCTCTGAGTTTCCGGTCACGGCGATGAAGGCGTCCATAGATTCAAGGCTCTCTTCTTCAAGTAATTCAACATTTCGCCCATCGCCATTGATGACCAGCGCATTGGGCAGATTATCGGCCATATCAAAGGCTTTATCTTTGTTCTGCTCAATCAGCTTAACGTTGAACTTGTTGTTGCAAAGGTCTCGGGCCGTTTTGAAACCGACCTTGCTTCCACCAAGAATCATGACATTCTTGATTTCTTTTCGCTGCATGCCCGTCAGTTTATAGAGTTCATCGACACCCTCATCAGAAGTGATGAAATAGACCAGATCCCCTTCCTTGAAAACTGTATCGCCGCGTGGAATATGGGTATATTGGGTACCCATACGCTGCAGGGCAATGGGCATGAAATGCAACTCTGGGAAAACCCTTGCGGCCTCTTTTACCATTTTGCCCACAAAAGGGGCATTTTTAGGCAAGAAGACACCGACCATGGTCAAAAGTCCCTCTTCAAATTCATAGGTGTCATTGAAAGCAGACTGGTTGAGAAGCAGCTGTATCTCTGAAGCTGCCAATTCTTCAGGCGAAATAAGTTCATCGATGCCCAGTTGCGAAAAATCGATCGTCTCTTTGTTATCGATGAACTCAGTATTTGAAATTCGGGCAATCGTACGTTTACAGCCCAACTGTTTTGCCAAAAAACAAAGGGTAAGATTGGTGGTCTCAGAAGAGGTCACCCCAATGGTCATGTCAGAGTTTTGTACGTTGGCGTCCCTAAGTACCTCTATCGAAGTGGCATCGCCGCGCAATACCCTAATGTCTAAATGATTATCTGCATATGAAAGGCTTTGCTTATCTGTATCGATCAGCGTAATATCTTGTGCTTCATACGACAACAATTTTGCCAAATGAAAGCCCACCTCACCTGCTCCTGCAATGATTATCTTCATTAATTCAGATTAACAAACAGCTTTTATCTTAGAAGTCAATGGGTTATCGGAAGAAAATCGACCTTTCGTCACACAACTAAATGCTTTGCTCATTCAGTAGTACATTCTTGAATCACCGCACAAAATTACAACAATTATTTTGTTCGCTTGAAATGTGGCATGGTCACTATGCCGTATCTTTGCGCAAATTTTTTTGATGGCAAAAAAAGTAACCCCCTATAAAGGTTCAAGTGATGGCAAAAAAGACCAAGTCACGCAGATGTTTGATGCCATCTCAAAAGATTATGATGGCTTGAACAGGATAATCTCTTTTGGGGCAGACGTGAAATGGCGAAAAAAAGTAGTGGCCCTGGTACAGCGTAAAAACCCAAAAACGGTCTTGGACATTGCCACTGGTACCGGCGACCTTGCCATTGCCCTGGGGCAGACCGGCGCTGAAAAGGTAATCGGATTGGACATTTCAGCAGGAATGCTTGACGTAGGAAAGGAGAAAGTCATCAAAAAGAACCTTCAAAAAACAGTTGAAATGGTTATTGGTGACAGTGAAAACCTAGCATATGATGACAATACTTTCGATGCCATAACGGTAGCCTTTGGTGTTCGAAATTTTGAAAACCTTGAAAAGGGCCTTTTAGAGATTTACCGTGTACTGAAGCCATCGGGCATTTTTGTGGTACTTGAAACCGCCGTACCCACTAAGTTTCCTTTTAAGCAGGGTTACCACTTCTATTGTCGCTTTCTGCTTCCATTGATCGGCAGATTGTTCGCTAAAGACCGTTCGGCCTACTCGTATTTGGGTGAATCGGCCTCGGTTTTTCCCTACGGAAAAGATTTCAACAATATTTTGGCCAAAATCGGGTTTATAGGTATAGAGAACAAACCCCAGACATTTGGGGCAGCATCGATATATGTTGCTACAAAATAAATTGATGAAAAACATCATTCCGTTGTTGGGCCTGCTACTGTTTGCATGTCCGTTTATCCATTCGCAATTCAACAAAGACCCTATTCTCAATATTCAAAATGAGGACAAGAAGTTTTTGAACTGGGGCTATTATCTTGGGTTCAACCAATATGATTTTCAATTTGAATATGAAAATGATATCGGGCAAGATATTCTGGTGGATAAGAGTTTTGGCTTTAATGTGGGGCTTATCGGCGAAATGCGCGTCAATGATTTTGTCGATCTGCGTTTTGAACCAGGATTGCTCTACACCCAGCGGATTCTTGGGTTCCCCGGCTTTACAGATGAATCTGATGCCATTAGGGAGGTGCGCTCGACCTATATCCGTTTTCCTTTGTTGCTAAAGCTAAGCACCAAACGTTTCGGTAATTGGAAACCTTTTATCATCGGAGGCGGGTATACGGCCATCAATTTGGGGAGCAACGAAGACAGCCTTGATGATAACAGCAGTGGTGAATTTCGCATGAAGAAAAATGTCTTTGGCTATGAGTTGGGCTTTGGCATCGATTTCTATACCGAATACTTCAAGTTTACCCCTTCAATTCGTGGGGTTTTCGCCCTAACTGATGAATTGGTACCTGACAACGACCCCAATAGTCCGTGGACGGGAAATATCACAGGCATGCGCACTAGGGGCTTCTTCATCAATTTTACCTTTGAATAACCTAGATGTTTGACAAAAATCACCGATCTAGGCCTCTCTTCTAATCTCATTGAGCAATACCGCCGTTGCAGTGGCCACATTTAAACTTTCAGCCGTTTGGGTCCCATATTGTGGAATGCCTATTTTCTTCTGAACAAGTGCTGTGATCTGATCGGAAATACCGTTCGCCTCGTTTCCCATGACCAGAATGCCCTTATCGGGAAGCTTTGTTCGATATATGTTCGCACCATCCATAAAAGTTCCAAAAATGGGCAAATCGCTCGATTTCAAAAACTGGTCTATATCTGTATACATCACATTCACCCTTGCTACCGAGCCCATCGTTGCCTGTAATACCTTTGGATTATAAACATCGACCGTATCTACAGAACAAATCAAATGTTTGACGCCATACCAATCACAAAGGCGAATGATGGTACCAAGATTCCCCGGATCCCTAACGGCATCCAAAACCAAGGTCCAATCCACAAAATCAATCGTTTCAGGTTCGGCCATCGTGAAAACCGCCAAAACCTCACTGGGTGTTTTTAATCCGCTCATCTTTCCCATTTCCGAAGGCGAAACCAAAATGGTTTTTTGGGAAGTGTCACCAAGAATTTCTTCTGACAAAGCATAAATTTCTACAACCTCAATACCTGAAGACAAAAGCTCACCCACTAGTTTTTTTCCTTCCGCCACAAATTGTCCGAATTTATTTCGGTACTTTTTTTGCTGTAAACTTTTCACCAATTTGATTTGGTTTTTCGTAACCATTAAATAACGTATTTTTGGCTTCTATGAGTGGTTTTACAGTACGAGGTATCTGGGCAAAAATAGGATTATTACTGCTCATGTTTGCCCATTTCGGCTGCAATACCCTAAAAAAAGTTGGCGATGACGAGCTCTTGTTGACCAAAAATACCATCTACGCAGATGAAGAGCAGGTCAATGAAGAAGAAATCAAAAATCTCATCGTTCAAAGGCCCAACAGTAACCTTTTGGGCTATCCACTTCGATTGAACCTTTACAACCTTGCCAAAGACGATCCCGATTCTTTATTTCGAGACTGGTTGTACCGAAAAAAAAAGCGTGAAAAAAGACTGTCGAACCTTTTGTCAAAAAAGCAAGTGAATGCCTTGGGCAACTCGTTCGTGGTCAAGGGTATGAGTGAATTCTTGAAACGTATCGGTGAGCCACCGGCCATCATCGATACGGTCAAGACCAATAAATCTGTAGACTTGCTAACCGCCTATTATGGCAGCAAGGGGTTCTTTAACAACTCAGTCGATTATGACATTGTTAAGGGAAAAAGAAAAAAAAGGGCCGGAATCAATTATAAGATAGACCTGGGCAAACCCTTTATCGTTGATTCACTCTTGACCAACATCGCCTCGCAGCAATTAGACTCTATATATCAGAGCAATACCGATGGGTCATTTGTGAAAGCGGGCAAACAATTTGACCTGGCCGATTTCGACAATGAACGCAAGCGGTTGACCAACCTTTTTCGAAATACTGGGGTTTACAATTTTCAAGAAAGCTCGGTAAACTTCGATGTCGTAAGGGATACCACTAAATTTGCCGATGATCAAAATATGGAGGTTACCCTGAACGTCAGAAAACCCCGTACTGCCAGTGACAGTATAAGCCCTTCGGCTTCATATGAAGTACACCGGTTTGAAAAAATCAATATTTACGCAGACTACCAATTCAACGTTAGTGCCGATTCGTTGAAATCAATTGATTTTGACAACTATACCATTTATTACAAAGACAGGCTACGCTACAGGCCAAAGGCCCTTACCGACGCCATATTCTTTGAGAAAGACAGCATTTATCGTGAAATCGATAAAATTCGCACTACGCGTCAGATCACAAATCTCAACGCATTTAGATACCCAAACATCGAGTTCATTCCTGATTCGACCAAAGCACGGCTTATCTCCAATGTATACCTTTCTTCGAGACCCAAATATTCACTGGGGCTTGACCTAGATGTCACCCACTCGAACATACAACAGGTGGGTACGGCCTTCAGTACCTCGGTGACCTCTCGAAATGTATTTGGAGGAGCAGAAACCTTGAACATTTCTGCAAGGGGGTCCATAGGTCTATTGAGCGATGCCTCGTTGTCTGATGAGACGTTTACTTCAGAAATTGGTGGGGATGTGAACATCACCTTTCCCAGAATTTGGTTTCCATTCAACACTGAAAGCGTTATCCCGTACTATATGCTGCCACAGACCAGAATGTCTGCCGGTACCAACTTTCAAAGAAATATCGGGCTTGACAGGCAATCATTGAATACCGTACTATCGTACAACTGGTCACCTACCGATTTTCTTAAGAACAATATAGAACTGTTGAACATTGAATTTGTTCGAAATACCAATGTAGACAACTTCTTCAATGTCTACAACAATACCTATGACCGTCTTGATGAAATAGCCAATGACTTTGAAGACAATGTTGATTTTGCGGAGTTCTATGATGAAAATGTCGATCCTGATAGGGATTCTGACACAGAGCTTGACCTGACCATACCCAATGGGGCCAACGATTTCATTGATGCGGTCACGGTTCCGGGCTTTTCGATATCTCCCGATGATTTAAGTGATGTTAGAAGCATTCGTGAACGTAGAGACAGGTTGACCGAGAACAATCTCATCTTTGCCTCTAACTACACCTTTACCAAAAACAACAAAGTGGGCATCAATGACCTTGCTTTCTATCAATTCAGGTTCAAGATCGAAAGTGCGGGCAACCTGTTATCTGCCGTTTCGAACATTATTCCCTATGAAAAGAATGACAACAACCAATCATTGGTTTTTGGGGTACCCTTTTCACAATATGTAAAAACAGAACTTGACTACATCAAACATTGGCAAACATCAAGTACTGATGTATTGGCATTTCGTAGCTTCTTTGGTATTGCGATCCCCTACGGAAATTCAACCAGCATACCTTTTGTGCGCAGTTATTTTGCAGGGGGCTCAAATGACAACCGTGCTTGGAACGCTTATGAACTGGGCCCTGGCAGCACTTCGAATGTCAATGATTTCAATGAGGCCAATCTAAAATTGGCGCTGAATCTCGAATACCGTTTTCCAATAGTGGGCGACATTAAAGGTGCTCTTTTTGCCGACGCCGGAAATATTTGGAACGTACTCGATAGCGAAGACAATGAAGACGCCATTTTTTCAGGGTTCGATTCTTTAAAGGATATTGCCTTGGGAACCGGATTCGGACTACGCTATGATTTTACCTATTTTGTGTTCAGGGTCGATACCGGTTTCAAAACCTATAATCCTGCTGAAGAGGCCTCAAAACGTTGGTTTAGGGATTATAACTTTAGAAATGCCGTATTCAATATCGGTATCAACTATCCTTTCTAAAACCAAATAATTCATTACTTTAATCATTTTATTACTTTTGTTGCCTATTTAACCCATAACTAACTTAAAAACATGTCCCACAATATAAAACCAGGTGTTGCCACTGGCGACGAGGTACAAGCTATCTTCAACTATGCCAAAGAAAAAGGCTTCGCCTTACCAGCCGTAAATGTCATCGGTTCGAATACCGTCAATGCCGTTATGGAAACCGCAGCGGCACTCAATTCACCGGTCATCATACAGTTTTCAAACGGAGGTGCACAATTCAATGCGGGCAAGGGTCTCTCGAACGAGGACCAAAAAGCTGCCATTTTAGGTGGTGTGGCCGGTGCCAAGCATGTTCATGAAATGGCCAAGGCCTATGGCGCCACCGTGATCCTTCACACAGACCACTGTGCGAAAAAGCTATTGCCTTGGATCGACGGACTTTTGAATGCCAGCGAAGCACATTATAAGCTTACCGGCAAATCACTCTACAGCTCGCATATGATCGACTTGTCAGAAGAGCCCATCGAAGAAAATATCGAAATCTGTAAAAAATATTTAGAGCGCATGTCAAAGATGGACATGACCCTTGAAATCGAACTTGGCGTGACAGGTGGCGAAGAAGATGGTGTTGACAATACCGATGTCGATAGCTCAAAACTTTACACACAGCCCGAAGAAGTGGCCTATGCCTACGAAGAACTTTCAAAGGTCAGCCCTCGTTTCACCATTGCGGCCGCTTTTGGCAATGTACATGGCGTGTATAAGCCCGGCAACGTAAAATTGACGCCCAAGATCCTAAAAAATTCACAAGAATATGTTTCAGAGAAATTCGGTGTGGGCCACAACCACATCGACTTTGTTTTTCATGGGGGGTCTGGTTCTACCCTCGAAGAAATTAGGGAGGCCATAGGCTATGGGGTCATCAAAATGAACATCGATACCGATTTGCAATACGCATTCCTCTCTGGTGTAAGAGACTATGTTCAAGGCAAAAAAGATTACTTACAGGCACAGATAGGTAATCCTGATGGTGATGATCAGCCCAACAAAAAATTCTACGATCCACGGGTTTGGCTACGTGAAGGTGAAAAATCATTCTCAGACCGTTTGAAAAAGGCTTTCGAAGACCTCAATAATGTGAACACCCTATAATACCCCCTTGTTATGTCGTCTTGGTTTAAAAGAAAGGAAAAGGGAATACAAACATCAACAGAAGAAAAAAAGGATACCCCGAGGGGGCTCTGGTACAAGTCTCCCACCGGAAAAATCGTTGAATCAGAAGAACTTGCCGAGAATTTTTATGTGAGCCCTGAAGATGATTACCATGTTCGTATCGGTAGCAAAGAGTACTTCGAGATTCTTTTTGACAATAACAAATTTCGTGAACTCGATGAGAAATTGACCTCAAAAGATCCCTTGAAATTTGTCGACACCAAAAAATACTCAGAGCGGCTGAAAGCTGCCCAAAAGAAGACCGGCCTTAAAGATGCCGTTCGCACGGCTGTCGGCAAATCGATGGGCAAAGACCTGGTTGTCGCCTGTATGGACTTTTCCTTTATTGGCGGATCTATGGGTAGCGTTGTGGGCGAAAAAATCGGCCGGGCCATCGACTACGCCAAAAAGCGAAAGCTGCCTTTCTTGATGATTTCAAAGTCAGGTGGGGCACGAATGATGGAAGCGGCCTTTTCACTGATGCAATTGGCCAAGACTTCGGCCAAATTAGCGCAGCTGGCCGAGGCCAAAGTGCCTTATATTTCGCTATGCACCGACCCTACCACGGGGGGCACCACCGCTTCTTATGCCATGTTGGGCGACATCAATATCGCCGAACCCGGAGCCTTGATCGGTTTTGCAGGGCCCCGAGTAGTCAAAGATACGGTCGGCAAAGACCTGCCCGAAGGTTTTCAAACCGCTGAATTTGTAAAAGAGCATGGCTTTTTGGACTTTATTACCCATCGCAGGGATTTGAAGAAGAATGTCAATCTCTATATCGACCTCATAACCAACCAACCTATACGTAACTAAAAAAAAGCCCCAACATGTTGTTGGGGCTTTTTTCAGTTACTGTTTCTGATGTTCAATTCTTCCAAAATCTCCTAAGGAAAATTTCTTCTGAAGTACCATCAGCATGGGTTAAAATACCTTTGGCATCACAACTACCATCTCCAAAATCCAAACTTGCAGTGGCATCGTTTCGCGAAATCTCCAATACTCCGCTGACGATAAACCTACATGACATTTCTCTGCGCAATGGTACGATCACCTCTTTTGTAAAAACGTTGCCCAACCTACCGGTATAGGTGCCTTTCCCTGTGATCAAGAACACATTGTCTCCCCAAAAGCCCGAACCATACCCTTCAATCCATTCGCGGGTGCGTGTACCCTCGAACGAGGCAGTTGTTTCATCTGGCCATGTGGCGTTGAAACTGGCATTGGCAACACTCTGTGGATTGCCATCGGCATTGGCCCTCTCGCGAAGTATGTCAGCGCCACCCTCTATGGCCACACCATTGAACGTGAAATTCTCTAAAGCGAGTTCCAGCGTTTTGGTGGCGGCATCCATGTCTTTTTCATAGCTCAAATAGATAATGCCGCCCAGAACATTGCCATTGGGCAATTCACAGCCTTCACCAAAATCAATGGTCTTTTCTTTGGTAGTATCGGTCACGACAGTGGTAATCGTCACACAATCAGGCAAGAAATCTGAAGAATAGTCAAATTTTGAGGTCGCTGCAATCTCATCTGTGGCGTAGACATCTTCAGCGATTCCAGAAACTTCTTCAGAAATGAGCTCCGCTTCGTCGCTGTAGTTCAGTTCAGTGGCAGAAATCACTTCTTCACTGTTCACATCTTCCTCCAATGAAGAAGATCCATCCTCACTACACGACGTGAACAACACAAGCATCAAGGCTGTGCAGCCCATCAATACTTTTACTAAATTTACTTGTTCGAGACACTTTTTCATAATTTCAATTTTTAAAGTTTGTTACTGTGACATGGTAAAATCAAAAAGGTTTAATAAGGGGCCAAAAAATTTTTCCTTACAAAAAAAGAATTATCTTTGCGCCCTGATTGTTAGCCCAGAACATATTTACGCCCATTAAGGGAAGAATGTTGACGGCAGACCAATCAGATACATAAAAATCATTTTAACAATATTGGCATGTATTTGACGAAAGAAGTAAAAGCTAAAATTTTCAAGAAACACGGGGGGTCTGAGACCAACACGGGCTCAACGGAAGGGCAGATTGCCCTATTCACCCACCGAATCAACCATTTGACAAAACACCTTAAAGAGAACCACAAAGATTTCAACACCGAGCGTTCTTTGGTAAAACTGGTTGGTAAAAGACGTAGTCTTTTAGACTATTTGAAGAAAAAAGACATTGAGAAATACCGGGCTTTGATCAAAGAGTTGGGTATTAGAAAATAATTTATGGGGAGAGGTTTCTCCCCATATTTTTTACCCTCAGCACAATAGCTATGGGTACGAAGTCCCTAGGTAAGGGCAAAACAAAAAGCTACTTATAGTTTTTCATTGGTCAACAACACAACACAACACAACATGGCCGTCGATAAGGCGGCAGACCCAATGTTTAACTGGCCCATTTGATTTGGGCATGAAAAAAATTTATGATTCCAAAAACTTTTAGGGAGGTCATCGACCTCGGTGATGGAAGGGAGATTTCCATCGAAACAGGAAAATTGGCCAAACAGGCCCATGGCTCCGTTGTGGTTCAATCGGGTAAATGCATGTTGCTCTGCACCGTGGTATCGAACTATCACGCCGCAGATGTTGATTTTTTACCCCTCACAGTTGATTACCGTGAAAAATTTGCTGCAGCTGGGAGGTACCCCGGTGGATTTTTTAAACGAGAGGCCAGGCCCAGTGATGGCGAGGTCTTGACCATGCGATTGGTCGATAGGGTGCTTCGACCCCTATTCCCGAAAGATTATCATGCAGAAACGCAGGTGATGATCCAATTGATGTCGCACGACGAAGAAGTCATGCCCGACGCCATGGCAGGTTTGGCAGCTTCAGCGGCCATTCAACTATCAGATTTTCCGTTTGAGTGTGCCATTTCAGAAGTAAGGGTTGGTCGCGTTGACGGAAAATTGATCATTAACCCCACCAGGGCGCAATTGGAAGAATCAGATATCGATATGGTCATCGGCGCTTCTGAAGATTCGGTCATGATGGTCGAGGGCGAAATGAGCGAGATTTCCGAAGAAGAAATGGTAGAGGCCATTCAATTTGCCCATGATGCCATCAAGGTTCAATGTGCCGCCCAGATGAAACTGGCAGAAGCCTTTGGCAAGAAAGAGGTCCGCGAGTACGAGCCCGAAGAGGAAAATGAAGAATTGGAACAAAAAATCCATGATATGGTATACGATAAGTCGTATGCCATTGCAAAAGCCGGTAGTACCAAAAATGAGCGTGGTGAGGCCTTTAGCGAGTTGAAAGAAGAGGTTTTCGAATCTTTTAGCGAAGAAGAGCAAGAAGAATTGGGCAAGCTAATCCATAAATATTTTTCAAAAGCGCAAAAAAGTGCGGTACGTAATTTGACACTTGAAGAAGGTACCCGTCTCGACGGAAGAAAAACGACCGATATACGCCCCATTTGGTGCGAGGTCGACTATTTACCTTCTACCCATGGGTCGGCGATATTCACAAGAGGTGAAACCCAGGCCTTGGCCACTGCGACCCTAGGTACCTCACGAGAGGCCAATGTCATCGACATGCCCTCATTTGAAGGGGAGGAAACGTTCTATCTACACTATAATTTTCCGCCGTTTTCAACAGGTGAAGCCAGACCTATCAGGGGTACATCACGTAGGGAGGTCGGCCACGGAAACTTGGCCCAGCGCGCATTGAAACGCATGGTTCCCGAAGATTGCCCCTATACCGTTCGCGTGGTCTCTGAAGTATTGGAATCTAATGGATCTTCATCAATGGCGACCGTTTGTTCGGGCACCATGGCCTTGATGGATGCCGGTGTGCAATTGAAAAAACCCGTATCGGGCATTGCCATGGGGTTGATTACCGATACCGAAACAGGCAAATATGCCGTACTTTCAGACATTTTGGGCGATGAAGACCATTTGGGCGACATGGATTTCAAGGTCACGGGTACCGCCGATGGTATCACGGCCTGCCAAATGGACATCAAGGTAAAAGGACTCTCGTATGAAATCTTGGTCAAGGCATTGATGCAGGCCAAAGATGGAAGAATGCACATACTTGAAAAACTGGTCGATACCATTTCAGAACCTCGTGCAGAAGTGAAACCACATGCACCAAAAATTGTCACTACCGTTATTCCTGGTGAATATATCGGTGCTTTGATCGGTTCAGGTGGAAAGGTCATTCAAGAATTGCAAAAAGAAACCAAAACGACCATTGTTATCAATGAAGACCCGGTAACCGAGGAAGGAATCGTAGAGATTCTGGGTACCGATCAAAATGGAATCGATGCCGTACTTGCCAAAATCGACGCATTGATGTTCAAACCTGAAGTGGGCAGTGTCTATGAGGTAAAAGTCATCAAAACCCTAGATTTCGGTGCGGTGGTAGAATATACCGAAGCTCCCGGCAATGAAGTGCTCTTGCATGTTTCTGAACTGGCTTGGGAACGTACCGAAAACGTAACCGATGCCGTAAATCTGGGCGATGTGTTCGATGTCAAATATTTTGGCTTTGATCCTAGGACCAAAAAGGAAAAGGTTTCGAGAAAAGCCTTATTGCCCAAACCTGAAGGATATCGGGAAAGACCTCCAAGGGATAGGGACAATAGAAATCGCGGAAACGACAGAAACCGCGACCGAAGACCCAAAAGAAACTGATATAATTTCTCTTTTTGTTATAAGGCCCCGGACGTTCGTTCGGGGCCTTTTTTATATTAATATCAATTAATTCTTTACGAATTGTAACTTTTTTACGTTTTATACGTATAATCTAATGAGTTCAGCTCATAAATAAAATTGAAAGGGAAAATTTAGATGAGACAGTTAAAGATCACAAAACAGGTTACCAATAGGGAAACCGCTTCGTTGGACAAGTATCTTCAAGAAATCGGCAAGGTTGATTTGATCACTGCCGAAGAAGAGGTAGAATTGGCACAACGCATCAAGGCCGGTGACCAAATCGCCCTTGAGAAATTGACCAAGGCAAACTTGCGGTTCGTGGTATCTGTGGCCAAACAATACCAAAACCAAGGTCTGACCTTGCCAGATTTGATCAACGAAGGAAATTTAGGCTTGATCAAGGCCGCACAGCGTTTCGACGAGACCCGCGGTTTCAAGTTCATCTCATATGCCGTTTGGTGGATCCGCCAATCCATTTTGCAAGCATTGGCAGAACAATCGCGTATCGTTCGCTTGCCCTTGAACAAAATCGGTTCCATCAACAAAATCAACAAAACCTTCGCCTACTTGGAGCAGGCCCATGAACGTGTGCCCTCAGCGGAAGAAATAGCCAAAGAGTTGGATATGACGGTCGAAGATGTAAAACAGTCATTAAAAAATTCTGGTCGCCATGTTTCCATGGATGCCCCGTTGATCGATGGTGAAGACTCAAACCTTTATGATGTACTGCGAAGTGGAGAATCACCAAATCCTGATAAGGAATTGTTGCATGAATCACTGCGCACCGAGATAGAAAGGGCATTGGAAACCTTAACGCCAAGGGAGGCTGATGTCATTCGACTGTACTTCGGTCTGGCCGGTCAGCATTCGATGACCTTGGAAGAAATCGGCGAAACCTTTGATTTGACCCGTGAGCGCGTGCGCCAAATCAAGGAAAAAGCCATCAGAAGACTGAAACATACGTCTAGAAGCAAGATTTTGAAGACCTATCTAGGGTGATTCACAGTAAATTACAGTTAAATAAACCTTAAATTGTTTTTTTGGCAAGAAAATTGTAATTTAGTAAACTACAACAGTTTATCATGACTGTTCGTTTTTTGATTGATGAATAAACTCCGGCTGATTACCGGAGTTTTTCATTCTATATACTTCACTGCGATTTTTGTTAAACTTTTCTGCTAAAACGCCCAAACCAAGCCCTATGAGCGTATATTCTATATGGCATTTACCATCGAAATACGGTTTTTGGGAGGGTTGACCGATGCGCAAATAGCGGTTTTTGAAACCGCGGCCAATCGATGGTCACAGATTATTACCGAAAACCTACCTCCCGTACGACTGCCAAATGGTGAAATAGTGAACGATGTACGCATCGATGCCCAAGGCGGCAATATTGATGGCCCGTCGGGCATCTTGGGCCAGGCAGGGCCCACGCAATTACAATCCGGTTCATTGCTGCCGGCCACTGGTATGATGCGATTTGATAGTGCCGATTTGGCACGGATGGAGGCTGAAAACAGCCTTTTGAACGTCATCGTACATGAAATGGGCCATGTTTTGGGTTTTGGCACCTTATGGTCTGAACGATTCTTGGGGCTGATCATCGGTGAGGGGTCTGACAATCCCAAATTTGTGGGAAAAAATGCGGTTAAAGAATATATGGCCCTTACCAGTGATGAAAATTCTGAATACGTGCCCCTGGCCAATACAGGTGGTACGGGGACCCGTGATGGACATTGGCGAGAACGAGTCTTTGACAATGAACTGATGACCGGTTTTATCGATAGTGGCGATAATCCGCTGAGTCGATTGTCAATTGCCGCTTTTGAAGATATGGGGTATACAGTTGACTATGGTGCCGCCGATGAATACAAACTGCCCGATGCAGAAATCTTGGCCTTAAAAGTACTTCGAAAAAGTCACCAATGTAGAATGTGCAGTACCAAAATCATGCGCATCGACCCCATTATTCTGCCAAAAAGTGCCTTTCTGTAACAGGTAAAACCTTCCAAAGCATTTGCTTATTTTTGCATCTATAATTCAAGATATGGATTCAAAAATAGTCGCTCCTTCCCTATTGGCAGCCGATTTTGCCAACTTACAACGAGATATTGAGATGGTCAACCAAAGTGATGCCGATTGGTTTCATCTAGATATCATGGACGGGGTATTTGTGCCCAATATTTCTTTTGGCATGCCCGTGGTCAAAGCCATGGCCAAACATGCCGAAAAACCATTGGATGTACACCTGATGATCATCGATCCAGACCGCTATGTCAAAACCTTTGCCGAGTTGGGTGCAGCTGTGCTTTCCGTTCACTATGAGGCCAGCCCACACCTGCACCGTACGCTTCAGGCCATCAAGGCAGAAAATATGAAAGCAGGGGTGGCCATCAATCCGCATACCGCCGTACACCTTTTGGAAGATACCATACAAGACATAGACCTGGTATGTATGATGAGCGTCAATCCTGGTTTCGGTGGGCAATCATTTATTGAGAACACCTATAAAAAGGTCAGCGACCTAAAAAACATCATCGAAAAAAGAAATGCCAAAACCCTCATCGAAATCGATGGTGGTGTCAATGCCGATAATATCAGCAAACTTGCCGATGCAGGTGCCGATGTGTTCGTGGCGGGCAGCTTTGTCTTCAAAAGCGAGAGTCCGACCGAAACCATTAAAACCCTCAAGCAAAAGGTTGCCTAATGCAGCAATTTGACGTCATCATAATAGGGGGTGGCCCCATCGGTATTGCGTGTGGACTGGAGGCCAAGAAAAGGGGACTCACCTATCTTATCATCGAAAAAGGGCCCATTGTCAATTCATTGTTCAATTACCCCATCAACATGCAGTTTTTCTCGTCTTCTGAAAAATTGGAAATCGATGAAATACCCTTTATCAGTAAAGATGCCAAACCAAAACGCAATGAGGCCTTAGAATATTACCGCCGAATCGTGGTCTCGAACCAACTGAACATCCATCTGTTCGAAAAGGTGGTAGATGTCGTCAAAAAAGAGGCACGCTTCACCGTTGAAACGGACAAAGACCGGTACACCGCCAAAAACATCATTGTGGCCACAGGTTTCTATGACCTCCCGAACAATATCGAGGTACCGGGCGAACAGCTTCCCAAGGTTTCCCATTATTATAAAGACCCCCATTTTTACGCCAGTCAGAAATTGGTTGTTATCGGGGCCAGCAATTCTGCGGTCGATGCGGCTTTGGAGTGTTGGCGAAAAGGTAGTGAAGTGACCATGGTGGTCAGGGAACCCGAAATTGGGCAACGCGTCAAATATTGGGTCAGGCCAGATATTCTGAACAGGATCGAAGAAGGAAGCATCAAGGCCTACTTCAATTCAAATGTCACCGAAATCAAAGAAAAAGAGATTGTCGTCAAAACCCCTGAGGGCGAAGTCGTTTTGGAAAATGACTTTGTGCTTGCCCTCACAGGCTATAGGCCAGATTTTAAGTTTCTGCAACAATTGGGCATTGAGCTCTCAGACGATGAAAAACGATTGCCCAATTACGACCCTGACACTATGGAAACCAATGTAGATGGGCTATATCTGGCCGGGGTCATCTGTGGTGGTATGGAGACCCATAAATGGTTTATCGAGAATTCGCGCATTCATGCCCCCATCATCATCAATTCCATTCTGAAAAAGAAATAGGTAAACGTAAATTGTTCCGGGTAACCCCATAGTTATCAAGACACGAAGCACGATAGCGGAAAACCATTTTTGGTTTCTAGGCAGGTCTTTGAGCATATAATTCCGATTATCGCGTAAACAATTTGAATCATTTTCGACCAAGGTACGTAGTTGCTATCACCTTGATACCCAATAACATCAAAATTGAATACTATGCTTGAACAAGTGCACTTGGTGGCCCAATATTTGGCCATGGCAGGAAAAAGTTTTCTAAAGGAAAAAGAAGATGACAGCCATACCAATGTTGGGTTTGTTACGGAAACCAAATTTCTGGAAACCTGGCCCTTGAACGAGAACGGCACCAAACTGCAATTAGATCTTTTGAATTTCTCATTGTCTTGGAGTTCAAATAAGTCAGCACTATCTCTAGACGGAAAATCACATAAAGAAGTCATCACTTGGATAACGGAAACAGCCCAGGCAACCGGAATTCGGAAAGCCTTCAACTACCAATTGCACTATACATTGCCCTATTCCACCACAGATACGTTCAAGTATCAACGCTTCAACCAAGATCACCTCGTCGAATTGGCCCAACTGAGAACCCTGGCCGATACGGTGATACGGTCTTTTTTGAAAGAAGAGGGACTGCAATCCAACATCCGTATTTGGCCACACCATTTTGATACGGGCGCCTTTGCCCATCTAAAAGATGGTTCTGGAAAATCAATGGGATTGGGCATGGCGATACCCGATACCCTTGTCGATGAGCATTATTTCTACATCAGTGGTTATCATGACCACGGTGCGATCGACGTGTCGAGGTTTGCGCCCCTTCGACATGGTGAGTGGAAGAACGAAGGTTTCAAGGGAGCCATCTTGCCCGTTTCACAAGCCGATGAGACCAAGGCCCTTATCTTTTTTCAAGATGCCCTGAAGGCTTATACGAATTAATCGCCTGTTCTTTACTAAAAAACATATTTACCTTTTATGCTCTGGGCTATCGAATCCTGCCCTGCAACCGGCATCCCATTCATCGGGTTGGTTACCATAGGCTGGAATGCCCCCGTTATCTTTTAGCATTCTGGCCAAGTGAAGACAATTCCAGACCAAAAATGTGGTATTTCTATTGGTAAAGTCATTATCAGGTCCGCCCGAACCCTCATCCCTATACGATGGTCCCGGGCCTGCTTCGCCCATCCAGCCGGCATCAGCTTGGGGCGGAACGGTATAGCCTATGTGCGACAACGAAAACAAGATGTTCATGGCACAATGCTTCACACCATCTTCATTACCGGTGATCAGGGTGGCCCCTACCTTGTCATAATCGCGATATTGCCCCTTGGCATTGAACTGGTGCGTGTACCCGTACATACGCTCAAGGGTGCGATTGCAAACCGATGATTTTTCACCGAGCCATACCGATGTACAGATGATCAAAATATCGCAAGCGTCAATCTCTTTTTGAATGATAGGCCAATCATCTTTGTCCCACTCAGGGGTTTTCGACATATCAAGACCCAGACCTGCCGGAATTTCATAGTCAACAGGGCGAATTATCTTCGTGCTCACCCCATTGGCCTCAAATATGCGTTGGGCCACATGGATCAGGCCTTCGGTATGTGAAAGCACTGGGGTACGGTTCAGGGTACAGTTCAAAAACAACACCTTGAGGTCATCGTATTTCGCCGGTGGGTTTTCACAGTGTTTTTCGGTCAGTTTCTTTAGTTGCTCTGTCATTTTGATATATAGTTATGGGTTTTTAATGATGTTTAATAGGTCGGTCTGTTTCTGTATAGTTTACACAAGTAATTTATGGAAAAAACAGCGAGAAAGAGAAGAAAATGGCATTAAAAAAGGTCACTGGAACATTGGTGACCCTAAGGAATCGCGGGAGGATTGAGCTTACACTTGAAGGAAAAGGTTTACTTGCTCTGCTTTTTGGTGATAAGAAAAAGTAAAAGGTAGTTCCTCGAAAAAAGATGCCTCAATAATTAGAGTTTAACAATGTTTAATTTTGTTAAGCTTCTTTTGTTCTAAATCTATTTTTTACCCTTTGTCAGCAATACTTTTTGAAATTAGAATTTTAGATACATGTTTTCGCAAAAAGTTGAATAGTAAATAATAGAATAAGATGGGAATGATAAATTCCGCTAGACCGGAAAGAGTAATTGATTGGGTTCCATGATATACATTAGAAAAATAATTGTAGATATTATTTGGAAAGTATATCACGGATGTTGGATTAACTATGATTACATAATAAATGAACATGCCAATTAAAATATAGTTGATTGCAGCATATAGGGCCAATAAAACCTCACGTTTACTTGGCCTATTTTTTTTGGACTTTAGATTGGAATTCAGTAATCTTTTCAGCGATTGTGACGAAATTTTGTATAAGTTGGGTATTTCCAATAAATCCGTTAGAATCCAATACCCATCGCTTCTTAGAAAGGGGTTAAGATTAAAAAGAGTATTAAGAAGAATGAACAAACCTACAATTGAGAGAAAGTCAATTTCAAAGGCAATTCCAATCAATATATAAACTGAACACACTATCATTTCAAAATAGATGCCTGCTAAATTAACTACAATACGTTTTTTAGAACTAAGCTTCCATATGTCGGTTACATCTGCAAAATACACTGGAGAAAAAAGATAGAAACCTCCTCCTATTCCCCCATGTTTAGCTCCATAATAATGCGCTGCGGTAGCATGTCCGAATTCGTGAAATGTAACAGATATAAAACCAAATATCAACAAGTGAAGCCATATTGACTCCAAATTTTGCTGATTAAGGACGCTGAAGTTGAGGTAAAGGCCCAACAAAGTAATGCACGTGCTAAGACACATTACAATCTTAATGATTTTTGGTTCAAAAAGAAATTTGAGATATGGAGTCAGTTTGGCGATTACCCCTGCGGGAATTACTATAAAACTAAGCTTTAAATAATCAGGTTTAGGTCTTTTTTTGACCTGAATATTATCAGCCTCAATTATTCCATAAGAACCAAGTCTATTGAAAAGTATTTCATACAAGAAATCTACATTGTATTCATTTGATTCAAACTCCTTGGCAAGTTCTTCCAGATTTTTCTTCCCATCTACTTTTTTTAATAATTCATAAAATTCAAGACCAATTTTTATTCTATAATCATATACTTTTTGATGGATAAAATAAAAGTTCTTTGAGAATTGATGATATTCAATATCATCAGAAATCTTAGGTATTAGAAGACGCCTTGTCATACTCAAAAAGACTCTTTAATGCACAAACTGTTGTAAAAAGTCGATTGAACTCTCTAGCACGAACTGATGTACCATAGCACGACAGCTCGTAATATTCTTTTTTAGAAACACCCACAGAGGATGGTTCTGGAATTTGTAGCGAATGTGAATTTTCCCAGGATCCGTCTTTATACTGGTTTTTAAGAATATATTCTTTAATCTTCTCAATATCTTCTAAATATTCATCCTTCTTTAGAAGCAATATCTCTAGAACCATTCCAGTGAAAAAAATGTTTTCCCCATAGGAATCCTTAACACATCCCGTTTTTTTGTCTATCTTCTTCTTAATTTGTTTTTGTATAATCTTTAGTTTGTCCAATTTTTTTAATGCAGCGAAGCTTTTGGCTAAAAAGTAATATGTATAAATATTACTTGTCCACCAATAAGAGTTGATTGCTTTACTGCTAATTAGAGGTTCAAAATACTTTTCAAGCTCTAAAGCTGTTTTAGTATTTGCATTGTATAGCACCATGAAGTAAAATGAGACGGCACTTACGCATTGATGTGTGGCTGTCCATCCGGTTACATCATCAATTTTTTTATCATGCAATGATTTCAAAAGGAACTCTTCATCCAAATAAGTAGAAAAACCAGACCTATTCCTTCTATACCGTAACCAGTTGTGCAATATTCTATTCTCTATCTCTACACTGTTGAACAAAAAAGATAAAAGTACCAAATTAGTGGTATCTGAATCCTCTATCCACGTTTGGTTGTATCCCCATAGCAAGCCTATTCTATTTTTTTTCAAGAAGGAAATAGACTGTGCAAGATTATTTGAAAAAAGCTTTTTCAGATGTTTATTTTCAGATAAAATAGCGGAAACGAAAGCTGTGGACCAAGAATCACTTATACCACCTTGAGTTATATATTCGCACCATGTACCATTTTGTTTTTGTTTATTTGAAATGAATTTCACCGCATCTTCAATGCTTTTCTCTATCGAGTTTTTAGTTCTGAACTCATATGAGTGAGAAACCTCCGAATTCAATTTTTCCGTGTAATTTTCAATCTCATTAATTGAACTTTTCATTTTGTTCTTGAAAATTTCAATCTGCTGTTTCCACAAAGGAACATCTATTTTCTCTACCTCAACAAATGCCTTTTCCAAATAGTAAATCCCTTTCTTAAAAAGAGATTGAGCAGTGCCATTTATGTAGAAGAGCTTTTTCAGCTTGTCGATATCATCGTAATAAAATCCACCACAATGTTTCAGCGCACTATGGACCGCTATATTGAACTGGCCATTTTTATGGTCTTCTTGAAAATCAAGAATATCGTCATTGATTTGGAAGGCTATTGAAAAATATTTGTGTGAGTTTAGAAGGTCTTGATGGCAATTTTTATAGCAATCCTTATTTAAAACATATAAGGAGTCTATTGCGGCCTTCCCAAAAGCGGATTTATAATCTGCTAGTTTTTCGTAATTCCTGATTAAAATATCTTTTCCTGATTCTAGGAGATTTTTTTCTAAATAATCAGCTTCAAAAAATTCATTGCGCCTTTGGTTCCATAATCGCCAGTATTCGGATTCAAGATCAAAAATGGAGGACAAAATTTTTATAGCTTCTTCTTGACAAATCATTGAAGCAGCCAATCTTGAACTATCATGTTCATCCATTAAAGCATCCAAAAAAAGTGTGGATTGATAAAAAAAGTATCCCGCAATGCTCAAATCATTTAAGAGATTGTCATTTATACTTGAAGGCAAGGAAAAGAGGCATGGATAATAAACATAGAAAGGGGGATTTTCTTCAACAAAGCCAAAGTCTGATATTATTTCTTTAAAATTAGGATGAATCTCTAAGCTGTTGACATATTGGATGAAGCTTTTCTTAGATTTTTCAAAAATGTCGATACCATTCATCTAAAACTAAATTTGAAAACAAAATTTATTTCATATTGGAAATAAATTGTGATTCTTCTTTGGAGCTATTAAGCTCATTAACAAATACATTCATTTCATCGGTGAGTAAGAGAGTTTTTTGGTTACGCCAAAAAGCCTCATTGTATGGAAAGTCAAGTTTGAAAAGGTCCTTGTTACTGGAAACATTTTTGTTAATATCATTATCGACCAGATTTAGCCCTACCCACAAATAGCTTGCATCATAAATAATAGGGGCTGATGATAAATTTTCTTTGTCATATAATTCAACCCTAGCATTTATTTTAGCCTTATCAACATAATAGAGCTTATCTCCAAAATCTTTTTCAAAATGTACGTTCAATTCAAAAAGGATGGTACGATATTTAACACCCCAGTTTTCATCGAAGATATCCGTAGGTCTTTTTTCTATCAAATAAAACTCCTGAATTGCTTTGTCTTCAGAATCTATGATATAATAACCCTCTGTATCTGGAATATCGTGTTTCGTATTGGCCTTGAAAAATAATTTGATGGTCTTTCCACTGGCCGATGGGTAATCTTCAATATGGTAATATTTAGGGTTTATTGCTATAGATGAAAGAATTTTGTCTATTTCATTGAATCCCCACATCTTAAAATAGATTTCTTTTTCCTCTTTCGCAGCTTTGCGCATATTGGTAATTTCAACTTCGACATTGTTCTTCGGTTTAGGATTCTTTCTGGTAGATAAAAGTTGTTTTCTTTTCATCAATCCACTGATGTCTTGTAATTTTAACAAGCTGCTGTCCTTTTTTAAAGAAATCCGAAGGAAAAAAGCTTCAGAAAATGGTTCAAAAGAATGGTTGTTGCCAATTGTAATATAATCACCTAAAGGAAATGCTTCCTCGGAAATAACAACTTCTTCAAGTTCAAGAAATTTGCTCTTTAAAAATATTGTGTCTCCAATTGAAGGTGACCCTTCATAGCTTTTTGAGAATGGCTCGTAACCGATTATATTAAAATTGAGGGTATCTCTGAAAACCTCTATTTCGAACCTTCCATCTTCGTTGGTTAGAGTGTGATTACCTCCTGAGAAAACATCAACAAATGCTATTGGGTGTTTAGTTTCTTCGTCTAAAACTACACCTGTTGTTTTAGTCTGTGCAGATACTAAATGAAAAATTATAAGATTAGTTGACAAAAAACGTAACGTTCTCATTCTAAATATCTTTAAGATGATGCTGGGAACTGTAACCGAACAAAATACCATTTTAAGAATCAGTAAATCACCAAACTTTTTGCAACGAAAAAGAAAAGGGGATAGAATAATCCCCTCCAAATCAAAATTAGCAGAAACCTATTCTATATCAAAAGTAGCTTCATAGCTTACACCTTCATAACTCGCACCAACCTTAACTCGGCTAATCCAGCCCATTTCAAATCTTTTCTCTAATTCCTCAGTTTGAAAACTTTTAAGCAATTCTTCTTGTTCTTTCATACTTCAATATTTGTGTTAAACTCTCAATTACTCAATTCCATCCCAGCTGCCACTGCCTTTGCACTTGACCTCACCCCTTCTTAATCTCCAGCCCATTTCGAAACGTTGTTCAAGTTCTTCTGGATTAAATTTTTCTAGCACTTTCTTAGATTTTTCCATAGATATAAATTGTAACTGATAAATGAATGACTGAAACTATTTTGAGCTTGTTTTATCCTATATTCAAAAACATTAGGCAAATCAAACCCCATTTTAAATGATGCTCATCTAGTACTCATGAAAACCAATACTTCATTCAGTAAATTCAGGCATATGAATCCTATTTAATGAGCTACACGGATTCTTCGCATACACGATTGTAAAGACAAATAAACAAAAAATTTCTATATACAGCAATTTTTAAGATTTTTTTCTTGAGACTTCATAAAAAAGATAAGGAAACACGTAAAAAGCGGAAGATCGAGATCAATGACCTTTACCTACTGTAGATAAGAAGAAATCAACTCTTTGACAGAAACCTGCACCCCTCTGAAGTGGGCCACTTCAAGATAATGGGTAACAATCTGAAGAAGAAGAAAAAAAGAGAAGGAATGGTCAGAAAAATAGAAAAACTGTTCGAAAGAACAGTTTTTGTATGTGACCGCGGGAGGATTGGCCCTGCCCTTCCCCGCAACGCTTCGCGTTGAAAATCAAAAAAGCAAGCTTTAAGATTTTGCTTGCTTTTCGATTTATTCGTGACCGCGGGAGGATTCGAACCCCCAACCCTCAGAGCCGAAATCTGATATTCTATCCAGTTGAACTACGCGGCCTAATTTATTATGAACTTAATTTTGATCTTACAATCGTAGAAATCGTCTTGCCATCGGCCTGGCCCGCCAATTCTTTGGTGACAATACCCATTACCTTTCCCATGTCTTGCATACCCGATGCCCCTATGGAATCAATGGTCTGAACGACAACTTTCTCAATCTCTTCTTCGGTCAATTGTTCTGGCAAGAATTTTTCAATGACGGTGACTTGGGCCAATTCTGGTTCTGCCAGATCATTTCTGCCCTGTTCTTTGAAAATGGCCGCGCTGTCTTTTCGTTGCTTGACCAGTTTTTGTACCAGCTTCACCTCATCTTCCTCACTCAATGCGGCACCAGCACCTTTCTCGGTCTTTGCAAGCAAGATGGCCGACTTAATGGCACGAAGCGATTCTAAAGCCACGGTGTCCTTGGCCTTCATCGCTATTTTCATTTCTGTCATTACTTGTTCTTGCAAACCCATTTTTTGACCTGTTTAGGGCTGCGAAGATAAAAAATAAACCCGAAAATTTATTCAACTTTCGGGTCTAAAACATCCTTTGTCAAAGATGCCAACTAAACACTACTAATCAACATTATCGTGTAAAAATGAATTGTTCGAACGCAACTGTATTTCGTCGTTACTGTCTTCGCTCAAAGTGGTTCTTGATACTTTTTGTTCTTTCGGTACCTCGTTCAAATCGACTCCCTGTCGCTTATAGGCCGGTTCTTTCTCAATTTCATCAACATTGTTCACACTGTTTTTGAACTTATAGTTGAAGTTTTTAAGCTTTTTTCTGCGCTCATCGGCCCTGCTCTTTAAAAGGTCATCTATAGAGCTTTCAAACGGATTTACATTACCTCTCTTACTATCGTCACCCCCCTTTGAGGCCTCGGTTTTGATTACCTTTTTTTCGAAGACCAGTTCATCCTCTACCAGTTTGGGTTCGTGGGTTTCCGCTATAGAGGTGGCACCTGTCAACTTGTTTTCAAGTTCCATATATTCTTGAAGGTCATATCTGGTTTCTCCTTCTTTGTTAAAATCCAAAACAGGTTCTACCTCCACATACTCATTGATATTGATGTCTTTGACCTCTTCATCTAGATCAAAGGTGACCGTATGCTGCGTTTCTGGCTCTTCTTCTTTGTTCAACGGCATGTCAAAGGCCAATGCGAATTGGTCTTCTTCTTCCTTTTTTGAGGAAACCTCTTCGGCATCTACGACCTCAATGTCATTGAGAATACTCTTTGCCTCAACGATCACAAAATCATCCTCTACATTCTCAGCGACCACTTCTTCATAGAAGACATTGAAATTTCTGATATAACTGGTCGTAGGAATCAATTCATCTTCCGGCATTTTCAAATCACTTTCAACATCTTCTTCCAACTGATGTTTTATGATCGGCTCTTCATCGGCCATGGTCCGCATTGACGAGGTTGTTTGGGTCTGATCGGTCTGTAGCTCTTGTTCTGCCTTTTGTTCGTCTTCAAGGGTATGGATGATCTTTTTAGATTCGGTATTGACGATATCGTTCTGTTGATCGGCTGTAAAACCCGTTGCGATGACTGTAACGGCAATGGCGTCACCCAAATCTTCATCTTCGCCCACACCCATAATGATATTGGCACCGTGCCCTGCCTCAATTTGTATATGATCATTGATCTCACCTATTTCATCGATGGTAATCTCTTGGGAACCGGAAACAATCAACAACAGCACATTCTTTGCACCCGTTATCTTATTGTCATTCAACAATGGGGAATCCAACGCTTTCATAATGGCCTCTGAAGCCCTTGAAGAACCTGATGCCGTAGCAGAGCCCATGATTGCCGTACCACTATTGGAAAGCACTGTCTTCGCATCGCGTAAATCGATGTTCTGCGTATAGTGATGGGTAATTACCTCTGCAATACCCCTTGCCGCCGTCGACAATACTTCGTCAGCTTTTGAGAAACCGGCCTTGAAGCCAAGGTTACCGTAAACCTCACGTAGTTTGTTGTTATTGATAACGATCAATGAATCGACATTGGCACGAAGTTTCTCGATTCCCAATTGCGCCTGTTTACAACGCATGACCCCCTCAAATTGAAAAGGAATGGTTACGATACCCACGGTCAAAATATCCATTTCACGAGCCAATTTGGCGATGATCGGGGCAGCCCCGGTACCTGTTCCACCACCCATACCAGCAGTGATGAACGCCATTTTGGTATTGCCCTCCAACATGGTTTTTAGCTCTTCCATACTTTCAACGGCCGCTTGTTCACCCACTTCAGGATTGGCACCCGCACCCAATCCTTCGGTCAATGAAACGCCCAATTGTATTTTATTCGGTACTGCACTATTCTGCAATGCTTGGGCATCGGTATTACAGATTACAAAATCGACCCCATTGATCCCTGCCTGAAACATGTGGTTGATGGCATTGCTACCGCCACCGCCAACGCCGATTACTTTTATGACATTGCTCTTGTTTTTCGGCAGATCAAAAGAAATGTTGTCTAATTCAATGTTCTTGCTCATGATGTTTTTCTTACGGGTTATTTTTTTGATGGATGTTTTTTACTCTGCGTTATCTAAAAAATCTTTTAATTTCTCTGACCACTTGTCAAAAATGGACTTTCGCTCTTTTTGAGCCTGGCCTTTTTGTGCTGCCGAAGCTTCCTGGCCGACCAAAACTTCTTCTGGCTCGGTCTCGGCCGCTGCCCATTCTTTTTTGTTTTCCTTGATATTCTTAAGGGCGTTCATTAACAGACCGACTGCCGTGGCATAAAGGGGACTGGCAATTTCTTCATCGGAATCACCTGCCAAATGCTCATTCGGATAACCGATTCGGGTATCCATACCGGTTATATATTCTACCAACTGCTTTAAATGCTTCAATTGGCTTCCGCCACCGGTCAATACGATACCGGCAATCAGTTTTTTCTTTTGGTCTTCATGGCCATAGTTCTTGATCTCTACATACACCTGCTCAATAATTTCCACTACGCGGGCATGAATGATCTTTGAAAGGTTTTTCAAGGTGATTTCCTTGGGCTCCCTTCCCCTTAAACCAGGAATTGAAACAATTTCATTGTCTTTGTTTTCACCGGGCCATGCCGAACCGAACTTGATTTTCAACAGTTCAGCCTGCTTTTCGATGATCGAACAGCCTTCTTTGATGTCTTCGGTAATCACATTGCCCCCAAAGGGTATCACACTGGTATGGCGAATGATACCGTCTTTGAAAATGGCAAGGTCAGTGGTACCGCCCCCAATATCGATAAGTGCGACACCTGCTTCCTTTTCTTCTTGGCTGAGTACCGCTTCGGCCGACGCTAAAGGCTCTAAGGTGATGTTGGCAAGGTCTAAACCCGCACTTTTGATACATCTTCCTATATTTTTGATGGACGATACCTGACCGACCACCACATGAAAATTGGCTTCCAATCGACCACCGTACATGCCTATGGGCTGTTTGATTTCTGACTGCCCATCGACCTTGTACTCTTGTGGCAATACGTGTATGATTTCTTCCCCGGGAAGCATGACCAGTTTATAGACCTGGTTGCAAAGTCTATCGAGATCGTCTTCATTGATGACCTCTTCAGAATCTGGCCGGGTGATGTAATCGCTGTGCTGTAGGCTTCTGATGTGCTGACCGGCAATACCGACCACCACAGAGCCTATTTTGAGCCCTGAGTTCACCTCTGCTTGCTCTATTGCTTGCTGGATCGAAGAAATCGTTTGGGTGATATTATTGACCACCCCACGGTGTACGCCCAGACTCTTTGAACGACCTGTGCCCAGCACCTCGATCTTGCCGTATTCGTTTTCCCTACCGATGATGGCGACTATCTTGGTGGTACCGATGTCTAAACCAACTGAATAATTACCTTGTTCCATACCCTATATTTTGGTGCAAACCACTTGATTTTCGAATTCTAAACTTACTGTTGCGTATTTTTCCAAAGTCTTGTCTTTGGTAGCCTTCGCATAAAAGGCCATGAAATTTTTGAACTTTTCATTGAGATTTTCGATTCCACCAAGGTCCACTACAAAATTCTCCATCCTGAATTTGAGCTGGTAACTGCCCTCATCTTCTATGTGGATACCGATGACGTTCATCCGAAGAAATTCATCCTTGTTGATGTACTCCAATATGGTGTACGCATCCTCAAGGCTCTTACCTGTTATTTTACCTGTGATGATGGGCACCCGTGCCGAATGGTTCTTTGACAACGGCATGTGTTTACCTTGGTCATCCAAATAAAATTTAGAGGCCCCTTCGACCCTTCCGATGGGTCTTCGTTGAACGATTTTTGTGATTAAATCTCCGTTTACAGTAAAATAGACCTGGGCATTCTTCACCATGGCATTAGACTCAACTAACTGCTCTATGGTATTCAAAGCTACCTCTTCTTTAGGCCTATTCTTTAAGCTTCCGTAATTTTTCATTAACAATTTATTAACCGTAGCTTCGGTTAGGTACAAGTCGTTGTCTCCCAAAAATTTAATCGATATTTCATTGACCTTTTTCAGGTTGCTGCGATGGTTTGAGAAACCATAAAGACCTATAATGGCCAAAACCAGCACAGATAATTTTATGTGGTCAGCATTAACTCGCATATGCTAATTGTCTTTTGATGTTGGGCACCTCAAGGCCTATGTCACCGGCCCCCATGGTCACTACAACATCGGGTTTATATACTTTTATTCTTTCAACAAGATTTTGCTTGTCTACCAGTTCTTTGTTCGGATTTTCAATCTGCCGTAACAACCACTCGGCATTGACCCCTTCAATGGGTTCTTCTCTTGCGGGATAAATTTCAAGCAAAAGCACTACATCAAACTTGCCCAAGCTCTTGGCAAAACCATCGGCAAAATCTCTGGTTCTAGAAAAAAGATGGGGTTGAAACACCGATACCACTTTTTTCTGGGGATGCATTTCTGCAATGGCTCCATACACGGCATCTATCTCTGTTGGGTGGTGGGCGTAATCGTCGATGAAGACGAAATCTTTTTCTTTGATCTGATATGAGAACCTTCGCTGCACCCCTTTGAACGTACCCAGGGCCTTGGCAAGGCGGTGGGGTGGGCAACCCAATTGCACCGCCATTGCAAAAGCAGCTAATCCATTGAGCAAATTGTGTCTGCCCGGTTTGCCGAATCGAACGTTCGTCAATGTTTCGGCGGGAGTTTTCAGATCAAATAGGTAGGTACCATGTTCAACTTTGATATTTTCTATTTCATAGTCTGATGCGTCTTCAATACCAAACGTTATGCCCTTTAAAGGCAATCCGTTTTTAACGAACAGCTTGCCTTCAGGTTTCAGTTTTTTGGCAAAGTCATTGAATGACTTTTGCAGTTCGCCGGCATCGCCATAAATATCTAAATGATCGGCATCCATAGAGGTAATGCAGGCAACATCTGGTGAAAGGTGCAAAAATGAACGGTCGTATTCATCTGCCTCAACTACAGCATGTTCTATGCCCTCTAATACAAAGTTGCTGTCGAAATCTTCAGAAATACCACCCAGAAAAGCAACGAACGGAACACCTGATTCTTTCAACAGGTGAGCCAAAATACACGATGTAGTGGTTTTACCATGGGTGCCTGCAACGGCAAAGCAGAAGGTATCACGGGTAATCATGCCCAAAACCGCTGCCCTCTTTTTAACGACGAAGGCCTTATCGATGAAATAATTAAGTTCTTTCAACTCTTTGGGCACAGCCGGTGTGTAAACAACCAAGGTGTCTTCAGAATTCTTGAATTCTTCAGAAATGAGATCGACATCATCTTTATAGTGGACCGATATACCTGAATCGATCAGTTCAGCGGTAAGCGGTGTGGCCGTTTTATCATATCCGGCAACATTTTTGCCAATAAATTTGAAGTACCGCGCCAATGCCGACATGCCAATGCCACCGACACCTATAAAATACACGTTATGTACACGGGTCAAATTCACTATATCAATTTTTCAATTTCATCCACAATCTGTTCGGTTGCCTTGGGCATGGCCAATTCTTTAATATGGTCTGCCAATATTTTTTGTTGGCCTTCTGATCGGATCAGGGCTGTAAATACTTTTTCAAACTGGTCATCCAACTCTTTTTCCCTGATCATCAATGCCGCACTTTTCGCCACTAGCGCCTTTGCGTTTTTGGTCTGGTGGTCTTCGGCCACATTGGGCGAGGGAATGAAAACCACGGGCTTACCCACCAAACACAGCTCTGAAACCGCGCCTGCACCTGCCCTAGAGACTATAATATCTGCCGCACCATAGGCAAAATCCATCTTATCGATGAATGGCCTTACCTTGACCGAACCATTTTCATGTTTTCTGTATTCTTCGTAATACAGTTTGCCACATTGCCAAATCAGCTGCACCTCTTTATGCTTAAAGAAACTCAGTTCTGTTTCTATCAATTGGTTGATTCGACGGGCGCCCAAGCTTCCTCCCAAAACGAGCAAGGTCTTCTTCTCCATATCCAATCCGAAGTGCCGTACCGCTTCTTTTTTATCCACGGTCAAATTGACCAAATCGGCCCGGATGGGATTGCCCGTTTTCACGATCTTATCCTTTGGAAAGAATCGTTCCATGCCATCGTAGGCCACACAGATCTTTTTAGCGTGCTTGGCCAGTAATTTGTTGGTGATGCCCGCATATGAGTTTTGTTCTTGCAGTACACAGGGAACATCTTTTTTTGCCGCCATCTGTACCAAAGGTCCACTGGCGTATCCACCGGTACCTATGGCCACATGGGGCTTAAATCTGTTCACTATTTTTCTTGCTCTCAACAAACTGCTTATCAGTTTAAAAGGAAACATCAGGTTTTTGACCGTCAGTTTTCGTTGTAATCCACTAATCCAAAGTCCTTCGATCTTGTATCCAGCAGCGGGCACTTTTTCCATTTCCATTTTGTCTTTCGCCCCGACGAATAAAAACTCAGCATCGGGATGCCGCTTTTTCAACTCATTTGCGACGGCGATGGCAGGATAAATATGACCCCCTGTGCCTCCCCCAGAAAGAATGAATCTATAATTGCCCACTCAATATTTCTAAAGGATTGCCATCTTCTATTTCAGGGGATTGTTCCCCAACACCATTATTTTTTACACTGGCACTCAATACGATGCCAACGGCCAGACAGGTCATCCAAATAGACGTACCCCCCATACTGATCAATGGTAAGGGCTGTCCCGTAACAGGGAACAACTGTACCACCACTGCCATATTGATAAATGCCTGTATAACGATCGGAAGCCCCACACCTATCACCAACAATTTCGAAAACACATTCTTGGCCCCATTGGCCACGACCACGATTCTGAACAACAACAACAGATAAAAGAACATCAAGGCACCACCCCCCAAAAGGCCATATTCTTCAATGATGATGGCAAAGATGAAGTCAGAGGTGCTCTGTGAAAGCATATTCTTCATCACACTTTTACCTGCACCTTTACCTGCCAATCCGCCTTGGGCAATGGCAATCTTCGCCAAAGTTGGTTGGTGGGTACTATCTTTATCGGCCGCATCAGGATTCCAAAAGGTTTCAATTCTTGATTTCCATGTAACGGCACGTTCGCCCGGTATCACTTCGGGTGTTTTGAACAAGACAAAAAGGAACATGCCCGCGAATACCAGTCCGATCCCGATCATCGACAATAGATATTTAAAGGGGTAACCTCCCAAAAAGCATAACACGAGCACCAGAAAACCAATAATGGCCGCTGTGGAAAAGTTCTCGGGCAAGATCAACAGAATGACCAATGCCGTTGGAAGCCATAATGGTAAAATGCTGTCTTTAAAGGTGATGACCGAATCTTTTATTTTGGCTAAATAGCGCGCCACCCAAATCATAAGCACCACTGATGCCAAGGTCGACGTTTGAAAATTCACGCCTATAAAGGGTATCTGAATCCATCGGTTGGCACGAACGCCACCAATGTTGGTCTCTACCGTTAACGTGTAGGCCAACAACAACAGCACAATGGGCATTGCAATGATAGAGAGCCCCTTAAAATAATGGGCCGGTATACGATGTACGGCATAGATGATACCAAAGCCCAAGAACAACAATAGCCCGTGTTTCACCAAATGGCCCACGGTGGTACCATTGCCCAACACATAGACCAAATTGGTACTGGCACTGTACACTGGCAAAAATGAGAACAGCCCCAATAGGGCCGCAATGCCCCAAATGGCTTTATCTCCTTTAAGATTTTTCAACAGTGCCCTCATTATCTTACAGGTTTTTTACGGCTTCTTTGAATTGATCGCCCCGATCTTCATAATTCTGAAACAGGTCAAAACTGGCACAGGCCGGTGACAGCAATACCGCATCACCTCGCTCTGCTATTTTATAGGCCACTTTGATCGCCTCTTCAATAGAAAAGGTCTCGACCATCAAGTCGATGACATTCCCAAATGTGTCTACCAGTTTGGTATTGTCCATACCAAGACAGATAATCGCCTTTACCTTTTCACGAACCAAGGGCATCAAGGCCGTATAGTCGTTGCCCTTATCGACCCCACCGGCAATCCATACAATAGGCTTTTTGATGCCTTCAAGTGCATAATAGGTAGCATTGACATTGGTCGCTTTTGAGTCGTTGATGTACTCGACATGGTTGATTTTCAATACCTTCTCCAATCGATGGGGAACCCCTTGAAACGTTTGGATACTTTGGCGCAAAGCTTCTTTTCTGACGTTGCTCAAGAGAGCGGCCATTGTCGCGGCCATGGCATTCTTTACATTGTGCTTGCCTTCAAGGGCCAAAAAATCAGTACTCATTTCAAAGGTTTTAGATTCTACATTTATGTTGATCGTTCCATTTTTCATCCAAGCCCCTTCTTTCAGCTCTTCTTTGAGCGAAAAAGGGAGCAATTTTGACTGAACGGGATGTTTTTTAAAGCCTTCGGCAATTGCATCATCATCGGCGTCATAAATCAAATAATCACTGGCATCTTGGTTCATGGCTATGCGAAATTTGGAGGCCACATAGTTTTCAAACTTGTACTCGTACCGATCTAAATGATCGGGCGTGATATTGGTGATCATCGCAATATGGGGTTTGAAACCAGTAATGCCATCTAACTGAAAGCTGCTGATTTCAAGCACATATTGATCTACATCTTCTTCTGATACCATTTTGGCAAAACTGTCACCGATGTTTCCCGCCATGCCCACATTTAAACCTGCTTCTTTGAGCAAATGATGGGTAAGCATGGTAGTGGTGGTCTTGCCATTGCTTCCTGTAATTCCAATAATCATGGCATCGGTATACCTCGATGCAAACTCGATTTCAGAAATCACCGGTACACCTTTTTCGATCAGGTTTTTTACCAGTGGAACCGTATCGGGAATACCCGGACTCTTCATCACCACATCAGCATTCAGAACACCGGCCTCGCTATGTTGGCCTTCTTCCCATTCAATCTCATGATGTATAAGAACTTCTTTATATTTTTCTTCTAGCTTTCCTCGATCGGAAACAAAAACTTCATACCCCCTCTGTTTTCCCAATATTGCAGTGCCCACTCCGCTTTCTCCTGCACCCAATATCACCAAGCGCTCCATCTTTACCGTATCTTCAAGGTGACAATGCTTATAATGGCCAACAGAATGCCGATGATCCAAAAGCGTGTCACTATTTTACTTTCGTGGTACGATTTCTTTTGAAAATGATGGTGCAATGGTGCCATCAAGAAAATTCGTCTGCCTTCTCCATGTTTTCGTTTGGTGTGCTTGAAATAAGCTACCTGCATCATTACTGAAAGCGACTCGGCAAAGAAGATTCCGCATAACAGGGGAATCAACAATTCTTTGCGCACCATAATGGCAATCACGGCAATGACACCGCCTATGGTCAGACTGCCCGTATCGCCCATAAAAACTTGCGCCGGATAGGCGTTATACCACAGAAAACCTACCAGTGCCCCCACGAAAGCAGCGATAAAGACCACCAATTCACCTACACGGGGTATATAAAAAATGTCGAGGTAGTTAGAGAACTCCACATTACCCGATACCCAGGCAAAAATGCCCAAGGTGAGTACTATAATGGCCGATGTGCCACCTGCCAGACCATCAATGCCGTCGGTCAAGTTGGCTCCGTTCGACACGGCCGTAACAATAAAAATCACTATGGGAATAAATACCAGCCAAGCATACTTTTCGGCCCCATCACCGATCCATGAAACGATTTCGGCATAGTCAAGCTCATTATTCTTGAAGAACGGCACATTGGTACGAACCGATTTCTTTTCACTGCCCACAACTTTCTCTACCCTAAAATTTTCATTGATAATGGTCTTGTCTTTTTCTTTCATGGTCACCTCGGGATGGAAGTACAAAACAGCCCCCACGATGAGCCCAAGAACGATCTGCCCCATCACCTTGAAACGGCCCCTGAGGCCTTTCTTGTTCTTCTTGAAAATTTTGATGTAATCATCGATGAATCCGATAACGCCCATCCATATCGTGGTAATTATCAATAGCACCACATAGATGTTCTTAAGGTCGCCGAACAGCAACACCGGAATCAACGTGGCCATGATGATAATGATACCCCCCATGGTCGGGGTGCCCGCTTTTTGCTTCTGGCCCTCAAGGCCCAAATCACGAATGCTCTCGCCGATCTGCTTCTTTTTCAGATACAATATGATGCGCTTGCCATAAATCATGGCAATGGTAAGCGATAACAAAACTGCCATGGCCGCCCTGAATGTCAAAAACTGAAAGAGACCTGCACCCGGCAGTTGATATTGTTGCTCTAAATATTCAAACAGATAGTAAAGCATTCGTTGTTATTTTTCCAGTTCGGCCAAAGCCTTTTTCACTTCCTTGAAATCATCAAATTCTTTTCGTACGCCATTGGTCTCTTGATAGGTCTCATGCCCTTTGCCAGCCACTAAAATGATGTCTTTTGGCACAGCTAATTTGCAGGCGGTCTTGATGGCCTGCCTTCTATTTTCTATGGCCAGCACTTTAGTCACATTTTGAGGCTCTACACCCGCCTCCATTTCTTCGATTATCACTTCAGGAGATTCGGTTCTCGGATTATCGGAAGTAAAAATGGCCTGATTGCTCATTTCTGAGGCGATATGACCCATAACCGGACGCTTAGACTTGTCACGATCACCACCACACCCCACTACGGTGATGACGTTTTCATTTCCAGTCCTCAACGTGTTGATGGTTGTCAACACATTTTTAAGTGCATCCGGTGTATGGGCATAATCAACAATAGCCGTTATTTTCTTTTTCGATATATGATATTGAAACCTGCCATCTACATTTTCTAAATCACTGATGAGCTGCAGAATCTCCATCTTTTCCAAACCCAATAAATCTGAAGTAGCATAAATGGCCAACAGGTTGTAGGCATTGAAATCGCCAATTAACTTTGTCCACAGTTCATTCTCGTCAATTTTCAACAGTTGTCCATTGAATTGGCGCTCTAAAATCTGTCCCCTGAAATCTGCATACGATTTCAGGGCATAGGTATATTTTTGGGCTTGTGTGTTCTGGATCATTACCAGTCCATTCTTATCATCGACATTGGTAAGCGCGAAAGCTTTTTTCGACAAATTGTCAAAAAGTTTTTTCTTGGTATCACGGTATTCGGCAAACGTCTTATGATAGTCTAAATGATCGTGTGAAAGATTGGTGAAAATAGCCCCTTCAAAGTGAAGCCCCTCGGCCCTTTTTTGGTGAATGCCGTGTGAGCTCACTTCCATAAAACAAAACTCGACCCCTTCTTCACTCATCTTATACAGGTGTTCATTGATGGTCAATGAATCGGGTGTGGTAAGGGATGTCGGAAATTCTTTGTCATCTACCATGATTTTGATGGTAGAGATAAGGCCGACCTTATAGCCGGCTTTTTTAAATAGATTGTACAAGAGCGTTGTGACGGTGGTCTTGCCATTGGTGCCCGTGACCCCAACGAGTTTTAGGTTTTTGGAAGGGTTACCATAAAAGTTGGAGGCCATCATCGCCAAGGCCGTTTGGCTTTCTTTTACCTCAACATAGGTAATGCCGTTGACCAATACTTCGGGAAGCATTTCACAAACAATGGCCTTGGCCCCTTGCCCGACCGCCTTCTCGATGTACCCATGCCCATCTGTGGTCAGGCCCTTGACGGCCACGAAAACATCGTCCATGTTCACTTTTCTTGAATCAAAATGAATATGGTTGATCAATACATTGGTATCACCGCTCACCGCTGTGATACCTGACTTGTACAATATGTCTTTCAACAATTTCATGAAAGCTCCAATACTATTTTTTTCACCTTATCGACATCAGTGCCCTGTGCAACCGATTGACGTTTTACCTTTCCATTGCCCTTCACCTCTACTTCGAGTCCTAGGTTTTCAAGAATGGAAACGGCATCCATCCCGCTCATGCCCTTGACATTGGGAATCTGCCTATACTCTTGTTGGGCATGCACGAAATAACTTTTGTACTCTTCTTTCAGTTCGGGAATCTCAGGAGCTTCGTCCTCTACCTCATCTGCCAAGGGAGAACTTGCATAAATTTTTTGTGCCATAGACTTGAATACAGGCCCAGAAACATCAGCTCCATAGTAGCCCACACTCTTATCGGGTTCATGAATGACCACAATGCATGAATATTTTGGGTTGTCGGCAGGAAAGTACCCCACAAACGAAGAGATATAGGCCAGCTTATCGGGGTCTTTGGCCACATAGTTCTTTTGACACGTACCTGTCTTCCCTGCCATTGAAAAATTCTTTGAATACAGGCGATGACCTGTGCCTGAATCTTTTTCGACCACATCCTTCAACAACTGTCGGGCCTTCTTGACCGTCTCTTTTGAACAAATGGAGGGATTTACCACCTCTTTTCTGAAACGCTGCACCGCTTTGTTGCCGATTCGCACTTCTTTGATCAACCTAGGCTTGACAAACTCGCCATCATTGGCAATGGCATTATAAAAGGCCAAGGTCTGCATGGGCGTCATGGCCACCTCATAGCCGTGTGACATCCAAGCCAAAGAGATGCCTGACCAGCCTTTATCACCAGGGTATCTAATCACAGGCCGTCCTTCACCGATTATGGGTAGGCCTAAATCTTCATGAAGACCCATGTTCATCAAACGATCCACAAACCGCTCAGGCTGTTCTTTATAATGTTCATGGATCATTTTGGCAAAAGCCGTGTTCGAAGAGACCGTGAATGCCTCGGCCAAAGAGATTTCACCATACCCCCCATGCTTCGAATCCCTGACGGTTCGATCATAAATGCGCCAACGACCTTTTTGGGTATCAATAATGGCATTGGTATCGATGACTTTATCTTCTAGGGCAGCTATCATTGACATCAGCTTAAAAGTCGAACCGGGTTCATGCGATTCACCAATCGCGTAATTCAGCTTCTCATAATATTTACCCTCTTCGGTACGGCCCAGGTTCGAAATGGCCTTGATCTCGCCCGTTTTGGTCTCCATGACCACTACGCAACCATGGTCTGCACTATACCTCTCAAGCTGTGCCAACAGCGCATGGTGGGCAATATCTTGTATGTTGGTATTGATGGTCGTGACCACATCTTGACCATCTTGTGGTTCTACGATATTGTCAAGGCCTATAGGCTTCCAGCGATTTTTGGCAATCTTTTGTTTGAGGCGTTTGCCCTCTTTCCCTCTTAGATAAGGTTCGCCAAAGGCCCCATCGAGTCCTACACGGGTATAGTAGCCGTTTTCATCGATTCTTTCATAACCGATACTGCGCGCGGCAATTTTTCCTAAGGGATATTCACGCACTACCCTGTATTTTTCGATAAACCCTCCCTTGTTCGGACCCAACCTGAACAGTGGAAAACTCTTTATACGAACAAAATCCAGATACCCCACATTTCGGGCAACAAGCTTATAGCCATTGCCATTGGCACGAGCCTTTCTGAACAACTGGCGATAGTGCGATGGGGGCTTGTCAAAAAGATTTGCCAGCGAATCTGCCAATGCCGGCATATATTTTTCAAAATTCTCTTTAGATACCGTATTGGCATCAAACCTGATCTCGTACTTGGGCACTGAAGCCGCCAACAAGCTACCGTCTTCTGCATAGAGATTACCACGATTGGGCTCAATGGTGAACATTTTTTCGGTCTTGCCCAATGCCAAATCTTTATATGCTTCGCCTTTGACCATTTGAATATCGACCAATCGGTACACAATGGCCAAAGAAAAGAGGAAGAGACAGGCTGCCACTACATACAGCCTATTCATGATGTTCTTTTCGGTTATCGCCATTATCTTTCAGATTTGACCCTAATTTTTTGTGGTGGATTTTTTGAAGGGAGCAATCCCCTATCGGCTACTTTGTTCTGCAACGAAGACTCGAGTTTTAGTTGCTGCACCGAACGGCGCATATCTAAAAATTCGCTTCTCAGCTTTCGAACCTCTTCGTTCAAAGCGGCTATCTCATGTACTTTTTTATCGGCTCTGTGGCTACTCGATATCATAATGGCGGCCAAAAAGGATGCAAAAAGCAAAAACAACCAATTTTTGGGAGCATCGTCGCTCACCAAAAATTTACCTCGTAATATGTCCAATAATCCTTTTTTCATTTTCTGACCTCTTGCAAGCACACCTTAACCAGCCCAGTGTGGCAAATACCATTTCAAATTCTTTCCGCGATACGCAGTTTTGCACTCCGCGCCCTATTGTTTTCAGCAATTTCCTCAGTTGATGGCACAAGCATCTTCCCTATTCGTTTGAACGGCACTTCAATGTTTCCAAAGAAATCTTTCTCAGGCTCTCCCTCAAACTTGCCCGATCGAATAAACCGTTTCACCAAACGGTCTTCAAGAGAATGGTAACTGATCAAACTTAACCGCCCTCTTTTCTTCAAAACCTCAGGTGTTTGCAATAGAAACTCCTTTAACGCTTCCATCTCTTGGTTGACCTCTATTCGAATGGCCTGATACACCTGTGCCAATATTTTGTTCTCTCGCTTTCTTGGGAGAAACCGTTGCAATACCTCCCTTAATTGCATGGTCGTTTCGATCGGTGCCTCTTTTCTCACCTTGATGACCGCACTTGCCATACCCTTGGCGGTGCGAACTTCACCATAGTCATCCAACACTCTAATCAGATCGGCCTCACTATACTCATTGACCACTTCATATGCCGAAAGTTTGGCCGTTTGGTCCATTCGCATGTCTAGGTTGGCTTCAAAACGAGTTGAAAATCCGCGCTCGGCCTTATCGAACTGGTGTGAAGACACTCCAAAATCTGCTAAGATTCCATCAACTTTCAGAATGCCATAGAACTTCAAAAAACGCTTCAGAAACCTGAAATTCTCATTTATCATTTGAAACCTCGGGTCTTCAATTGCATTGACCAAGGCTTCTTTATCTTGGTCAAACGCAATCAACTTCCCATCATCACCCAGCCTTTTCAGTATTTCCCTGGAATGCCCTCCGCCACCAAAAGTGGCATCAATGTATATTCCATCTTTCTTTATGTTCAATCCATCAACCGACTCATTGAGTAGTACCGGACTGTGATACGGATTTGTCATTCTTTCCAAAAGCCGTTTTGAGCATTGAACTGAATTCGTCTCTATTTATATCATTGGCCCTGTCATAGCTCTCTTTGTCCCATATTTCAATGATATTAATGGTAGAAGTGATTTTCACTTCTTTTTTTATCAAGGCGTGCTCTGCAAGTGCCTTTGGAATCTGCAATCGATTACTGTCATCAATATTGACCAATTGTGCCCCCTCAACAAACTTTCGCAAGGTTCTCACGTTATCGGGATCAAACTGGTCTTTCTCTTTCAACTGCATCATCATACGGTTGTATTCTGACTTGGGGTAAAGTTCAAGACAGTGGGAAAACCGACCATGTTTTATGACAAAGCCATCATTCAAAAGGGGCGCCAACTGAGACATCAGGCTTGACGGAATCGTCACCCTGCCTTTGGCGTCTGCCTTACAATTGAATGTACCTATGATGTTGATCATAAAACAGTTTGGTCAGATTACTAAAATCAAATATATATATTCTGAAACATTTTTCCCCACTTCATCCCACTTATTTATTAAAAATCTAGAAATTTAACGTAAAAATCCCACTAGATATTGTAATTCTCTCTTTTTAACCACTTTGAATCTTGGTCATGGTATTGCCCGACAACACTATTTATCGTTTTGAAGCATTGGCAAGGCCCAATTTCATAGTGCCGCGAATTGCCTATATTTGCCGCTCTAGACCGAGCTAATATTGATGGAAGACGAAATCATAAAAGACGGCAAGTACCGCTATATTGAAAATGGTGACGGTACGCCGATGATTATTTTACATGGCCTTATGGGCGGGCTCAGTAATTTTCACGGAGTCACCGATTACTTTCCAAAAAGGGGCTACAAAGTATTAATCCCCGAACTTCCCATCTATGATATGCCCGTACTCAAGACCAATGTGAAGAACTTCGCAAAATTCTTGGAAGACTTCATTGAGTTCAAAGGTTTGAGCGATGTCATTCTTTTGGGAAATTCTTTGGGCGGCCACATCGGTCTCTTGCACACCAAGATGTTTCCTGAAATGGTCAAGGCCTTGGTCATTACCGGTAGCTCAGGTTTGTACGAAAGTGCCATGGGTGATGGCTATCCCAAACGTGGCGACTATGAATTCATCAAGAAAAAGGCCGAAGATGTTTTCTATGACCCCAAAGTGGCCACCAAGGAAATTGTCGACGAGGTCTATGCCACGGTCAATGACCGCATGAAATTGGTGAAGACCTTGGCCATTGCCAAAAGTGCCATTCGCCATAACATGTCAAAAGACCTCCCGAAAATGAATACCCCCACCTGCATTATTTGGGGGAAAAATGACACGGTCACGCCGCCAAATGTTGCGGAGGAATTTCACCAACTATTGCCCGATTCAGACCTTTTTTGGATCGAGAAGTGCGGTCACGCCCCTATGATGGAACACCCTGAGGAGTTCAATGTCATTTTAGAGGCATGGTTGCACAAAAGGGAGTTTTAATGTTACTGTTCGATGCTTGATGATGGTCGCTCAATAAACAATTTCCCCGTTTTATTCCCTTGATCATTATCGTCCATTTTTTATCTTAGGATCATGAAAATCATTTCGGCCCAATTTGTCATGAGCAATTCTGATGTAGCGAAGTGCCCGAAAGAGCCACTGCCCGAATATGCTTTCATCGGACGATCCAATGTGGGCAAGTCTTCGTTGATCAATATGCTCGTCGGGCAAAAAGGGCTGGCCAAAACCTCAGGGCGTCCAGGTAAGACGCAGCTTATCAACCATTTCAAAATCAATGATCAGTGGTTTTTGGTCGATTTGCCCGGTTATGGCTATGCGCGCGTCTCCAAGAAAGACAAAAAGACCTTTCAGCAATACATCACGCAATACTTTTTGAAAAGACAACAATTGGTGAGTGCCTTTGTTTTGGTCGATATTCGCCACGAACCCCAAAAAATCGATTTAGAGTTTATGGAGTGGCTCGGTTCAAACGAAATTCCATTTGGAATCATCTTCACCAAAGCTGACAAGTTGAAACCGGCCGCCGTTGAACGAAACGTAGAGGTCTATTTGCAACAACTGCTCGATACCGCTTGGGAAGAGACCCCAATTCATTTTGTGACTTCTGCCGCCCATCGAACTGGGCGTGATGAGGTATTGGGCTATATTGAGACCATCAATCAAGAAATCACCAAACGAAACTAGCTAGGTGCGTTCTTTCACCAACCGAATGAGTGCACGGGGCGTTTTGAGCCCATTCAGCTCTCGGTTCGAAATCAATACCTCTAGACCTTTTTGACCTTCGACAAGCACAATCGGAAAGTCAAATTTGTACCCAAACTTGCTCGCATAGCGTTTAGAAAACCCATCTCTGTGCAAAAACACCATTTCGTGCGGGCTGTCTTTACGAAAGCGTTTCCAGGCACGGTTTTCGGCAAAAGTACCGTAGGTGATGTCACACAGGTTACAATCATAGGTCGATGGACTGAATATTTTGTGCATGCTGTCCAAAACTGCGTTTCGGACACCTGAATCGGCATTATAGACAAAAATGAGCTTTTGGGAAGCTTTCTTTTTCATGAATCAAAAATCACGGCTGAAGCATTACTTCAACTCTAACTTCTCGGCAAAATAATCACAAAAATCTTTCATGGTGGCCGTCATCTTTTCATTTTGGGTGGCTTTCATAAAGGTATCGGCCATGGTCATCAAGGTTTGATAAAAAAACAGTTTCATTTCATCAACGGGCATGTCTTTTGTCCACAGATCAATTTTGAGCGACTCTTTGTTTTTGCTGTCCCAGACAGACAGCATCATAGCCTTGGCCTCTTCATTGTCAACACCACCATCTTCTGCCGACCATGTGAGTTCTTCAGGTACTCGATTCTCATCAAGACCTACTTTCAATCGTATTTCTGAAGTATGTACTATCGCCATCTATCGTTTGGGTTTGTAGTTTGATTTTTTAAAGATTTCATCGGCAGGCAACGCCAAAAGTTGCTGCAGGGTTACATCGTTTTTCTTCATAAAGGCCTTAACGATCTGCCAACCCATATAGCGCCCTATACGGGGCGGCGATTCATTATCGAAATCCAAGCCAAATTTTGAAAAGGGTGTAGGATCTAAAAAGCGCTTATCAAGTTTTGAGTCCGTACTATAGAGCAGCTCCTGTTCTATGAAAAAGCGCCAAATCTGTTCTTCGTTCTTCTGGGCCCACTGCAGTTGCTCCGGCAAGTAGCCAATTTTTTGGGCATCGGTATCGTTGGGGAGAAATCTATCTTTTAGGTAAAGCTCTTTTCCATAATAGATCATTCGCGACAAAAACGTGCGGTCTCGCGGATATGGATTTACCTTTTTGGTAAAGGCACTGGCCACATCAGACAACAAGTATTTTGAATCAAGCCCTTGGGCAATGTAACTTGAAAGACCCTTGTAGAACTTATGATCGCTTCCCAAATAATTATCAAGCCCCAAAAGCAATAGTGAATCGGCCAACACCACACGGTTCTCATAATCGACGGTAGAGACCAAGGTCACTACCTTTGGCAACTCTTTCTCTGAAAAATAATATTTGATATGCTGGTACAATCGATGAATTTGTTGTTCTTGGGCTTCAAAATCACCAAATACCTTGTAGGTCTCGTCGGCCAACTGTTGTTGTAGGGTATCGGCCATCATACCGATCCAAATGGAGTCAGGTGTTCTTTCGGGAAACAAGTAAGGATATTTTGCCTTTAAGCCAGGCAAGTCATCTGGGGTCGCTTGATCAAACTCAGCATCGAAGCGCAGTACTTTCAAGTCAATGGGCACCTTGGCTATTTCAGCTTCACGTCGGTTCTCTTGATGGCATGAAGGCAAAATCGCCAAAGAGACCAGTATCACAAGGTATTTTGCTCTATGCTTCATTTTTTAAGGCCCAGGGTTTACCTTTACAGGGCACAAAAATAAATCTTTGATTCTAAATACTGATTCATGCAAACTGAAAAGGTCATCGAATATATCGTGACGTGGCTAAAAGACTACGCCAGAAATGCAAAAATGAAAGGATTTGTAGTGGGTGTTTCTGGTGGAATAGACTCTGCCGTCACTTCTACCCTATGCGCCAAAACCGGACTCGATGTTCTGTGCATTGAAATGCCCATACACCAATCTGAGAAACAGGTGAACCGGGCAGATCGCCATATAGACTGGCTGGTGCAAAATTTCTCGAACGTGTCTCGCCAACCTGTCGATCTCACTCCCGTTTTTGATAATCTGGTCGCCGCTTTGCCCAAAGTCGAAAACGAAGAAGAACGTTTTATGTCTTTGGCCAATACCCGTGCGCGCCTGCGCATGACCACCTTATACTATTTTGCTGCCCTTAAGGGATATTTGGTTGCGGGAACTGGCAACAAGGTGGAAGATTTCGGTGTGGGATTCTATACCAAATACGGCGATGGTGGCGTTGACCTCAGTCCCATTGCCGATTTGCTGAAGACCGAGGTATATGAACTGGGGAAGGTCTTGGAAATCAACCAAGATATCATGGATGCACCCCCGACCGATGGCCTATGGGGCGACAACCGTACTGATGAAGACCAGATTGGCGCTTCCTATCCTGAATTGGAGTGGGCCATGAAAATGGATGACGAAGGAAAAAGCGCTGGAGATTTTACAGGTAGGCAACAGGAAGTCTTCAGCATCTATAAAAAATTAAATAGGGCCAACAAGCATAAGATGGTTCCTATACCCATATGCGAGATTCCAAATTCTTTAAAAACAACCGATTAACCGTAAAAATGGATAGTAAAACGATTAAAACCCCAAAAATTCTGTGGTTTTAAGAAAAAAATGGCACATTTGTTCCCCAAATTGGTTAAATTGCCTGTCACCTTTTGTAGGCGATATATTACGACCAACCTATTTATAATTTAGAAATAAGAAAACCTACCACAATGATTAAAGTTTTAGTTGCTGACAATCACCCTATTGTACGCTTGGGCGTTAAGCAGGTGATTGATTCAGTTTCCGACATGGAGGTGGTGGCCGATGTCTCATCGACCACTGAACTTTTCGAAACTTTGGAAAAAATCTCCCCCGATGTGGTAATGCTTGAAATGGATATTCCTGAAATCAACGGCATTGCAACACTAAGAAAAATCAAACAAGAATTTCCAGATGCCAAAGTACTTATGTACAGCGGCCAATCTGAGGATGTTTATGCCTTAAGTACCATTCGTGCAGGGGCTTACGGTTATCTCTCTAAAGCTGCAGACTTGGATTATATCGTTTCTGCCGTTCGAAAGGTGAGCGAAGGCAATATGTTCATCACCAATGAACTGGCACAGCGTTTGGCCTTTGATGAAGGCACCCAGAAACCTCGTAGGTTCTTCAGAAAACTCTCTACAAGAGAAATCGAAGTGCTTAAACTTTTGGCCAGTGGAAAACGTAACAAAGAAGTGGCTGAGGGCTTAAATCTCAACGAGAAAACCGTTAGCACTTACAAAGCGAGATTAATGCGTAAATTGAATGTTGACAACCTCGTAGATTTGTTGCAACAAGCAAAAGCGCTTGAGTTATACTAAATAACAATTGACATTGCGTGAAAACCCCAATTTTTTTGGGGTTTTTCTTTTTAAGATAGTACCCTACTCAATTTGGCGTTCAATAATTTGTTCAATTGTAAGTAATTGACAATTTCTTCCAAGGTCTCAGAGTGGTCGTCTTGTGATTCTTTTGTATGTTCCCGTAGTTGGGCAATACGGTTTCTGATCAAATTACAGCGAAGTGTTAAAATGGTCTCCCCGACCAGTTGGGCGATACCGTGTTCTTTTTCTTTTGGGTAGATGTCTTTTCGCTCCCAATTATGCAGTGCATACTTTTCTTCTTCCATTAGTATAGATGAAAGCTCACTGACAAAACCTTGATCTAGCCCTACCATGAATTCGTTGATATTGAAATTCTCTTTTTTGTTGAGCGCCTCTATCAATCTATAATATACATGCTTGAAATTCTCATTGCTCAGTTCAATCTCATCTTCCTGTAAATCCAAATAGATTTTTTCGTACACTTTGGCTTCTACCTTTTCGGGCTCCAACACCAACTCGCCCTCGTCATTTTCTTTGAGCACCAGATCTTCAAATTCTTGCTTTTCATTACCATATAGCAATAGCATTTCTATAATCTTGCGCTCTAATTCATACTGAACATCGACCTTTTCTACGGCAGCCTCATTTTTGACCACTTCAAAGGCTTTTTGTTCTTGTCTATGTCTTTTATTGGCGTCGGCAATTCCTTTTTTGGTCAATTGTGCCAAGGTATCATATAGCACCCCCTCTGAAACCTGCATCATTTTGGCACATTCTTGTATATATACCTCTTGCTTGATACGATCGGGAATCTTGGCGATACTCTGCACAATATCCCTTATGGTCTCAGCACGTTTAATGGGATCATCGGCCGCTTCTTTGACCAAGAGCGAGGTCTTGAACTGGATGAAATCTTTCGACTGTTCTTCTAGGTACAGTACCACATCTTCAAAGGCATTGTTTTTGGCAAAACTGTCGGGGTCTTCACCTTCTGGAAACGTGCAGACCTTTACGTTCATACCCTGCTCTAAAATCAGGTCAATGCCCCGCAACGATGCCCGTAGGCCCGCAGCATCACCATCAAACAAAACGGTAATGTTCTTGGTCAAACGGTTCACCAATCGTATTTGCTCAGGTGTCAAGGCCGTACCGCTCGACGCCACCACGTTTTCGATGCCGCATTGGTACATCTGAATCACATCGGTATAGCCTTCGACCAAATAGCAATTATCTTCTTTTGCAATGGCTTGTTTCGCAAAATAGATGCCATAGAGTACTTTGCTCTTGTGGTAAATCTCGCTTTCGGGTGAGTTCAGGTATTTTGCCGCCTTTTTATCACTGGTCAGAATGCGGCCCCCAAAACCCAATACGCGTCCACTCATCGAATGTATGGGAAACATCACCCTGCCCTTAAAGCGATCAAAGGTTTTTTTACTACCATCACTCTGCTCTTTGACAATGGTAAGGCCCGTTTTTTCAAGAAACTCTAATTGATAGCCTTTTTCAAGGGCATTTTTTGTAAAGGCTTCCCATTCATCGAGACCATAGCCGAGGCCAAATTTTTTAATTGTCTCTTTCGTGAAACCACGTTCTTTGAAATAGGTCTGACCAATGGCCATGCCAGGTTCTGATTGCCATAAGATATCCGCAAAATATTTTTGGGCGAACTCAGAGACGAGATACATGCTCTCGCGTTCATTGGCCTGTTCTTTTTCTTCAGAAGTCTGTTCGGTTTCCTCAACTTCTATATTATATTTTTTAGCGAGATAGCGAATCGCTTCGGGATAGGTAAAGTGTTCATGCTCCATCAAAAAGGCAACCACATTGCCCCCTTTTCCACTACTGAAATCCTTCCATATCTGCTTTACCGGTGATACCATGAAACTGGGCGTGCGTTCATCGGTAAACGGACTCAACCCCTTGTAGTTCGAGCCTGATTTCTTCAACTGCACAAAATCACCGATGACCTCCTCAACACGGGCAGTTTCGTACACTTGGTCTATGGTGGTCTTTGCTATCATTTATCATTCATGGAAGTGGATAAAAATACGGATTTTTACCCTCACACAATCAAGCGCCAAATGTAGATGGAACTTTGCTAAATTTAGATAAAATTAAGGCATGATCCTTTTCTTCGGAACCCGCAGGGGAAAGCAAAGCATTCGACAGTTGCAAAATGTGACCTGCCCCCATTGCAAACAAAGAGGAACATTATCCATCATCTCGCAACCTAACTATTTTCACTTGTTCTGGATACCACTTTTTCGTGTACAAACATTGCAATTTGCCGAGTGTTCACACTGTAGACGGGCATATTACAAGGAAGAGTTTTCAAAAGAAATGAGGGAAGCAATTTAGAAATAATCGCTTCCCTCCCGAAAAATGTGTTTCCATTCATTTGAAAATGGCAACATGGTCAAAGATCGAATCGAAGGCCCAAGGAGATATTTCGTTGTTCAACCGCAGCATCTTTAAAAATGGGGTTCAAATCATATTTCATATATAACAGCACGCCTTCTACACCTGCATAGGCACTCAGCCCATAGATCAAATCACTGGTATTGTAATCGCGTTTGAGTTTGTCTTTTACCCGTTCGCCATCCCTGGTGTACTTAAGTTTTTGTCTGGTACCGAGATTGAATCCGCCATAACCGCCAATGCCAAAACGAAACTGTCTGTGCAAAGAATATCGAATTTTCTTCTCAGATTCATAGTACCTTGAGGGGCCAAATTCAAAATGTACAGGAAAAACCAAATTATCCATTCGCAGTTTAGCCTTATCCAATTCCACATCAAATTCCTGTAACTCAGTTTGATCGCCGTTTTGCACAAAGTATTGGTTGTCATCAGGCTTTAGACCGTTGAACTGAAAAGAGAATCCATAGTTGAAACGTAGCCAATTAGACTTTCTAAAAACACGGGTGCGCCATTGCCAGCCCATCTCAAAAAAACGGCTACCGCCAATTTTATAAGGTGATTCATCCAATGATTGCCCATCGATTATGGCATTGTTCAAACCAATGGCAAGAACAAAATCAGAATAGGTACGCCTATCGTACTTTACATCTTCTCTCCATCCTTTACTTCTGAAAATGAACTCTTCGAAAGGTTTGCCTCCGATATCAATTCCTATTCTCACTTGATCTTCTGGAATTGAATCATTCTCCATATTTGAAAAAACCTCTCCCTCATTCCTATCTATCAGGGCAATCTGGTTATCGATAATGGCCATTCGATTTTCAATGTTCATGGCTCTTTTCTTAGCGGCCTCTTCCTTTAAAATCTTTGCTTCTTCGTTAGTGAGTGTTCCCCGATCCAATCTTTTGTTGATGGCCTGCACCTCAATTTTCAAGGCTTCCTTTTCTTGTCTGGCAATTTTTTCTTTTTGCTCTTTTAGAACTTTTATTCTTTTTTTATAATCTTCTTGGGCCTTTAATTGTTGCGCCAATAAGGCCAATAGCAAGCACACTAAAAATGTTGTGATTTTTCTCATGATTGTCTTGGTTTAGCATTCCTCTCCCGACCTCCCACATATTGACTATGGGGAGGAACCGGAGCAGGAATTTGATTGATGAATTATTAATTGTTACGGTCGGCTACCGCGGTCTTCAATTTGAAATACCCTTGTTTCAGTGCATCGAAAATCTCATCTCTAAAGGTTTGATCAAGTTCACTTTCGACCTCATTCAAAAGTGCTATTGCGTCAACGGCGCCATCTCTTTGAATTGCCTTCTCGGTCAAAATCTCACGCTGTGCCGCTCTTAGCAATGAGTCGACTTCAGCCTCGGTCACCTGTCTGTTCTGGCTCTCAAGCAACGTCACCTGGGCCATTACCTCATCAAGTTTTTCGTCGATGAGACTTCTACCATCATCTACAGGCTCATTTCTGGTCTTTTTGGCACTATCGCCTTTTGCTAGGGCAATTGTTGCTCTGGATACTTCTTTGGTATCCATAATGGATTCTTGTTTTTCACGGCCCCGTTTCCCTTCGGCTATGGTTTCGGTACCCTTTTCCATTTCATCGTGTACCGTACCAGATTCTCTTACCTTTGGTTTTTCAGGTGCCGTATCCACTATTTCCTCTTTGGTCGTTTGTTCGCCATCTGAACTGAAAAAGAACATTGATAAAAACAATACTCCTACAAAAACAGCGGCCACAGCGTACCAGCGATATCTTCTCTTTGGGCGAGAAGTTTCAGGGCCCAATCGAGCTTCCAGTTTCTCCCATGCCGCTTCTGATGGCTTTATTTCACGCTCTTGAAGCTTACGCTTAATGTGTTTTTCAAATTTGTCCATACTTATTTTGTTCAATTTCCCCTCGACCGTGTGGGAGAAGAAATTTTATCCAATTTTAAATTTTCTTGCAACATCTTTCTAGCCTTGAAAAGCTGCGATTTTGAAGTGCCCGTTGTAATCTTCAATAATTCAGCAATTTCTTCATGCTTGTATCCTTCTACGGCGTGTAATACAAAAACCATTCTGTATCCTTCGGGCAAACCATCGATTAAATGCTGTATGTGTTCGACATCCATCATAGAGGATTCACTTTCACTTCTATCTTTCACATACTGAAAGGCCTCCTCATCGAAAACCACAAATTGTTTTTTTCGCAAATGCGAAATACATTCCCGCACCATGATTTTTCGAATCCACCCTTCAAAACTTCCACGATGTTCAAAAGCCCTCAAGTTTTTAAACACCTTGACAAAACCTTCGACCATCACATCTTCAGCAAAATGCACATCTTTGATATATTGCCTACAGAGACTCAACATCTTTGGCGAATGCTTTTCATAAATGGTCCGCTGTGCCTGCCTCTCACCAGAAATGGCTTTTTTGATCAATTGTTTCTCGTTGCTATAGAACGGAATAATTTTCAAGGGTTCTCGGTTTGTTCTATAAATATAGACGCATGTATTTTTAAAAAGGTTGTCTGAGGTCGAAAAAAGTTGAGGGTTCGCTTTGGTGAGGGGTTGGTAGTTAGTAGTTAATAGTTAGTAGCTTGTAGTTAGTAGTTAATAGTTTGTAGTCAAGCGTCAAGCGCAAAAGCGTCAAGCGTCAAGCGTCTAGCGTCTAGCGTCTAGCGTCTAGCAAACCTACTTCTTCCTATCCACCACATAGTTCACCATAAGCACCAAAGACTCTTTATAAGGGGTATTCGGATAGTCATTCAGTAGCTCAAGTGCCTCGTCTTTGAATTGAAGCATTTTTGAAACGGCATAGTCGAGCCCCCCCATTTCTTTGACATAGGCGATGACCTCCTTGACCCGTTTTTTGTTCTTGTTATGGTTTTTAATGGAGTTTATCAACCAACGTTTTCTGTTGCTATCACTATTGTTAAGGGCATAAATCAAGGGCAATGTCATTTTTTGCTCTTTGATATCGATACCTGTGGGTTTGCCGATGCGTTCTTCACCGTAGTCGAAAAGGTCATCTTTTATCTGAAAGGCCATTCCGCATAGCTCGCCGAACCTTCTAAAAGTCTCGACTTCTTTAGAACCGGGTTTTACCGCACATGCTCCCATACTGCAACAGGCAGCGATAAGTGTTGCCGTTTTTTGACGTATGATATCATAATACACTTCTTCGGTAATATCGAGCAGACGTGCTTTTTCAATCTGTAAGAGCTCTCCCTCGCTCATTTGCTTGACCGCATTTGAGATGATATGCAACAAATCGTAGTCTTTTTGCTCAAGAGCCACGAGAAGTCCCTTTGAAAATAAAAAATCACCTACCAGAACGGCAATTTTATTCTTCCACAGGGCATTTATGGAGAAAAAGCCTCTTCGTTTGTCACTTTCATCTACCACATCATCATGGACAAGGCTGGCGGTATGTATCAATTCAATAATGGATGCACCGGTATAGGTGCGGTCGTTCACCTTACCATCGTTAAGCATTTTGGCGGTCAAAAAGACAAACATGGGCCGCATTTGCTTGCCTTTTCTATTGACGATATAAAAAGTGATCCTATTGAAAAGTGAAACCTTTGAAGACATTGATTGACGAAACTTTTCCTCAAAAAGCTCCATTTCTTTTTCAATCGGCTCCCGTATTTGCGCGGCAATTTTCAAACGACGACTAGGTCTGTTGGTTCAGCGTATCAAAAGTAGCGAAAATCAGGGGTTTGGTCTGCCAAAATAGCTAAAGTGCACAAAAATCGGTTTCTGTTGATATGATGGTTACGACTTGTTGGCAAGCTGCCCGCAAGCCGCATCAATATCTTTTCCGCGTGAGCGTCTAACAGTAACCACAATTCCGTTATCCTGCAAGGTTTCTTGATATAGTTGAAGTGCCTCATCAGATGCTTGTGAAAACTCACCGTCATCAATGGGGTTATATTCGATCAAATTCACTTTTGAAGGAGCAAAGCGGCAGAATTTGACCAAGGCATCAACATCTTTTTGGGTATCATTGATATCTTTCCAAACCACATATTCGTAGGTAATACGATTCTTGGTCTTGGCATACCAATATTGTAGGGCCTCCCTCAGGTCTTTTAACGGAAACGTTTCATTGAACGGCATGATACCGGTTCTGACCTCGTCGATTGCAGAATGTAACGATACCGCCAAATTGAAGCGTACTTCTTCATCGGCCATTTTCTTGATCATCTTGGGCACTCCCGAAGTCGAGACGGTAATACGCTTAGGTGACATGCCGAGGCCTTCTTTTGAGGTAATCTTCTCGATAGCTTTGAGCACATTGTTGTAGTTCATCAGGGGTTCGCCCATGCCCATAAAGACAATATTGCTCAACGGCCTGCCAAAGTAGAGACGACTCTGTTTATCTATGACGACTACCTGGTCATAAATTTCGTCTGGATTCAAATTGCGCATGCGCTTTAAACGTGAAGTAGCACAAAAACGGCAATCAAGGCTACAACCTACCTGACTTGAAACGCATGCGGTGGTACGCGTCTCGGTCGGTATCAATACCGATTCAACCACCAACGAATCATGTAGCTTCACGGCATTTTTAATGGTACCATCGGCACTGCGCTGCATTTGGTCTACCGATATATGATTGATGACAAAGTTCTTATTGAGCAATTCGCGGGTATCTTTGGAAAGGTTGGTCATACCTTCAAAAGAATGAGCCGATTTTTGCCAAAGCCATTCATAGACTTGATTGCCCCGATAGGCGTGGTCACCCTGGGCAACAAAGAAATCACGCAATTGTTCTTTGCTCAGTGCCCGAATGTCTTTTTTTTCTTGGACCATTTTGACAAAGGTAGAAAAAGAAAATCCCGATCTGCATCGGGATTTTATGTATTCTCCGCATCCGTAGCGACCTGTTGCTTTAAAGAATCAACATGGCATCACCATACGAATAAAAGCGGTATTGCTCCAGTATTGCCTGTTTGTATGCCTTTTTCATCAAGTCATGGCCCATAAACGCCGAGATCATCATCAACAGGGTTGACTTTGGTAAATGGAAATTGGTGACCATACAGTTGGCGATGCTAAAATCGTATGGGGGAAAAATGAACTTGTTCGTCCAACCCTCAAACGTGTTCAATGTTTGTTCAGATGATACGGCACTTTCCAATCCGCGCATTACCGTAGTACCCACAGCACAGACTTTTCGTTTGCTATTCTTGGCACGATTGACTACTTCGGTTGCCTTTTCATCGATGACCAACTCTTCACTGTCCATCTTGTGCTTTGAAAGATCTTCGACCTCAACCGGATTAAAGGTTCCCAGACCTACATGTAGTGTTACCTCAGCGAAATCGATACCCTTGATTTCAAGACGCTTCAACAGATGTTTTGAAAAATGCAGCCCAGCAGTGGGTGCCGCAACTGCGCCCTCGTATTTGGCGTAGATCGTCTGATAGCGTTCTTCATCTTCGGGCTCAACAGCTCTCTTGATATATTTTGGCAATGGGGTTTCACCCAACTCTTTCAGTTTTCTTCGGAAATCCATATAAGAACCATCGTACAAAAAGCGAAGGGTACGCCCCCTAGAAGTGGTATTGTCGATGACTTCGGCTACCAGACTCTCATCCTCTCCAAAATATAACTTGTTTCCTATTCGTATTTTTCTGGCAGGATCTACGAGTACGTCCCAAAGACGCTGTTCTTCATTCAATTCCCGCAACAAAAAAACTTCGATACGTGCCCCTGTCTTTTCCTTATTTCCATATAGTCTCGCAGGAAACACTTTTGTGTTGTTCAATACCATAACATCACCTTCATCGAAGTAGTCAATAAGGTCTTTGAACATTTTATGTTCGATTTTTCCTGTTTCTCGATGAATGACCATCAGCTTGGACTCATCTCTGTTCTCGGCTGGGTATTCTGCCAATAAATCTTTCGGAAGCTCAAAATTGAAGTTGGATAGTTTCATGTGTATAGTTCTTATTGCTTTTCATCGGTCACGCTTCAGCTATGCTCAGCACAGGCAGGTAACCTTTGATAATCAAAATAATCGTTGAACCTTGCGCATAAAGATTATTTTGATCATTTGAATTTCATTCGGTTCTTTGGATTTTTTTTAAAGGTTGCAAATATACAATCCGCAAAAGGGGGATGTCAAGTAATTGGGCATTAAATATGCTATACGCTTTTGATTTCAATGCCTACCTTTTTCATATCCTCCCAAAAATCGGGATAGGATTTTGAAACCACTTCGGCATCATTGATCGTAAAGCCGGTTTTTATGGCAAGTGGTGCAAAGGCCATGGCCATTCGATGGTCATTGTACGTGTCGACCGAGACATCGACACATTTTATTTCTGAGGGTTGCAACATTAAGCTTTCTTCAGTAATACTGACCGAAGCGCCAAATTTTTCCAGCTCGGTTTTCATTGCGGAAAGACGATCTGTTTCTTTGATGGGCAGGGTATGCAGACCAGATAAATGGCAACCAATGCCCAATGCAAAACAGGTGACCGCAATGGTTTGTGCGATGTCTGGGGCATTGCTCAAGTCATACTCCAATGTCTTGGGTTTCGGGCTCGAAAACTTTCTCAAAACTATTTTATGGTTTTCAAAATGTGTCTCCACCCCAAAATCGCGATAAATTTCAGCTAGCACACTATCGCCCTGCAATGAATCTTTTCTATAGGAGGAAAGTGTAATCTGGCTTTCTGGCTCGACCAAGGCCATAATACTGTAAAAGTAACTGGCGGCACTCCAATCTGATTCGACCACCAAAGTTTTTGGATCCACTTCTTTTTTGGGATCCACCTTGATTACTTGTCCCTTAAACGATGTCTGCACACCAATTTGGTGCAAAAGTCCTAAAGTCATCTCGATATAGGGTACCGAAGTTATTTTGCCGACCAAATGAAGTTCTAGTCCGTTCTTTAAGTTGGGTGCAATCAACAACAGGGCAGAAATGTATTGGCTACTGATATTTGCCGGTAGCTCAACAGCACTTTTTGTGAGTTGTTTTCCCTTGATTTTTAAAGGGGGATAACCCTCTTCTCCCAAATAAACGATATCTGCCCCCAAATCGCGCAATGCCTCGACCAAAATCTTGATGGGGCGTTCTTGCATACGGGATGAGCCTGTCAGCACCACCTCTTTTTCTTCTTGTGACGCAAAGTAGGCCGTAAGAAAACGCATGGCCGTACCCGCGTGGTGAATATCTACATTTCCGTTCGAGATGGCCAGACCTTTTTGCATCACGACCGCATCATCTGAATTGGAAAGATTCGCTATTTTAAGATCAGGAAACAAGGCCTGAAGCAACAACGATCTATTGGTCTCACTTTTTGAACCCGTAATCTGGATTTCTGTCTGTATTCTATTGTTTGAAAGGGGTGAAAGTCGTAATCTCAACGTAACACTTTTTTATCAATATGGGCAAGCCTCAAAGATAGCCTTATTTAAGCTTTTTATTGTTCTGATGGCGTTCGTGATCGCGCTCTGCTTTCAACTGCAACTTTTTTTCAAATGCCTGTTGTAAATCCACACCCGTTTGATTGGCCAGACACAACACCACAAAAAGCACATCGGCCAATTCTTCGCCCAAATCTTTGTCTTTGTCTGAGGGTTTCTCACTTTGTTCACCATATCGTCGTGCAATGATACGGGCCACCTCACCTACCTCTTCGGTGAGCTGGGCCATATTGGTCAGTTCATTGAAATAACGTACCCCATGGTTTTGAATCCATTCATCTACAGCCTGTTGTGCGTTTGCTATGTTCATGCTTAGTTTTTTATAAAAATAAAGAACCTAAGGGACTATACCTTTTCCAATACAATATAAGACTGTGTTTGTGCTTCAACCACTTGCTGAAAGAATTGCTTGATGGTCTGATAGGCATCACTTCGATATTGCGTATAGCTCAACTTGAAGTCGAAGATTACAGTCAATATACCATTTGCGGCTTCTTGACATTCGAATCTAAACAAGCCTGCATTTCCGGGAAGAACGATCAGCTTTTTTTCAGGAAGTGATTTCAATTTGTACCCTTTGGGAATTTTGACGCTAAGTGAATAAGCATTGTTCCTTAAATACCCAAAATCAATGGGATAGTGACGTTCCGAAGCTTTAAATGGATTTGAAGCAAAAAACTTGACCAGAAAAGGATTTAAGTAAATATTTCCATCTTGCACCATGTTCTCGATTTCAAACTCAAATTTTTCGGTCATTCTTCTGCCATCTGAAAACTTATCGCCCAAGGTATAGGAAGTAATATAAAAATCATCTCCGAAGTCTTCTTCTATTTGGTTCAAATACTCTTCTTGTGCTATGTTGTGGGTCGCCCTCTTCTGATTTAGAAAACTATAGCCCATGCTTGTCCAGACCAACGTACCGATTGCGTTTCCTTGGCCTGGATATAATTCCATTTTGGCGCGTATCACATGTTTGTTCTTCTTTTCGACTTCAATATTCTGCCAATAGCTCGCTTTATCAAAATCCATGACACGACCATAATAATTCAAACATCTAAACGGGAGCATGCCAAAAGGCATCAGTTTATCAGTTGCATCCAATAGATATTCTTGACCATCTATCTCGGTCTTGGAAATAATGTAGTTGAAATCACTCATCACGGGATGGTTCTTTTTTGGCAAACCGCGCTCACGGGTCGCCAGAAGCACCATATTTGAATTAATGCCGGCCGCATTCAATAAGTTGATCAATGTAATATTTATTTCTGCGACATTACCTATTTGATTATCAAAAGCCTGTTTTACCCTATTGTCTTGCCAGAGCCCAAACTTTTTGTTCCACACAAAATGATTCTGGACAAAGGCGTAGATATTTTTTGCCCGCTCCATTTTACTGCCTTCCGTAATAAGCTCGGATGGTACTTTTTTTTCAAAAAAATTCTTTTTCCGGAGCTGTCGACCAATATCCTGGTCTTTTTTGAACTCCCTATCCACATCTTGCCAAGATTTAGTGTATTTCTCCGTACCCCCTCTGAGATTTTGGTATTCCGATAATTCAAAATCCAATCGTGACCTATAGTTGTTTCCCGAAAGCATGAACTCTTCTGATTCATAGAATGCGGGAACATCTTTCATCACGTATTTAAGTGCTTCACAATCTGCATTTTTGGAGACCGCTGGAATGCTAAAACAGTTTTTCTTAAGGGTAGCTTTATTGATATCAAGCTTTAGCTCACCAATCAACGATCTGTTATACACCCAGTTTCCTGGAATTCTGGCATTATACTCGGTATAGACTTTTGGAATGTCAGATTGGAAATCCCAGCCATTGAGGTTGAAATGAAAAGGGGATTGAATCTCATAGGTATATTCTAAAACGGAGCCCACCTTGACGTTTGGAAAGGCAAATCTTTTCTGAGACCAGCGTTCACTTACGTCCACATCAAAAACCTCTGTCGGTCTCAGACTGACTTTTACTGTTCCATTATGGGTAATCGCCCTTATCTTTTGAACCTTTTCGGAACTGTTCTCGCCTCGATAATAGGGAATTTCTATGTTCGCTTTGCGAAAACCCTCTTCTTTTAAGATTTTAATTTTGGCATGATATTCTGTAATCAACCAGATGAAATTGTTACGAACCTCAAAATAATTGTCACCATACTCATAAAGAAATACGGCCACGGCCGTTGTGTCTTTTTTAAAAACTTTAAAATCTTTTTCATTTTGGCTTAGTTTGCCAAAATCAATTTTTGGTTGGGCAGATAGGCCATACGCCAATAGCGAGATACAAACAAGAAAAAAAACATTCCTATCCACAGCGCTATTTTATACTTTGGAAAGAATCACCTTTTCAGCTTCTTTACTGATTATCTGCTTGTAGAATTCCTTTAAAATTGGATAGCTTGTTACCGGAACCATGGCACTGTTTATTTCAAAGTTTATCAAAACACTTAGATTCTGCCCCTGTTCTTTGATGGCGTATTTGAACAATCCTAGATCGTCTGGAAGCTTCATCAATATCGGTTCTGGTTTTGACGTAACGGAAAATCCATCGGGAATCTTGATGTTGAGCATGTAGGTATCCTTGAACGGAAATCCGAAATCAATGGGATATTGCCTTTCTTCAAGCCTAAACGGATTTTCTTCCATCCTTAAAAAAGACAGTGGGTTGACATACAGTTCGTCATCGATCAACTCTGCATCTTCTTCATCATAAAATGAAAATGACTCTTTTACAAACCCATCGTAGCTTTTCTCACCGTTCAATGTATGGTCGCTGATTTCAATACCGTTGAAACGGTTTTCCAATTCTGTTAGGTAAGATTCCATATCGGCATCTTTGATGTTTTTTCTAAAACTCATGGCACTATGTTTGTCCAATCTTGAGTTATAGGTTCCCTCGCAGGTACCATCTTCATTCAAAATCATTTTCAAAGAATACATCCTATTGCTTTTAGGCGGGGTAGCTATGTCAATTTGGGTCCAAACCATATCATTGTTATCTATAAGAATACCGCGCCAATTGTAATCTTTAATGGGCAATAGATTGATATCGCTGAACTCTTCTGTGGCATCCAAAAAGTAAGGCTTATCATCTACTTTCGCATAGGCCAATACATAATTCAATCGATCTACCGTGGGAAATAATGGAATTGTATTTTCTTTGGTGCTTATAATTACCGGGTTGGCGTCTAGCCCTGCATAACGCAACATGGCTACCAGTAGAAGGTTCATATCGGCCGCATTGCCAGTTTTTTCCTTTAATGCCTTTTTAAGACCGTGATAGAAATATTTCCCGTCCATACCATTCCATTTAACATTATCCTTTACATACTTGAATATGGCCTTCATTTTGCTCATTTGATCTGAATGATCAGACAAGAGAGCATCAAGCTCGTCATCGAATGAATTGGTTCTATCCAGTTTGTTTTTATAGTCCTCAGAATTACCAATTGTTTTGGCTACATCTGACCAACTTTTTGCAAAACTCTTATAATAGCCAGGAAGATCTATTGAAACTAGCTCGAACATGATGCCCGATCGGTAGTTGTCTATATTATCAACATATTTCTCTTCTTTCATGGCCGGAACATTATTCAAGAAATATTTGTTGATCACCACATCCATACCCACCCTATTGTCTTTTTTGACCGACCTTGTGGGGAAAACCCTCAAATACCCCTTGGGAGTCTGATTGAAAACAAACCCTTTTGGGGTTCTGATCTCTGCTAGCATTTGCTTTACCGGAATATCATATTGAAACCTAAATTCATCGATATTCCATATAAAAGGGGAGGTGATCTTATACTTGAACTCGATTACGGAGCCCACCTGCACATTGGGCATGGTAAAGGAAACCCTATTGTAGTTGTAGCTCGCCTCAGTTTTGAATATTTGGTCTTTTTCCAATTTATCCTCAGTAATTTTACCATCAACCAAATTGTAGGTCACGGCTTTTATTTTACTTACACTCTCATCGTCTTGACGCCCCTTGAATAAATTGATATACTCCGTTGCATAATCGAATCCTTCTTTCGAGTAGATTTTTATCCTTTCATGGATTTCGGTCGTCAAAGCAGTACCTAAATAATAGGTGTTATGGTGTTTGTATAAAATAGCAGCAGGCGCTGAAGGATCATTGGCATATTCCTTTTCCATAAGTTCTTCTTTGCTCACAACCCCAAATTCCAGTTCTTGGGAAGAAACAATTAAGGAAACCAGTGACAGTAAAATGACAAGACTATTTTTAATCATGATCGGTCTTTTTATGAACAACAATTTTTGATTTATCATGCTTTGCTACGGAGCGCATAAAACTTCGAAATTCTTTGTATTCTTCTTTGGGGTAATCACCCTTTTTCAACAGCATTTTTCGACTTACCCATATTTTGTGGGGATTCTCTACTGAAAAGTCCAGTTGGTAACTGCCGTATTTACTATCAAGATTAATTCCCGAGGGTGCGGATTCAATCTCGTAATCTTCAGGCAATTCGATACTGTACTTATCCTCATCCAAAAATCCTCGCTGTACTTCGAATGGGAAGTGCCGACTGCGATATCTGGGTGGTACGTACTGTTGATTGTTCAGGGCATTGGCAACAAACAAGAGTTTGTTATCGGTATGTGAGGCATACTTTTCAGCAGAAATACTAATTTCTTCCACAAACTCTATATCTTCCTCGTTGTTCTTAAAATCGTAAGAAACAAGGTTGAGATTGTTGATGTTGTTCCAATATTGCTGATAGTACTCCTTTATATCTTTTTCATTGCTATCCTCCAAAAAATAATGGTTGCCATATTGTATTCCATTGGTCTTTATCGAAACTTTGGCCTTTAGGTTTCCTGAAGCATCAATACTGTACTGCCCGGTTGTACGCTGCAAGTTTTCTTCTTCCTGATACGCAATGGTTTTCATGAGTTCGCCTCCTTCGGGCTTCATCACCAAAACGTTTCGGTCATCTGTAAAATCTGCGATATAGCCAAAGGGAATGGTCTGGGAAGTACTATCCAGCCAATAATATTCACCATTATAGGGAAGCGCCAAAATAACGTGGTTGCCCTGAGCCAAGGAAGCAAAATCTTCTTCAAAATCCACTTTGTCCATGCCAGCTTCGACATGAACATAGTACGACTCTACCCCCACTGCTGCGAGCAATGACTTGGTATAATTAGATAGGCCCTTGCAATCTCCATATTTTACTCGATCGACTTCATCGGCAACAATGGGCCGTATGCCACCTATTCCAACCTGAACACTTATATATCTCGTATTCTCCTGTACAAAATCAAAAATAACCTTCGCCTTTTCCAGATCATCTTCAATACCACTGACCAAGCCCCTGACATGATTAATGGCGCTCTCATTCAGAACATCACAGCCTTTTAAGATTCTGGAATTCATCCATTGCCCTGCATCTTCCCAATCTAAAATACGACCTTCAAACCCTTCATAGTAAAAATTGGTAGGCGCTACCAAAATATGGGGCATAATATTGGCCAAAGAGGGTCTTAAGGCCTCATCTCGAACAAGCTTTACATTATCTAATGAATACTTTATCGTATTGCCTGATTCAACCTTTTTGACATCAAAGCCCTCAAGGTTCTTTTCTTTGATTTTTGGCCTTAAATCTGGCGTGGAATAGGTAAGGCTATATCTAGATTTTTCTACACTTACCAAAAAATCACTTAAAAAATACCAATAGGGAATGGTGCCCGTATTATTTGAACTGATTTTATACTCAAAATCAACCGTATATGGATATTCAATGGGAAAATAATTCAACAGCAATGCTCGAGAGTCTGTATATAATGAGCCACCGTCCACAGCACTTATGTCAGTGAAGTCATTGCGTTTTAACTTTTTGATCAACTCTCCTCCTGCGTCGTATATTCTTGCAGAAACCTCACGCACCTTTACACCATCATTGTAGCCAACATAACCCCTGACGTGCTTATCTCCTGCTTCGTTCAAAATGGTCACTATCCTTCGGTATGAGACAGACAATGATTTTTTTGAAGAGATTGTTACGTCCATCTGGTCCAATCTAACTACGGCATTCGCATTTTTTGAAAAATCTTCACTAATGGACGAAACTGTATAGCTTTGGTTCTGAGATAATAAAATGAACGGTAAAAGAAAAATAATAAGCAGTAAGCGCATTAATGGTATTCAATGGTTGTCTAGTTAACGACAAAATTGAAGTTTTTCTTACAAATGACAAGAGAAAAACGAATAAATTTCTTACTGCTTATTTTTTGTGTCGACGATTATGGTCACCGGGCCATCGTTCAATAAGGCTACTTTCATATCGGCCCCAAAAATGCCGGTTCCTACATCCTTTCCCAAATCAATTTTCATTTGCGCAACGAATTTATCATACATCGGAATGGCCACTTCTGGTTTCGCCGCCTTTATATAAGAGGGCCGGTTTCCCTTTTTTGTTTGGGCGTGCAAGGTGAATTGACTGACCACAATGGCCTCACCGCCAATATCGAACAGCGATAGGTTCATTACCCCCTGACCATCGTTGAAAATTCGAAGGTTGACGATTTTCTTTGAGAGCCATTCAATGTCTTTTTCCGTATCTGTCTCCTCAACGCCAAGCAAGATCAAAAGTCCGTTGCCAATGTTTGAAATTACTTTGCCATCAACCGTTACACTTGCTTTTGATACTCTTTGAATGACCGCTCTCATACCCCAATCATGACCCTGACCCAAAAAGGGCGGGAATTTTGCTAATTTTCATATTCATCTTTTCTGTAGGTCTCAGAAACATCTTCTTCAAGCATTTGCACATAGCTTCTATACCTACTCCATGCGACTTCATTGTTTTCCAAGGCTTCTTTGACCGCGCATTTGGGCTCATCAAGGTGAAGACAGTTGTTGAACTTACAATCGGTCTTCAATTGAAAAAACTCAGGAAAGTAATCGCCTATCTCATCCTTTTCCATATCTACTATTCCGAAGCCTTTTATTCCAGGGGTATCGATGATCCTGGCACTGAATGAAAGGTCGTACATTTCAGCAAAAGTAGTCGTGTGCTGACCCTGTAAATGCTGTTCAGATATTTCAGCGGTCTTTAGTTGCAGACCGGGTTCAAGGGCATTCACCAAGGTCGATTTACCCACCCCAGAGTTACCCGAGAACATATTCGTTTTGCCCACCATCAATTCTTTGACGGCGCTCACATTGCTTCTTGATTTTGCTGAAATCTCTAAACAGATGTACCCAATTTCCCGATATAGATCCACCAAATACCTTACTTCGACCATTTCATCCTCATCATAGGTATCCATTTTATTGAAGAGCAATACCACGGGCACCTCATAGGCCTCGGCCGTCACCAAAAACCTGTCGATAAAACTGGTGTAAGTAGTCGGATTGTTCAAGGTGACCATTAAAAATGCTTGATCTATGTTCGCCGCAATGATGTGTACCTGCTTTGATAAATTGACCGATTTTCTGATAATATAGTTCTTTCGATCCTCAATCTTGGAGATAACGCCAACGGTCTCATCGCCAACGGTCTCTAGATCAAAAATCACTATATCTCCCACTGCTACGGGATTGGTGCTTTTAATGCCTTTGATTCGAAACTTGCCCTTGATACGGCACTCATGAAAATCACCTGTTTCTGATTTCACGGTGTACCAACTTCCGGTCGATTTATACACAGTTCCCCGCATTAAATAGGCTGTTGATAACAATTCATACAATAACAAAGAAACAATTTTCTTTTCTTACAAATTCGTTTTAACATTGGTACATCTTAACAACAAACAAGTCAATTATGAAAAACATCATTTTTATTGCACTTTTTACACTTGCGGCCACTTTTGAAATAAACGCACAACAGTACAAAGTCATCACTAGTGTTGAATCTATTGTGCCCAATGGATTGGGTCGTTCACGAATCGTGAATGCTCTTGAAGAAAAAGATTATAAAGAATATACAAGTGTTCAAACCGAAGAGGACAATACCCGCAACAAATCAAAAAGAGGGGAAATCCGCATCAAAAATTTTGAGGAAACCAAACTATTGAACTTCTACAATTTGGGGGGAATCCGTTTTCAGAACATCGCTGCCAACGATGCTTTGATCACCTCAATGATCAATACCATGATCGCAGATGGTTGGAGCTTGGAGTTCGTGGTAAGCGCGGTTGAAAGTGAAGGAGGTAAAGGTGATGGCAAAGGAATTTTTATCACTCGATATATTTTCAAAAAATAATACGGCCCTTTTTAGAAACAAAAAAAGCCCTGTTTGAAAACAGGGCTTTTTTGCTGTTATTTTGGTTTAGTCGACTATTCTTATCCTTCCTCCAACAAAAGTACTCTTATTGACTTCTTTGGGTTGACCATAAACCGTAACATCACCGCCAGCTTTTACATTGATATCGATACGCTCAGAGGCAAAAACCTCGGCCTCTCCCCCGGCAGAAATCTTGACATCTGAAGTTGAAGTACGTAAATCACGGCCATCAAAGATGCCGCCGGTATTCAATACGATCGATTGGTTCTCGGCCAAACCAGAGGCCTCTACAATGCCCCCGGTAACAGCGCGTATATCGGCATAATTGACATCCATTCCAATTTTGATGTGGGCACCTTCTTGGGCACGTAGCTCAATTCTGTTCTTCTGCACCAACTCATTACAGGTAATCTTAGCGCCCTCATTGCCATCGATAACGTTCAGATTGGTGTAGTGTACCTCTATAAATGTATCTTCACCTTGAAATTTTTTGTCGAGTTGCATTCGCAGTTTCAAGACCCCATCTTTATTGACCCACTTGATATCATCAACATTCCAACCCTTTATAAGTATTCGGTTTTCATCAGACTGGATCAGGTTCACCTCAATCAAGTCAAAGACCTTGATCTCTTTGAATTCACCTACCTCCCTATCAATGGTTCGTTGAGAAAAAACTGAAAATGTTGCCAATGCCAGGCAAAAAGTAATGATCGTTTTCATGCTAGTATCCTTTATTTTTTCAAAGATGACCCAAAACGACGTCTGTTACAGTTTTTTTCGAAAAAATATTACGCATTGATAATCTTTTCTTGATGGTTGATAGACTCTTGGTGAATGGCCTTGAACATGCGTAAAACAAACTCTTCGCTCAACCCGCGCTGCTCACCTTCTAAAATCATATGCCCTAAAATGGAATTCCAACGATTGGTCTGCAATACGGCCACGTTACGCTTCTTCTTCAATTCACCGATACCATCAGAAACTTTCATGCGCTTGCCCAACAGATCGATCAATTGATTGTCGAGCACATCGATCTGGGCCCTCAAATTCGCCAAATGCGCATTGTATTCGGCTTCTTCATCGGTTTCTTTTCGCATTTTTAGGTCTTTGAACATTTGCTTTAAAACGGCTGGGGTCACTTGTTGGGCGGCATCGCTCCAAGCACTATCAGGATCGTGGTGGGTCTCGATCATCAAGCCATCAAAATTGAGATCTAGTGCGGTTTGTGAAACATCAAAGACCATATCGCGCTTTCCTGTGATGTGACTCGGATCATTGATCAATGGCAGATCAGGGAACCGTGTCTGCAATTCGATGGCCATTTGCCATTCGGGAATGTTTCTGTACTTGGTCTTCTCATAAGTGGAAAAGCCCCTGTGTATGACCCCCAATTTTTTGATGTTCGCTGAATGTAGGCGCTCTACCGCACCCAGCCACAATGACAAATCAGGATTCACCGGATTCTTGACCAGCACCACCTTATCAGTACCCTCTAAAGCGTCGGCGATCTCTTGCACGATAAATGGACTCACGGTAGAGCGTGCCCCGACCCAAAGCATATCGATATCGTGCTCCAAAGCCATATCAACATGGGTTCTATTGGCCACTTCAGTAGCTGTCATGAGACCGGTTTCTTCTTTCACTCGTTTTAACCACTTCAAGCCAATGGCACCCACTCCCTCAAAATTTCCTGGGCGGGTACGCGGTTTCCAAATACCTGCTCTATAATAACTAACATCGGAGTCTTTGAGTTCATGGGCAATTTTCATCACCTGTTCTTCTGTCTCGGCACTACACGGGCCCGCTATTACCAATGGATGCGGTAATTGCATGGTATCTAACCATTGTCTCAAATCCTTTGAATTTTCCATTTGTGTTTATCTATATCTTTTTAATTTATTTCTTGTTTTACTTCGTATTCCCTACTGGAATTCCTTTTAAAATTTCCTTTATTCTGTTCGTATTGTCCATTTCTTGATAGACCCTATTGAAATCGTCATGCTGTAATAACTGCTTGAATTCGGTGAGGTTCTGGATGTACTCTTCCAAAGTTTCGACCACGTTCTCTTTGTTCTGCTCAAAAATGGGCGTCCACATCGCTGGTGAACTCTTGGCCAAACGCACCGTGCTCTCAAATCCACTGCCGGCCAAATCAAAAATATCGCGTTCGTTTTTTTCCTTTTCAATTACCGTCTTGCCCAACATAAAAGAGCTGATGTGCGATAAATGCGAAACATAGGCAATATGCCTGTCGTGTGCGTCTGGATTCATATAGCGAATACGCATATTTAGCTTCTGAAATAGGCCCAAAGCCCTTTCTTGTAACTTGAATGCAGTCTTTTCGATTTCACAGATAATATTCGTCTTACCATCATATAACCCTTCAAAAGCTGCTGACGGACCAGAAAACTCGGTGCCCGCAATCGGGTGACAGGCCAAAAAGTTTCTTCGCTTCGGATGGTTTTCAACCGATTTACAGACCAAAGATTTGGTTGAACCCGCATCGATAACAACACAATCGTCAGAGACCAAGTCCAATATTTTTGGAAGCTCTTGAACCAAGACATCCACTGGAATGGCAACAATGACAAAATCAGCATCTGGCAACATACCATAATCGGCTATTTCATCGATTAGGCCCAGTTGTAGGGCCTCATCTAAGTGTGAGGGACTGCTATCCACTCCAAAAATTCTTGACTTTGCCCCATGCTTTCTGATGTCTTTTGCAAAAGACCCACCGATTAATCCAACGCCTATAATTACTATACTCTTCATGCTATTGGGTCTCGACTGCGCTCGACCTGACATTTAATTAAACCTTGCTATTGCTTCCTTTATCTTTTCTTCCTTCACACAGAGTGAAAAACGGATATAGCCTTCCCCATTGCTACCAAAAATGGTGCCTGGTGCGATGAAGATGTTCTTATCGTACAACACTTCATCGATAAATGCTTCGGATGGTTTTGCACCTTTTGGGAGTTTGGCCCAAACGAACATACCCACCGTATTCTCATCATATGTACAGCCCAACCTTTCGATTAGTTCAAACATTCGTTTTCTTCTTCTTCCATACACTTCATCAAGGCTTTCAAACCATTCCTTTCCGCTTTTCAGTGCTGCAATGGCTCCTTTTTGAATCCCATAGAACATTCCAGAGTCCATATTGCTCTTCACTTTCAAAATGGCATTGATGAAATCAGCCTTGCCCAGCACCATGCCCACACGCCAACCTGCCATGTTGAAGGTCTTGCTCAACGAATTAAGTTCCAATGCGCATTCTTTGGCCCCATCTACGCCCAAAATACTGGTCGGATTTTTGGAAAGCACAAAACTGTACGGATTGTCATTGATCAACAATATATCATGGCTACATGCAAAATCGACCAATCTTTCAAACTGTTGCCTTGTGGCCGTAGCGCCTGTTGGCATATGGGGGTAACTGATCCACATTAATTTCACCTTTGAGAGATTTTCTTTGGAAAGCGCCTCCAAATCAGGAAACCATCCGTTTTCAGCTTTTAAATCATACGTTCTGGGCATTGCTTCGACCAATTTGGTCACAGCCGCATAGGTAGGATAGCCCGGATTTGGGATCAGCACCTCATCGCCCTTGTTCAAAAAGGCCATACTGATGTGCATGATACCTTCTTTTGATCCCATCAATGGCAAAATTTCTTCTTCATGATTCGCCTTTACCCGAAACTTTTCCTCATAAAAATCGGCAATCGCCTCACGAAGTGCCGGGAGGCCTTGATAGCTTTGGTATTGGTGCGCCCCAGCATCGGTAATGGCTTCTTGTAACGTCTTCATGACCGATTCAGCAGGTGCCAGATCAGGACTTCCGATGCCCATATTTATTATGGGGCGTCCATCGGCCATCAGCTGCCGTACCTCACGTAATTTCTTTGAGAAGTAGTATTCTTGAACCGTATGCAATCTATCGGCTACTATCATGGTAACAGTGCATTTTTATATTCGCCCAAAACGGTGAAATCTTCAGACATGATCTTTAAAAGTGATTTGGCTTTGGCAAAATGATCGTATTGCCCAAAGGTCACATCGACAAAAAAGGCATATTTCCAAGGGGTTTCGATTACGGGCAGCGACTGGATCTTCGTAAGGTTAAGGTTGCAATCGCTCATCACGTTCAACACGGTCGCCAAACTACCACGCTTATGATCGGTGATGAACCGCAGCGAAGCTTTGTTGATGTCTTCTTTCGGCAACACCTTGTTCTGTCTCTTCAAAATAATGAAGCGGGTGGCATTGTTTTTAATGGTCTGTATTTCGGAAGCGATAATCTGCAAGCCATATAACTCAGCTGCCATTTTAGGGGCAATGGCGGCAATATGTCCGTAACCGTTCTGCTCTATTTGTCTGGCCGTTTCGGCCGTATCGACATCTTCGACCAGTTTAAGGTGGGGATATTGTTTCAAGAACTCCATGCACTGCAGTAAGGCCATGGGGTGTGTTCGAACTTCTTTGATATCATCGATGGACTGCCCGTTCAATACCATCAAATTATGATGGATGTTCAAATAATGCTCCCCAATAATGTGGATCTTATTGTGGTACACCAAGTTGTAATTCGGAATAATGCTCCCTGCAATAGAATTTTCGATGGCCATCACGCCCTTCTCGGCTGTACCGTTCAGCAAATGATCGATCATTCTTTCAAATGACAGGCATTCGACCAGCTCAATCGCTTCACCAAAAAACTCATTGGCCACTTGGTGATGGTTGCTTCCTTTGATTCCCTGTATGGCGACTTTCAGTTTCATCCAATAAAAAAGTCCCGATTTTAGGTCGGGACTCTATATTACTTTATATACTTAGCGCATACTAGAACAGTCCCGTACCTCTCCTAAAAAAGAAGTAAAAGTAAAAACCGTTCCAGAAATACGTATTGATCATTGTTTCGTAATTCTCGGCTAAGATTGTCGTTTCAATTGAAAAATCAAAGTGTTTTCTGTGATTTTTTTGATTCTAAGCCCAATTCTTCATATTCATTAAAGATTTTTTTATCAAACCGTGTTTATTTTGTGGATTTGAAATTTTGCTGTGGGCTCGTATTGCTCATAGTTGCATTCTATTTCAAATCACAAGAAAATTGAGAAGAGAAATCTAAACCGTATTTTTGACCCAAGTTTATTTTAAATGTCCATCACCGTAGACAACATCACCAAAACCTTTGGTTCACAAAAAGCGTTGAACTCAGTCACCTTTTCCATTGATAAAGGTGAGATTGTCGGTTTCTTGGGTCCTAATGGGGCGGGCAAGTCAACTATGATGCGCATTTTGACCACTTATCACAAAGCAGACTCGGGAGATGCCCAAGTCAATGGGTTTGATGTAGTAAAAGATGGAAAAAGGGTTCAAAAAAGCATCGGTTACCTGCCCGAACACAACCCATTGTATCTTGATATGTACGTAAGGGAGTACCTGGCCTTCAGTGCTGATATCCATAAAGTGCCCGAAACCCGCATTGCCAAGGTCATTGAACAAACGGGTTTGACCCCGGAAGCCCACAAAAAAATCGGGCAGCTCTCAAAAGGGTATCGCCAACGAGTGGGTCTGGCCGCAGCTTTGTTGCATGACCCCGAAGTGCTGATTTTAGATGAGCCCACCACAGGCCTGGACCCTAACCAACTCATAGAGATCAGGAAGTTGGTCCGTGAGATCGGCAAAGAAAAAACCATACTGCTCTCTACCCATATCATGAAAGAAGTAGAGGCCGTTTGTGATAGGGTCATCATTATCAATAAAGGGGAGATTGTGGCCGATAAAAAAATGTCGGCCCTCCGCGAAACAGAAGAACAGATCATTGAAGTAGAATTCGATTACCGTGTTGAAGAAGTGCTGTTGAACAAGTTGCCAAACGTTGCTTCGGTCAAAAACACAGTAGGGTTTGTGTATGAAATCACCTTCAACACCTCAAAAGACATGCGGCCCGTAGTATTTGATTTTGCCCATGACAACGAATTGAAGACATTGCAACTCAGCCGAAAGAACAAAAATCTGGAAAGTTTGTTTACGGAGTTGACAAAATAAAATACCTTTTTGCAAAATCGATAAACGCGATCTTGCTTAAACATCAATTTCTTTCAACCCGTTATTTTCAAAGATGCTGTCTATACCCTTATCCAAAATGTCCTGTACTTTGGGATTTGTACAATTGATCACTATTGAAATGACCATGTTTTGTTCTGGGTAGACAAAAAAATTGGTGTACGCCCCCACACTATTGCCCACATGCCCCACAAAAGACCTGCCGCTGGCATCTTGGCTGACCTGAAAACCGAGTCCATAGTAGGTGGGGGTTCCATTGACCATTTGAGAGGTCAACAGTGCTTCATAGGTTTTGGGCTTTAACAGTTTTTGCCCCAAAATGGCTTGTCCGAACCTCGCAATATCATCGCTGGTAGAGAGATACCCACCTCCCGCCAATTTGTAGAAATTGTCAACTTCGACCGCTTTTTTGAACGTTGTTGCGGTTTTGGAAAAGAATTTTGAAATTGAGATTTCTCGCGCTGCTCGAAATGACGTTTCCACATTTTTTGGGGCAAAGGTATCGGCCATAGCCAAAGGCTTCAATACGTTATCTTTCACATAATCTTCAAAAGACATTCCGCTGGCCTCTTGCATGGCCAGTGAGAGCAGTACAAAGTCAAAGCTGTTATAGTGATAGCCCTTGCCCGGTTCAAAAACCAAAGGGTCATCTTTGAACACTTCAATACTTGCTTTGATGGAATACGGCTTATTAAGGGCAAATTCTTTTCTGCGATACCCACGAATACCTGCCGTATGCCCTGCCAATTGGCGAATGGTAAAATCGTATTTTTTCTTCGGATAATCGGGTACATATCGGTAAAAAGAGGCATCGAGGTCGATAAGCCCTTCTTCGACCATCTTGCCCAAGGCAATGCCCGTGATACATTTTGAGATACTGGCGATTCTGAAAATGGTCTGTTTCGGACTCACAGGAATCTTTCTTTCGAGATCGGCAAAACCATAGCCTCTTTGTAGAAGGGTCTCCCCTTCCTTCAAAATGGTAATGGCCATACCGGGCACTCTCTTTTCGGCCACAAGACCTTGAAAAAGGGCATCTGCTTTTTCAATGCCTGAAAGTCTATCCACAACTTTAATCGGTGATGTGGGAGCGAAGAGGTTTTTGATATACGTTAGAAAACTTGCCAAAATAAAACTTTATTGGTTCTGTCTTAGAGCCTGTTTGAGAACTCGCTTCTCGTTTTACGCCAAGCGCATCTGTTATTCTGTAATCAGCGTAACGCTCATGGCGTAGGGCCATTGTCTGACCGTTTGTGCCTTGTTGAACGGAATCTTCCACCTAATTCGTGATAGATCCACTTTATCAGTTCTTAAAAATCAATCGTCCATTGAAAAGTTCTTCCACCTCAACTTCAGGTGGCTGGTTGACACTAATAACATCACCCGTACCTCTGATGACGCCTGAAATTCGTTGTTGGGGGTTCACCAGTATATCGTTTGTGCCCCTATGGTTGATTGCCACATTTTCAGCGATCAATTCTTCAGCCTCAATTCTAGAGTCGCCCGCCGCTATAACGATGTTCAAGTTATCGGTCTGGCCCCGTAACCTGAAATACGCAATACCATTGACCAGTATGCTTACCGTTTCAGAAGCCACTTGCAGATCAAAAGAGCCGTCAGTAGTCTCCGCTTCTGGTTCAGTAAAGCTCTCTGATACCAACGATAGGTTCGGATAGTTCAATACCCCGTCGCTTGAAATCAAAAGCCCTGTACTGCTTCGCACCTGCTCGATATCAGGCGAGGTGACGTAAATGGTCGAAAGGCCATAATCGCGAATGAAGTTGCAACCGTTGTCATTTCTCAGCACCAATCGGTCATTTTCAACTTCTGCAGATATGTCATTGAGCAAAAATTCTCCTGATTCGATTTCAACTTTTTGCTCTTCTCCTTGCTTCAGCACCAGATTCAAATTTTCAAAAACGGTAATGTTCACAAAAGATGGGACATTTACCTCAACACGTCTCAAATCGCCCGCATTTTGAAAACAATCAGGAGCATTTTCTGAGTCGCAGGAAATCAAAAAAACCAGCAAACCTATAAGCGATTTCTCGACTACGTTCGAAATGATACCACGCCTGATCTTTAAAATTTTAGCTTCTACCATCTTTTGTCTAAAGTCTAACTCCAATACCAAATTCAACAGCTTCGGCTTTTGCCGCATGTGCCTTCAATGTAACCGTTCCAAAGATTTTATCCCCGAAATAGCGTTTCAAACCGATTCGATTGTACGTTCGCCCTTCAAAATCAAAAGGATAATATACATAATAGCCCAACTGTGTGACAATACTCATTTTATTGATGAACAATTCATGGCCCACAAATAGTCCGACCCGCTTAAAATCGGTATCGGCAGCTACTTCGTTCTCTGGAAACGAAATACTCTGAAAACGTATCAATTCTTTTAAAAAATTGGAAAAGAACACATCGCCACCAAGTTGTATGGCACTCTTTCGCCCTAAGCGTTTATCGGCATAGGCTGAGAAAATCCAAAATCCGTAGCGCCCTGAATTTACCACGTCGCTCTCGTTCACACCCCCTCTGAGAACTAGATTATATCGAATAGGTTCAGTTGTCTTTTCCTTTTTTTCCGGTTTGACGTATTCATAATCCTTCCCGCCATCCAAATCATAGGTCAGTCCAAAGTTAAGGGCCATCGTATTGGTCGAGGTGTTCGGAGCCTTAAAATTGGCATTGGAATAGTGAATAAGGGAAATGCCCGCTTTCAACCCTAAACCCGCTATCAGGTTTTCTTTATGGTAATTGATCATCGCTATGGTCGAACTCAGTAAATGTGTGCCATAGGCATTGTTACGAAAGTTGGTGTTTTTGTCATAAGGGTTTGTATTGTAGGCCACACCCTGCCCGATTCGAAACTGAAGATTGCGCTTAAAAAAGTAAAAGTTGTAGTGGGCGTACAATCCAAAATTCTGCCCCAAGGTCGAATTGTTCATATTCTGGTACACAAACGAAAACCCTGTATCGGGATAGCCATAATCAGCCTCCCAATCTTCATGGCCATATCGCTTTCGATTGAACCCCAAGATGATTCCTCCTGGGTGGTCGGTGATCAAGTGCGAAATATCTGGGTTGTGCAATAGAATACTGCCGTTGAATTGGCTAATGTCGAGGGTATATTTTTTGGTGGGATTTTTCTTTTGGGAAAATCCAAAGCAACATCCGATCAGAAAAAAAATGGGGAATAGGTGCTTCATTGGGCATAAAGGTAAACCATTCAAATTTCAGGCGTTGAACCTTGAACTTTGAACCTTGAACTTTGAACCCAAAACCTTGAACCTTAAAAAATCGCTTTGGCAATTGCCTTGATATTATCTGATTTGCCCATAGAGTAATAATGTAATACGGGCACTTTGGCCTTTTTCAATTCTTTCGACTGCTCAATGCACCACTCAATACCTACTTGCCGCACCTCTTTGTTATTCTTGCAGGCTTCGACGGCATCTACCAAGTCTTGTGGAATATCGACCCGAAACACCTGCGGCAACAACTGTAAATGCCGCTTCACCGCAATGGGCTTAATACCGGGAATGATGGGCACATCAATGCCCATTGCCCTTGCCTCATCGACAAATTCAAAAAACTTCTTGTTGTCAAAGAACATTTGGGTCACCACATAGTCTGCCCCTAGATCGACTTTCTTTTTCAGCCATTTTAAATCGGATTTTAAAGACGGGGCTTCCATATGCTTTTCTGGGTAGCCGGCAACACCGACACAGAAATCAGCACAATTATCGGTCTCAATGACCTCGTGCAAATAATTGCCACAATTCAACCCCTGAATCTGTATCACGAGATCAGATGCATATTGATGACCACCCTTTGTAGGTTCAAAATACTTTTCTTCTTTCATGGCATCTCCACGTAAGGCCATCACATTATCAATGCCCAAGTAATGGCAATCGACCAAAAGGTACTCAGTTTCTTCTTTGGTGAACCCTCCACAGAGCACATGGGGCACGGTATCGACATCGTACTTGTGCTTAATGGAAGCACAAATACCCAAAGTGCCCGGCCGCATTCGGGTCAATTTTTTGTCTAACAATCCATCTCGGTCAATATAGATGTACTCTTCACGTGAGGTAGTGACATCAATAAACGGTGGGTCGAATTCCATCAAGGGGTCGATATTGTCATATAACTCTTGAATACTTCGACCCTTTACCGGGGGAATGATCTCAAAACTGAAAAGGGATTCTCCTTTCGCTCTTTTTATGTGCTCAGTTACTTTCATTATTAGTTGTTTGTTGATGGTTTTTTGTTGTTAGCGTATTACTTATTTGAATAATAGTTGATAAACCCATTCAACAATTTTTTACATGTTTTTATTTGGTTGAGAACCGATTCAAAGTTTAATAAACCAATATATTCTTGGTCAAGAGCCAGAAACAGTTGTGCTTCAAGCTCATATAAGGAGCCTCTAGAAACATGTAAAAACTGAACAGTATCTAGAGATGTCTTTCTACCACGTCCTTCTGCAATATTTGACGGGACTGATATGTCGCCTCGCCTCATTTGATTTGTCAACCCATAAACTTCCTCATTTAGAAAAGAGTTTGTTAAATCATAAATCATTTTGACCAACTTCCTAGATTCTGTCTATACATCTAAATCTGTATATTCCATTTTCTTACAATAGCCCCTCAAACTATCACCCAACCACTAATCACCATCAACCAAATTTGGGGCCAACCATTTCTTTGCTTTCTCGATTGTTATCCCTTTTCGTTTTGCAAAATCGGCAACTTGATCCATCTTGATTTTTCCCAATCCGAAATACTTTGCCTTTGGGTGGGCAAAATAATACCCGCTCACACTGGCTGCCGGCCACATGGCCAAACTTTCGGTCAATTTTACCCCAATGTTTTCTTCAACGGCCAATAGCTCCCAAATTTTTAATTTTTCTAAATGATCTGGGCATGCGGGATAACCGGGTGCAGGACGAATGCCACGATATTTTTCAGCGATCAACGCCTCATTATCAAGTATTTCATCACAAGCATAGCCCCAATATTTTGTACGCACTTCTTTATGCAAATACTCGGCAAATGCCTCGGCCAAACGATCGGCAAGTGCCTTGATCATAATAGAACCATAATCATCATGGTTTTCTTCGAATTCAGCCGCTAATTCTTGGGTGCCGAAACCAGCTGTAACACAGAAACAACCTATATAATCTTGAAGACCACTTTCTCTTGGGGCAATAAAATCTGCCAATGCCAAGTTGGGTACTCCCTGCCGTTTTTTCAATTGTTGGCGTAGGGTTCTAAAAATAAATTTCTCTTCTCTGGTTCCGTTCAGGGCCGAAATGACCTCTATATCGTCATCATTGATCTGATTTGCTGCAAACAGTCCAAAAATGGCCTTGGCGGTCAACCATTTTTCCTCCAATATTTGCTGTAGCATCTTTTGGGCATCGGCAAACAATTCTGAAGCTTGTTCGCCTATAGCCTCATCGTCCAAAATAGCGGGATATTTTCCATGCAGGTCCCATGAACGAAAAAAAGGGGTCCAATCGATAAAGTCTTTCAATCTTCCCAAATCAAAATCTTCCCAGACCTGAATGCCCAATTGATCGGGTTTTTTGATGTCGGATTTCTTGAAATCGATTTGAAGTTTGTTCTTTCGGGCCCCTATCAAGGTCAGATACTCTTTTCGCTTGGTGCGGTTCAAGAATTTCTCTCGAAAACTTTCATAATCGAGCTTGATGGACTTTTTATACCGCCCCGAAGTCTCTTTTTGCAATAAATCGCCCACTACGGTTACGGCACGTGAAGCATCGTTGACATGTACCACGGCCTGACTATAGGCTGGATCAATCTTAACTGCCGTATGGGCCTTGCTCGTCGTGGCGCCTCCGATGAGCAATGGCACTTCAAAATCTTGGCGCTCCATCTCTTTGGCCAAAAAGACCATTTCATCCAATGAAGGGGTGATCAACCCACTTAGGCCGATGATATCCACTTTTTCTTCAATGGCCTTGTCAATGATTTTTTCTGGAGGTACCATCACCCCCAAATCAACGATTTCATAATTGTTGCAAGCCAGTACCACCGAAACTATGTTTTTGCCTATATCATGCACATCACCTTTTACGGTGGCCATCAAAATTTTACCGGCCGAAGAGACATTTTTATCTTTTGACTTCTCGATAAATGGGGTCAGGTACGCTACAGCTTTTTTCATTACCCGGGCAGATTTCACCACTTGGGGTAAAAACATTTTACCACTACCAAATAGATCTCCCACCACGTTCATGCCCGTCATCAAATGGTCTTCAATGACCAGTAATGGTTTCGCCGCCTGTTGCCTAGCCTCTTCTACATCTTCAACGATGTACTGGTCAATGCCCTTTACCAACGCCCGTGTGATACGCTCTTGCAAGGGTTCTTCGCGCCATGATAAATCTACCTTGCTTTCTTTTGCCTTTCCCTGAACGGTCTCGGCAAATTCCAATAACCGTTCCGTGGCATCTTCACGACGATCGAGTATTACATCTTCAACGTGTTCGAGCAAATCTTTCGGAATGTCATCATAGACTTCTAAAAGGGTCGGGTTCACAATGCCCATGTTCATGCCCGCTTTAATGGCATGGTACAGAAACACCGAGTGCATGGCCTCTCGCACAGGGTTATTTCCACGAAAGGAAAAGGATACATTGCTCACCCCACCACTGACACTGCAATGGGCAAGGTTTTCACGAACCCATTTCGTGCCCTCGATAAAGTCGAGCGCATTACGTCTGTGTTCTTCCATTCCAGTGGCCACAGGAAAAATATTGAGGTCAAAAATGATATCCTCTGGTGGAAAATTGACCGAATCTACCAATATGCGATAAGAACGTTCCGCAATTTCGATACGACGTTCTAAGTTATCGGCCTGACCAACCTCGTCAAATGCCATTACAATGACCGCAGCCCCATAACGTTTGACCAATTTTGCCTGACGGATGAACTCCTCTTCCCCTTCTTTAAGGCTTATGGAATTCACCACACACTTACCTTGAACGACCTGCAAACCTGCTTCAATGATTTCCCACTTGGAAGAATCGATCATAATGGGTACACGGGCAATATCGGGTTCTGAAACAATCAGGTTCAAAAACTTGACCATCGCCTCTTTACCGTCAATGAGGCCATCATCCATATTGATGTCGATGACCTGTGCCCCACCTTCTACCTGATGTCTGGCTACTTCCAACGCCTCATCGTACTTTTCTTCTTTGATGAGTCGCAAGAATTTTTTTGAACCTGCCACATTGGTACGCTCACCCACATTGATGAAATTGCTTTCGGGTGTGATTACAAGAGGTTCGAGTCCGCTTAACTTCAAGTATCGTTGTTCGTTCTTTTCCATTAATGAATCATTGCCTATACAGCAATGATATGTTTTCGGGGTTGGTATTGTTGAACCAGTTTAGCGATGGCCTTGATATGTTCTGGAGTGGTGCCACAACATCCCCCAACGATATTCACCAAACCTTTTTCCAAATATTCTTTTATCTGTTCGGCCATCTGCTCTGGTGTCTCATCATATTCACCAAAGGCGTTCGGAAGACCAGCATTCGGATGGGCCGAAGTATAAAAAGGTGACCTCGCCGAAATAACCTCTAAATGTGGTGTGAGTTGTTTGGCCCCTAAGGCACAATTGAACCCTACCGATAATATGTTAATATGCGATATGGAAATCAAAAAAGCCTCTGCCGTTTGCCCAGAAAGTGTACGTCCCGAAGCATCGGTTATCGTACCACTGACCATAATGGGCACATCAAGTTGTTTTTCTTCTTTCACTTCTTCAATGGCAAAAAGGGCGGCCTTGGCGTTCAGCGTATCAAAAATGGTCTCTACCAGCAAGATATCGGCCCCTCCATCCACAAGTGCTTCCACTTGCTGTTTGTAGGCAATACGAAGTTCTTCAAATGAAATGCCCCGAAACCCAGGGTCATTGACATCAGGTGACATACTGGCCGTTTTGTTGGTGGGGCCTATACTGCCCGCTACAAACCTTGGTTTGTTTGGCTCTTTCTTGGTGAACTCGTCTGCCACCCTTCTTGCAATACGGGCCGACTCATAATTTAGTTCATAGACCAGTTCTTCCATACCATAATCGGCCATGGCAATGGTAGTGCCAGAAAAGGTATTGGTCTCAACGATATCGGCCCCAGCTTCAAAATATTGACGATGAACTTCGGCTATGGCTTTTGGTTGGGTCAGGGACAAGAGGTCATTGTTCCCTTTCAAAGGTGAAGACCAATCTTTAAAGCGCTCTCCCCTGAAATCTTCTTCGGTAAATTTATGGCGTTGCAGCATGGTACCCATGGCACCATCGAGTACCAGAATCCGCTCTTGTAGTATTTTTCCAATTTTTGACATAACAAAAAACTCTCCCTTTTTTGGGCATATTGAAATTATGAAATCAAGAAAATGTGGAAAAAACCTTTCGGATTTTTTTCGTTATCCTTCCAGTACTTGACGGGTAGAATGTAGCACCTTCTCAAAGTTGAGGGTTGCTAAGGTTTCAAAGGATCTATTCCCTCCACCTTTCTTGATAACATACAGTCTTTACATGAACTAAGCCACAAAGAAAAGGTCTAAACTATTCAAAAACAAAGAAAGTCACTTATTTTTCGAAAAAACCTCCTTCTGTGGAAGGAGGTTCGACTAACTCAAGATAATCCAAAACAAAACTTTAGACTATGCTTTGCACCACTTCTTTTGTAGCTTCTTTCTTAGAGCCATCAAACCCTTCGACGCCGCCGACCGTGGTATATTTCATGACAAACCGTTTACCGGGATTAATGATTTGATAGGCATATTGGCACATTACCGCCGCTTCGTGAAAGCCCGATAAAATCAGCTTCAATTTGCCTTCATACGTATTCACATCGCCAATGGCGAACACCCCTTGAATATTGGTTTGGTAATCTTTGGCGTTGTTCACCTTGATGGCGTTTTTTTCTATTTCGAGACCCCAATCGCCTATCGGGCCCAGTTTTGGGGAAAGGCCGAACAAGGGAATGAAATAATCGGTCTCAACATATGTTTCGCCTTTTGCGGAATCGTTATGCTTGATGACCACTGCCTCTAATTGTCCATCGCCATATAGCTTTCTGACCTCTGCTTCGGTATGTAGTTTGATTTTTCCAAGTTTTGCCAGTTCAGAGGCTTTTTCAACCGAATCCAATGCCCCCCGAAACTCATTTCTTCTATGTACCAAAGACACTTCTGAAGCCACATCAGATAGATAGATGGCCCAGTCTAACGCAGAATCACCGCCACCGGCGATGATGACTTTCTTGTTTCGATAGACCTCTGGATCTTTTATCATGTATGCCACTCCCCTATCTTCAAAATCCACAATGTTTTCAATAAGTGGCTTTCTGGGTTCGAAAGAACCAAGTCCGCCCGCAATGACCACAACCGGAGCATGGTGTCGGGTACCTTTGTTCGTGGTCACGATAAACGAGCCATCATCTTGCTTTTCCAACTTTTCGGCACGCTCGCCGAAGGTAAAACCAGGCTCGAAAGGTTTTATCTGTTCCAACAACCGTTCGACCAAATCACCAGCCAATATCTCAGGATAGGCAGGAATGTCATAAATGGGTTTTTTCGGATAGATTTCGGCACATTGCCCTCCCGGTTGGGGAAGTGCATCAATCAAATGACACTTCAATTTCAACAATCCCGCTTCGAAGACAGTGAACAGGCCCGTGGGGCCCGCACCAATTATCAATATATCGGTTTTTATCATTTTTTGCTCTTTTTTAGGTATTTTTAACCAATTTTCGGGTGATTTCGTTCATTTTCTCCACTTTTTCTTCAAAATCACCTTTTATCGTTTTTCTGTATTCGTTCAGGTTTTTGACCATACGATCAATATCTTCCGGAATTACCTCCTCGAAAAATTGTCGAAGCCGTTTGGCAGTGGTCGGCGATTTTCCATTCGTTGAAATCGCCACTTTTACATTGCCCTTGGTCACGATACCGCCCATATAAAAATCACATAGCGGTGGGTTGTCGGCCACGTTTACCAAAATATTCCGTTCACGACAGTCATGGAACACCTGTAGATTCACCTCGGGCACATCGGTTGTGGCGATGACCAGATGTCTTCCTTCTAGATATTCGGCATCATAAGCGTCATCAACCATCGCAACATGATACTGGCTGGCCAATGCCGCCGTGGCCTCTCTGAACATAGGGGCTACCATGGTAATCTTGGCATCAGGGCTCGATTTGGTCAAGAAATGTAATTTCTCTTCGGCAACATATCCCCCACCCACAATCAAGATGTTCAACTGAGAGGTTTTTAGAAATATGGGGTATAGGTTATTGCGCTCCATTATGCCATGATTTGATGTTGTTGCTGTATTTTCAACAATTTTTCCCTGTGTCGGACCACCTCTCCGATCACGATGATGGCAGGATTGGCCAACTGCTGCTCCCTTGCCTCGTTCTCAATGGAAGCAACAGTGCCAATTCCTATTTTTTCGTTTGTTGTCGAACCTTCTTGAATGATGGCCACAGGGGTTTCTGATTTCCCTTGTTTCTTGAAAAGTGCCATAATCTCTCCCAATTTTGACATTCCCATCAAAATAACCACCGTGGCACTTGATTGTGCTGCCAAGTTTACATCTTTTGAAAGTTTGTGCTCTTTGGTAGTGCCCGTAATCACCCAGAAACTCTCTGATGCCCCCCTTTTGGTAACGGGAATATTTTGTAAAGCTGGAACAGAGGTTGCCGATGAGATGCCCGGTACGACCGCTACTTCCAGACCGTGTTGGGCAGCATGTTCCATTTCTTCGGCACCGCGCCCAAAGACAAAGGAATCTCCCCCCTTTAACCGCACTACATGCAACCCTTGATGGGCCCGTTGCACTATCAGTTCATTGATCTGTTCTTGTTGATAACGATAACAGCCTTTACGCTTTCCCACAAAAATGTGCTCGGCCTCTGGCGCATAGTGCAGCAACCTATCGTTTACCAATGCATCATAAAGTATTACATCAGCTGACTGCAATGCCTTGATACCTTTGACGGTTAGCAGGTCAACATCACCGGGACCCGCCCCCACTACGGTCAATTTTCCTATCTCAAGCATGTTCCAACTCCAATTTTCTATATGATTCCAGTTTTTGTAAGACGAATTTGGCATCTTCCAAATAGTTTTTTGCAAATGTTTCCGATGGCTTTTTTCGATTCAACTGTAGCACGAGATTTTCGAACCCTCCCTCAAAAACTATTTTACCTGTTTCACCAAACAGACGATCAAAATCCCTGATAATACTTGCATGGGTATTTGTCTTCGTCTTTTCTGCCGTCAACAAAGCCTTGGCCGAGTTTACCATTGATTGATAAGAGTAATAGATACTGGCTGCCCACTTACCTTTTTGCACTGCTTCTTCGGCATTTTCTATCTTTTCTTGACTTTCGAAAAAGAGCGTGGCCACCAAATCGACAATGACCCCTGCACATTCACCGACACCTATTTCTTTTTTATATTTTTCCTTATTGCCCCAATCGATGAAATCATTTGGGGTGAGATTATCGGTATTCGACAGTTTTTTTAGCAACTCATAGAAATAGTGCTCTCCTTTTTCGGCATAATAGTCTTCATATCGTCTGCCCTGCCCGTTCGTTTCATAATCATCTAAGATCAAGCGAAGGGCCTGGGGACCCCGCTTACTGGGTATTTTCACCACTTTATCGGCAAAAGTTCCGCGTCCGTTGCCATGATTGCCGCCTCCCAACAATACTTGAAGTGCGGGCGCCACTAGTTTATCTTTGGTTCTGATACTCATTCCCTGAAAGCCGATATGCGCCATGGTATGCTGCCCGCAGGCATTCATACAACCACTGATTTTGATAACCACATCGGGATTGTTGATATATTGTGGATATTCTGCCTTGATGACTTTTTCCAATTCGGCAGCAATGCCCGTACTGCTGGCAATACCGAGATTACAGGTGTCGGTGCCGGGGCAGGCAGTAATGTCAAAAGCCTTGTTGTACCCTGGTTCGGCGAAACCCAGTTTCTTTAGTTCCGCATAGAAAAATGGGACCAGCTCTTTTTTCACATAGGGAATCAAAATGTTCTGCCGTAGTGACAGACGGATTTCACCAGCGGCATATTCTTCTACCAATCGGGCCAACTTTCTCGCTTTATCGGTGTAGAAATCACCTAATAGTACCTTGATGCCAATGGCTTGATAGCCCTTCTGCCTTTGCGAAACAATGTTGGTGGATTTCCATTGTTCAAAAGCTTCTGTATCATCGATCTCAACTTCAGGAATTTCCACTTCGGCAACTGAAACCTTCGGGTAGCTTTCAAAATCGATAGAATAGGTTTTATGTGGAATGGCCTCTTGTTCTTGTTCTAAAAGTTGTTTGAAACCTTGCAGCCCAACATCCTTCAACAGAAATTTCAATCGGGCCTTGGCACGGCTTTTTCGTTCTCCGAAACGATCGAACACGCGAATAACGCCTTCCATCAAGGGAATGATCTTATCTGTTGGAAGAAATTCGTACAACACATCGGCATGACGTGGCTGTGAACCAAGTCCACCGCCCAGCAAGACCTTGAAACCCCTTGCTCCCTTTTCGGTTTTGGCAATGAAGCCGAGGTCATGCATATACGAAAGGCCAGTATCGCTATCAGAAGCCGAGAACGAAACCTTGAATTTTCGGCCCATTTCTTGCCCGATGGGGTTCCGCAAAAAGTACTCAAAAATAGCTTGTGCATAAGGCGACACATCGAACGGCTCATCTGGGTCAATGCCCGATGTTTCGCTTGCCGTCACATTGCGAACCGTATTGCCACAGGCTTCACGGAGCGTAACCTCATCTTTTTCAAGTTGTGCCCAAAGCTCTGGGGTGCGCTCCAAATCAACATAATGGATTTGGATATCTTGACGGGTGGTGATGTGCAACCGCCCAGTAGAATATTCATCGGCCACATCGGCAATGCGCAACAATTGGTTAGAGGTCACCTTGCCATATGGCAATTTGATGCGCACCATCTGAACCCCCTGTTGCCTTTGACCATACACACCCCTTGCCAAACGCAGGCTACGAAATTTCTCCTCATCAATGTTTCCCTCTTTGAACAGGCGAATCTTCTTCTCCAATTCAATGATGTCTTTCTCGACAACAGGGTTCTCTATTTCTGTTCTAAAACTTTGCATTATTCCTACTTTTCCTATCTATTTAATAGGTTTTAATGAAAAAGATTGTTCTAAATTTTTATTTCCTCAATAAACGTACTATTCTATGAATCCTACGCCAGCCGTGTTATTGGTTCGGCCGTCGATCATGATGAACGACCCATTTGTACGATGCTCTTTGAAGCGATCATAAAAAATTGGTTTGTTCAACCGTAAACGTACCTTGGCAATATCGTTCATTTGCAAGGCATTTACATTTTCTTCAATACCTGAGTAATCTGGATGGATCTTGTGCTCAATAGCATCAACTTTTGCCAACACTTTGTTCACCCCATGTTGCACCATGTACTTACTTCCAGTAGTGAGACTGGTAGAATCCATCCAAGAAACAATGGCCGTGAGCTGCTTATCAATGGTCGGTAGATCACCCACCTTGACCAACATATCGCCACGACTCACATTCACCTCGTCTTCAAGCGTTATGGTCACCGACGAACGCCTTGGAGCCGTTTGGTATTCTTGGTCATAGAAATAAATGTTTTTGATCTTTGAACGTGTCATCGATGGTAAAACCGCTACCTCATCTCCCACGCTCAGCTCTCCTCCGTAGATCTTACCTGCAAAACCTCGAAAATCATGGAATTCATCCGTCTTTGGACGAATTACATATTGCACTGGAAATCTTGGTGTGCCCGTGTTATAGATATCCAACAGATTAAGTTCTTCCAAATGCTCCAATAGCGTCTGCCCAGAATACCAGGGAGTATTTTCAGAGCGATTGACCACATTGTCACCTTTCAGCGCACTTACAGGAATAAAAGTGATCTTTTGGTCTTGGTAATCCCTTTTCTCCATCAATCTCTCAAAATCTGCCTTGATGTCATTATAGACTTCCTCTGAAAAATCAACAAGATCCATTTTGTTGATGGCCACAACAACATCTTTGATACGCAAAAGGTTATTAATGAAAAAATGCCTGTTCGTTTGTTCAATGACACCTTTTCTTGCGTCGATCAATATGATGGCTGCCTGTGAAGTTGAAGCGCCCGTAACCATGTTTCGTGTATATTCGACATGTCCCGGGGTGTCAGCGATGATATAACTCTTGCTTGCCGTGGAAAAATAAATATGGGCCACATCTATGGTGATGCCCTGTTCTCTTTCTGCGACCAAACCATCAGTAGCCAATGAAAAATCGAGGTAGTCATACCCTTTCTGTTTGCTGGTCCTTTCAATGGCTTCCAACTTATCATCGGTCAATGACTTGGTATCATAAAGCAATCGCCCTATCAAAGTGCTTTTGCCATCATCTACGCTACCTGCCGTTGCTATTTTTAGTACTTGCATATTTTTTGTCATTGGGTTGTTCGTCAATGGTACTTCGCGAGTCACATTTCAACCATCAACTATCAACGTTTAACTATCAACCGATTAAAAATACCCTTGTTGTTTTCTTTTTTCCATCGCTGCCTCTGAGCGTTTGTCATCAATACGCGCACCACGTTCAGAGATTTTTGAATCCCTGATTTCGGCCACTACCTTGTCAATGGTATCGGCCGTGGACTCTACCGCTGCGGTACAGCTCATGTCGCCCACGGTTCGAAAGCGCACCGTGCGTTCTTCAACCGCCTCGTCATCGGCCCTAAAAACGACATCGTCTTCGACAGACCATATTAATCCATCACGCAAGAATGTATTTCGTTTGTGGGCAAAATAAATGGAGGGTATTTCGATATCTTCTTTTTGAATGTAGCTCCATACATCCAATTCCGTCCAATTGCTTATCGGAAAGACCCTAACATTTTGCCCTATCTCAATCTGACCGTTCAACATGTCGAATAGTTCGGGGCGTTGGTTTTTTTCGTCCCACTGGCCAAAATCATCGCGCACAGAAAAGATGCGTTCTTTGGCCCTGGCTTTTTCTTCATCACGCCTAGCGCCGCCGATGCACGCGTCGAACTTGAATTCTTCAATAGCATCCAGTAAGGTGGTTGTTTGCAAAATGTTTCGACTGGCATATTTGCCCGTCTCCTCCACCACCTTGCCTTGATCGATCGAATCTTGTACATTTCTCACAATCAGCTCGACGCCCAATTCTTCAACCAAACGGTTTCGAAACTCAATGGTCTCAGAAAAATTATGCCCTGTGTCGATATGCAACAATGGAAAAGGAATCTTTGCCGGCCAAAATGCTTTTTGTGCCAGACGAATCAATGTAATCGAATCTTTTCCACCAGAGAACAATAATACGGGTCTTTCAAACTGTGCAGCCACTTCTCGAATAATGTAAATGGCTTCATGCTCCAATGCATTTGCCTTTGGTCTATCAAGTAGCTCTTGGGTCTTGTTGGTCGTTATTTCTTCCAAAATTGTATTCAAAACAAAAAATTAGTTTTTATACTTCTAGTCATTTATGTGTGGAGACCACACTCTCGGTTTTCTAAAACTTTGGTGGGGTCAAAATATTTATGCTCATTGGGCAAATCGTACTCTTTCAGATAGGAGTCGAGTTGGGCGTCGTTCCAATAGTAAAATGGACTCACCTTCAATACACCGTCTTTGCTCAAGCTCAAAATATCCAATGAATCACGATGGGTGGTCTGGCCTTTTCGCAAGTTGGTGAACCAAACATCTGGCCGATGTTCTTCCATGGCCCTTCTGAAAGGTTCCAGTTTGACCTGTTCGGTGAACACGGCATGCATGGGGCTATCAATATCGGGAATTCCCATAATCACATCGCGATGGGCCGCCGTCTGTTTTGGAACGTACAATTGCACGTTCAGCCCCAATCTCAATATCAATTCTTCTGCGTGCTTATATGTGCTTGGTGTATTATAACCTGTATCACACCAAATCACGGGAATGTTCGGATCCACATCGACCACTGCATGTAAAATGGCCACTTCATATGGGCGAAAGTTTGTAGTCACCACTGGTTTTTGACCATGGGCAATGGCCCAAGAAATGATTTCTTGTGGTGGAATACCCTTGAATTGGGCATTGAGATTTTCTACTTGCTGCGTTTTCAGAGCCATTACTTCTTTTTTATTTGCCCCAACCTATGTTGTTCCAAATGCGTTCATGAAAGAAATACAGCACCATTTTGGTGACCAATTCGACCACGCCTATTGAAAAGGCCAAGGTCAATGTGCCCGTAATGATCCATGAAATGATAATAGTGTCCAACGTGCCAATGACTCGCCAACTTATTGATTTCACAATACTTCTGATAGGCTTTTCAGAGGTCTTATCTTTCGAATAAGAAGCCTTTTTCTCTTTGTTGGCCAATACGATTTGGTCTGCAATCATAGTTGAAATAATATTATCCTATCGATTTAATAGGAAACAAAAATAAAACTATTGCCAAAAGGCAAACGTAAAATCTTCTTAAATTTTAAATTTACCCTATAGTTTTAGTAGATTATTAAAAAACCAGAAGTTAAAATTTGATATTCACAATACTTTTCTTAAAACACAGCGAAAATTCTAGAAAATCAGATCTGCCAATGTGGTATTACGATATACGGCCAAGTTGGCATCCCTGACCTGTAGCATCAATTTGTATACCGAGCATGTTTTTTCATCAGGGCAGTCATCACATTTCTCGTAGAAATTTAAGCTCACACAGGGCACCATGGCTATGGGACCTTCTAAAACGCGCATGACACTCGTCATCGGAATTTCTTCAGGTTCTTTGATCAAGTAATAGCCCCCACCCTTTCCCTTCTTGGAGCCCAAAAAACCATTTCTACGTAAGGTCAGCAGAATGCTTTCCAAGAATTTTTGGGAAATGTTCTCATGTTTGGCAATCTCCGCTATTTGAACGGGCTCCTTTTTTTTTTGCGAAGCCAGATAGGTCAAGGCCTTGAGTCCGTATTTCGTCTTCTTTGACAGCATTGATACGAATATAGGCAAAATCAGTGTTCTTTGGGAATACTGCCGACTAAAGCAGGTACGCCATCTTGATGTTGCTTCTGGCGTAGGGTGGGTTTGCTTCTTGTGGAATCTCGACAAAACCATATTTTCGATAAATGTAAATTGCGTTTTCCAATACGGTATTTGAGTACAATATCAATTTTTTCCAGCCCTTTTCACGACCAAAATCAATGCAGTACTGCATTAGTTTTTGTCCGATCCTCATGCCTTGAAAAGCCTCTGACACGGCCATTTTCCCCAATTCGAATATCTTTTCTTCCATTGGGATCAGCGCCACTGTTCCTACCAATGAATTATCGACTCTCGCAAAGAAAATATGACCTCCAGGACCGATAATGGTCTCTTCACATCTTTCCATGAGTTCTGCATCATGGGGCTCGACCACGAAATACTTTTCAAGCCATTCAATGTTGAGCCTGGCAAAGTCTTGGGCGAATTCCGATCTGAATGCTATAATGTCAATGTTTTTCATATCGTTATATTTTGATGTTGAAGATTTTCAACAATTAGCTCGCTCAAGGGCTTTTTTTTCAGTTTGCCTTCTACCTCGGTCAAATGTTCGGACAAGCTTTTAGATTCAAAATGGGTCAGCTGTCTTACTTGTTCTTCCATTTCTTTCCATAGAGGTACCATTCTCTTATGGGCCTTTTTTCCCGTTCTCGTAAGAAAGAAAAGCTTTTTTCGCTTATCCAAATCATCTTCCCTACTGTCGATCAACCCCTTATCAGACAACTTTTTCAAAGCATGTGTAATCGCAGGTTGCGTATATTGAAGCACCTCTTGTATGAATGAGGTGGTCGTCACCTTTTCATCGATAACAACCTTGAAAATTGGAAACAGATAGGGGTCAAAATCAATATTGTAATGGTCATACGTGAGCTGTATTTCTTTCATGAACTGACCGCTCAATCGATTCAATCTCGAGCCCAGCCCCATCTCGGCCAAAAGCATCAACCTATCTTTCATAAGTATTTATATAAACATTTATGTAAATGTACGAATTATTATTAAAATGATGCGCCATTAACCAAGGGCCTGCCCTATATCATCGATGATATCGGCACTATGCTCCAATCCCACCGAAACCCTGACCATACCTTCTGAAATGCCCACGGCCTTTCGTTCTTCTGGGGTCAGTTTACTATGTGTGGTCGAAGCAGGATGGGTCACAATGCTCCGGGCATCGCCCAAGTTGGCCGAAAGTGACAGCAAGCGAATGGAATCAAAAAACTTGCGGCCCGATTCGAGTCCGCCTTTCACTTCAAAAGCTACCACGCACCCCCCTGCTTTCATCTGTTTTTGGGCCAGTTCATACTGTGGATGTGATTTCAAAAAGGGATATTTCACCCAATTCACCTTTCGATGGCCTTCTAAAAATTCGGCCAACTTCAAGGCATTTTCACAATGCCTGTCGACCCTCACGGCAAGGGTCTCCAAACTTTTTGAGAGCACCCATGCGTTAAAAGGCGAAAGGGCAGGACCCGTGATTCGTGAAAAACGATAGATTTTATCTACCAAATCAGCTTGACCTACCGTGATTCCTGCCAACACACGACCTTGGCCATCCATCAATTTAGTGCCCGAATGTATGACCAGGTCTGCCCCGAATTTGATTGGTTGTTGTAAATAAGGAGAGGCAAAACAATTATCGACCACAAAAATCAGGTCGTGCTTTTTTGCGAGTTTTCCAAGATATTCAAGATCGAGTATATCAACCCCGGGGTTGGTGGGTGATTCGGCATAGAGAATCTTGGTATTGGACCGTATCGATTGTTCAACTTTTTCCAACTCATCAATCCCAAAAAAACTGGTTTCGATATTCCACTTGGGGAAAAAATTGGTGTACAGCGAATGTGTCGAACCAAACACACTTCGTACAGAAAGTATGTGGTCACCACTTTCCAATAAAGCCGCGAAAGTTGAAAACACCGCCGCCATGCCCGAGGCAAAGGCGAAACCCGCTTCGGCGCCTTCCATATGGCAAACCTTTGTAATAAACTCTGATGTATTCGGATTGGAGTACCGAGAATACACGTTGCGATCTTTTTCTTCGGCAAAGGAAGCCCGCATATCTTCGGCATCTTCAAAAACGTAGCTCGAGGTCAAAAACATCGGCGCAGAGTGCTCTAAATATTGGGTGCGCTCAAGCTGATCGCGTATCGCGTTGGTTTCGAATCTATTGTCTTTCATAATTTCATAGGGGTGCCTGAGCGAAGTCGAAGGCACTAATGTTTGGTTTCCTTATAAAATCTATAATGTTTTTCATTTTTACACTCAGCCAAGCCAGGAAGTGAAGCGACTTCACCGTTAATTAAAGCTTGTTTCTTTGTTCTTGACCAACCTTGAATTTGTTTCTCCCTTTCAAAGGCTTTGGCAATACTTAAATATTCTTCTGCATAAACCAGTTTGACAGGCAATCTCTTTTTGGTATGATTTGCGCCCCTCCCATCTTGATGTTCCCTGATTCTTTTTTCCAAATCAATGGTGCTTCCAGTATAAAAAGTTTCGTCAGAACATTCCAATATATAGACATATCTTTTTTCATAAAACCACCTTATGCGGCTTCGGCTCATTTCGACTACGCTCAATGGCCAGCTCAGTAACCAAAACGGGCTATCTACCGGGCAGGCAAACAGTCGAAGTCACAACTTCTCTGCAATCCGTAAAATATCACCAAAAACGCCCCTAGCGGTGACCGCGGCCCCTGCCCCTGCCCCTTGTATCACTATTGGATGCTCACCATACGATTCTGTATAGATTTCGATGATGGAATCAGAACCTTTTACTTGCCCCAATGCGTCAGATTTTGGCACAGAAATTAATTTTACCTCCAGAATCCCTTTGTCCTGCTGTAAATCTCCATGTAAATCACCTACATACCGAAGCACATGGTCGGGCTTTTGTTCTTTTTTTATTTTTTGAAATTTTTTGTCCAATTGGTCTAAATTCCCTAAAAATCCTTCTTTGGGGACTTTTTCTAATTTCTTTGGAATCAGGTTTTCGATGAAAACATCACCTAGTTCATTCTGCAACTCCAACTCCCTTGCCAAAATCAATAGTTTTCGCCCTACGTCATTTCCACTCAAATCTTCACGTGGGTCAGGTTCTGTAAGGCCTTTTTGCATCGCTTCCAGCAGAATTTCTGAAAAGGGGCGGTCAGATTCTGAAAACATGTTAAAAATGTAGCTCAATGAACCCGAGAAAACACCCTTGATCCGGGTAATGTTCTCTCCAGATACATGAAGCAACTTTATCGTATCGATCAATGGTAATCCGGCCCCAACATTGGTCTCATATAGGTATTTTTTTTGGGCATCTTCAAGACTTCTCCGAATTTGGCGGTAGTAGTCAAAATTAAGGGTGTTGGCAATTTTGTTCGACGAAATAAGATCAAAGCCCGCCCTGATCAATTCAAAATAATAATTGACGAAATCTTCACTGGCCGTATTGTCAATGGCAATTAAATTTTCGAGGTGGTTTTCATTGGCATATGCAATTATATCACTGACCGAATAGGCTGTCCCATTTTCTTTTAGGGCTTGTTTCCAGTTATCATGAACACCCTTTTTATCGAGCAAGGCCTGTTTTGAATTGGCAATGGCAAAAATGTTCAAATCAAAGTTCTTTCGTTGTTTGATGTTCTCGTGTGATCTCAAAATCTGGTCGATGAGCGTTCCTCCCACGTTTCCATGTCCAAAAATGGCCAGATTGATTTTCTTGTTCATGCCAAAAATCTGCCCATGCATCACGTTCAACGCCTTGTGTAGATCGGTCGTTTTAACAACCAAACTGACATTCCGTCCCGAGGCCGTGTTATTAAAAAGCAATGGTTCGATGTTGTTCTTGACAAGTGCGCTGTAGGGTTTGTGAAAAGAACTCAGGTCTTGTCCCACAATGGATATCACGGCCACGTTCTTTACAATTGAAATCGCATTTATGTCTTTAGCGGAATAATCGGTCTCAAATTCATCATCCAGGGCCTTTTTGGCCTCAAATGCCCTATCGGCATCAATCACTAAACCAATGCCTCTTTCTGATGACCCTTGTGAGATGATGCCCACACTGATGTTTCGTCTTCCCAACGCATTGAAAATTCGGGCATCGATTCCTGCCTTACCCAAAAGCCCTCTACCCTCAAGGTGCACCAGCGATACGTTTTCAATCACGGACAGCGATTTGATACCCTCCTCACTTGATTTGGCACTGATCAGCGTACCTTCGGAATCTGGATTGAATGTATTCAGAATTCGAAGTGGAATATTCTTCTCTATCAGGGGAATAATGGTTTTTGCGTGTAGCACTTTGGCACCAAAATTGGCCAATTCATTGGCTTCTTCGTAGGATAGGTTTTCGATTATCTGGGCCTCATGCACCAAATCAGGATTTGCCGTGAAGATACCATCGACATGGGTATAGTTGTATACGGCATCGGCATCTAGGAAATTGGCCAGTAAAGCCGCCGTGTAATTACTTCCGTTTCTACCCAAGGTGGTTGTCTCACCATCTTGGTTCGAGGCGATAAAACCCGTTACAATGGGTACCGTGTTATTTTGCAATTGCGAAAACCGTTTCAGCACGTTCAACTTTGAGGCTCCCTCATCGACTTGCGCATTACCGAACGACCCATCGGTCTTGATCAGTTCACGGGTGTCGATGGCTTCTGCCTTGATACCTTTATCGTTCAGCAAGGCCGCCACGAACTTTGAAGATATCAATTCGCCATAAGCCAGTAGGGCATCTTTGGCTTTCGGGCTGTAATCACCAAGAAGTGACACGCCTTTCAATTTTTGAACTACTTGATTCACTTCACTTGAAAAATCGACTTCGCCCAAGTCAGATTTTTGATAGCTTTCAAAGTGTTTGATGTCTTCTTCGAACGGAAGGCCCCTTGCTGCCTTGTCCAACATTCTTTCAAGCTCATCAGTGGCGTTTTGCCTGGCAGATAATACCACCGCGATATGCTCGTCTGATTGCACTTTTTCGGCTATGATAGCTAGTACACGTCCAAGTCCCTCGCCATTGGCCAATGATTTTCCGCCGAATTTCAAGATTTTGAGTCCATGCTTTTTTCCTTTCTTCGGAAAAACATCCCTCAGCAAATTCTCCAATTGTTCAAACTCCATCAAAAAGGCATCGTGACCATGTAACGATTGTACCTCACCGTACGTTACATTACCGCTTGCTTGGGCCAATCGTTTATAGGTCTCCTTGTTCTCTTCAGCCGTGAAAAAGAGATCGGAATTCACTCCGATGATATGGATCTTGGTGTTGCTCTGTTGCAACTTTTGAAAACCCTCTTCCCCATTTCGTGTCACATCGATGGTCTTCAACAATTGGTTCATCAGCTTATAGGCCGATAATTGAAAGCGTTCTTGTAATTTCTTGCCGTGGTGCATCAACCAGCTTTCAACATTGAATACCTTAAGCGCCTCGTTCGTACTGCGCTTGAAACGCTCTTTAAACGATTCTGGAGTACGGTAGCACAGCATCGCATGCATTCTGGCATCGTGTACAGGCTGACTTGAATTGTTCAGGATCTGTTCTTGAATCTGACAATTGGCGATCATCCAATCGGTCGATTTCCAATCTGATGCCACAGGAATCAAATGTTCTGTAATGGTAGGGTCATAAACGGCCATTTCCCAAGCAATGCCCCCACCGAGTGATCCCCCTATAATGGCATACAGTTTTTCGATTTCCAATTGTTTGAGGGCCAATAAAAAGATTTTGGCAATGTCTCCCGCTACATATTCCTTGTAGTTGTCAATGACAAAACCATCGTACCCATTGCCCGGTATGTTGAATGAAAGCACCGTATACCTTTGGGTATCTATACACTTGCCTTCTCCTATCAAATCAGACCACCAGCCTTTTTCACCCGCCACATTTGAATTGCCTGTAAGGGCATGGTTCACCAACACAATGGGTGCCGAATGCAAGGGCTGGCCGAACAACTGGTATGACAGTTGCAGGTCTTCGGAGATTCCGTTTAGGGTAGTGAATTTTTTTATTTCCAGTTTTTGGAGCATATGCAATGCATTAGACCCGACAGGTTTTTAAATTCTGTCAGGTCTGTCAATGAAATCTTTACGCTAAGACCGATTTGTCGATCGTGGCAAAGGCCTGTTCTAAATCGGCCTTTAAATCATCTAAATCTTCGAGGCCGACTGACAAGCGAATCAAATCTTTTGTTACCCCTGTCAGCTCTTGTGCAGCATCATCTAACTGTTGGTGGGTCGTACTTGCCGGATGTATGATCAACGATTTACTGTCGCCAATATTCGCCAAAAGCGAGAAAATCTTGGTCTCATCGGCTATTTTCTTCGCAGATTCGTAGCCTCCTTTCACGCCGAAGGTCACCAATCCGCTCTGCCCTTTCGGCAAATAAGCATCTGACTGTGCCTTGTATTTACTCGATGACAGGCCCGGGTAGTTGACCCAAGCGACCTCTTTGCGTTGTTCAAGCCACTGTGCCAAGGCCAAGGCGTTTTCACTGTGTTTTTTTATACGTACTTCCAACGTTTCCAATCCCTGAATGATTTGAAAGGCATTGAACGGACTCAACGCTGCACCATGGTCGCGCAAACCTTCTATTCGCACTTTTGCGATAAAGGCAGCAGGCCCCAATGCCTCATGATAGACCAAACCGTGATAACCAGGGGAAGGTTCGGTGAATTCTGGAAACTTTCCGTTTGCCCAATCAAAAGTGCCCGCATCGATGATCGCACCACCCAGGGCGGTACCATTGCCGTTGATATATTTGGTCAAGGAATGAATGACAATGTTCGCACCGTGCTCAATTGGGTTCAATAAAGCTGGAGTGGCCACAGTATTATCGACGATAAAAGGTACTTTTGCTTTTTTGGCTTCTGATGAAATCGCCTTTAAATCCAATACGTCAAGTTTCGGATTGCCCACCGACTCCACAAAGACGGCTCGGGTATTCTCTTGTACCGCATTCCCAAAATTTGACGGATTGGTCGGATCTACAAAGGTCGTGGTGATGCCCAACCTCGGCAAGGTCACATTCAACAAATTATAAGTGCCCCCATATAGACTATTGGAAGACACAATATGGTCGCCAGCCTTTAAGAGTACCAACAACGTAGTGTTCAAGGCGGCGGTACCCGAAGCGGTGACCACCGAAGCGATGCCACCCTCCAAGGCGGCCAAGCGCTGTTCAAGAATGTCATTGGTCGGGTTGTTGATACGGGTATAAATGTTGCCAAACTCAGCCAGTGAAAAAAGGTTCGCGGCATGGTCGGCATTGTTGAACACATAGGCTGTGCTCTGATAAATGGGTACTGCCCGTGTACCTGCGTTGGTGGTCACATCGTGCCCAGCGTGCAGGGCATTGGTAGAAAATTTTTGATCGCTCATGATTTTAATTTTTTTTAGGTTAACGATTAAATTAAAAACACAATGATCATTTCGCTTCCGCGGAATGACATAATCAAAAAGTTACAAGAAAGAAATATCGAGGTTATTCGATGGTTGCTATCTTTTCCTATCTCGAGTACGGTCTTATTCGACAAGAGATCCTGAAACTCCCGATAGCTATCGGGACAGGACAAGGATAGAATGTAGCACCTTCTCCGCAAAGAGCGGAGGGTTGCCAAGGCTTCATAGGGTCTATTCCCTCCACCTTTCTTGATAACTATTCAATACGTGTTTGAACTTCGAACCACAAATATAAGTGCAGATTTTTCTAAAATCCTAATGATTTGGGAAATTTTCACATACTATCAGACTATTTGGGTAAAACTGAAAACTCTAAATTGGAGTCTGTAAACACCGTATGGGTCTGGGTTTTAAAGTCGTCTTCCGCTGCTTTGAAAATATTCTCAACGTATGTCTGCGGATTCAAGTCAATCAATGGAAACCATGTGCTCTGTACCTGTACTTGCAGTTTATGACCTTTTTTGAAGGTGTGAAATACATCTTGCAATTTGATATTGACGTTTGTTTTTTGGTTGGGCACAAAAGGTTCTGGACGGGAAAAACTATTTCTAAACCTACCACGAAGCACCTCACTGCGCACCATTAAATGATAATTGCTCATTTTTAAATGATCTTGCATCTCATCATTGGTTTCGACATCAGGTGGGTGTACATCGATGATTTTTACGATCCAGTCAGCTGCTGTACCTGTTGTTGCGACCTTCAAATTCGCCAATATGGGTCCTGCCAAGGTCAAATCTTCTTCCAAAACATCGGTCTCGAATACCAGTACATCAGAACGGCGTGCTGCGAAACGTTGGTCATCGGTCATGTATTTTCTGGGCGTGAACACGGTTTTGACATCCTCAGAATAGGGTACCGGTTTTTTGATATCGCTGACAAATTTAATTGCTGACATATCTTTTTGTTCTGAAGTCAATGCTTCGTTTTCAGAAAGAAACATGGTTCGCTTTTGTATCGCCTTTGGGGGCCAAGAGTCGTATGCCGCCCATTCTTTCGCGCCCGAATCATATACATAGGCTTCGGGGAGTCCCGTTTTGCCATCGCCTTCCCCTTTCAAAAAATGGTGAAAGAACTTGGTTTCTATCTTATCTTGGTAAAACTCTGAAATGGAATCCCCGAAATAATAGTTGCCCACCAAGCTGCGTCCGTTACGCCTTGCCCAACGGCCATGGTCCCAAGGGCCAAAAACCATGGTATTATAGGCTCCTTCGTTATACTTTTCAATGTTCTTATAGGTTTCCAATGGTCCGTATAAATCTTCTGCATCGAACCAGCCACCCACGATCATGGTGGCCACATGCGATTTGGTCTTGTCAAGATGTTGGATCAAACCGCGGCTTTGCCACAATTCATCATAATTGGGGTGCTCTTTGAGCTCATTCCAGAAAAAATCATCCGTCATCTCGTCTGGGGCCAAGCTGGGTTTATCCCCAATATCATATTCAAAGAAGGAATTGAGATTTTCCAAAGGGCCCATATCCAGAAAAAATTGATATTGGTCTTCGGTGCCAATATCAGGCAAGGTGTACCAAGCTGTATCAATGGGCTTGTCTCCGTTGGGCCTTGGTGTGCCAAATAAAGAAGTAATTCTAAAATAACTCAATAAATAGGCTCCATTGTGATGAAAATCATCAAAGTAGAAATCACCTATGCATGCTTGCGGTGATGATGCCTTCAATGCTGGATGCGGATCAATCGTACCATAAGTAGCATAAAAACCGGGATACGAAATGCCCCATAGACCCACTTTGCCATTGTTGTTCTCTACATTGTTGATCAGCCACTCAATGGTATCATAGGTATCAGAACTTTCATCAATCTGATCGTTTGAGGTTTTTTCAGGAATATAGGCCCGCATATTTTCATAATGGCCCTCGCTCAACCAACGGCCCCGTACATCTTGGTACACCACGATATAACCCTCTTTCATCATATTGATATTGGGACTGATCTGTTTTCTGAATTGTCCCTCACCATAGGGTCGAGAGCTATAAGGTGTTCGTTGCATCAAGATGGGATATTCTCTTGAAGTATCTTTCGGGGAATAAATCGTGGTATGCAATTTCACCCCATCGCGCATCTCAATATCGACTTCTTTTTTGTTGTAATGGTCCGCTACATAATTTTCTTCGACAAGAGTTGTCTTGGCTGCTTTTTTACAGGAAACAATGACCGCAAAAGCCACAAAAAATAAAATGAAAACATGAAAGCGCAATTTCATTTCGATAGGTTTTAGTAAGTGCCTAAAACTACGAAAGAAATCTTTTTATATCCAGATTCCTGCTTTACCATATGAATGACAGGACTACAAGCCAAAAGCAACTTTCACCTGATCGACCATATCCAGTTTTTCCCATGTGAAAAGCTCGACCTCCATTTCAACACGGCCGTTATAGGGCGATTCAAAAATCTTGGTCACCATCTGTGGTTTTTTGCCCATATGGCCATAAGCGGCGGTTTCTAGATAAATCGGATTTCGAAGTTTCAATCGTTCTTCAATGGCAAATGGGCGCATATCAAACAATTCGGCCACCTTTTTGGCAATTTCACCATCTGAGAGCGATACTTTCGATGTGCCAAAAGTATCGACGAAGACAGATGTGGGCTCTACCACTCCAATGGCATAGCTGACCTGTACCATAATCTCATCGGCCACACCGGCCGCCACCAAGTTTTTTGCGGCATGGCGAGCGGCATAAGCCGCACTTCGGTCTACTTTGCTGGGATCTTTACCACTGAATGCCCCACCACCATGGGCACCTTTGCCGCCATAGGTGTCGATGATAATTTTTCTGCCTGTAAGTCCTGTATCCCCATGCGGACCACCGATCACAAACTTTCCTGTCGGGTTCACGTGGTAGGTAATATTGTCAGTGAACAATTCTTGTACATATTTGGGCAATTGTGCTTTGACCTTGGGAATCAAGATTTCAATTACATCCTTTTTGATCCGGGCCAACATATTCTCATCGGTATCAAATTCATCATGTTGGGTCGACACTACTATGGTATCGATACGCTGCGGTACATTATCCTCAGAATATTCAATGGTCACCTGTGCTTTCGCATCAGGTCTTAGATAGGTGATTTCTTTGCCTTCTCTCCTTAACTCTGCCAAAGCCTGAAGAATCTTATGCGAAATATCCAATGCCAATGGCATATAATTCTCCGTTTCTTTGGTCGCGTAGCCGAACATCATACCTTGATCACCGGCACCTTGCTCTTCTTTTGACCCACGATCGACCCCTTGGTTGATTTCTTGTGACTGCTCGTGAATCAACGAAATCACCCCACATGAATCACCGCTGAACTGATACTCGCCTTTCGTATACCCAATTTTGTTAATGGTATCACGGGCAATGTTCTGCACATCTAAATAGGTGTTGCTCTTCACTTCACCGGCCAGAACCACCTGCCCCGTGGTGACCAATGTCTCGCAAGCGACCTTGCTATTGGGGTCAAAGGCAAGAAAATAATCAAGTAAGGCGTCACTGATTTGATCGGCCACTTTATCGGGATGGCCCTCACTGACAGATTCAGAAGTAAAGAGATAAGGCATGCATACTATTTTTTCAGAAAGATTTGACGCTACAGCCCAAAGAAGTTTACACCACTTTTTAGCATTTCTTAGTGAGGTTGTAATCAGTCAAATCTGTCCTCTAGTTTCGAAAGGCAAAAGTACATATTCACCAACGAAATCAAAATTTTGTTTTGAATTGTTTATAATGGAAAACGGTTGCGCATTTCAACATAATTTTTTCAGTAAACCCATTTGAGTTTGTATATTGCAACCCCCCGATTTTAAAATGGAACCATAGCAATTTCCACAAAACTAAATACACCATGCATATTGCAGTTGCCGGAAACATTGGAGCTGGAAAGACCACCCTGACCACTTTATTGGCCAAACATTATAGATGGGAGGCCCATTTCGAAGATGTGGTCGACAACCCCTACCTCGATGATTTTTATACCCAAATGGAACGATGGAGCTTCAATCTGCAGATTTACTTTTTGAACAGTCGTTATCGGCAAATTCTGAAAATACGTGAAAGCGGCAAAAATGTGATTCAAGACCGTACCATTTATGAAGATGCACACATCTTCGCCCCCAACCTGCACGCCATGGGACTCATGACCAATCGTGATTTTAGCAACTACAAGAGTCTTTTTGAGCTGATGGAAAGTTTGGTGCAACCCCCCGATCTGTTGATTTATCTGCGCAGTTCGATCCCTAACCTTGTAAATCAGATACACAAAAGGGGACGTGAATATGAAAACAGTATCTCCATAGACTACCTGAGCCGCTTGAACGAGCGCTATGAGGCATGGGTGAACACCTATGAAAAGGGCAAGTTATTGGTGGTAGATGTCGATGAGGTCAACTTTGTCGATAAACAAGAAGATCTGGGCCAGGTCATCACTAAAATAGATGCCGAGATCCATGGGTTGTTCTGACCGGCAGCCTTCTCATCAGGTGCCTGAAGCGGAATTTCGTCACTTTGATTTGCGCCTTCATAGAAATATCAAAACGTTCCCTCATCCAAAAGGTGCGTTCCCTCATTCTTGGTTTTTTGCTTCATGATTTCAAGCTAGTTTCATCTTGATTACTAACAGGCCCTTTAAAGGCCAAAAATTGTAAAGATGGAACCAAAGAAAAATCCAAAGTCAAACCTTGAAAAAGACCTAACGCTTTACTTCATGATAGGGCTGGTCGCAGTACTATCGATGAGCTATACAGCAATTGAATGGAAAACATATGACAATGTCATTACATGTCCTATAAATCCTGATTTTGACACCGATATGGGAGAAATACCCCCTATGACCTTTCAAAAATTGCCCCCTCCACCAAAACCCAAGATTCAGGCGCCTCCGATAATTGAAATTGCACCTGACGATGAAGAAATCATTGAAACTGTAATTGAATCGAATGAGCCTGACCAAAGTACTGAAATCGTGAATTACACCGATATAGATGTTGCCGATGTGGACGAACCTGAAGAAATTCCCTTTTCAGTAATCGAAAACGTACCCATTTTTCCGGGCTGTGAGAATGCCACCAATCAAGGGACTTGTTTTCAAGAAATGATGCAAAAACACATTAAAAAGAACTTTCACTACCCTGAACTGGCCAAAGAAATGGGGTTGCAGGGGCGTGTCAATGTGATATTTACCATTCAAAAAGATGGCAGTATCAGTGGCATCAAAATGCGCGGACCACATGAAGTTTTGGAAAGAGAGGCAAAAAGAATTATTTCGAAGTTACCGAGAATGACCCCAGGTAAGCAGCGTGGCACCCCGGTCAAAGTGCCATTCGCCATTCCGATTACATTCAAGTTGCAGTAATCTACCATAAGACATTACTGAAACGATAAAAACAAAAAACCACGCCAAAAGGCGTGGTTTACACTTATTATATATTCGAAGTTCTATTTCTTAGTCGATATCGATAGTACTGTTGTATTCTTCGACCGTTTTTTTCACTTCTTCTTTGGTCGCGCCAGTGAACTCGCGCACCTCTTCTTTTCCATCGACTATCGAAGTGACCACCGCTTTATAGGTGCCCTCATCAGTTGTGTTGATTTCAACTTTCACCTGTTTTTCCATAGTTTCAACCGCATCGTTCAACACATTTATTTCTATCGCTTCTTGGTGCAACATGCCCATCTCATCAGCAGGTGCAAGGCTTACCAAACTTGGGGCGATCACCAAGGCCACTACCGACATCAATTTCAACAAAATGTTCAATGATGGGCCAGAAGTATCCTTGAAAGGATCACCGACGGTATCACCCACAACGGCTGCCTTGTGCGCATCAGAACCTTTGCGGCCTTCGCCCTCGATGGTCTTCTTGGCATTGTCCCATGCACCGCCTGCATTTGATTGAAAAATCGCCATCAATACGCCTGCAGTGGTCACCCCGGCCAAAAGACCGCCCAACATATCGGCACCGCCCAAGAAACCAACGGCAACGGGCACGGCAATGGCCAAAAGACCCGGCAATACCATCTCTTTGATGGAAGCCGTGGTTGAAATGGCCACACATTTTTCGTATTCGGCCAATCCGTCGGCAGCATCAAAAATCTTTCTATCGGCTTCTGAAGCCTTCGAAAGGTCTGAATCGTATTTGCGCATGACTTCCAACGCCGCTTTCAATTGGGGAATATCTTTAAACTGACGGCGAACCTCTTCGATCATTGCCATGGCCGCACGGCCCACAGCATTCATTGAAAGGGCCGAGAACACAAAGGGAAGCATACCCCCGACCAATAGTCCCGCCATAATCTTTGGTTGCGAAACATCAATGGACTTTACCCCTGCCGTTTGCATAAAGGCAGCAAAGAGTGCCAATGCGGTCAAAGCCGCAGAAGCAATCGCAAATCCTTTTCCAATGGCTGCAGTGGTGTTGCCCACAGCATCCAATTTATCGGTACGCTCACGTACTTCACTCGGTAGTTCGGCCATTTCGGCAATACCCCCGGCGTTGTCAGAAATAGGCCCATAAGCGTCAACGGCCAATTGAATTCCCGTATTGGCGAGCATACCAACGGCTGCAATGGCTATTCCGTAAAGACCTGCAAAATGGTGTGACACCAAAATCGCAGCAGCAATCAAGATGATGGGAACCATGGTAGACATCATACCTACACCCAGACCTGCAATGATATTGGTGGCAGAACCAGTCTCAGACTGCCGTACGATAGAGTTAACCGGTTTTGTGCCGGTACCGGTATAATATTCGGTCACCTTACCAACCAAAAGACCGGCCACAAGACCTGCAATGGTAGCCCAAAAGACTCCCATGGCACCAAATGGCAATCCTTCAACCGATTCTGGAATAAATGCATTGATCAAAAAGTAAGAAGCCACCAACATTAAACCGGCAGAACCAAACTCGCCAATGTTCAATGCCGTTTGTGGATTACCTCCTTCTTTTACACGCACGAAAAATGTTCCAATGATAGACATTACAATACCTACTGCGGCCAAAGCCAGTGGCAGATAGACCGCTCCCAAACCGTCAAAACCTGGAGTAACTATGATTGCCCCCAATACCATGGTACCGATGATCGATCCCACATATGACTCAAAAAGGTCGGCACCCATACCGGCCACATCCCCTACATTATCTCCAACATTGTCAGCTATGGTAGCGGGATTCAATGGGTGGTCTTCAGGAATACCTGCTTCAACCTTACCCACAAGGTCAGCACCTACATCGGCCGCTTTGGTGTAAATACCACCGCCCACACGGGCAAAAAGGGCAATCGAAGATGCGCCCAAAGAGAAACCAGAAAGTACGTTCAATACTTCACCGATACTCCAGCCTTGTCCGCTATATAACATAAACAAACCGCTGAGACCAAGCACCCCAAGGCCTACAACACCAAGGCCCATTACCGAACCACCGGCAAAGGCGACTTCCAAAGCCTTGCTCAATGAGGTTCTCGCTGCGTTGGTGGTGCGAACATTTGCCTTGGTGGCAACTTTCATACCGATAAAACCGGCCAAAGCGGAACAAATGGCCCCCACGATGAAAGAAACCGCGACCATACCGTTCGACCCTTCTTCATTTTGACCTTTGAAGAATAACAATACGGCCACTGCGGCCACGAAGATGGCCAAAATCTTATACTCTGCCTTAAGAAAAGACATGGCGCCATCGGCGATATTCTTGGCAATACGTGCCATTTTTTCCTCTCCGACAGCCTGTTTTGAGACCCATGCATTCTTTACAAAAACATAGAGCAGTCCCAAAACTCCAAATCCCCATAAATAAGGTACAAGTGATTCCATAAATAAAGTTTTAAGGTTTTTTAAGTGGCTGCAAAAGTAGTAAAATGGGCCTTAATAAAAAAAGCCCTCTTTCGGGTTTAAAAGAAGGCTTTCCTTTTCATAATGAATTCTTTAAATCATGAAGGTTCGTTTTGTCTTATGGTCGCTGTTTTCGTAGCGTTCGACACATTTTTGATAAATCTCCCTAGCCTTTTCGGCACCGCTCCATCCACCGGTATCGACCTTTTTCTCTTCCAAATCCTTATATACCTGAAAGAAGTGCTCTATTTCTTTCAATCGATGTGGATTCAAATCTCGTATGTCATCGTTTTTGCTCCAAATGGGGTCATTGACCGGTACGCAGATAATCTTTTCATCAGGACCCTTTTCATCGGTCATATGAAAAACACCTATGGGCTTTACCTGCATCACCACCATGGGAAAAGTGGGCTCTGTACCCAAGACGAGCACATCAAGTGGGTCTTGGTCCAATGCCAAGGTTTCAGGAATAAAACCATAGTCGCCCGGATACATCATCGATGAGAACAAGGTTCTATCGAAACGGATTTTATGCAATGTGAAGTCGTATTCGTATTTATTGCGGCTGCCTTTCGGAATTTCTATGAGTACATCAAAGGTAACCTCTTCGTTTTTGGCCATGTTCCAGATTTTAGGGTGCAAAATTACGCAGAGAAGACTGGTAATTAAAAGAATTGGAAATTTATTTAGAAGCTGAACCCAAAACTTCCGGTAATGCCAAAGGCCCGGGCATCTGGGTTGTCCAAATAATTTCCACGGAAGTTAAAATCGATACGAAAAATCTTGAAAATATTACCGATTCCGAAAGAATACTCCCAATAGATCTGGTCTTCTGGTGCCACCAAGGGAATGTTACTGGGCGAACTCAAGGCGATGTTCTCATCTGACAAAGAACCCCAAGCACCTCGTAGCCCAACTATTTCTCTCAAGTTGAACTTGCGAAGCAACGGAATACGTGAGAAGATACGGCCATTGAAATTATGTTCTAGATGCACCGTTGCATAGGTATCGGTCACGAACTCATAAAAATCAAGGTTCGGAAAGGTGTTATATAGCGAAAAAACCGTCTGGTTGCCCGGTATCACACTCAATAGCCCCAAGGGTACCCCACCAAAAGTCTTTCCCAGCTCAACGGTGCTCAATAGCCTACCAAAACCACCGACCTGCCAAGGTTGGGTGTATGAAAACTGTATTCTTTCATATTCAAAATCACTTTTCATGAATCCCTCGAGGCCTTTTGTATAGTTGAGCACCAGTGTGCTATAATTGTCATTGACATCACGGCGCTCGACTCCATAGCCAATGGTTCGCTTACCGGGGGTGTAGATCAATGTGGTGTTGATATCGAACTGCTTTACTTCAGAAGAAATTCCCGTGGGTGATTCCGGGTCTATATAGTCTAAGCTGAATTGATCGGGCAAAGCAGAACTCAACGTTCGATACGATCCTCCCAGCCTAACCCTAAAGTTTTTTAAAGGTTCCATTTCCAAGGCCAGCACCGATAGGTTGATATTGCTCAATCTGTTGTTGTTGCCCACTGTGACCAAAGCCGATGAAGCGATACTTCGCCCCAACACATCTGTGGTGCTCGTCAGGCTGATGCCCAGCTGTTCTATATCACGTCTATTGCCGCCTGACAAAATAAGCCTGGTCTTTCTATCCAACAAAAACTTGCCAGAAAAGCCATGTTTGAACTTTCGATCATCAAAACCATAGGCCATATATCCTTCCAATCGCCATGGGTCATTTTGGCCAAAATAGGTTCGTGCACCTCCACGCAACCGTATTCCCTCGGCATCATTGAACCCGAAAGTGCTGTAAATGTCCCCGATATCGAGATTCCATTTGTCGATTTCAATATAACCAGACCCCAGTACGCTCACAATGTTATAATAGGTGTTGAATTTGGGTACCGTCTTTAAGGTATCGAGCAATTTAAATATACCGGCTTCGTCTTTGCTCAGGCTTTCCAATCGAGCGTCTCTCCAAAATAAACTGTCGCGCTCGAACACACGGGGGTCGTATGGGTCTGATTCGGCCTCGTAAAACGTCTTGGACTTGTCAAGATCGAACACATAATTATCATAAACCGTTGTGCGCTTGCCATACACGCCCCTAGATTTCTCCTTCTTTGAAAAGGCAAAATCGCTGAGCATATAATCTCGTTTCAGCAAAAAAACAGAGTCGTTGACCACCTCAAAATCTTGCTCGATGTAGATTTCCTTGACCCAGTTTATGTTGGCACTCTTGGTGACCTGTAGATTGATATTTTTTATGGCATAGGTGGTATCGTTCACCCAAAAATCTCCTTTGAAGGTCAATTCGTTCTTTCGCCGCGGATAGTAGATGATGTTGTAACACCATTTGCCATCGATGAACGTACTATCAGAAAGCACATAATTGTACACATCGACCCCAGTTCGTGATAGCGGACTTGTGAAACTCTTGTCAAAGAATTTCAGGTAATTGTCATAGACATCATAATCGGAATACAGATCTTCAACAAATGCCGTAATGGCTTGATTACCAGAGAATCCTGAACTTTTATTCCCTAGAACATCTTCCTTTTCGAGTTCATGGCGATTGTCACCGTACACTTTTGAAGATACCTCGTTCAAGAAAAGCGGTAGATAGGTCTTGCCCGTGATGCGCGAGGTGTCAAGGTCTTCAAAAATGAATTCCAACCCCTTGAAAAGCTTGCTCTTGATCAAAGCACTGTCAATGGTGTTAAGGTCAAACTCTACCTTTTCATATTTATCATATTGGTAGCTCTTGAACTGGCGTAGACCGTTCACTCTTTTTTTCGCCCATATTTTCTTGAGGATGTCAATGGCCGGATTGTTCTTTTTTGATTGTTTTCCGGTATACACGATCACTTCCTGCAATTGTTCCGCAGCTTCGGAAAGGTTGATTTCCAAATTATAGTTCACTCTTCCCGACAAGGCGATTTCCTTGGTTTCATATCCGATGTATGAAACCACCAGGGTAGTGTACGTTGCATCGGATTCAAAGTAGAACCGGCCATTTTCATTGGTGATGGTGCCTTCGGAAGAATTTTTGAAAATCACGTTCGCAAAGGCAATGGGATCGCCCGATTCATCAATTACAGTACCACCGGCCTTGGTTTGCCCAAAGGCCAAAAAAGGAAGCATAAGAAAAATAAATAGGAATCTTATCATGTTTGATAGGTCGATAGCCCTGCATTTTGAAATAATGCCAGGTTCTTTTGGATCAATTTGGTTTTGGGTAGAATTCTATCAATAACCGTTCCTTAAAATGAAGCCTCGCCGACGTTGGTCGGCGAGGCTAATATACCTTACAATTTTATGCACACTACTTATATAACACTTTCTTAACAGCCTTGATAACATCATTGCTATTGGGCAACCATTCTTGCAGTAGTACGGGTGAATAGGGTGCCGGTGTGTCTGCAGTGTTGAGTTTCACGATCGGAGCATCCAAGTAATCAAAGGCTTTGTCTTGTACTTGGTATATAATCTCGGTGGCCACATTGCCAAAGGGCCAAGCCTCTTCCAAGATTACCATTCGATTGGTTTTCTTGACGGAGTTGAGGATCGTCTCATAATCCATCGGGCGCACGGTTCTCAAATCGATAACCTCACAGCTGATGCCCTCTTTTTCTAGCTCATCGGCTGCTTTATAGGCCTCTTTAATGATTTTTCCGAAAGAAACAATGGTGACGTCAGAACCTTCCCTTTTTATTTCGGCTACCCCGAGCGGAATGGTATATTCCCCTTCTGGCACCTCGCCTTTATCGCCGTACATCTGCTCTGACTCCATAAAGATAACGGGGTCGTCATCACGTATAGAAGATTTCAAAAGGCCTTTGGCATCTGCGGGATTCGAAGGAACCACCACTTTTAGGCCAGGACAATTGGCATACCAGCTTTCAAAAGCCTGCGAGTGCGTTGCCGCCAATTGACCGGCTGAGGCCGTAGGACCGCGAAACACGATCGGAATATTGAACTGCCCACCTGACATTTGCCTCATCTTTGCCGCATTGTTGATGATCTGATCGATGCCCACCAATGAAAAGTTAAAGGTCATGAATTCTATAATGGGGCGATTGCCGATCATGGCAGAGCCAACACCGATACCTGCAAAACCCAATTCTGAAATAGGAGTGTCTATGACACGGTCAGCGCCGAATTCATCGAGCATGCCCTTAGAGGCCTTATAAGCCCCATTGTACTCTGCCACTTCTTCTCCCATAAGGTAAATGGAATCGTCTCTGCGCATCTCTTCTGTCATGGCCTCTGCAATGGCCTCCCTGAACTGTAATGTTTTCATATCGTTTTTTCCGACTGGTGATTCTTAAAAAAATGCAAGCAAAAATAGGAAAATATATTAGGAAAGGAGTGCTTGCAAAACTCAAAAAAAGAACAAAATTTATTATGCATGCATAATAAATTATTGGATTTTATACCTATCTTTGGCGTCAAATTTTTATCACTATGAAGATATTGGTCTGCATTAGCAATGTCCCTGATACGACCTCAAAAATCAACTTTACCGATGACGATACCAGATTTGATGCCAACGGTGTACAATTTGTTATCAATCCGAATGATGAGTTTGGCCTGACCCGTGCCATGTGGTTCAAAGAGAAGCAAGGTGCCACGGTTCATGTCGCCACGGTAGGCGGGCCTTCGGTCGAGCCTACCATGCGAAAGGCCCTGGCCATTGGTGCCGATGAGGCAATTCGTATCAATGCCGAACCCACAGATGGTTATTTTGTCGCTCGCCAGTTGGCCGAAGTGGTCAAAAACGGTGGCTACGATCTGGTTATCGGCGGAAGGGAATCCATCGACTATAACGGAGGCATGGTACCCGGCATTATGGCCACCTTGCTCGACATGAACTTTGTCAACACCTGTATCGGACTTGAAATAGAGAATGGCCAAGCCACGGCCATTCGTGAGATCGATGGCGGAAAAGAAAAATTGGAGGCCTCACTGCCCTTGGTCATCGGCGGCCAAAAAGGATTGGTTGAAGAAAGTGATCTTCGCATTCCGAATATGAGGGGTATCATGATGGCCCGTCAAAAGAAATTGAATGTGGTCGATCCTGTTGATGCACCTTCTTTGGCCAAAGACAGAAAGTTCGAAAAACCAGCTCCGAAAGGACCAGTAAAATTGGTCGATGCCGGAAATGTCGGTGAACTGGTAAATCTTTTGCACAACGAAGCCAAGGTTATATAAATTCCATTTTTAGGAAATCAAACAAAAAAATATGTCAGTACTCGTATATACGGAATCATACAACGGAAAATTTAAAAAAAGTGCCTTTGAAGTGGCTTCTTATGCCCATGAAGTGGCCCAGAACATGGGCGCTTCGGTCACCGCTATTTCATTCAATGCTGAAAATAATCACGAATTGGGCGATTACGGTGCCTCAAAAGTGTTGAACATACAGAATGTCGATCTAAAAACGTTCAATGCCAAGGCCTATGCAAAAGCCATTGCAGAAGCCGCAAAAGCCCAAGGTGCCAAGGTCATTATTATCAGTTCAAGTACCGATAGCAAATTTTTGGGAGGCATATTGGCCGCTAAGCTCAATGCCGGATACGTACCCAATGTTGTGGGTGCACCTGAAAGCACCGATCCCTTGGTCGTTAAGCGTATGGCATTCAGCAACAAGGGCTTTGCCCATACCGAGATTACTGCTGAAACTGCGATCATAGGGGTTTCGAACAATGCCTTTGGCATACATGAAAACAAGGTTTCTGCCAATGTCGAAGATTTCAGTCCTTCTTTGGGCGATGCCGATTTTTCGACAAAATCACTGGAAGTTGACAAAGTAGTCGGTAAGGCGACCATCGCCGATGCCGATATCGTGGTCTCTGGTGGTCGTGGATTGAAGGGTCCTGAAAATTGGGGCATGATCGAAGAATTGGCAGCTGTTCTCGGCGCGGCCACGGCATGCTCAAAACCCGTTTCAGATATGGGCTGGCGGCCCCATAGCGAACATGTGGGCCAAACCGGAAAACCTGTTGCCAGCAATCTTTATGTCGCCATAGGTATCTCTGGGGCCATACAACATTTGGCGGGAGTCAATGCCTCGAAAACCAAAGTGGTCATCAACAATGATCCCGAGGCCCCGTTCTTTAAAGCGGCCGATTATGGTATTGTCGGTGATGCGTTCGAAGTAGTGCCGAAACTCATCGAAAAATTAAAGGAATTTAAAGCCCAAAACGCTTAATTTTTGTTAATTTGTCCTTTCGAGGGGCTGTTCAGATAGATGGCAAAGCCGCCTATTTGAACAGTCTTTTTTGATTTGAGAAGGATATATGAGTTTAGTACGGCTAAAAATAAAGGGAATATCGTATAGTCAGACACAAAATGGGGCCTATGCACTCATTTTGAACGAGGTCGAGGGTGACAGAAAGCTTCCTATTGTCATAGGGGCCTTTGAAGCGCAGTCCATTGCCATTGCACTGGAAAAGGAGATCAAGCCCCCGAGACCCCTGACCCATGATCTATTCAAAAACTTTTCCGATCGCTTCGACATTGTGGTCAAACAAGTCATTATACATAAATTGGTCGATGGCGTCTTTTATTCGAGTATCATTTGTGAACGCGATAAAATTGAAGAAATCATCGATGCCCGAACCAGTGATGCCATAGCATTGGCCCTCCGTTTTGATGCCCCTATTTTCACCTATAAGACCATTCTGGACAAAGCAGGGATTTTCCTCAAGTTTTCTTCGAAGGAAAAAGATGAAGATGAAGGTGATGATAGTATCGTGGTCGACGAAATCTTGCAAGAAGGAGAGACCGTTGAAATCGAATCGAGCGGCAATGAAGGCTACCGCGAAATGACCCTCGAAGAGCTTCACAAAGAACTGGACAAAGCCGTAGCCAATGAAGATTACGAGAAGGCGGCCAAACTGCGTGATGAAATCTCGAAGCGCAAATAACCAATAACCACTCTATGGGAAAGAGATTTCTAGGTTTTACTTTATTTTTTTTGTTCATATCCGTTTCTCTTTTTTCTCAAGATACCATTCCCCAAGAAACTATGGCCTCAATGGCCGATACGGTGACCATTGATGATTTGGCACCGAAAGATGAGATCGTTCCCAACCAAGGGTTTTCATTCGGGTCGTTATGGCGCGGCATGTTGGGCATGCTGGTTTTAATTGCCATTAGCTATTTGTTCAGTTCAAATCGAAAGGCCATCAATTGGAGAACTGTGGGGCTTGGGCTTTTGGCACAGTTTCTATTGGCCATTGGGGTATTGAAAGTGCCTTTTATACGGGCCTTTTTCACCATCATGGGCAAGGCTTTCAACAAAGTACTGACCTTCACAGAAGCTGGTACAAAATTTCTGTTCAGTTCGATGAGCACCAATGAAATTGAGGAGCCATTGATCACCTTTGCTATCATAATTTTGCCAACCATCATCTTTTTCTCAGCGCTGACCTCTGTTTTATTCTATCTGGGAATCATTCAAAAAGTGGTCAAGGGTCTCGCCTGGGCCCTTACCAAACTTTTGAAAATATCTGGAGCGGAAAGTTTGAGTGTTGCCGGAAACATCTTTTTGGGCCAGACCGAATCACCGCTAATGATCAAGGCCTATCTTGAAAAAATGAACAAGTCAGAGATTTTACTGGTGATGATCGGGGGCATGGCCACCGTTGCAGGTGGGGTCTTGGCTGCCTATATCGGATTTTTAGGCGGTACGGATCAGGCCCTACGAGTAGAGTTTGCCCGTCACCTCTTGGCAGCCTCGGTCATGGCAGCACCAGGGGCCGTTGTCATTTCAAAAATTTTGGTGCCCCAAACAGAAGCCATCAACAAAGATGTAAAGGTATCAAAGCAGAAAATTGGCTCGAACCTGCTTGATGCCATGGCAACAGGCACTACCGAAGGGCTCAAATTGGCGGTCAACGTAGCGGCCATGCTGTTGGTCTTTGTGGCCTTCATCGCCATGATCAATTATATCTTTCTAAAAATGGGTACTATCGGAGGGCTCAACGACTGGATCCAGAGTAACACACCCTACGCTGCTTTGTCGCTCGAAATGATACTCGGGTACATTTTTGCCCCTCTGATGTGGTTGATAGGTGTCGCCAAAGAAGACATGGCCCTGATGGGCCAATTATTGGGCATCAAGCTGGCTGCCAGCGAGTTTGTGGGCTATATTCAGTTGGCCGAACTCAAAGATGTCAATAGCGTACTGCACTTCAAATACAACAAGAGTATCATCATGGCCACGTATATGCTCTGTGGTTTTGCCAACTTTGCTTCCATTGGCATACAGATCGGAGGTATTGGCAGCTTGGCGCCCGGACAGCGCAAGACCCTCTCCAAATTTGGCATGAAAGCCCTTTTGGGGGGCACCATTGCCTCGTTACTTTCCGCTACCATGGCGGGAATGATTTTGGGATAGGAAGGTGAAAGGTATAGGGTAAAAGATGTCAAATAGCAGATTTTTAGAAAGGATTGATCTTTTATGAGAAACTTCAGGGATTTGGAAGTATGGCAAGATGCCAGAAATCTTGTGAAAGAAATTTACCATTTGACCAAGCAATTGCCCGAATCAGAAAAGTACGGGCATACTTCACAAATCAACCGATGCGCCATTTCCATTCCAACAAACATTGCTGAAGGTTGCTCCAAATATTCACAAAAAGACTTTATACGTTTTCTTCAGATAAGCTTAGGTTCTTTATTCGAATTGGAAACCCATATATTGCTTTACACTGATTTACAGTTAGTTGATACAAAAAAAGCGACCGCATTGATTGAAAAAATTCAGTTACTTCAAAAACGGATAGCATCGTTGATAAAATACAATAAATCATAGCCCAAAACCCTTTACCCTTTACCCTTTACCCTGTACCTTTATGGGCTATGAAACAATATCACGATCTTTTAAAGCACGTTCTAGAACACGGCAACCAAAAAAGCGACCGTACCGGTACGGGCACCATCAGTGTTTTTGGCTACCAAATGCGGTTTGACCTACAAGATGGTTTCCCCATGGTGACGACCAAAAAGCTGCATTTGAAGAGTATCATTCATGAACTGCTATGGTTTTTGAAAGGGGATACCAATATCAAATACCTGCAGGAAAACGGCGTGCGCATCTGGAACGAATGGGCCGATGAACATGGCGACCTCGGACCTGTGTACGGCCATCAATGGCGCAACTGGAACAGCGAGGGCATTGACCAGATCAAAACGGCCGTTGAGATGTTGAAAAACAATCCTGATAGCCGTCGCATCATCGTTTCGGCCTGGAACCCCAGCGTGCTGCCCGATACCACTGTCTCGTTTTCAGAAAACGTGGCCAATGGCAAAGCAGCCCTACCGCCCTGCCATGCTTTCTTTCAATTCTATGTAGCTGACGGTAAATTGAGCTGCCAGCTTTACCAGCGCAGTGCCGATATCTTTTTGGGCGTACCCTTCAACATTGCCAGCTATGCCCTGTTGAATTTGATGATGGCGCAAGTTTGCGGCTACGAACCGGGCGAATTCATCCTCACCTTTGGCGATGCCCATATCTACAGTAATCATCTAGAGCAGATAGAACTGCAACTCAGCCGTGACCTGCGGCCCCTGCCCACCATGGTACTGAACCCTGAGGTGAAGGACATTCTCAACTTTACGTTTGAAGACTTCACCTTGTTGAACTATGACCCGCACCCGCATATCAAAGGGGTGGTCGCTGTTTAAAATAAATATCACTCCAAAATTTCGAGGGTGAATCTTAGAAGCAAGCAAACTATCAACCAAAGTGTATTTTATATGAATAAATTGAACCCTGTCATCTTTTTTGTCCTTTTTCTCACTATGTCAATCAGCGGGTATTCTCAAATAACCTTTGAAAAGGGGTATTTCATTAAAAATTCTGGAGAGAAAGTCGAGTGTTTGATAAAAAACCAAGATTGGAAGAACAACCCAATACGTTTTGATTACAAATTGTACGAAGGTGACCATGTCAAAATTGAAACCATTCAAAATGTAAAAGAATTTAGGATAAACAATACTTTGAAATATGTTCGCCATAAGGCAAAAATTGACAGGTCTAGTGGCTCTGTCAATACAATGAGTGAAGACAGCCGACCTATATTTAGTGAAGAAGAGGTTTTTTTAAAGATTTTGGTTGAAGGCAAATCGTCTTTATATCAATATACCGAGGGCAATTTGTTCAGATACTTCTTTGATACTGAGGAAGTAGCTATCACGCCACTGGTGTTTAAACGCTATAAAACCAGACATTACCAAACAAAAGGTTACGAATCAAAAAGTTTTAGAGTAGCACAAAATGATGCATACAAGCGACAACTATGGAACAACCTCAAGTGCGAAGAATTATCTAAAAAAAGGTTTGAAAAATTGAAATACACAAAAGATGATCTTATAAACATCTTCATAGCTTACAACCAATGCGTCGATCCTACTTATATAGGAACAGAACAAAAGCAAAAAAGGGACTTGTTCAATCTAACACTAAGGCCCCGTTTGAATATCTCATCACCAAGCACTCCCGACCCCGTTATCGCATCAAGGAACATAAACTTTGACGATAATCAGAGTTTCGGATTTGGACTTGAGGTAGAGTATATTCTTCCTTTCAACAAAAATAAATGGGGTATTATAGCCGAGCCCACCTACCAATATTATAGTGCTGAAAAAGATGTAGAGAACAGCAGCATTTCGGGAGGTAGAATCATTACAACGTTTGATTACTCCTCAATCGAGGTGCCAGTTGGCATCAGGCACTATATTTTTTTAAATGACTCTTCGAAACTTTTTATCAATGTAGGTTATACTTTTGATTTCACTTTAGACAATTTTGTTGAATTCAGAAGAGCCGACAATTCAATACTTGATTCTTTTGAGTTTTTAACAGGTGAGAATCTTGCTTACGGAGTAGGTTTTAAGTTTAAAAACCGTTACTCTGCAGAATTTAGATACCAATCTTCTAGAGATATTCGCTTTTCTGGATCTGCCTATGAAAGCATGTCCTTCATTTTGGGGTATACAGTGTTCTAGAATCATCGTAACGAACAACGGCTATCTTTTACAAGAATAGATTTCATCATTTTTAAAGATTAAAGCGCCCAAACTCTCGTCTGGGCGCTTTCGAACAATCAAACAAAGCGTACTTGGTGCTTTTCTCTTCCCTAAAAAATTTTCTTTTTCATAGTTACATAAATTTTTTCTGCAAAAAGCAACCGCTTCGCTTTCGCACAGCCTAATTTCTTGTCACGGTAATGGCGTTTGAAAGTCCGTACAAGCCTTCGAGATCAGCCACATTGTTGCCCATGGCCAGACCGGTGAGCCCATCTTCGTAGCGCATATACCATATCAGGCACACCCCAACGCCCGCTGCATCAAAATCGACATTTTCAACATCGCCCAATGTAGGTGGTAAGCCCAAAATATTGTTCTGGTCATCGGTAATGACCCAAGTACCATTGCTGCCCGTGGCATTGCTGCTATCTAAGGTGATACCACTGACCATATCGGGCGTACCGTCAACGGTAAATTCAAAGGGGCCACCTGAAATAGTGCCTGCATTGGGGTTGCGATACACGCTAATGGAATTTGACAAGGCAAAGTAACCTCCCAAATCGCCTGCATTTTGACCTGCTTCAAGACCAGTGATGCCATCTTCGTAAGTCAAGTGCCAAATCAGGCATAGGCCCACACCGGCACCATCAAAATCAACGCCTTCTACAGCCTCCAATGTTGGGGGCAGACCCAGAATGTTCAAATCGTCGTCGGTGATGACATAGGTCTGGTTGCTTCCGTTGAGCATGGCATCGTCCAAAGCAATTCCGCTCACCATATCGGCTGTACCATCAACAGAGAACATAAACGGACCACCCGATAGCGTACCGGCATTCAGTGCGTTTCTGGTCACGGTAATGGAGTTTGACAAGGCATAATAGCCATCAAAATCAGCAACGTTATTGCCAGCTTCCAATCCCGTTAGGCCATCTTCATAGGTCAAGTGCCAAATTAGGCAAATACCAGCGCCGGCAGCATCAAAGTCAACGCCTTCGACAGCCTCTAATGTTGGGGGCAGACCCAAAATGTTGTTCTGGTCATCGGTAATGACATAGGTTTGGTTCGAACCGTTCAAGTCAGTATCATCTAAAGTAATGCCACTGACCATATCAGGAGTGCCATCGACCGTGAATTCGAACGGACCACCAGACAAAGATCCACCGTTCAGTGCATTTCTGGTCACGGTAATGGAATTTGACAAGGCATAGAACCCATCAAAATCGGAAACATTGTTACCTACTTCCAACCCCGTCAGGCCATCTTCGTAGCGCATGTACCAAATCAGGCATATCCCTGCACCCGCTTCATCAAAATCAACCCCTTCGACCGCTTCTAGAGTAGGTGGAAGACCCAAAATGTTGTTTTGGTCATCAGTGATCACCCAGGTCATATTGGTGCCCAAAGCATTGCTGTTGTCCAATGTGATGCCACTGACCATATCTGGTGTACCATCGACAGTAAATTCGAACGGGCCACCAGCAATTGTACCGGCATTCAGACCATTTCTGTTGACTGTCACAAAATTCGAGAGGTCAAATTCTCCGCCGAGATCGTCAAGGTTCTGGCCCATTTCCAAACCTGTTAACCCTTGATTATAGGTCAAATGATAGATATAACAAGAGCCTTCGCCCGCTTCGTCAAAATCTACTCCTTCAACAGCCTGTAAATCTGGGGGCAGGCCCAAAATGTTTCGGCTGTCGTCGGTAATGACATAGGTCTGCATATCACCGTTGCCATCAAAATCGGCCAACGAAATACCACTGACCATATCTGGTGTGCCATCGACCGTAAAATTGAAAGGTCCTCCTGATAAACTTCCCGCATCAAGTACTATCGGAGCATCATCGGTATCATCTTCCTCACAACTGAAAAGAAAAACTCCGAAAGAAAATAAAAGTAAAATTGTTTTTAAATTGTTCATAGCTGTATGTTTTTAAGTGTTGTGGCAAAGAAATCGGCGAGGTGTTGCAAAAACATCACATAAAAATCATATTTGTTTACGTGCTGAAAACCAGTTAGTTAAAATAAAATCAATTCAATTTTTGCAAGAATTGGCCTTTTTTAACGACCATTCTGAAACGAACCGGACATTTTGTGGAAGTCATTGTGAACTTTCCGTGAGATTTTACCCTTTATTTCGCCATGATGAAAAAAGTATTGGTCATTGAAGATGATACCGAGATCATCCACTTGTTGGAAATTCATTTGAAAGATCTGGGCTGTGACGTATTGTCTGCCTGTGAAGGAGACACCGGACTGCGCATGGCCATCAATGAAGTGCCCGACCTAATTATATTAGATGTGATGTTACCGGAAATGGACGGTATCGAGGTCTGCCAAAAAATACGGGCCAATCAAGTAAAGTCGCCCATTATGATGTTAACGGCCAAATCTGAGGAAATCGACAAGGTACTGGGCCTTGAGGTCGGTGCCGATGATTACTTGACCAAACCTTTCAGCGTGCGCGAGTTCATTGCACGGGTCAAGGCCATTTTCAGGAGGCAAAAGATGGATACCCAAAAAGCTGACGGAAGCAAGAACAATGGCTCCATGCAATTTGATAACCTTACTATTGATGTGGAAATGCGAAAAGTGGCCTTGGATGGAAAAAGAATAGAACTCTCACCCAAAGAGTTTGAGCTGTTGGTGCTGCTTTCTTCAAATCCTGGTAAAAGCTATGACCGCACCAAACTTTTGAACCTCATTTGGGGGTATGATTTTCAGGGGTATGAGCATACCGTGAACTCACACATCAACCGTCTGCGGTCAAAAATCGAACCTGATATGGGCAACCCCAAGTTCATTTTGACCACTTGGGGCGTTGGCTACAAATTCAATGAAGAACTATGAAGCACTCACTACTTTCAGATAGGCTCATCGTAAAATTGTCATTGTCATTCTTGGCCATCTTGGTTTTGGCCGGGGTCGGGTACATGTTCACGGCCCTTTATCTTTCAGACAATTACTTTTATGAGACCTCACAGCGCCTTCATGCCAATCTTGCGCAAGACCTAATTGATGAAAAGTTCGGTAATGAGAGTCCGTTTGACGAAGAGGGCAATGTGAACAAGGCCTTGTTTGGCGATATCATGCATGACATGATGGCCGTGAACCGTGCCATAGAGGTCTATTTATTGGACAAAGAGGGTTATGTGATGTATTCGGTAGTTTTAGATCATGATGCCCCCGAGACCAATCAGAAAAAAGTGGCATTGGGGCCCATCAACCAATTTATAGCGCAAAATGGTGAAGGGTATATTTTAGGGGATAATCCTAAAAATCCCGATGTGCAAAGTGTGTTTTCGGCCGCTCCTTTTGATAAAAATGGAAAGGAAGGTTACGTCTATATCGTTTTGGCAAGTGAAGATTACTTAATGACCCGAGAATCGCTCATGAACAGTTATTTTTTGCGATTGGGGTTACGGGGCTCTATTCTCACCTTGATTTTTGCCGCTCTCTTAGGAATACTTTCTATCTGGTATCTCACTAAAAACCTTCGTAAAATCGTCTATGCGGCCAAACGTTTTCAACAAGGTGACCTCCATTACCGTATCGAGGATGCCAAAAAAACCGATTTGGCCGGGGTCGCCAAGACCTATAATGAAATGGCCGATACCATTTTGGCAGATGTTGAGAAAATCAAATCGCTCGAAAACTTACGCCGTGAACTGATCGCCAACATTAGCCATGATCTTCGAACACCACTTTCCATTATACAAGGGTACATCGAAACCCTTCAAATGAAGAATACCCAACTGAGTACCAAAGAGCGGGAAGAATACTTGATCACCATCAATAAGAGCTGTGAACGCCTATCAAAACTTATTGCCCAGCTCTTTGAGTACTCAAAGCTTGAAGCCAATCAGATCGAACCCCAAAAAGAACCCTTTTTGATCACCGAACTGGCCCATGACATTTACAGAAATTACAAAGTCTTGGCAGCGCAAAAAAATATTGATTTGCAATTGGAAATGGAAGAGGGTATTCCTTTAGTGTTTGCAGACATCTCATTGGTTGAAAGGGCTATACAGAATTTGATGGACAATGCCTTGAAGTTTACTCCCGAAGAGGGTAAAGTGATTGTCAAGATCATTCCGAAAGAAGCCAATGTAGAGATCGTCATCAAAGATTCGGGGCCAGGTATCGCCAAGGCCAATCAGGCCTTGATATTTGAGCGATATCGCCAAACCAAAACCGGGCAAGAAAAAGAAGGTGCCGGTCTCGGACTTGCCATTGTCAAAAAAATCATGGAATTGCACAATGCCAGTATTAAGGTATTGAGCAAGCCAAACGAAGGCACTTCTTTTAGTTTCAGTTTGCCCGTTTACAGTGTCACATGACCATTGACCCCATTGATTAAGTCAAGCGGTATCGGGCAATTTCCGTATTTTTAGCAAAATACCTGCTATGATCGTTACCGATTCGCTTCTCGATTTTTTTCTCAAGACCCGAAAACACACTGAGAAAATATGCAAGCCCCTTGAAAACGAAGATTATGTCGTGCAACCTGTGGTCGATGTGAGTCCGCCGAAATGGCATTTGGGGCACACCACTTGGTTCTTTGAAGAGTTCATATTAAAACCTTATGCCAAAGATTACAACGTCTTTCACGACGATTTTTCTTTTGTGTTCAACAGTTACTATGAGACTGTGGGCAAAAGGGTCGTTCGGGCAAACCGCGGCAATCTATCTCGACCCTCGGTCAAAAAAGTGTATGAATATCGAGACTATGTGACCAAGGGCATTAAAAATCTCTTTCAGATCGAGCAATCACCCGAATTGTATGATTTATTGGAAATCGGCATCCACCATGAAAAGCAGCACCAAGAGCTTTTGTTGACCGATATCAAATACATTCTGGGCAACAATCCGCTGCTTCCGAAGTATTCAGACGATTTTGAAGACCATCCCATAGAAAAGCATGAACGCGAATGGATCGCTATGGATGAAGGTGTCTTTGAGGTCGGGCACAATGAAAAAGAATTTTGTTATGACAATGAGCTGGGTCGGCACAAAGTCTATCTACAACCCTATCAAATCGCCAATAAATTGGTCACTAATCAAGAGTATATCGAATTTTTAAAAGATGGTGGCTATCAACGGTTTGACCTTTGGCATGCCGAAGGGTGGGATTGGGTGAACGCAAACAACATCAATTCTCCCCTGTATTGGCACAAGATCGGAGCTGAATGGTACCATTACACGGCAAAAGGCTTACAAAGAGTCTCATTAAATGCCCCAATCACCCATATATCGTATTACGAAGCCTTTGCATATGCCCAATGGAAAGGTTTGCGATTACCCACAGAGTTTGAATGGGAGGCAGCCCAACAGTTTTTTCCATGGGGCAAGCGGTGGGAGTGGACCGAGAGTGCTTACCTACCCTATCCCAATTACAGAAAAGCCGAAGGTGCCCTAGGTGAGTATAACGGTAAGTTCATGGCCAACCAAAAGGTGTTGCGGGGCGGTTCTGTGGCCACACCAGAGAAACATACCCGACCCACCTATCGAAACTTTTTTCATCCACATTTACGTTGGCAGTTCACGGGATTAAGGTTGGCGCAATAATCACGACAAACCATCTATGCAAGAAAAAACAGCTACGGCTTTGAATACTGATTTTGCCCAAGAAGTACGAGAGGGATTGACCGACTACCCAAAGCATTTATCCTCAAAATATTTTTACGATGAAGTCGGTGACAAATTGTTTCAAGACATCATGGCAATGCCCGAGTACTACCTGACCGATTCTGAGTTCAATATCTTAGAGACGCATAAAGAGGGTATCTCAAAACTTTTTATGGGGAATGGAGGCGCTTTTAGTCTTTTTGAATTGGGGGCTGGCGATGGTAAAAAAACCAAGATCTTACTGCGAAATTTGGTCGAAAAAGAGGCTGATTTTGACTACCGCCCCATTGATATCAGTCAAAATGCACTGAACCAACTGGAAGCTTCTGTATCTTTTGAAATTCCCGAAGTGCGCATTAATACAATTCAGGGCACTTATTTTGAGACCTTGGCCGATATTGCCAAACAGAACGGCAGACGTAAGGTGATTTTGTTTCTTGGTTCGAACATCGGAAACCTTCTGCACCCGCAGGCAGTTGAGTTTTTAAAGAACATTCGTGATATCTTGAACGAAGATGACCTTGTTTTCATGGGGTTCGACCAAAAAAAGCATCCTCAGAAAATATTGGATGCCTACAACGACAAAACCGGCATCACAGAAGCCTTCAACAAAAACCTATTGGCAAGGATCAATAAAGAATTGGGGGGCAATTTTGAACTTGATAATTTTTTGCACTGGGAAGTCTACGACCCAGAAACAGGTACGGCCAAAAGTTATTTGGTGGCCAAAAAAGCACAAAAGGTCTTCATTGAGGCCCTTGGCCTAAAGGTGAATTTCAAACAGTGGGAAACCATACACACCGAAATCTCACAAAAATATGACGATGAGGTGGTCAATTGGCTGGCCGATAAAGCAGGATTAGACATCATTGCACAGTTCAGTGATGGACAAAGCGAGTATAGGGATTACGTATTCAAAAAGAGTCAAAGATGAAAGCCATTTGGAACAATCGAGTGATAGCGGAAAGCAACGACACAGTGGTCATTGAAAATAATCACTACTTTCCTGCTGATAGCATTAAGGAAGAATATTTCAAACCCAGCGGTACCCATACCACTTGCCCATGGAAAGGCGTAGCTTCTTATTACACTATTGAAGTTGACGGGAAAAAAAATATGGATGCGGCCTGGTACTATCCTGAGACCAGTGAATTGGCCAAAAGCATAAAAGGCCGTGTGGCCTTTTGGAAAGGGGTCACCATTGAGGAATGAACCTCAACGGCGACCAGTTATTTTTTTATTATAGTTCAAGAACAGCGTTCTCGGCACCAGCGTAATCATTCCACTGGTAACGGTCGGCCGCCTCGTCGTTTACATAGTTACCGTCAACCAAATAACGGAACTCATAAGAACTCTCGGTCGCTAGGTCAAAAGTACCTTTGAACGAACCGTTCTTTAATTTCTTCAACATGCTGCCCTTAGGGTTCCAATTGTTGAAATCACCCACTACAGCCACTTTTTTTGCCTCTTCTGCAGGTACCGTAAAGGTTACCTTGCATACCGGCTTGCTTTTCAAGTATTGTTTCTTTATTGCCATGATGAAATAATTTTCGAATTAAAATTCAGGACAAAGCAAAATATAAAAGCATTAGCAGTCAATAGGTTAGATACGATTTAGCAATTTTTTAAAAAACCGATCCCAAGATGGGCCGCTTTATCAAAAAAGAGATGCGATTTTGAGCTATTCATCAAACAAAAGCACTTTTTTAACAATCATTAACAACCGTTAACAATTTTTGCAAGCTCTTCCAATTCTTGCAAAGTGTTGTAAAAGTGAAAGCTAAGTCGAATTCCATCGCCTCTTTGGGCGCAAACGATATCATTTTGCCTCAAATGTTCAAGAAGGGTTTTATCTCCTTTTATATTGAAAATGGTACTGTGGGCAATTCTCTTTACTACGGCTTCTTCCAACAATCCCATATCTCCAAAAAGTTGCTTGCCGGTTTCAGAAAGGGCTTTGTTATGGTTTCCTATTTTTTGAAGCCCGACCGCTTCTAAAAAGCTGAGCGAAAAATTCAGGCTTCCGAAAGTAAGGGAGTTCAAATGGCCCGGTTCAAAATGTTTACAAAACCGAAAGTTGTCCTTTTTGTCAAAATCTCCCTCAACTGAACCAAAACCAACAGATTTTGGCATAAATCGCTCTTTGCTCTTCTCTTTAAAGAGCATAAATCCGTTGCCATAGCCCGAAAGCAACCACTTATAACCGCTGGCTCCAAGAATATCGATGCCCGATGCAGAAAAATCAAAGGGGAACATACCACAAAACTGTGTGCCATCGGCAACAATTATCAAGTCTTTGAATTCATTCTTCAAATCCTTTAGAAAATCGAGGTCAATGAGAATTCCGTTCAGCCATTGCACCAAGCTCAATGCCAGAATATCGATATGCCTATTTTTGACCGCCTCATAAATTTGGGACTCCAAATCATCGACCATGGCCAAATATTCAATATCAAAGTCTCGAAATTCAAAGGGCCAGTTCAGCGAAGGATAATCGTTGCTCAACAGCAATACCTTGGCTTTTTTTGGAAAAGAGTCCAACAACATGTTTAAGCCAATGGTGAAATTGGGTGTCAGGGCTATATTTTCGGTAGGGCAGCAAAAAAATGAACCCAAACTTTTTCGCGTTTCCGAAATAATTTTTAGTCCTTCGACGAACAGCCCACTTGCTTTCATCAGCAAATCGAGTTCATGTTCTTGCCGCCATTCAAACAGTGAATCGTAAAGCGGACCAGCGGCTGCGGTATTTGCATAAATACCATGCTGTACCGCAGGGAACTGTTTCCGTATTTGGTCGATTGTCACTTTACAACGCCTGTTTTCGGTTATCTTTGTTGCTAAAGATAGCCAAAGATGTTCTCGAAAAAGAAATCAGATCCTGAAATAGGCCTTGAACAACATGAGCTGCTCGAAAATGCCCAAAAGCGGATCAAACAGAAGAAACGATTATTTTCACATTTCGTCATTTTTTTGATCGGAAGTGTTTTTTTGGTGCTCATCAACAAAATTTTGAAGTATGGTGAATCGTACGATTGGTTTATTTGGGCCATCTTGGCGTGGGCTTTTTTGTTTTTGATCCATGCATTCAACGTGTTCGTGACCCACAAATTTATGGGACAGGAATGGGAACGCCTACAGCGAGAAAAATTGGTCGCCAAGCAAAAACAGCGTATTTCAGAACTTCAAAAAGAAATCGAGACCGATTTTCCGATGTCGGGCATCAATAAAAAAAAAGAGCAGTGAGGTCATTGAGCGAAGTCGAAATGAGCAAACTCATCATCATTGCAGCCGCAGGCGAAAACAACGCTTTGGGCATCAACAACGATTTGCCTTGGCACTTACCCGATGATTTCAAGCGGTTCAAGCAATTGACCTCTGGCCATAAAATCATAATGGGTCGAAAAACATTGGAAAGTTTCCCTAAACCGTTGCCGAACCGAGAGCATATCGTGGTGACCAGCCAGAAAAATTACAGTCCGAAATTCGAATGCCGAGTGGTGCATTCATTGGAGGAGGCCATTGCCCTGACAAAAAAAGATGAACGATCTTTTATCATTGGCGGCGGTGAAATCTACAGACAATCGATGGATTTTGCCACCCATATCGAGCTTACCCGTATTCACGCCGATTTTGAGGCAGACACTTTTTTCCCTAAAGTAGATTTGAATGTTTGGCAATTGGTCAAGCAAGAATATCATCCTAAAGATGAAAGACATCAATATGATTTCACGTATCTGACCTATACTAAAAAGTAGGCTATCGCGGATTATTTGGTGTTCGGCCAATCAAAATTCTGAAGTTAATGACCATATTTCCACTACTTGTACCAATTCCATAAAGGTAGAGTACCAAAACCAAATAATCTTGAATCTTGGCTTTACTCAATTCTTTAATAATAAAAACGCAATAAAAAGAAAGACATTTTTACATCTTTTATCTTTGCCATACGTTAAGAACCGGATATGCGTTTCATCAGTATGTTTTTGGCCTTTCTGATACTGTCATGCCATCTTTATGGGCAGACAAATGAGACTACCGTCGATAGCCTTGAACGGGTCTTAAAGCGGTTTCCTTCCCTAAATAAGGAGCGTGTCGATGCTTTGAACGATTTGGGCTATCGCTATTGGATCGTCAATTCAAACAAGTCCGTTTTAAATGGCACCGAGGCTTTGACATTGGCCAAAAAACTTGTTTATCCCCAAGGAATTGCCAAAGCCAAGCGGGTTCTCGGAGTAGCCTATTGGACACTTGGCAAACCCAAACTTGCCCTTGAAAACTTGACCGATTGTCAAAAAACATATGAGGAGGTCAGTGATTTGGAAGGTGCTGCCAATTGTTTGATGAACAGCGGAATGGTATATGCCGATATCGGAGACTTGGACAAGGCACTGGACATTTATGAACGCTCTATCGAAAAATTTACCCAGCTCGATCTGAAATCGCGCATTGCCACCACCTTCAACAAAATTGGTTTGGTACTTATGCAAAAAAATCAACTCACGGAAGCAAAAGAGTATCTAACCAACGCATTGAACATGCATTCCGATGACAAGTTTTTTTATGGTATGGCCGAAGCCCATAGTTTACTGGGCAGGCTGTTCATTCTCGAAAATGAGTTGGAACAAGCCGACTACCATTTGAAAAAAGCAACGACTTTGGGAGAGACCGTAAATGATGTCGACGGATTCATTGGCAATCTTATACAATATGGAAAATTACAGCGTCTAAAGGGGGAATATGAAGATTCAGAAAACCACTTGTTGGAAGCTTTGGAAAAAGCCGAGCAAAATAAATTGCGTAAATATATTTTAGAAGCCTATCAAGAACTTAAACTATTAAAAAAAGAGCAAGGCCAGTTGGAAGAATCACTTTCATACTATGATGCATTTATCAATTTAAGGGATTCGATTTATGATATCGACAAATCCAAACAGATCGCTGCACTAGAATTCAATAACGAACTTACCAATAAAGAAAAAGAAATTGAATTGCTTCAAGAAACCAAGCATTCACGTACATTGATGAATGTTTTTCTGTCTCTATTACTGGTGACCCTGGCCATTACGGCATTGCTTATGTTACGACATCAAAAGCAACGCGAGAAAAGGGAAACTGAACTTTTAAAATCAAAAGAGGCGTTGGCTCGAACAGAATTGGAAAATGCAGCATTGAAGCAACGTGAATTGCGTCAACAATTAGAGTTCAAAAACAAAGAGCTTACCTCGTACACCTTAAATTTTGCACAAAAAAACGAACTGTTTCTACAACTACTCGAAAAAATAAATCTACTTGCAGACACAACCCAGACCAAACGAACAAAATTGCTTTCTGAAATAAAGCGTACCATAAAACAGCAGGTCAACGTTGACAGGGATTGGGAAGATTTTAGGCGGCATTTTGAAGAGGTCCATACCGACTTTTATAGCAGATTAAAAGAACTGCATCCAGACATCAGTGCAAACGATTTGAAAATTTCTTCGCTCACGCGGCTGAATCTGAACATAAAAGAAACGGCGAACATTCTAGGCATTTCACCTGAAAGTGTAAAAACCGCACGTTATCGCCTTCGGAAAAAATTGGGAATAGAACCCGATAAAGAGCTCTTGGATTACTTTTTAGACATTGAAAAAGCGTAATCATACGCCTTTCACCCTTTTTCTTCATCTTATAAAGTTAAAATTCTACACTTTGTAAATATTTGTTTATCAAATACTTACATATTTTTGTCCACTTCATGTTCCCCAAAATTTAAGGCAATCGATTTTTTGTACACTTCACGTATTGGACCGTACACCAATGGTCTACCCCATTTGTTTTCAACATCTTGACTTCCGAAATACTTTTGCCCTTCGAAAATTAAAAATTGTGAAAAGATGAACAGTCCAAAAAAAATGATGGAAGACCGCACGACCGTAAAGGTCATATGGTTGAGAAGAAAAGAAAACGTAAAAAGAAAGTTGCACAGAAAACTATTTTAAATGAAAGAAGTCTTGGCAAGTTTGCCCACACCTACAGAATTGATTTTTAATCCGATATCATACATCATATTTGCCATGTATGGTGGCCTGATGCTCTGGGAGACCCTTTTCCCTGCACGACGATTGCCCAAAATCAGGTTTTGGAAACTAAAGGGAATGCTGGCTTTTGCCTTTTTCTTTTTCCTATCCTCATATCTGCCTTTGTTTTGGGATGGTCATTTGGCCAATTATCAGGTTTTTGACCTGACCAGTTTGGGAACTTTTGGTGGAGCCGTTGTAGGGATACTCGTTTATGAATTTGGGGTCTATGTATGGCACCGTGCCATGCACAAAAGTGACACCCTTTGGAAGATATTCCACCAAATGCACCATAGCGCAGAACGTTTAGACAGCTATGGGGCATTTTACTTCAGTCCGATGGACATGATTGGTTTCACTTTTCTAGGAAGTTTGTGTTTGGTAGTGGTGGCAGGATTTACCCCAGAGGCAACAACGTTGATAATTCTGGGGACCACGTTCTTCTCCATTTTTCAGCACAGCAATATCAAAACCCCTAGATGGTTGGGTTACATTATACAAAGACCCGAGGCCCATGCCATTCACCATGCCAAGGGCATCCATGCCTACAATTACTCTGATATTTCCTTATTTGATATCATATTCGGTACGTTTAAGAACCCAAAAAAATACGAACATGAATCGGGGTTCTATCACGGTGCATCAGATAAGGTGTGGAAAATGATAACCTTCAAGGATATAAGTAAAAAATAGAACTTATGGTATCGATGAAATGGAAATGGTCGATAGTAATTTTCAATTTGGTCATGCTGGCATTCGTATCCTGTAGCAAGGAAGGGGAAACGGAAAGTCCCTTGCCCAATGACCCGAAAGAAGGGGTGATTTTGCTCCCACTAGTGATTCATGTAGTACACAATGGCCATGAGATTGGGGAAGAAACCAATCTTTCAATTGAGCAAATCGAAAGACAAATAGAGATTCTCAACGAAGATTTCAGAAGAAAGGAAGGGACCAAGGGGTTTAACGATCATCCCGATGGGGGTGATGCCATGATTGAATTTGTATTGGCCAAACGAACTCCCGAAGGTTTGCCCACCAATGGGATAAACCGAATCGACACCACAAAGATTGCAGAACCGTTACTTGGGCACAGCTTCAACGACTATGCGAAAATTGGGTATTGGGACCCGACCCAATACATCAATGTTTGGATCGCTCCGTTGCCCGAATCGTTCGAATGTATACTATCAGGACAGGCAACGGGCCCCGAGACAGACCTTCCCGGAACTGAGTTTTTGAGTTTGCCAGGTCCGGGGGATGCTGAGGGCATTATCGTCAACTGGAAAAGTTTTGGGGAATCGGACACAAATTGCCATACCAAATACGGAAGGACACTGACCCATGAAATGGGGCATTATTTGGGGTTGTTACATACTTGGGGGGCAAGTGATTGTGAAAACAATGACTATTGCGATGACACTCCTGCAGTCGACAAGCCTGTTTTTGGCAGCCAGCCCTTTTTGGGTTGTAAGGGAGAAACCGTCATGATGGGCAACTATATGAACTGGTCCCATGATGAGGTCATGAACATATTCACAAAAGACCAAATAGCCCGAATGCACTATGTGTTGGAAAACCATGAAGGGAGAAAAGCACTACAAAGCAGTCCGGCATTGGATTGACTTTAACAAGGCGATGGAAAGAACGAAACACTCCTGATCATCCCAAATTAAAACGAATCACTTAGAAAGCTCCTTCTTTCATTCATGCCCTTCCTATTCGGTAAGGGTCTTAATTCATTTCATTAAACAAAAAATAAAATGGAAAGATCTGGTTTTTCCAGCAAAGTTGGATTTATAGCCGCAGCCGCAGGTTCTGCTGTTGGTCTGGGGAACATTTGGAAGTTTCCCTTTGAAGTAGGTGAAAGCGGAGGTGCCGCTTTCGTGATCGTTTATCTGGCCTTTTGCCTTATTCTTTGTTTTCCTTTAATGGTAGCTGAAATTGCAATTGGTAGAAAGGCCCAGAGAAATCCCGTTGGCGCGTTCGTTGCCCTGGGATATGGCAAATGGTCTATTGTGGGCAAGCTGGGCATCTTGTCCTGTGTACTGATTTTGTCTTTCTATAATGTAGTTGCGGGTTGGTGTTTTGGCTATTTTGTGGAAATCTTGTTGGGTAATTTTTCCATAGGTGAGCAGTTCCCCGTTTTCGTTAAGGACATTATCAAGGTGGGAAGCTATTCCATTCTCTTTATGGCGACCACAGCTTATATAGTATCCAGAGGAATTTCCGGGGGAATTGAAAAGGCCGCCAAAATATTGATGCCTGTTTTGTTCACTATCATTTTGGTGTTGGCCGGCTATGCCATGACCCTGCCCGGTGCATCAAAAGCGACCCAATTCTACCTTTTTCCCGATTTTTCAAAGATTACCGGTGAGGTGGTCTATAATGCCTTGGGGCATGCATTCTTCTCCCTCTCTTTGGGGATGGGGGCCATGATAACCTATGGAAGCTATGTGGGCAAAAAAGACAATATCATTTCTTCCGCAGTGGCCATAACCCTACTGGATGTGGGAATCGCATTTATGGCAGGACTCATGTTGTTCCCAATGGTAATCTCGCAAGGACTTGATGCACATGGAGGTGCCGGGTTGGTGTTTATGTCACTTCCTGGGGTATTTGGTAATATGGGTCCCGTCATGGGCTTGGTAGTTGGGATTTTGTTCTTCCTACTATTATCTTTTGCAGCCCTGACATCCACCGTGTCCATATTGGAGATTCCCGTTTCCTATTTGGTCGACGAAAAAGAGATGAAAAGACCAAGAGCGGTATGGCTGGTTGCAGCCGGAATTTTCGTCTTGGGAATACCTTCATTGTTATCGAACGGTTATTCAGGTTTCTTCACAAAGTTTATCACCTACTTTGGAGCATCTGACCCAACTGATTTTATGACATTCATCTCTGATGTGGCCAGCAATTCATTCTTGCCATTGAACGGCTTTCTTATAGCTCTTTTTGTGGCTTTCGTTTGGAAAAAGGAAAATCTGTTCGAAGAGGTTTCCAACGGAAATAAGCGTTTCGCAAATACCCTGATTGCCAATTTCTTGGGGTTCTCCATCAAATACTTGTGTCCGTGGATTCTCGGAATCGTCTTTGTCCTGAATGTTCTGGACACATTTTTTGGGCTGACCCTATTTGGATAATAGCATGGCTACCCATGAAATCAATAAGCCACTAGCTGTTTCCAGAAAGTTTGGCAAATTTGTACTCAGAGTCTGCCTTACAAACCATAGAAAAACCAAAGAACTTACAGCGTTCTTGTTGTTTGTTGTCATAGAAATCGGACAGACACTAAAAAAAGAAATCTAAGAAACCCGAAAAAGATATGAAGCATGTTAATCCGAGAGGCCACACATAACGATTATGATGCAGTATGGGATATTTTCAAACCGGTTATAAGCACAGGTGACACCTATGTTTTTGATCCGGAAACCCAAAAATCCGATTTAAAATAGCATTGGTTTTCAAGTGCTGTTCGAACGTACGTCTTGGAAAAAGAGAAAAAGATATTGGGCACCTATATCATTAAACCCAATCAGATTGATTTGGGATCACATATTGCCAATGCCAGTTACATGGTACACCCAGAGGCAAGAGGCCTGGGAGTTGGCCAATCGTTGGGAAAGCACTCGTTGATCACAGCAAAAGAACTGGGGTTTCTTGGGATGCAGTTCAATTTTATAGTGAGTACCAACAAAGCGGCAATAGCGCTATGGATCAAATTGGGTTTCAAAATCATCGGAACCGTTCCAAAGGCATTTAAGCACAACCGTTTGGGATTGGTGGATGCTCATATCATGTTTCGGGAACTTTAGTCTTTGAAGTGCAAATGACTTTTTCGAAGACTTTGTTTCAAAGTTTAAGCACTTGTAATGCGTATTGAAGTACCAAAGAACCCACATTTTATAAGGATACCAAAAAGTAAGCCTACAAATACGCCACTAAAAATCCAAAAAGGATATTTTGGTTTCTTTTCGATTTACAAACGTATTTAAAACGGTCAAATCTTTGTTCGTGTAGAATACATACTGCGGATTTCTACTGAGTGCAGAATTCAACAGTTCTTTTTTTTCCAAAACATTTTTTGTCTGTCTCGCGACAGCTTCACCTGAATCGATGATTTTGACATGTGGGGGCAATAATTTTTCAAGCACAGGAATCAGATAGGGATAATGTGTGCAGCCTAAGACCATACAATCAACATTCTCTTGTACCATTGGGTGTAGATAGCCTTTTAGAAGTTGCTCGGTCTCTTCAGAAGCTGTCTTGCCCGCCTCTATCAGTTCTACCAATCCCCTGCCTTCTCTTTCGAACACTTCGATCCCTGAAGCGTGTAGCTTTGCCGTACTGTTGAAAAGATCGCTTGCCAAGGTACCTTTGGTGGCCAACACCCCCACTTTTTTCGTCTTGGTCTGTAGGGCAGCCGGTTTAATGGCCGGTTCTATACCGATAAAAGGCACTGAATAATGCTCGCGTAGATAGTCAATGGCATTGGTCGTTGCGGTATTGCAGGCCACCACTATAAGTTTACAATCTTTTTCGAGCAAGAGTTCTACATTGTTGATACAGCGTTCAAGAATTTTCTCTTTTCTTTTTTCACCATAGGGCGCATGTCTACTATCGGCCAAGTAAATGGTGCGCTCGATGGGCAGCAGCTTTGTGATTTCCTTCCAAATGGAGGTGCCGCCTACCCCAGAATCAAAAATACCAATAGGTGAATCCATATTTCAACAAAAAAACCGCTCTCTTTAAAGGTAAAGAGAACGGTTCCAATATCCTTATCAAAATGATTTTAGAAGCCCAATTCTTGCTTGACCTCGGGCAACAAGTCTTTTCCTTTTGCCACAATAAGGCTCAACCCCGGGCTGGCATCGATAACATACTCATAACCTTGGGCGGCCGCTACCTTCTCAATGGCAGTTTTTGCCTTATCGGAAATAGGGGCAAACAGTTCTTGCTGCTTTTTTTGCATTTCTTGCAATGCCGCTTGACGCGCTTCTTGAATGTTTCTTTCATGGCCTTGAAGCTCAAGGGCACGTTTTTCGTTTTCTTCTCGCGTTTTTGAAGCAGACTCATTTTGGTATAATGTAGCTTTATTCTGAAATTCTTTAAAAGATTCTTCAATATCAGCTGTATAGGTTTCCTCTAACTTCTTCAGTTCAGCCTGGGCGGCTTTCATCTCGGGCATTTCAGACAACAGCTGTTGCACGTTGATATGGGCCACTTTACTTTGTGCATTTACAAAACCCGTAACTGCTACAAACAATACCAGTGCTACGGCGATCTTCTTTACATTTTTCATGATTCTAAGTTACTATTAATTGAGTATTTTACTTTTAATTTAGTTTTTGCCTTTATTATTGATTCGTTGAATCTTTCTGCTGTTCTTGGGCCTTTTTACGCTCTTCCAGTTTTGCCTTACGTCTGGCTTCTCGTTCTTCCAACAATTTCTGTCTTCTTTCTTCGTATGCTTTTTTGCGTTCTTCTCTCAATCGCAATGCCTCTGCCCTTCTATCTTCGGCCGCTTTTTTCTTGGCATCTTTTGCCTCATCGGCCTTCTCTTGACGTTCTTTCAAGGCTTCACTGATCTCTTTGTCAACTTCGGCCTCTTGCTCTTGAAATTCTTTCAATCGGTTGTTGAGCTTTTCTTTTTTGTTTGATTTGCTGACCTTTCGTGTCCTTGCAATTTCCCTCAAAACCAAATCGCTGATATCGTGTCTTTTTTCGGAGTACAACATTACGACATCTGCTGATTTATCGAAAATAAAATCATATCTTTTGTTGCCTCCTATTTTCTGCACCTCATTGAAAACCTGGTCTTGTATGGGCTGTATCAGCAGTTGTTTCTGCAGTACTAAATCACCTTGAGGGCCAAACCTGTCTTGTTGATAATCCAACATTTCTTTTTCAAGAATCTGGATTTCCTCTTCACGTTCGGTAATCAATTCGTCAGTGAGCAATACCTTTTCGGCCATCAAATCTTTCTTCATCTGCTCGATAGTGCTCTGCTTCAGCTCAATCTCTTGTTTCCACTTAGCGGCTTTTGTATTCAATTGTTCGCTGGCTTCGCGATACTCTTCGACATTCTCAAGAATATACTCCATATCAACGTAACCAATGCGAACGCCTCTTTGTGAAAACCCAAAATAGGATGCTAAAACACAAACCACAAAAAAAAGAACTTTTCTATTCATTTTGAATTTCCGCTTTGTACATTGAAAATATCGTGCCAAAATTAAGAATTCATTTAAAATGAGGTATTTAGCTCAAATGAAATGGCCCATTATTTTCATATTGGTTAAAATTGTTGACCGATGATGAAGTGGGTCTGCCAACCACTTGGGCCTACAGAACCCGGATTGGCATCTGTATCGAAGCCATATCCAAAGTCTATTCCCAAGAGACCAAATGCCGGCATAAAAATTCGCAGCCCCAATCCAGCCGATCTCTTTAACTCAAACGGATTAAAGCTATTAAAATTGTTAAATGAGTTACCGGCTTCCAAAAAAGCAAGACCATAAATAGAAGCCGATGGTTTCAGGGTAAACGGATACCGCAGCTCTAACGAGAACTTATTGTATATCAATCCACCCTCGCGTTCTTGTTGACCTGTAATGGGGTTTACGCTCAACGGGGTCAGTGAGTTGTTCTCATAACCTCTTAACTGCACTATATCACGACCATCCAAAGTAAAATTACCAAGGCCATCGCCCCCGACAAAAAATCGTTCGAAAGGTACATCCCCGATATCATTGTTATAGTTGCCCAAGAAACCAAACTCAGCATTGGTACGCAGTACCAGTTTATCGACCAGTCTTGTGAACCAATCACCACGAAATTTCACCTTGTAGTATTCCAACAATTTAAAGCGCTCTTCTTCTATTTCTTGTAGTTCGTTGATCTCGGCCGTCGTAAGTGGGGTTCCATCGGTGGCACTTTCAGCAATCTCATCGCTTCTCTCTTTCAGAGCCTTGAAGTCTTTGTTGCTGAAAAGTGAGTAAGGGGGTGTAAATTTCGCGGTAATCTCGAAATTAGAGCCTGTTAGGGGAAATATTCGGCTAGGCCCTTGTGAGCTTCTTGAAATACCGAGAGTATACGTCAAAGCATTCGAGGTACCATTACCAAAATTGAACAGGCCAATGTTATAGTCATTGAAATCATATAATTGATACCCCAATGCATGGGATATAGTAAAAAAATCATCTGGCCATTGCACCCTCTTGGCCAAACCTGCCGAAACGCCAGTGATTGAAAAGCCCCGATCTCTGTCAACCTCAAACCGATTTCTACTCGTCGGGTCAAACTCGGTCGCAAACTGTTGGGTTCTTGAAAATGAGAGGTTAAAGCGCACAGGTTTTTTGCCACCCAACCAGGGTTCGGCAAAGTTTAAGCTATATACCCTAAAAGTTCTGCTCGCCTGTACACGTAACGCAAAGGTTTGCCCATCACCCATGGGCACAGGTTTGTATGCTTTGCCATTGAAGATGTTCTGTAGTGAGAAATTGTTGAATGAAAGACCCAAGGTGCCAATAAAGCCACCACCGCCATAACCACCTTGCAATTCTATCTGGCTTGACCCCGACTCTACAAGACTATATTTTATATCTACTGTACCCGCATTCGGGTTTGGATTTTCAACATCAGGTACAATTTGTTCTGCATCAAAGAAGCCCAACTGGCCTAGTTCCCTTATACTTCTAACTATATTTTCTTTGCTATATTTCTGCCCGGGGCGGGTTCTTAGTTCTCTATAGACAACATGGTCATTGGTTTTGTCGTTGCCCACTACCGTGACATGATCAAGAAAAGTCTCCTTACCTTCAATGATCCGTATCTCAAAATCGATGGTGTCATTGACCGCTGAAACTTCAATAGGGTTTATTCTTGAGAAAAGATATCCGTTGTTCTGATAGAGATTGGTCAAATCTTCTGCATCAGGCTTTGAATCGTCTGCTATACGCTCTTTCAAGAGCACACCATTGTAAGTATCTCCTTTTTTGATTCCCAAAACTTGACTCAAGCGTCTATCCGTATAGACTGAATTGCCAACAAATTCTATGTCGCCAAAGTAATACTTGTTGCCTTCTTCCAGTGCAATCTTTAATTTAATGTTCTTTTCATCGACCTTTATAAAGGTATCTGACAATATTCGGGCATCTCGATAACCTTTTTCGGCATACGTATCGATAAGGTTGTCTAAATCTTCCTTATAGTCTTCCTCGATATACTTTGATTTTTTCCAGAAACGGTAGAACTTCTTTTTCTTGGTATTCTTCAGTGATTTTCGCAATCTCTTATCGGAAAACTTTTCGTTACCCTCAAACTCAATGGCATTGATTTTGACCTTATCGCCTTTTTTGACACTGATCACCATGTTCTGGGTATTGGTGCCGGTCGTATCAGGGGCGGTTACAATGTTCACTTTTGTATTGAGGTAGCCCTGTTTCTTGTATTTATTCTGCAAAAAGTTCTTGGTATTGGCGATCAGGCTCTCCGTAATCTTCTTACCCTTTTTTAGGTCGGTATCGTTGATGATGTCATCTACCTTGCGTTTTTTGACCCCGTAGATGGTAACATTTTGCAATGTAGGACGCTCTAATATATTTAGCTCAAGAAAAATCTTCTCGCCCTCAATTTTTGTGTAGTACATAGAGACATCGCTGAATAGTTCGAGTCCCCACAATTTTTTGATGACCCCACTGATCTCTTCACCAGGAACCATGATTCTCTGACCGATCCTAAGACCTGTATACGTCTTTACCGTTTGCTCGTTATAGCTTTCAAGACCCGTTACCTCTATTCCGGCCAGAACATATTCTTTGCCACTTTCCAATGAGGTTTCTTGGGCTTGGAGTAGAGGTTGGCACAGAATTAGTAGAAGTAAAGCTTTTAAGTGTCGGCACAGGTGTTTCTTTAGTCCGTCAACTGAGTTGTTCGCTAGTTTTTCCAAATCTTCGTTCTCTATTTTGGTAACTTAAGATAGCTTGCATCAAATGTTGCTCACTAAAATCGGGCCAAAATACGTCAATAAAATATAATTCTGCATAGGCTATCTGCCAAAGTAAAAAATTGCTTATCCTGTGTTCGCCACTGGTACGGATAAGCAAATCGACGTCTGGCAAAAAATGCGTGTAAAGATGGGCATTTATAACGTCTTCATCAATATTTTCAGGTGAAATTATGTTATTTTTAACTTTGGAACTTATAGCTTTTACGGCCGTTTTTATCTCTTCCCTTGACCCATAGCTAAGTGCCAATGTCAAGGTCGTTCCAGCATTTTCTGATGTCTTTTCAATGACCTCTTTCAATTCGTTTGATGCTTTCTTGGGGAGCGAGTCCAATCTTCCGACAGCATTGAGACGAATATTGTTTTTATTGAGGGTTTTCAGTTCTTTTCTAAGTGATGCCACCAAAAGGCGCATGAGTGTTTCAACCTCTAACTTGGGGCGATTCCAGTTTTCGGTAGAAAATGCATAGAGTGTGAGGTACTGTATTTGCAGACGGGCACATTGCTCAACAGTTCTTCGCACGGCTTCGACGCCATTCTCATGACCGAAAATGCGCATCTTGCCCCGTTGCTTGGCCCATCGTCCATTGCCGTCCATGATAATGGCAACATGTTTGGGAAGCTTATTAATGTCTATTTCTTCATTGTTGTTCATCTTACTCAAAACAATCTTGGCAAGGCTTGCGTCCAAAAGTATATGTCAGGGTAAACCCTGAGAAAACATACCAATCATCGCTCAAAATGTTACCGAACCTAAATTGTTCAAAGTTAGAATTTTCAGGATTACTGGCATCTAAATTGTCGGTAAAGGTGTAACGCGCCCCTATTTCTGCACCCAAGATTAAAAATTGGTTGAGGCGAAGTTTCGCCCCGACCGTCATGGGTATGGCAAAGCTACCATCTTTTTGGCCAATATCCTGCACCTGCAATGCATCAAAATAATGGAAATCGTATCGAAAATATGTAACCCCGGTATAAAGGTAGGGCGTGAAGGCACGACCCAGCTTGTGAAGATTGTACTCCACAAAATTAAACTCAAGGCCCGCGGAAATCTCCAGCACCGAATTATCGATCACATATCCTCTTTGTTGACGTGAAGACTTGCTCGATTTGGTATCATCAGCTGTGAAAGAACCATAAATTACACTGCCGCGCCAAGCATATCGTTTACTTTTGTTCCACTTGAAAACACCTCCAAAAGCGATACCTGACGGCAATACGTAGTTGGTTCTACCAACATCGCCGATCATGTTCGTTCCGCCTCCAAATAGGCCAATCTCGTAGGTCTGCGCATTCATTTTAAAAACGATGCACATGAAAAGCAATAACCATTTTCTCATATAGATATTAAAAGTGTAGTAATGAGTGTGCCAGAAATTCGTCTTTAGACCTATTACGGATTGTTCTCTTTGTTAAACAGTTTTTGGGCCTTTTTATTGTTTGGGCACCTATATCAATTACGACGATCTTCGCCCCATAAAAGTTTGTTACGAAGGGTCTTTAAGAAGCTTTCTGATTTATATTCCACCATTTTGATAGCAAACGATGATTTCTTTATGGTGATTTGCTTGCCATTGGGTATTGTGGCAATGCGTGAATCAAGTGAGACCAAGTGATTTTCTTCCCTACCTGAAACAATAAGCCTAATCTCGGTATCATCGGGTATGACCAAAGGTCTCGCGTTAAGGTTATGCGGTGCAATAGGCGTTAGCACAAGGGCTTTGGTACTTGGTGAGATAACAGGCCCTCCGCAGCTCAAAGAATAACCTGTAGAGCCGGTTGGTGTGGAAATAATGAGCCCATCGGCCCAATATGAGGTCAGATATTCTTCATCGAGGTAGGTTTCAACGGTTATCATTGAAGTGGTGTCTTTACGGCTGACGGTAATTTCATTCAATGCAAAATTCATATCGCCGAACTCGGGCACTTCAGAGTCTAAACAAATTTCAACCATACTGCGTTCTTCGATGGAAAAAGCCCCGGCAGTAAATTCGGTGACCACTTTTTTGACCTCCTCCTTTTTAAAGGTTGAGAGAAATCCTAAGCGACCCGTGTTCACGCCCACGATGGGGATACCCAGTCGACCGATATAAGTTATCGCCCGAAGCATGGTACCATCTCCTCCAAAACTTACAAAAAGATCGAATGATCCATCTAACCCTGATTGTTGATCAAAGGTGCCATGGCCCACTTTTTTTCCATCAAAGAGTTTTTTGTTGAACTCTTTTTCAATATAGATCTGGGCTTCGACATTTATCAGCTCATCGTAAAGGGTCGAAACATAAGAACGGTCGTCTTCATGAAGCACTTGACCATAAATCGCGACTTTCATTCTAAACGTTTAGGTATTTGTCAAGGTAGTCTGACCGTTGTTTCAAATCTTCCATGAACTGGTCATCATTGTTTCCAAAGAGTATGGTATAGTTGTAGCGCCTGAATGTTTGGGTGATCTCATTGAGGTTGCCGTTGTTGATCTTCATGGTAATCTCGATGACATCGTTTTGGTTTCCGGTCACAAAAGCACCCAATAGCTTGGCATTATTGCTCTCGACAATTTGTGATATCTCACTAAAAGAATAGTCTTTGATACCTTTCGCCACCACTAAAATTCCACCAGGTTCGGTGAAAAAGGGCGTGCCTATGAAAGACCCCACCACATCGTTCAGATAATAATAGCCCATCAACGTATTTTCACCTGACAATACCGGTGTTACATTGGCTTCATTTCTTGCAAAATTTTCAAGCACATCAAGCCATGATGTTTCCTTGGTCACATGAAAGGTCTCCAGTGAAAATCTAAACTCCTCGATTTTTTTGTCGGGCTCGAAGCAGCCAAGGTCATTTTCTGCCAGCAAGCCCAAATAAGTACCATCCTCAACTACCCCGATGTGTGAGAAAGTGGTTTCCTCGAAAAACTTAATGACCTCTTTCAAGGTATCCGATACCTCAAAAACGGGAAGTGTGGTCAATATCTGGTCTTGAATCTGCATGGGTTTTAATTGAAACGCAAAATACGATTTTTAAATCGCAAAAGGTGTGCCCATTTTGTATTTTTGCCCTCTTAAAAAGACAGGCCCAATGACCAAACTCAGTGTCAACATCAACAAATTGGCCACCTTGAGAAATTCAAGGGGTGGCAATATGCCCGATTTATTGCAATCGGCAAGGGATATAGAAGCGTTCGGTGCCCAAGGCATCACCGTTCACCCTAGGCCCGATGAGCGCCATATTCGTTACCAAGATACCCGAGCGTTGAAAGAAATCGTCACCACAGAGTTCAATATTGAGGGCAACCCGATACCAAAATTCATCGATTTGGTACTTGAGGTCAAACCCACCCAGGTTACCTTGGTACCCGATGCCGAGGATGCCATCACCTCAGATTCTGGGTGGGACACGATAAAGCACAAAGATTTTCTTGTGGAGGTGATAAGCACTTTTAAAGAGAACGGTATACGAACCTCTATTTTCGTCGATCCGGTCGCAAAAATGGTCGAAGGTGCGGCAAAGACCGGTACCGATCGCATAGAATTGTATACAGAAAACTATGCCAAGGCTTTTGCAAAAGGTGACAAGGCGGGCATCAAGCCTTTTGTGGAAGCTGCAAAAGTGGCACACGATACGGCACTGGGCATTAATGCCGGTCATGACCTAAACCTCGAAAACATTCAATTTTTCAAACAAAACATACCACATTTGTTAGAGGTTTCCATAGGGCACGCACTGATCTGTGAGTCAATTTATTTAGGCCTTGAAAATGTTGTTAACATGTATTTACACCGCTTGAAATAATGCACACCTTACATTCAATTATTCTTGGGGAAGGAACACCGCTTATCATTCTACATGGCTTTTTGGGGATGGCAGATAATTGGAAGACCCTTGGTACGCAATATTCTGAAAATGGGTTTCAGGTGCATTTGGTCGACCAACGGAACCATGGCAAAAGTTTCCATTCAGATTATTTTGACTTTGAGATCTTGGCCGATGATATCAAAAACTATCTACATTACCACGGGCTTTCCTCAGCAGTGGTCATGGGGCACTCAATGGGCGGCAAAGTGGCAATGCAGTTGGCAGTCGATTTTCCTGAAAGGGTCGATAAACTGATAGTGGCCGACATTGCCCCGAGATACTACCCGCCCCACCATCAACACATTATGGATGCCTTGAACAAGCTTGACTTTGACACCATTACATCACGGAAGCAGGCTGATGAAGCGTTGGCACAATACTTTCCCGAATCGGGGATTCGACAATTTTTGCTTAAAAACCTATATTGGGTGACCAAAGAAAGATTGGACCTTCGCTTTAATCTGAAAGTGCTTCAGAACAAGATGGAAGAAATCGTTGAGGCCATTCCGCCCCATTCCACCTACTCAAAACCCACACTGTTCATCATTGGAGACCGTTCTGAATATGTTCAGCCGTCAGATCATGGCATAATCAAAACCCATTTCCCAGAGGCCATTATTGAAACCGTTGAAAATGCAGGGCACTGGCTACATGCCGAAAATCCAAAAGAATTCTTTAGAAAATCAATGGCTTTTTTACAACGCTAAAGCGTACTTTGCGAGTAAATATCATATAGAACGTCTCTCTATCACAAAGTCAGGCCGCCAATGTTTTTTAGTGCAAGGCTCTGTGCCCGATATCGATTGATACGAAAAATCCTTACTTTTATATGGATGTCATTGGGCATCTCTTTTTTGTACGTTAAAACCTGAATAGCATGAAGTCAATACTTAGAATTTTGCTCAGTGCCCTCGCCGTGGTCATCTTGTCATATGTCTTGCCCGGTGTAGGGGTCGATTCGTTCACCACAGCCATTATCGTGGCCATTGTCTTGAGTTTGTTGAATTTCTTGGTCAAACCCATTTTAGTGATTTTGACCTTGCCGATCACCATTGTCACCCTCGGTCTTTTTTTATTGGTCATCAATGCCATTATCATTCTGTTGGCAGCCAAATTCATCGGTGGTTTTCATGTCTCTGGCTTCTGGTGGGCCATTCTGTTCAGCTTGCTTCTATCGCTGTTGCAATCAATTTTATATTCCCTTTTGAAAGAGGACAAATAATAGTGGTTGCACGACCACTAAAGGAAACTTAAAAACTTGTGGCAGTCAGTTTAATATGCTAATTTTGCCACCCTTTTTGAGGGTTAAATCAATGCAGATGAACATCACGAAAGAACAAATTGATGAATTGAACGCGGTGGTCAAAGTGGCCATCAACAAAGATGATTATGAAGAGCGGGTCAATAAAATATTGAACGACTATAGAAAGCAGGCCAATATTCCTGGGTTCCGCAAGGGGCAGGTTCCTCTCGGGCTCATAAAAAAGCAGTACGGTAGGGCCGTATTGGTCGATGAAGTCAACAAATTGCTGCAAGACAATCTGAACAAATACCTTACAGAAGAAAAGTTGGATGTTTTGGGCAACCCACTTCCCAAACAACAAGATGATTTTGATTGGGAGAGCGATGAGTTCGCATTTGAATTCGAATTGGGTCTCGCCCCAAATTTTGAGGTAGAGCTAAAGACCAAAAAACCGGTTGTACAGTATAAAATTGTCGCTGATAAAAAGATGGTCGAAGAGCAGGTTGACCGTATCAAAAAGCAATATGGTAAATTGTTGGCCAAAGACCTTGTTGAAAAGGGGTTTGAAGTCACCGGAACCTTCGCCAACGAGGAAGAAGAAATCGAGAATAAAGCTACCATTGAACTAGACAAACTCAAAAGCAAAAAGGCCATTGATGCTTTGGTAGGAAAGAAAGTAGGCGATATCGCCACCCTTAAAACCAAGGGACTTTTCAAAGAGGACTATATGCTTTTGGGCGCTTTGGGCATCAACCATGAAAAAGGCCAAAAGTTAGATGTTGAAGTGACCCTTACGATTGAAGAAATCAATGAAAGACAACCTGCGGAATTGAACCAAGAGCTGTTCGACAAACTCTATGGAAAAGACAAGATAACCTCTGAAAAAGAGTTGAAAGAAAAAATAAAGGAAGATAGCGAGAAGCAGTTTGAGCAACAATCAGACCAGAAGCTTTTGAACGATGTCACTGAAAAGCTGATTGAGACAACATCGTTTGACCTACCCTCTGAATTCTTGAAAAAATGGATTCAGATCAGTGGCGAAAAGGTACTCTCTGAAGACGAGGCGAAAGATGAGTTTGAACGCTCTGAAAAAGGATTGAGATATCAATTGATAGAGGGCAAGATCATCAAAGAGCACGATCTTCAGGTACAGCTCGAAGAGCTCAAAGAATTTGCCAAGGGCTTCATCAAGTCTCAAATGGCACAGTATGGCCATATGGACCCTCAAGAAGAAGAACTTGAAAATATTGCCAATCGTGTGCTGGGCAATCAAGACGAGGTCAAAAGGCTCTCTGAGCAATTAATGAGCCAGAAATTATTGAACCTCTATAAAGAAAAGGCCAATTTGAAGACCAAGGAAGTGACCTATGACAATTTTGTAAAAGAAGTGTATCAATAATTTACCAAATAAAATAAGTATCTTTACAGTGCCGAAAATGCTATTTTCGGCACCTTTTTTTTAAAACCTTTTGATTTAAATCGAATGGATTACGGTAAAGAATTCAAAAATTACGCCACCAAACATCGTGGTATCAACAGCCTATATTATGAGCAACTGGTCAGTAGCCTGTATCCAGTGAACATGACGCCCAATATCATCGAAGAACGTCAATTGAATGCCATTGCCATGGATGTCTTTTCACGTTTAATGATGGATAGGATAATCTTCTTGGGCACGGGCATCAATGATCAAGTGGCCAATATCGTGCAGGCGCAACTGTTGTTCTTAGAGAGTGCCGATGCCTCAAAAGACATACAAATCTATATCAATTCGCCAGGCGGAAGCGTTTACGCAGGTCTTGGCATTTATGATACCATGCAGTTCATCAAACCAGATGTCGCCACTATTTGTACTGGTATTGCCGCATCGATGGCTGCCGTTTTGCTCTGTGCCGGCGAAGCGGGCAAAAGAAGTGGTCTGACACATTCGAGGGTCATGATACACCAGCCCATGTCAGGGGCCCAGGGCCAGGCCAGTGATATCGAGATTGCGGCCAAAGAAGTGCTTAAGATAAAAGACGAACTCTACCATATCATCTCAAAACACTCAGGTCAGCCGTTCGAAAAGGTATATGAAGATAGTGACCGTGATTATTGGATGAAAGCCGAGGAAGCCAAAAAATATGGTATGATCGATGAAATTTTGGTAAGGGAAGATCAATAAAACGACTTATCCGTAAGCCAATAACCTGTTTTTGGCTAAACTTGTAGAACAAAACATAGTTTTCAACGTTTAGAAACAGCAGTTAATTCTGATTTTATGGCAAAGGAGAATCTGGAATGTTCATTTTGCGGAAGAAAAAAGCCCGAGACCAATCTTTTGATTGCAGGTCTTGATGCGCACATCTGCGACCGATGCATCGAACAGGCCCATACGATCGTTGCCGAAGAATCAAAGCAATCGAAGAGCAACGACCTTTCCTCTGAATTGGTGCTGAAGAAACCCATGGAGATCAAAGGTTTTCTAGACACCTTTGTCATTGGGCAAGAGCGTACCAAAAAAGTGATGTCAGTAGCTGTTTACAATCACTATAAGAGACTTTTGCAACCAAAGGGCAATGAAGATGATATTGAGATACAAAAGAGCAATATCATCATGGTTGGTGAGACGGGTACCGGCAAGACCTTGATGGCAAAGACCATAGCAAAAATGCTAAATGTACCTTTGGCCATTGTCGATGCCACTGTATTGACCGAGGCAGGTTATGTGGGAGAAGATGTTGAGAGCATTCTGACCCGATTGCTTCAAGCGGCCGATTACAATTTGGAAAAAGCGGAAAGAGGCATTGTCTTCATCGATGAGATAGATAAAATAGCTCGAAAGAGCGACAACCCTTCCATCACCCGTGATGTTTCGGGCGAAGGGGTACAACAAGGGCTTTTGAAGCTATTGGAAGGTACTTTGGTCAACGTTCCGCCGAAAGGGGGCAGAAAGCATCCCGATCAAAAATTCATCGAGGTCAACACCGAGAATATCCTTTTTGTCGCAGGCGGTGCCTTCGATGGCATTGAGCGCATCATCACCAAACGTCTCAACATGCAAGCGGTAGGTTACAGTGCTTCAAAGGCAGAAGACGACCTTGATAAAAAGAACATTCTTCAATACATTATTCCAAAAGATTTGAAGGAGTTTGGGCTCATCCCCGAAATCATCGGAAGATTGCCAGTGCTTACACACATGAACCCTTTAGATGAAAAGACACTTCGGGCCATTTTGACCGAGCCCAAAAATGCCATCATCAAGCAATATGAAAAATTGTTCGATATGGATGGCATACAGTTTACCATCACCGAACAGGCCCTCGACTTCATTGTTAAAAAAGCGGTTGAATACAAGCTTGGTGCCCGTGGCCTTCGATCACTTTGCGAAGCCGTTTTCACCGATGCGATGTTCACCCTGCCCAGTACCGACGAACAAGAATTCAAGGTAACCAAGGCTTACGCAGAAGAAAAACTATCGCATGAGACCGTAAAGAAATTGAAAGCGGTTTCTTAGTTAGATCAACTGGCGTTTCGGGTCACTTTTTGTAGCAACTCAAGACAGATATCCCCTATGATTTTTTCATCGGTATAGAGCTGATGGCCAAAACTGGGTATAATACGTAAACTTACCCCTACTTCCTTGGCCCATTTCATATCTGGCTTGAATTTGTCACATTCGCCATAAATCAGATTCAGCTCACAATCGGGATGTTCTTTTTCAAACCGTACCCTTGTGGCCGAGAGGGCCGTCAGAGACTTCATGGGCAGTCCGCTTAAGGCAGCTTTCCAGACGATGGTGCCCCCCGTACTGAATGCTAGATAATGACTGGCCTTTTCTTCCTTTTTTAAAAGATGGGCAGCGGCCGTTTCAATACCGCCATTTACAAACGCTTCATGAATGTTCTTTTCGGTACAGATAGGCACATCAAGATTGGCCAATTGTTGGCAATCATAAAATGAAATATCGTAGTACTGTTGAAGATAGCCAAAGTAAGAGGTGATCCAGAGGCCCTTTTTGACCCCCCACATGTCAGAGACAACAACAAGTTTTTCAGCCATAACTTTAATTTCTGTTTGGTAGTAGTAAGGTTATATTTAAGATGAGGGAACTATCTTATCGGTTCAAACTTCAGCCATAATGAACACAAAACCATATTTTTTTGTTCAAAAGAGAGATTTGTTCGATAAGAAGCAAGAGTTTACGAAAACGTTTTCGTAAATAGATGTTATGGACAGTTTCCCCTAGGATCTAGGGACTATTATTTGGTGATTCCGTTCATTTGCAACAGTTCTTCCATATACTTGCGATTATTGCACAATCTAGGAATTTTATGCTGCCCGCCCAGTTTATCATTGCATTTCAACCACTCATAAAAAAGATGTTCTCGGGCCACGTGTATCTTGGGCATGCCCAACGTCATGTTGTTGTACCGTTTGGCCTCGTAATCTGAATTCAGCGACTTCAGGGCATTGTCTAAAAACTCGGTAAAGTAATCAATATCTTCAGGCGGTTTGCCAAATTCGATCAGCCATTCGTGCCCCCCTTTTTCACTTTGGTTCATAAAAATAGGAGCAGCGGTATAGTCTTTTATTTGGGCGTTTGTCTTCTTACAGACCTGCCTTAGTGCCTCCTCGGCATTTTCAATGATCAATTCTTCACCGAAAGCGTTTATGTGGTGTTTTGTTCGGCCCGTGACCTTTATTCGGTACGGACTCGTAGAGGTAAAGCGTACGGTATCCCCAATCTTATAACGCCACAAACCTGCATTGGTGGTAATGACCACAGCATAATTCACTCCCGTTTTGACTTCCCAAATAGGAATGGCCCGTTGGTTTTCCTTTCCATATAAATCCATAGGAATGAATTCATAGAAAATACCGTAATCGAGCATCAAGAGCAAGTCATCGGCATTATTGCGATCCTGTATCCCAAAAAAGCCCTCAGAGGCATTGTAGATCTCATAATACCTGAAATGCTTACGGGGCAGTAATTTCTTGTACTGTTCTTTATATGGGGCAAAACTGACACCCCCATGAAAATATACCTCTAGATTGGGCCAAATCTCGAAAAGATGGTTTTTTCCCGTTGTTTTGATCACTTCATTGAGCAAGACCAACATCCATGACGGTACGCCCGCCATACTGGTCACGTTTTCGGCCACGCTTTCTTGAATTATGGCACCCAACTTCGACTCCCAATCGCCCATCAGGGAAACCCTGTTGCTCGGCGTACTACTGTATTCGGCCCATAATGGCATATTATCGATGAGAATGGCCGACAAATCACCAAAAAAAGTGCCGTTGTCTTCGTACAGTTCTTTACTGCCCCCCAATCGCAGGCCCTTGCCAGTGAACAACTGTGAATTTTCGTTGTTGTTCAAATACAGGCACAACAGGTCTTTACCCGATTTGTAATGGCAATCTTCAAGTGCCTCGATGCTCACGGGAATAAACTTGCTCTTCGCATTCGTCGTACCGCTACTTTTTGCAAACCACTTGATCTGTGTGGGCCAAAAAACATTTTGTTCTCCCCTTCGTGTACGCTCTATGGTATTCGCAATGCCCTCGTAATTCACTATGGGTAACCTGTCGGAAAAATCTTGATAGCTGTCAATTGATTCAAAACCGCATTGCTTGCCCAGTTCGGTATCTTTGGCGAATGATACCAATTGTTGCAACACCTCGTTCTGCACCTCATCAGGATATTTCAAAAAGAGCTCTATTTGGTGGTAGCGCTTTTTGAGCAGCCAAGAGGCGATCGAATTGAACAACGGTATGGGCATTTTTGGTATATTTAGCCGAGCAAGCGGTAATTGCTAAAATAAGAAACTTCTCATTTTTTCACCCATGTTGTACGAAGGCGTTTTACGAAAAATGCACACCGAAATCGGTTCACCGGTTCAGTATTACCTACTGTTCGAAAATGATTTTTTGAACATGAACCAAGCCCTTGACAAATCATTGAAGATCGAATTCATCAAATTTCAGTGCTTGAACTGCGGCGAAGATTTACCGATCTACCGTCAGGGGTTCTGTAAAACCTGTTTTTATGAAACCCCGGTCGCTGGAGACTGGATCATGAAACCCGAACTCAGCACGGCCCATTTAGATAAAGAGGATCGCAACCTTGATTACGAAAAAAGAATGCAGTTGCAGCCCCATGTGGTGTATTTGGCCAATTCGAGCAACATAAAGGTGGGCGTGACCCGAAAATCGCAGGTACCCACCCGTTGGATCGATCAAGGGGCCCATGAGGCCATCGAAATCGTAGAGGTGCCCAACCGTTATTTGGCGGGCATTACCGAAGTGGCCCTGAAAGCACATGTAAGCGACAAGACCAGTTGGCAAAAGATGTTGAAGAACGATATCGAAGATCTAGACCTTGTCGAATGGCGCAGCAGGTTGAAAGCCCATGTGCCCGATGAAGTGGCCGAGTATTTTATCGATTCAAATACAGAGACCGAAATCGAGTTTCCGGTACTGCAATACCCTGAAAAGGTAAAAAGCCTGAATTTGGGCAAAACCCCTTCGTACCAAGGCGTTTTAAAGGGCATCAAAGGGCAATACCTCATCTTTGAAGACAATACGGTGTTTAACGTGCGGGGCAGTGAGGGGTATTTTGTGGGGATTGACATCAACTAACTAGCCTATAAAATAAGTATGGCTCATAGCCTATATTGCTGTTTTGCAATTAATTGCGTTAAAAATGTTTGCTGTAGTCTATCAATTTATCGTCAAAGAGAATAGGGAATCTGATTTCATAGATGCATGGAAACAATTAACACGGTTAATTTATGAACATGAAGGAAGTTTGGGTTCTAGACTACATAAACAAACTGATAGGGTTTATCTGGCCTATGCCCAATGGCCCGATAAAGAAACATGGAAAAACTCTGGAAATACACTTCCAGACTCTTCTGGCAATGTTAGGTCAAAAATGAGGGCGTCTTGTGCTAAAATCGAAATTCTGTATGAATTGGATTGTACCGCAGACTTGTTGAAATCAAAACCTAAACCACATTAAGATACGGCTTGGCCTGATCATCACTCCACAGAATCTTTTTTCTTTTTGCCCAGCAGACCGCCCAAAATATTCTTGGCCGCTTTTTTGGCCGCATCTTCTGTTGAAACCGAATCGGACTGTGTAGCGGTACTGTCTTTTTGTTCTTCTTTGAAGATATCGCCAAGTATGTCTTTTTTTGAGGTAGTAGTCGAATCTGTTTTTGTGGAATCTTCTGTATCGCCCCCGAACAGTCCCCCGATCAAATCTTTGGCGGCATCTTTGCCCTTGTCGACCATTTTCTGTTTTTGGATCTCTACCAATTGTGCCGTCAGTTTTTTGACCCCTGAGGTCAGGTCGGTGCTCACATTTGGATTGGTATAGTTGCCCCCGATAGTGGCGATAACCGGTATGGTCAAATTCTCTAAGCTGTTATCGTCAATTTGGGAAATCAACTTATTGACCTCGGCCCCCAAATACTTCGCGGGCACATCCAACGTTGCGGAATATTGCAACTGTTGGTCAAAGGTATGGTTGCCGTTCACCTTGATCGCAATGTCTTTATAGGTCAAATCGAAGGGCTTTACCTGCACTTTTCCATTGTTGAACGATAGTGAGGTCTTGAGTCCGTTCAGATCTAGCTCTTTCAAATCCAAAAAGTTCAACTTATTGTCCAAGCTGCTCAGCAATGGTGCATTTTTTGGGTTCAGTTCGGTTGAAAACAGTTGTGCCAGCACATCACCTGACAACGAAGCCAAATTAGGGGTGAAATCGTCTTTCAGGTTACCCGATAGCACAATGGAAGAATTCAATCTACCCTCAATCACCTTGGCAATCGGGGCCAATACTTTCAGAAGCTCCATAGACGCAAACGACTCAGAAATCTTAAAATCGTCGATGCCCAAGGCCATATCAAAAACGGGCACCTTTGGTTTTGTGGATACTTTTCCGTTCAGATTCAGTTTTCCACCGAACAAAGATGAGGTAAGATTTTGAAGGGTGGCCGTTTCGTCTTTCACGAGCAATCGGCCTGAAACCTCGGTCAGGTTGAGATTGTCATAGATTACCTGATCGGCCGTGGCATCAATGGTACAATCTAAAAACGAGGGAATCTTCACGCTTTCTTCAATAGGGGAAGAGTCTTGTGTACCACCCGCTTCCGTCGTTTCCCCTACCATGAAATCATCAATAGCGAACGTCTTTGAATTCAACCTGAAATTACCTTCAATGTTCTCGTTGTTGAACAGATACCCCAGCAGATTGGTGATGGTGCCATTGGCATTGAAATCGGTGCGGCCTGTTTTTCCTTCAAAAGAATTCAACGCGACGGTCTGCGGATTAAAGGTCATGGAGGCCGTATTTATCGCCACCGGATGCTTCAGCTCCGGAGATTTGTATTCAAATCCGCTTACGCCCATCGTACCCGTGGTCTTGGTATTTTGATATTGGTGCTGCTCTACCGAAGCCATATCAAAGGCCGTGGATACATCTGCCGTCAAGGTGCCTGAGAGATTATAGTCTTCAGGCACTGGATAGGCCTCGGAAATATTGGCGAGATTGATTTTACCGTCTAAATCGGCGCCTACCCGGGTATTGCCCAATAAGTCGGTAATACGGGAAACCATATCGAACCTATCCCCATCAATTTCAAAAGACAGTTTTTTGATGTGAACATAGGTGTCTTCGGCAATGCCCGTTTGATTGGCCACCTCGGTATCGATGAACACATTTTTGACCGATTTGGGCAAATCAGGATACTTGAACGAAGCGTTATCGGCATTGATATTGATGATGAACTCGGGAATGTGTTCTTCGTCGACAATACCCTCAAACTTTCCATCTACCTCAAAATTGCCCGTGGTCTGCACGTTTTCGATGTTCTTAGAATATTCTTCGGGAATCACGGCCAGAAAGTTTTTGAAATCGGAAGAAGGGGTCTCAAATGTGATGGCTACTTCTTGGTTGTCTTCATTCACCTTTACAAATCCATCAAAAACCAACGGTAATTGGTTCACCAAGGCCTTGTTCTCTAAAAAAGTGTATTTGTTCTCTTTTAAATCAATACCGATAAGGGCCTCAAGGGCTACCTTGTGGTTGTTGAGATAATTGGTGCTATCCATCTCGAACAACACCTTTGCCTCGGTATTGGTGCGTAGTTCTGAATTTTCAAGTGAGAGGTCTCCTGTGCCCGAATGGTTCATTTCTGAAATGACCAGTTTTAACCCTGAAACAGCATCTAGATAACTGATCTTCGAATTGTTGATGGCGTACGATTGCAGATCAAAGGTAAAATTGCCGGAAGTGTTTTCTGAAACTGCACCACTTTCACCACTTTCTTGGGCGATATCGTAATTGGCATTTTCATCGGCATCGACCTTAATGTTCAAATTTGCCCCATCAATGACCAAGCTCTTGACGCCTATGGGCTCATCGGCACCCTTGAACAGTTCTTTGATGGCCATCGTAAGCTGTATGTTCTCTGAGGCAAAAAGGGTATCACCTTCAAAAGGTTGTTTGTTGACCAGTGAAATGCCCTTCAACTTCACTTCGGCATTCGGAAAACTGGCGAGCAAACTCAGATCGGCTTCCTCAAAATCGAGTGTGGCGTTCACATTCTGGTTTACCTTGTTCTTAATGATATCGGCAATCTTTCCTTCCAAAAAAAAAGGAACGGCGATCAAGAGTCCGACAAACAGCAACAATACTATCGCGACAATGCGTATGATTTTCTTTTTCATGGATTTGGGCAATCTTTAGAATTAGGGAAATCAATGCAAGGCAATCTCCTCCCCTATTTTCAACTTAAATCGTTTTCTGAACATATATACGAAAAGATACAGCAATGGGGTATCAAGAAATGCTATAATTATCTTAAAAATAAAGCCGCTGACGACGAGGCCATAAAATTTATTCCAAGGCAGCACACCAAAGACGCACAATAAACCCACCACTGTCAAGGTATCGATGAACTGTGAGGTAAAGGTGGAAAAGTTGTTGCGCAACCAGAGCAACCTACCCTTGGTGAGCCTTTTCCAGAAGTGATAGATCGAAATATCGATGTATTGGGCCGAGAGATAGGCCAACATCGAGGCCAAGACACCCAGAGGGGTAAGGGCAAAGACTTTGGTGAACGTCTTATCATCAACTCCTGAGGAAGGAATAGCCGGGGCCTCATTGGCGACAAAAATGATCAGTATTGAGAAAAACGAGGCAAAAATGCCGGCCGTGACCACTTGATTGGCCTTTTTCTTGCCATAAATCTCTGAAATAAGGTCGGTAATCAAAAAAGTGATGGGATAGGGCAAAATACCCACTGATATCTCAAATAGCGGGGCCCCAAAAATAGTGGCATCGCCAAAGGGCTGCCAATAGAAGAATTTTTGAAAAATGAGGTTCGAGACCACCAATGAGGTGATGAAGAGTGCCCCAAGATACAAGTAGATGGAGAACGCAAGTTTTTTGTCTTTTGGCGTCATCCGCGCTTATTGTATGTTCAAGGTATAGGGCATGCGGGCCTGAATGCCCTCTTGTTGTATCATTTGTTTGAGATCGCGAAGCACTTGATAGGCCTCTGGACCGATTTCTTCCTTGATAAACGATTGGCCTATACTGCTTTTTACGCCTTCAAGATCGTCCATTAAACGTTCAAAATCTGATTTGTACTTTGGATATTTGAGCACCCCATATGATTCTAGTTCAGCAAGCTCAGCAGCTTTTGACAGGGCATCGTCCAAACCGCCCAAAGCATCGACCAAACCCAATCTTTTGGCATCAACACCGCTCCACACACGACCTTGCGCAACAGCATCGACCTCGGCGAGAGACATGCCCCTGCCGTCTGCCACTCGTTTCAAAAAAGTCTGGTACGTATCTTCGATACCTTCTTGCACCACGTTTCGAAATGAATCTGACATAGGCTCAAAAAGGGAATAATCGACTGAATTGGCATTGGTACCCACCTGTTCGGCATTGATGCCGATGTTATCGGCCAATTCACTGACATTCGGTATTGTGCCAAACACCCCGATAGAACCTGTGACCGTGGTCGGTTCGGCCACAATATGGTCGCTGGCCACCCCTATGTAATAGCCCCCTGAGGCAGCCACATTTCCAAAAGAGACCACCATGGGCTTTTCTTTTCTGGTCAATTCGACCTCACGCCAAATAATGTCGGCCGTAAGGGCATTGCCCCCAGGGGAGTTTACCCGTAGCACAACCGCTTTTATCCTATCGTCTTCCCTTGCTTTTTTCAAAGCACGGGTAATGAGACCTTGCCCCAAGTAGTCTTTGTCTCCCTCGCCATAAAAAATTTCCCCTTGGGCATAGATAAGGGCAATTTTATCATTGCCGGTGGCCAGCTTTTTACGGTTGGCCAATTTTGCATAATCAACAAGTTTGACATACTCGATATCATCATCTTCGGAAAGGCCCAGTTGGGTTTTGATCAGCTGGTGGTACTCATCTGTGAAGACCAACTCATCGACAAGACCATTGTGCACCGCATATTCTGGCATTCTAGCCCCCAAGGTATCAGCAATGTTGTTCAATGCCCTGGTACCGATACCCCGTGATTCGCCAATATCGTCGATCATCACATTCCATAATGATGTAATCAGTTCTTTGATCTGTTGCCGGTTCTCATCACTCATTGAATCGGTCAAAAAAGGCTCTACGGCACTTTTATATTTACCATGGCGCACCACCTCCATTTTAATTCCGCTTTTTTCTTGTAACTCTTTGTAATAAAGTACTTCTGTGGCCAGCCCTTTGAAATCGATGCCCCCTTGCGGGTTCAGGTATAGCTTGTCTGCCGAACTGGCGAGATAGTAATCTTTTTGCGTGTAGAAATCTGAATAGGCATACACAAATTTGCCGTTCTCCTTGAAATCTTGGAGTACTTTCCTCAATTCTTGTGCCTGTGCCATACCGGCCATTAAAAAACCTGTGTTCAAGCTGATGCCCTTGATGTTCTCATCATTCTTGGCCACCTTTATGGCATGCAAAATTTCATCAAGCCCCATACCAACCTCAAAAAGGCCCGCAAAAGGGTCTGACTCATCCTTTCCCTGATAATCGTAAATCGGTTCTGTAAAACTGATTTCCAAAACGGAATTCTTTTTTATGGTAACCGTGTCATCAGCACTTCCCATCAAAGCCAGTAAAAAGAAGAACATAATGAAAATGATGCCAAAGGCAATCAAACATCCCAAGATAGCTGCCAAAAGATTTCTCAAAAAATTCATGGTACCCGTTTAATTGAATCGCAAAGATAACCATTGTCACAATGTTTTGTTTACTTTGTTGACCATATCATGGACAAGGCACAAATCGCATATTTATCGATAGGGAGCAATCTTGGTGACCGCCACAACCTGCTTCAACAGGGCATTTTTGAGTTATCAAAACATGTCGGAAAAGTCTTGAAGATATCATCGGTTTATGAAAATCCCCCGATAGGTTTCAATGGCGAACCATTTTTCAATGCCTGTCTTCAACTCGAGACCAGTCTATCGCCTAATGAACTGCTCGAAAGTCTTCTAAAAATCGAAAGGAAATTTGGTCGCGTGCGCTCAGGCGGCAAGAACTTTGGGTCAAGATCATTAGATCTTGATATCATTTATTATGGCAAAGAGATCATCAGCACATCGACCTTGACCGTTCCGCACCCTGAAATGGCCAATCGGCGTTTTGTACTGAGGCCATTGACCGACATAGCACCACAATATTATCACCCGGTTCTCAAAAAAGATACCCGAAACCTGTTGCAGCAGTGCACTGACAAAAGCGAAATGCAAAAACAGCCTTTCAAATTGTATACGTCACGAGTGGCTCTTTTTTCACGGTTGCAATTCATGGCCATCGAGGGCAATATCGGGGTCGGAAAGACCACTTTGACCAAAAAAATAGCACAGGATTTCAATGCAAAATTGATTTTGGAGCGTTTTGCCGATAACCCTTTCCTGCCTAAATTCTATGATGACCCCTCGCGCTATGCCTTTCCGTTGGAAATGTCATTTTTGGCCGATCGGTACCAACAATTCATGGACGATACCACCCAGCTCGACCTTTTCAAGAATTTTTTGGTCAGTGACTACGATATTTTCAAGTCGCTCATCTTTGCCCAAATAACACTGCAAAAAGAGGAATTCAACCTGTATCGCAAACTGTTCAATTTTATGTACAAAGAGGTCAAGAAACCAGATCTATATGTTTACCTCTACCAAAGCCCCAAACGTTTACTCGAAAATATAAAGAAGCGGGGACGACAGTATGAACTGAACATAGAAGCGGGCTATTTAGAAAAAATCAACCGGGGCTATCTTGACTTTATCAAGGGATTGCCAAAGCAAAATACTATGGTCATCGACCTAGATGAACTTGACTTTGTGGCCGATGAAACCGACTATGAAACCATCTTGGAACAACTGCAACTTAGAATTGCCACACTTTTTTCTTAACAAAGTTTTATGAATTTTACTTGCATATAACGATTGGTTTTATTTTATTAGCCCCAGTTTTACTGAAACTAACTAACTCAAACTATATGCAAAACCCTGTCTTCGTGTCAGGGTTTTTCTATTTCAGGCCCTCCAGCTTTGACCAAATATCCCAAACGACCACTCCTGCACAGACCGAAATATTAAGTGAATGTTTGGTGCCGTACTGAGGAATCTCAAGCACTATGTCACTTGCCGTGACCACTTCTTGTTGTACGCCCATGACCTCATTGCCGAAGACCAGGGCGTAGGTTTGGGCATTGTCTACCTCGAATGAATTGAGCATGGTCGCCCCCTCTGCCTGTTCTACGGCCACTATCTTGATTTTTTGAAGCTTCAGTTCTTCAACCAGTTCGAAGATATCTTTTCGATATTCCCAATCAACGCTCTCAGTGGCCCCCAAGGCTGTTTTTCGAATGTCTTTGTGCGGAGGCCGGGCCGTAATACCGCAGAGGTATATTTTTTTGACCAAAAAGGCATCGGCAGTTCTGAAAACAGAACCGATGTTGTTCAGGCTACGAATGTTATCGAGAACAATGACCACCGGAATTTTTTGAGCGCCCTTGAAAGCGGCCACATCTAAACGGTCCAATTCTTCATTTCGCAATTTGCGCATACGTATTTTTCAACTATTGCCCCGAAAATATCAACAAAAATTTTTGGGGCATTGGTAAAACCATATTTTCGGTAAAAATACCCTTTTACGGTTTGGCAACAACAAAGAAAAGTAAGAAGACAACCCCTTTGATGCAGCAGTACAATGCCATTAAGACCAAGCATCCTGATGCTTTGTTGCTCTTTCGGGTGGGTGATTTTTATGAAACCTTTGGTGAAGATGCCATCAAGGCCTCAAAGATTTTGGGCATTGTGCTCACCCATCGCAACAATGGGGGCGACCAGACCGAATTGGCCGGTTTTCCACACCACTCATTGAACACTTATTTGCCGAAGTTGGTGCGGGCCGGTGAACGGGTGGCCATATGCGATCAACTTGAAGACCCGAAGCAGACCAAGACCATTGTAAAAAGGGGCGTGACTGAATTGGTTACCCCCGGGGTGGCTTTGAACGATGACATTCTCAATGCAAAGAGCAACAATTTTTTGGCGGCCGTTCACTTCGGAAGGAACAAATTGGGCGTTTCTTTTTTGGATATTTCCACTGGCGAATTTCTCACTTCGGAGGGCAACTTGGAACAGATCGACAAACTTCTACAGAACTTTTCGCCCAATGAGGTATTGCTTTCAAAAGACCATCGCCAAGAGTTTTTCGAATCGTTTGGAAACCACTGGCATACTTTTTTTCTAGAAGATTGGATCTTTCAGGCCGATTATGCCGAAGAAAGCCTTAACGGCCATTTCAAGACCAAGAGCCTTCAAGGTTTTGGTATTGACCATTTGGCCCAGGGCATCATAGCTTCAGGTGCGGTTCTACACTATCTTTCAGAAACACAGCACCGTCAATTACAGCATATCAGCAAGTTACAGCGCATTACGGAAGAAGAATACGTTTGGATGGACCGTTTTACCATCCGTAACCTTGAACTCTACCAATCGACCCACGAGAATGCGGTGACCCTGCTCGAAATCATCGACAAAACAATTTCTCCCATGGGTGGCCGATTGCTCAAACGGTGGCTGGCACTTCCGCTGAAGAACCCTGAAAAAATAAGGGAACGGTTGTCGATCGTCACCTATCTGTTGCCTAAAGACGCCTTGCTTGAAAAGATACAGCACCATATCAAACAGATGGGCGATTTAGAACGTTTGGTCTCCAAATTGGCAACGGGCAAAATAAATCCGAAAGAAGTGGTGCATTTAAAAAATTCACTCGAGGCCGTCTTGCCCATCAAAATGGCAACGGAACAAAGCGAATCCGCAACCTTGAACGTTCTTGGCCAACAGCTCAATACCTGTGAGCCACTTCGTACCAAGATAAAGCAAATGCTGTACGAAGAAGCCCCCGTTAACATCTTAAAGGGCCAAACGATAGCCAAAGGCTATTCGGAAGAGCTCGATGAATTGAGAAATCTGGCCTTTTCAAGTAAAGACTATCTCGACCAAATGCTCGAACGTGAGATGGGGCAAACGGGCATTTCTTCATTGAAAATATCCTCAAACAATGTATTCGGGTATTACATAGAGGTACGCAACACCCATAAAAACAAGGTGCCCGAGTCTTGGGTGCGCAAGCAGACCTTGGTAAATGCCGAGCGCTATATCACTGAAGAACTGAAAGAATATGAGGCCAAGATATTGGGTGCCGAAGAACGCATCGCGCAGCTCGAGCAGCAATTGTTCGAACAGCTGTTGGTATGGCTGCAAGAGTATATCGGCCCTATTCAGCAAACCGCCCGACTGCTGGCCAAATTGGATTGTCTTTGCGGATTTGCCCAACTGGCCAAGGAAAACGGGTATACGGCCCCTGAAATCGATGACTCGACCCAAATTCGAATCAAGGGCGGCAGGCATGCCGTGATCGAAAAACAGTTACCGTTGGGTGAGAGCTATATTGCCAATGATGTCTTTCTGAACCGTGATGACCAACAGATCATCATGATCACGGGTCCGAATATGAGCGGTAAATCCGCCATTTTGCGGCAGACGGCCCTTATTGTGCTGCTCACCCAAATGGGAAGCTTCGTACCTGCAGAAAGTGCTGCCATAGGCCTGGTCGACAAGATCTTCACACGGGTCGGGGCCAGTGACAATATTTCGATGGGCGAATCGACCTTTATGGTCGAGATGAACGAAACGGCCTCTATTTTGAACAACCTTTCAGAGCGCAGTCTAGTGCTGCTCGATGAGATAGGGCGGGGCACCAGTACCTATGACGGTATTTCAATAGCTTGGGCCATTGCCGAATACCTGCATGAGCACCCTGCCCGTGCCAAAACGCTTTTTGCCACCCATTACCATGAACTGAACGAGATGACCGAAACCTTTGACCGCATCAAGAATTATAATGTTTCGGTCAAAGAACTTAAAGACAATGTACTTTTTCTACGAAAATTGGTCCCTGGTGGCAGTGAACATAGTTTTGGCATACATGTGGCGAAGATGGCGGGCGTGCCCCAGCAAGTGGTGCAAAAGGCCAATAAAATTCTAAAGAAGCTTGAAAAATCGCACAGTAGTGAAGAGATGACCGATACCCTACAAGCGGTGAACCAAGAAATGCAGCTGAGCTTTTTCAACCTTGACGATCCCTTGCTCGAAGAGATCAAAGAAGAGATATTGCACCTTGACATCGATACCTTGACGCCGGTCGAGGCCTTGATGAAGCTCAACGAGATCAAACGCTTGCTCACCAAAAAGAAAAGGGCCTCATCGTAAGAGCCTGTCTAGGGCACGAACATAAAAGGTTTTCACCAAAAGTTCTTTTTGATTCAAAGAATTATTTTAAATTTGCACCTGCCTATCAGCAGACGGGCCCGCATCGATAAAAAGGTGTTTTTGTTCTTATATAACATGCGAAAATAGCTTCCCGATAACTATCGGGAGTAGAGCGTCGAAACTCAGTGGTAGTTTTCGCTTTTTAAAGCTATTTCGCGGCATTTGCGAAAATAGCTCAGTTGGTAGAGCGCCACCTTGCCAAGGTGGAGGTCGCGGGTTCGAATCCCGTTTTTCGCTCTACTTCGACTCCGCTCAGTCACCAAGGGTGGAGTTTTTTTTTAGAAATGAGTCCAAGAAACGCTCGGGTGGTGGAATTGGTAGACACGTTGGACTTAAAATCCAATGGCCATTGTGGCCGTACGGGTTCAAGTCCCGTCCCGAGTACAAAGAGATTGGCCGAGATTTTATCTCGGCCTTTTTCTTTAAAAAACAACTCCCGGCACAATACAGTGTATACTTAATTACAGTAGAATTTTCGACTGTAAAATCTTACCTGATTCGCTATCTTTAGGGCAATGGCAGAAAAGTCTGTTTTGGCCAGCGCACCAATTCGCCTGCTGCTAAGGTAGACGACGTGAAACGTGCCATACCGTGACCATTGTCAATAAACTTAATACCTACCTCCTATGATTCAAATAGTCAAAACAATAATGCCAAAAGCGCTGTTCTATACCGTTCTCATCGGATCATTACTGCTTACATCCTGTAAGCAAAAAGAGAATGAAGTGAACGACGGTACAGATCAAGTAGATATGTCTGTTCTAAAAAAAGAGATAGCGTCTCGTCTTCGTGATTATGAGAACAATTTGCGAAATGGAGACTCGATTGCTTTAGGTGCAATGTACATGGAAGACGCAGAAATAATTCCCTCAACTGTCGGTCGAGAAAATATTGTTAAGGCTTTCGGAGCTATGATCAGAGATGGCATTACGGGCTCAAGTTTTAAAACCGTAGGTTTATGGGGCAATGATCAGTTACTTGTTGAGGAAGGTACGGGTGAGTGGTCTCATGAAAGCGGCCAAGTTGTTGGTCGTGGAAGGTATCTTTTGGTTTGGCAAAAAGACAATGGCGAATGGAAAATATTGAGGGACACCTGGTTTCCAGAAAAGACGGACTAAACACCAATGCACAATAATACCTATAATTCAGGGTGGTTGCATGCCACACCAACCCGCCCGAACGTGCCGTTCGGTACAGGCGGGAATAAAAGTATTAATCAACAGTTGGATTTGTCACGCTTCGTCAAGCTCAGCACGGGCTTTTGGAAATCTCACGATTAACAACGCCGCCACAAACCATGGCCTTGACCGTTGGCAATAATGTGAAAAATAAAAATATGAAAAAATCATTTCTTCTTTTCTTCAGTTTGGTTATTACTGGTTTATCATTTGCACAGTTAACCGACAATACGAAACGTGAAGGAGATAAAGCAGACCCTGCCATTAATCCGATCTATGCGTATTATGAATGGAAAAACGAAATTCCTGATGATTGTCCCTATGAACGCTCTGAAGACATTGCCAAAGTCATGTTCACTGGCCGATTTGCCAATTATACAGCTGCCGACACTTGGTATTTGCAATCTGCAAGCGATGGAAATCTCTATTCTCCCTGGACCGATGGGGAAATGGAAGGCTTTTCGACAAACTCAAATATTCGATCAAATGCAGTGGGGCAAGCCAAGGTGATTGGCAAAGATCCTGTCAACCTTAAATTTGAAAACCTTGGCAGAATGTGGGCGGGTGGCACCAATTATTACCCTTGTGTGAGTCTTATCGCAGATGACGTTTTCTATATAGGCACGTACAATGCCTTTAATCATGAAGGTTATTTTAATGGGTTTAGATATTCAAAAAATTGGAATCATTTTACGGCCAATACAGAGCCCGAATGGCAAAACGAATATTGGATCAACGCCATTGATCCAGATGGTAACTTTTTCAATGAGACCGGTAAAGCAAAATTTCGTACTGTTCATGCGGTAAACTTTGCCAAAAATAACAAGGCGGAAGATGGTCGCATTTATTTGAGCGCACATGGATATAGCTCCGGAAGTGGGCAAAACAACTGGGATAAAGGTGACGCCATCTATTTGTGCAGATCTGATGCAACACCCGGGGGCATTACCAAAGCAGAAAGCTATGAGTTTTTTGCAGGGCATGCGAAAAATGGCAAACCAATATGGGCCAAGGGCGTAGAGAATGCCAAGCCTATTGTGGATTGGCCCGACCATCTTGGTAGTGAGTCCATTACATACTTTCCAAAGATGGAAAAATATATCCTCATGACCTGCAGGTTAAAGGAGAATGAAGAAAATCTTCCCTACAACATTACCATTTTTTGGGAAGCAGATGAGATATCAGGGCCTTACAAAATTGTTCACTACATGAAAGATTGGGGGGCTCAAACTTATTTTCCCAACATAACACCCCAATTCATCAATGAAGAGGGCACGAGTGCATGGATGACAGTTGCAAGCAATTATAGCGTGCAGAACATCAATCCTCACCAAAATCGCTATGCGGCTTCAATGCACGAGTTTGCTTTTGTTTTAAAAGATACACCCTTTAAAGAGGTAAAGCTGAATCTAAAAAACATTGCCCCATTGGCGAAAGTTTGGGCAACATCATCTGAAGAAGACAGTAAACCAGAGGCCGTTATTGATAACGTCATTGATATTGAAAACAAGGACAAAACAAAGGAGTGGATTTCTCACGAAGGAAAAGGTGCCATGATCAAATTGGAATGGGATGAAGAAAAAGTGATAGACAGAATACGAGTATATGACAGTCCGGCCAGCGACCGTTGGACCAAGGAAGGCTATTTTGTATTCAGTGATGGTTCCATGGAATGGATGTATGCCGCCCCCTCAAATAGTGCCCAAACTCCAGCAGAGATCAAATTTCCACCAAAAAAGGTGAAGTGGGTAAAGTTTACCATCACCGACGGATTTGCTGAAATGTCAACTGCGTGGCTTCCCGGGCTGAGATTGGGGGTTTCGGAGATTCAAGTATTTGAGGTTAATCGATAAACCATTGCCAACAATGTATACCATTAAATCATAAAAAATACCAAATGAACATGCGCTATATTTCAATGACCGTTCTGGTCTTTCTGCTAAGTTGCCAAACCAAAAAGAAAGAAGTTAAAGATGACGTTCAAAGTGTTGCCCCAGAAAAGGCCCTAAAAAGGTCTGTTGAGACCAATGTTCTGATTTCTAACCACCTCCCCAAAATTGAAATTAAGGTGGATAATGAATTTGACTTCATTGGTCAATTTGATTTTGAAATACTGGCATCTTCCGATGAATACCCTGAAGATGTGCAAGGGAAACCAGTAGCAGCGGGCGAACGATATATTTTTGCCGCCATTGATGATGATCGTTACATAAGCAAGCTCTTTATAGTTCAGTTTGAAGGATTTTTGCCCGAAAATGATTTCATATATAACTATAATTTTAGTGCCGCAGACTCCATAGGTGAAAATAGATATCGTCACAATACCTGGTTCTATGACAGTAAAAAATTGGCCCAAGAAAATCCGAATGGAGAAGGTGCTAAAACAAGAGCTTTTTTAGAAGGTAAAGGTTATGTGCTGGAAGATGAATTTATGATGTCGCGTTTTGTCGGTTTGGCCAGTGAAGACAGAAAAAACGAAATCATTATTTTTTATCTCGAAATGCTGAATAAAACTACTGGAATCTCTTTGGAAGAATATGAGAATTCGATAGACGATGAGAAAGCTGAGTCTATCAGAAATTCATTTGTAGAGCGCTCGAGAAAGAGTTTTGACATAACCAAAGGATAACGAACGGTATACTGCTATGGCCATAATTCATTGTGTTTTAGTACCACACCAAAACAAATGGCTGATTATGGAAAGTCCTAGTCCATAGAATTGCTTATCGAATAAATATTTGGAAAGCCATAGTAGTCACCATAAATATCTTTGGAAATACCCGATTCATTAACTTTGGTGAACATCGCCCCATTAAACCGGCCAACAACCGTGAATAATCTAGCGCTTGTCGATAGAATTTGACATTTTGGCATAAATGTTCGAACTTATATAGCTTTTTGCTTTGCAATAACCTATGCAATTATTGGTAGATTTTGGCGTTTGGTTAAGTAAAAGATTATAAAAAGTTTATGATTGTCAACTGTAATTTTGGCACAATATTTTAGTCCTTTAATATGGAATATTATGCGGAATGAAGGAAATTTCGCATCATTTTAATTTTTTTTTGTTATGTTTAAAAATCTTTTCAAATACATATACGAGAACATAACAAACCAACTAATGACAAGAACGTCCACGATTATTAGAAACAACCGCGGGGAGGATACAGGTCTGAGGGGTAACAACGATGGGTCATTGACAGTTGATAAGACTGTCTTCTTCAAAAGGCCAGTAGTTAGAGAGCTTTTAACAGAAATTAGCGAAAAAGTATTGGCTAAAGCCGGTAAATAAGTCGGATTATGCCTTATAATTTATTGTTGCTCCCATTAATAGGGGGGTACTTCTTCATTACCACTTTTGTCTATCTAAAATATAAGTACAGACGCTTATCAGCCCAAAGAATACTGTTTGCATCGATAATAACGGGAACCATTTTTCTTTTCATTGTTTTTATTATAAGAGCGATTTTGTATTGGTATTTTCCTGAACTTAAGGATCTCGTTTTACTTAAGCTCGATAATTTTCCCTTAAGAAAAATCGATTATCTATGGACTGCCATCTTCACCTTTCTATTAGCATTCATAGGAACTCATGTAGCCAATGGGGTATTATCAATAATAGGGTACCGCGGTTTGCCCAACCCGATGGCCTGGGCCGTCAAACGCTATGGAAATGAATTGGAACAACTGTTTATGCAATCTGCAATCGATGGGTCAGCTATCCAAATTACATTGAAAAATAGAAAGGTCTATATTGGTTTTGCAACAGAAATACCAAAACCCGGGGAGACCAATTATCTAAAATTGACCCCGATTCTAAGTGGTGCCAGAAAAAGTGAGACCATGGAATTTAGGGTTACCACAAATTATTTTGTCGCTCTCAAGGAAATTGAGAACGAATATTTTGGCGCACCTCGCTTCAATTATGATATCACGATAAAGCAAGATGAAATCCTGACTGCAACCCCATTTAATCCTGAATTGCAATCATCTTTGGAAAAAATGGAAAAAAAGAACTAAGGACGATATTGTTAACACAAAAGGCATATAGAAATACCATTAGCAAAAATCAATGAATTAGAACATTTGCTGATAAACCTTTTTTTGTCTTCTTATCACTGATATGGTGCTTGATTATTTCTGCTTTATGCCAAATATAGTTCTGCACCCCTAAGAAATGAATATACTTGAAATTTAAAGGGTAACCTCTCACCCAATGTGCAGAAAAGCCAAAATCTAAGTTTCGGTCTTTTAATCTCCTTCTTCAAGTTCAAAAATCTCATTGACCGAAATGCCGAACACTCTTGAAAGTTTTAACGCCAATAGCGTTGAGGGCACATAACGGTTTTTTTCAATGGAATTGATGGTCTGCCGTGACACACTCAACAGGTTGGCCAACTCTTCTTGGGTCAAATCTTTTATGGCCCTTTGTACCTTCAAATTGTTTTTCATTTCATTGCACGCTTCAACATATTGAAAAACATGATCTGAATCAACAGAATGAACAAAATCACCTGAAAGTAACTAGTACTCATTTCTGCTTTGCCATTGACCAAATAATTTACTCCATATTCCACATACGGCTGTATAAGGGTGTATAAGACCCCCATGATGAATGCCAGTCTATAGCTCAGCCCCCTAAGACTTACCATCAATTCATCTTCAACCTTTTCTTTTGAAATGGACACTATTAAAAAACCCAGAATCATCAAGTTGTGCATTATAGGTTTGACCCACTCTGGCCCATCGACAAATTTGTTGGCCACCATGAGCAAAAAAGCTGCGATGACAATGATCCATCCTATTTTTTTATACCGATTTGACAATTGAAAATTGCCCCAGCGACGTAGTTTGGCAACTTCTGACTCACAAAACTCTTTCATAATTATACGGTTTAATCACTGTAAAAGTATAGTTTTTTTTACTTAATGACAAATAAACTTTACATTTCATTACAGCACACTTCTTTGATTCCCGTTGAACCGTGATGTGCAAATACTGTCTCCGAAATACAGATGGATTTTCTAATTTTAAAAGATGCTAAACTAGATTGTCCATGAAAACCACCATCATCTCTGACATACACGACCATGTCTGGAACCTTCAAAAAGCACTTGAAAGGCCCGAATTACAGGCTACGGAGGCACTTATTTGCTGTGGTGACCTTTGTTCACCCTTTATAATCAAACTTTTGGGGCAAGGGTATGGTAACCCAATCCACATCGTGCTTGGCAACAACGACGGTGATGTCGCTTCTATCGTTAAAGTGGCCCAAAATTTTTCGAACATCCATATTCACGGCGAATATTTCAGGGGTGATTTGGGAGGCATCTCGGTTGCCGCAAACCACTACCCCGAAAAGGCTCGATCGTTGGCCGAAAATGGGGGTTATGATGTAGTCTGCTATGGTCATAACCACATCTTGCTCGCTGATGAAATGGTCGGTGATACCCTACTCATCAATCCTGGGGCCATTATGGGCTATCATGGCGGCGAACTAAAAGACCTGTCCGCCACTTTTTTGGTTCTGGACACCGAGACACGCGAAGCAACAGTTTATCACTTGTAGAAACACTTTGCCGTAAAATGCAGTTTTTTTCTCCCATCCCATAAAAAAACCTATTTTTAGTGCACCGCATCTTTTGGCTTTTCTATGTCAAAGTTCAGACGACTGATAAAACTTGTAGGGCCTGGGCTATTGTTTGCCAGTATGGCCATCGGCACCTCGCATCTGGTGCTCTCTACAAAAGCAGGTGCCCAGTATGGCTGGGTTATGGTCATCCCCATCATTTTGGCCAATGTACTGAAATACCCCTTTTTTGAATTCGGTGTCAGGTACACCAACGTGACCCACAACAGTTTGATACAGGGGTATCGAAATTTGGGCAAAAGCTATCTCTGGGTCTATGCACTGGTAACCGTAGTATCTATTTTCACATTATTGGCCGCCCTTTATGTGGTCACTTCCGGATTGCTCATCAATCTTTTAAAGATATCGGGAATAAGTATCAGCATGACCGCTTTGGGCCTTTTTGCCTTTATCAGTACCCTGCTCATCATTGGGCGGTATAAATTTCTGGAGAATTCATTGAAAGTGGTCATTTCCATCTTGTTTGTGGCCCTTTTGGTCACTACGGCCATGGTACTGTACAAAGGCCAAATCGAGCCCGTTGAAAATTTTCAGCGACCTGAAATATTCAACGAAGTGGGCATTTTATTCCTTATCAGTCTTATGGGATGGATGCCCACAGCCGTCGAGGCCTCTGGATGGGTAAGCTTATGGAGCATCGAAAAACTTAAGGCCACCGAAGAAAAACCAACAGTCAAAGAATCGCTCAGTGAGTTCAATCTGGGCTATTTTATGACAGCCCTGCTCGCCATTTTCTTTTTGATCATTGGTTGGATGACCTTATACGGTTCTGGCACAGAGCTTAGCGGCAATGCGGTGGTCTTTGCCGATCAAGTGGTCAACCTTTTTACCGCCCATATTGGCAACTGGGCCTATATTTTTATAGCGGTGGCGGCCTTTGCCACCATGTTCAGCACCTGTATGACCGCTCATGATGCCATCGCTAGGGTCAGCCTCGATGTGTTGGACAAGTTGTATCCCAATAAAAAAGTCTTTACCCAAAAATCTTCTTCTTTTGCCTTAACAGTTTTGCTCATGGCTCTTATCAACTGGATCGTCATCACGCTGTTCAGCGCCAATATGGGGCAATTGGTGGCCTTGGCCACTTTCGTTTCTTTTGTGATGGCCCCTATCGTGGGCTGGATGAATCTCAAGGCGGTACTGGGCAAGGATATGCCCATGGCCTACCGTCCCAAAAAAGGACTGCAGGGACTTACCTATGTCGGAATGGTCTTTCTTTCGCTATTTGCACTTTACTACTGTTGGGTGCTCTGGTTCTAACGGCACACCATTCAAAATCAATCAAATAGAATATTGTCGTTCAAGATCACAATAAGCGAACGCTGGTTCTGTAGGTGCAGCATTTCCAAACAAAACGCCCCGTTGTGACAATTGTTCAAAATTTTCTGTTCACCATACCCAATGGAATACAAAATATTGGAAGCGGGCACACCCTTTTGAAGCAAGTATTCTTTAATGGCATCTGACCGGCCCTGAGTCAACCTAAAGTTTGCTGCACTACCGCCACGGCTATCGGTATGGGTCTCGATGCGCAATTGTACCGCGGGAAACTGCCCAACAAAACTCACTACTTTGTCCAACTCCGTGGCAATTTCAGGAGTAATCTTCTTTAGGCCTCTACCAAAGTAGAATTTACGGAGCTTGATTACCTTTTGGTCTTCTTTTTCTTCTACCAGATCATCGTATGCTGCTAGGCCTATAGGTATCTTGAAACCTTCCTTTTGATCTAATCCTTCCAAAAATTGGAGTTTTTCGGCAAATAGTGAGTGTCGATCTTTGGTGGCCTGTAAAACTACCTCTTCACGCCAAGGAATCTCCAATCGATAATCACCATCTTCATTTGTGTATACCTCTTTTAAGACACCGCCATTGCCATCCATTACACGTACAACAGCTTTGGCCACTCCTTCATCATTATCGTATGACTTGATGACCTTTCCACGCAGCGCAATCGTTTTTAGACCTGGTTTTCGGTCTACCTTGAACCCATAGATATCATCCTTGCCTTTACCCCCAGGCCTGTTTGACGAAAAGTAGCCCAAAAGCCCATCGCCCTCATTCTTAATAATGAGCCCAAAATCATCGTCTGTCGAATTGATTCCCAGACCCAAGTTTACGGGAATACTGAAACTGTTCTCCCCTTCCAGATTACTCTTATAGGTATCCATGCCACCAAGGCCATAGAAGACATCTGAAGAAAAATAAAGACTGTTCTCAAAAATAAATGGGGCTATCTCATTGCCTGGCGAGTTGATACGTGACCCTAAATTGACCGGTGCCGACATAATTTGGCCGTTATTGGTAGCGACATAATAGAGGTCGGTGCCCCCATAACTATCCTCAAAATTTGCCGCAAAGTAAAGCCTTCCGGTTTCAGCATGGTAGAACGGGTAATAGAAAGAGGTGCTCAGGTCACGCAATAAAAGCCTAAAAGGGCCATTGATGATCTGCATACCTATTGCCAATGCATTCTTGCCATTGTCATCGAAGGCCAATTCACCATCCTCGGTATTTGAAAGCACATACAGAATCGCATGTAAATTATCTGAATAATAGGGTGTTGCCTTATGGTAATTGGAAGTTGGTACGCCCGTATAGGGGTTGGGATTCAAGATTTGACCGTCAGCACCGATTTGCCCTACAAAAAGATCAAGGTATGATTCAGCCATCGGGGCATATTGCTTTTTATTTTCTTGTGGCCGACCGCTACTGAACAACAGTTTCTCTTCATAGAATGAAGGAGCGAAATCTGATTGCGGACTGTTACTTTCTACATTGAAAATCTGATAGTCCAATTCGTTGGCCACGTTCGATTGAAGCAATTCTCTATTGAAATCGGCATTTTCAAGGAGCTCTTGTTGCAAGTTGTCAGCTTTGGTGGCCAAAAAAGCCATCACCCTTTCGTTATTGCGGGTCTTTGAAAAACTTTGCAACATCTTGTTGAAGTGATGGTTACCCATTAAACTGTCTTTCTTATAGGCTTCAAGATACATCTGTGAGGCCTTGTCAAAAGCATTGGTCTTAAAATAGGCATCTGCCAAATTCAGCTCTTGCTGGGGACTCAGACCCTTTTCGGCCTTTTGGGCCTCATACTCCGCTATGGCCTGCTGGTAGGCATACTGAAAGAAATAGTTATCGCCCTTCGATTTTTTGTCTTGACCGGCCATACAAGTGAATACCAGTATAAAAACAGCCCATAAAGTAGATTTCATGATCTTCATCTTAAAAAAATCTCGGTGAATCTATTTGTTTGGGTTTCCCCTTTAATTTATTCTTGTTTTTACTGCCCTTTGTACGGGAACCACCATCACCACGGCCTAAGTAAAATTTCAATATGGCCTCGTGGGAGCCGCCACTGAAATCACCCAATCCGTTGGTATTGTAATCATACGAATAACCCAAGAACATGCCGTTCGAAATCTGGAAACCTGCCAAACCACTAAAGGCGTTGTCGAAACGATAAGCGGCCCCAATGGTCAATGCATCGATGAACTGAAAGTTCGCCGATAGATTTACATTTACCGGAGCACCGCTTATGGCATTTACTAAAAAAGCGGGTTTGAACTTTGTACGGTCTGACAAATCAAAAACATAACCCCCAATGAAGTTATATTGCATTTTTTCGGTTACCAAGGTCGCCACTTCATCATCCAATAACGCATTGGTCAAAAAGTTGGGAATGGAAAGCCCTAAATACCAATTGTCATCATACATAAAAGTACCCGCACCAATGGTCGGATTGAAATTGTTCAACTCTTGTTGCGTGATTACGGGTTCATTCGGATTCTGAAGATTGCCTTTTGATAAATCTATATCGAAAATTGCACCGCCCACGTCTATACCAAAAGACAGTTTTGCGGTTTCAGAGATATTGACCTGATACGAATATGATATATCAACGAAAGTCTGTGTGACAGGGCCCAGTGCATCGCTTATGGCATTGATTCCTATACCCATTTTCTCGTTTCTCAAGGGGAAGTTTCCCCCAAATCGAAAATTTCTGGGTGCGCCGGGTATATCTATCCATTGACTTCGATACAAGCCAGAAATCTCGGCATTTTCAACCGTGCCCACATAAGCCGGATTGAAACTACCTATATTGTACATGTATTGGGTGTACTGCGGTTCAATTTGGGCATTACACAATATCACTGCTTGTAGCATTACAAACAGCAGTAATAGTGGTTTTTTCAATGCACTCTCCATGAACAAGTCAGATTATCGTATGATTTGAATCCAGCCCTTGGTCGGTTCTGACCCATCACCTAGATCCAAAATATAAAAGTACGTGCCTTTGGGCAAATTGCCATTAGTTCCAGTACCATCCCAAGTGCTATCATAGCCTGAGGCGCTGTACACGCTATTGCCGAAACGATCGAACACCTCAAAGGTATTGTTCGGAAAATCTTGGTGGCAATTCAATACCAAAAAGTCATTTATACCATCGCCGTTGGGCGAAAATATGTTGCAAATGGTACCACAGTCTTCACAGGGGCTTCTCCCTATCCTTATCTCTACCGTTGAAGTGTTGTTTGTTTCATCGGCATCCAACGGAAAGGAATCAAGCAATAGGGCAGTGTTCTGCAAATCGCCCGCTACAACCACTGTTATGGTAATTTCTAACGTGTTGGATTCTTCGGGCAGTATTTCATCTATCTGCCAAACCCCTGTAATTGGATCGTACGTTCCTGTTGAAGCCTGATGGGATTCATAATCAAATCCTTCGACCAATACATCTTGAACCGAAACGTTGATGATGCGATCCATGGTCAAATTCGTAAGTGTTATGGTAAAGGTTATCTCTTCACCCAACAACGGAATGGCGTTGTCAACTTCTTTCAACACTTCCAAATCGATGGGTTCTGCATCACAATCGGGCGTCAAGAAAGGGTCACAGTTATCCAAAGGATCGCTGGCACGATCGGGAACTGCGGTTGTGCTTGGGTCATCGACCACCAAAACCTCTTCGCCATCGGTGAGTCCATCGTCATCGGTATCAGGGTCATTTGGGTCGGTGCCCAAATCGATTTCCTCTCCATTGGTCAAGCCATCACCATCGGTATCTACTATACAATCGTTTACTGTTATGGATACTTCTACTGATTGGTCGGTACAAGGGGGTTGTGCCGTATTGGTTGTAAAGGTAAATACGTAATCCCCATCGGGCAACCCTTCAAAATTCACTTGATTTTGATCATCGATAATCACATCGCCTCCTGAAGGATCAGTGGTAATGGTCCAAGTGCCAGGGTCAGCTCCGGTCAACGTATCATCTAAATCAATAAGGGTAGGTCCACCATTTCCCGCCACATTACAGGCAACCGTATTGGTCGGTACACCAGGGTTGGGCTCATCGTTGACCGTGGCCACTACTTCAACTCTCTCTGAGTCACAGCCATTTGCGGTCGCTTCAACATAAAAAGAAGTGGTTGCTGAAATACTGGGAGTGACAAAAGAGGTACCCGTGCCTAAAATGGCGCCCCCTGTAGCGACATCATACCAATTCAAGGTGCCCCCTTGACTTGCCGTAGCTGAAAGGGTCACCGTACCCTCACCACATCGCTCACCACCCTCGGTGCTTTCGACTGTTGGTGTACGGTTCAGCACCAATGTTATCTCTAAGGTCGGGCTCGCGCAGTTATTCGCTTCATCGAAGAAAAATCCGAAATAGGTGCCGGGAGCACTTACTTGACCGCTTCTATGTGCCGAGGTTACCAATGGGTCAGGATTGGTGCTCCAGGTCAATACGCTGCCAGCAGGAGCTGAATTGGTCACATAATCGTCTAAATCAACATCGATCGAGTCACAGAAGTTTGTGGGCTGGGAAGTATCTAACGTAGGGGCGGTAGTACCCGCATCGCAAGGCAAGGCACAATCGGTTACAGAAACGGTCAAATTGACCGACTCATCGATACAAGGTGCCTGTGCCCCTGAAGTGGTAAACGTAAACACATAATTGCCATCAGGAAGCCCCGAGAAATTGATGATGTTACCCGGTAATAATATGACACCACCTCCAGAGGGGTCGGTGGTTATGGCCCATGTTCCGGCATCTTCACCTGTCAATTGATCATCGAGATCTACAATGCTATTACCATTAGCTGGCACACTGCAGGCCGCAGTATTGCTAGGTGTACCTGTGGAAGGCGTTGTGTTCAACACCAAGGTCACCGAAAGTGTCGGACTTGCGCAGTCGTTCACATTGTCCCAATAAAATCCGTAATAGGTATCCGGGGCATCGGTCACTACACTATTTGCCAAATGGGCGCCCGTATTTGAGGGATCGGGATCGGTACTCCATCTCAACTCTGCATCTGTAGGAAGGATGCTGACCACATAGTCATCCAACTCTTTTATAAAAGTGTCACAAAAAGATGTGGGTTCATCTGCATCCAATACCGGGGCATCACTACCTGCAGCACAGCTGTCATCATCTTGTATCACCCCCAAACCTGTGTCATCTGAAAAAGTCACCGATGCATTTGATGGTGCAGACAAGATAACGGTAAAATCTTCTGAACTTGGCGTTTCAATAACATTGTCATTCAATATACCAACTGAAATGTTCTTGGTTTCGGTATCATTGCCATTAAAGGTCAATTGCGCAGCATTTGCCGTATAATCAGATCCGGCTATCGCCGTGCCATTAGCTGTGGTGTATGATACGGTAAAACTACTAGAAACGCCCCCGGTCAAGGTCACGGTAAATATGGCATCACCATCACTCTCATCAACCGTCACATCATTGATGGACAGGGTAGCTGTATCGTTATCGGCAATGGTCACCGTGGCCTGATCGTCAGGTGCCGTCGCCACCGCATAGCTCGTGCCCGTCGCTAGGGTGAGCGTCACGGTCTCAGTGGGCTCAACCGTGCTGTCATCAACCGGGGTGACCGTCACCGTGGCCTGTTGCTGGCCATTGGCAATCGCAACGCTGGTGCCCAGCGCCGCATAGTCGGCGCCCGTGGCCGTACCGCCCACAGTGTAGTTCACCGTGATCGCGGAACCCGTGTTGTTCACCTGGTCAAGGCCTATAGTGAACTCGCCCGTCTGGTTCGAGGGGGTGTTCTCGGCGGCGTCGGCATCGCTGGCCGCCACCGTGGCCGTAAAGGAGTCGTTGTCGGCTATGGTCACCGTGGCCTCGTTGTCGGGGGCCGTCGCCACCGCATAGCCCGTGCCCGTTGCAAGGGTGAGCGTCACGGTCTCAGTGGGCTCAACCGTGCTGTCATCAACCGGGGTGACCGTCACCGTGGCCTGTTGCTGGCCATTGGCAATCGCAACGCTGGTGCCCAGCGCCGCATAGTCGGCGCCCGTGGCCGTACCGCCCACAGTGTAGTTCACCGTGATCGCGGAACCCGTGTTGTTCACCTGGTCAAGGCCTATCGTGAACTCGCCCGTCTGGTTCGAGGGGGTGTTCTCGGCGGCGTCGGCATCGCTGGCCGTCACCGTGGCAGTGAACGCGTCGTCATTGTTTATCGTGCCCACCCCCGTGCCGTCCGTAATGGTGCCGTTCGTCGCCCCGCTCAGCGTAACGTTGAAGGTCTCGTTGGCCTCAACGTCGGTATCACCGTTGACCGTTACCGTCACCGTGGTGCTGGGGTCTCCGTCATCTATGGTGCCACTACCGCCGACGATGGCCACATAGTCAACCCCCGCAGTCGCATTGCCGCCGCCGGTGTTCACCGTGAAATCTATGTCCTCGAACGCGTTGGCCCCGCCGTCGACGCTTACCGTGAAGACAAAGTCGGTCGTGCCCCCGTTGCCCTCTGCAAGGGCGACGTCGTCGATGCTTATCGATTGGCTGTCGTCATTGTTTATCGTGCCCACCCCCGTGCCGTCCGTAATGGTGCCGTTCGTCGCCCCGCTCAGCGTAACGTTGAAGGTCTCGTTGGCCTCAACGTCGGTATCACCGTTGACCGTTACCGTCACCGTGGTGCTGGGGTCTCCGTCCAGTATCGTGCCGCTGCCGCCGACGATGGCCACATAGTCAACCCCCGCAGTCGCATTGCCGCCGCCGGTGTTCACCGTGAAATCTATGTCCTCGAACGCGTTGGCCCCGCCGTCGACGCTTACCGTGAAGACAAAGTCGGTCGTGCCCCCGTTGCCCTCTGCAAGGGCGACGTCGTCGATGCTTATCGATTGGCTGTCGTCATTGTTTATCGTGCCCACCCCCGTGCCGTCCGTAATGGTGCCGTTCGTCGCCCCGCTCAGCGTAACGTTGAAGGTCTCGTTGGCCTCAACGTCGGTATCACCGTTGACCGTTACCGTCACCGTGGTGCTGGGGTCTCCGTCCAGTATCGTGCCGCTGCCGCCGACGATGGCCACATAGTCAACCCCCGCAGTCGCATTGCCGCCGCCGGTGTTCACCGTGAAATCTATGTCGCCGAACGCGTTGGCCCCGCCGTCCACGCTTACCGTGAAGACAAAGTCGGTCGTGCCCCCGTTGCCCTCTGCAAGGGCGACGTCGTCGATGCTTATCGATTGGCTGTCGTCATTGTTTATCGTGCCCACCCCCGTGCCGTCCGTAATGGTGCCGTTCGTCGCCCCGCTCAGCGTAACGTTGAAGGTCTCGTTGGCCTCAACGTCGGTATCACCGTTGACCGTTACCGTCACCGTGGTGCTGGGGTCTCCGTCCAGTATCGTGCCGCTGCCGCCGACGATGGCCACATAGTCAACCCCCGCAGTCGCATTGCCGCCGCCGGTGTTCACCGTGAAATCTATGTCGCCGAACGCGTTGGCCCCGCCGTCCACGCTTACCGTGAAGACAAAGTCGGTCGTGCCCCCGTTGCCCTCCGAAAGGGCGACGTCGTCGATGCTTATCGATTGGCTGTCGTCATTGTTTATCGTGCCCACCCCCGTGCCGTCCGTAATGGTGCCGTTCGTCGCCCCGCTCAGCGTAACGTTGAAGGTCTCGTTGGCCTCAACGTCGGTATCACCGTTGACCGTTACCGTCACCGTGGTGCTGGGGTCTCCGTCCAGTATCGTGCCGCTGCCGCCGACGATGGCCACATAGTCAACCCCCGCAGTCGCATTGCCGCCGCCGGTGTTCACCGTGAAATCTATGTCGCCGAACGCGTTGGCCCCGCCGTCCACGCTTACCGTGAAGACAAAGTCGGTCGTGCCCCCGTTGCCCTCCGAAAGGGCGACGTCGTCGATGCTTATCGATTGGCTGTCGTCATTGTTTATCGTGCCCACCCCCGTGCCGTCCGTAATGGTGCCGTTCGTCGCCCCGCTCAGCGTAACGTTGAAGGTCTCGTTGGCCTCAACGTCGGTATCACCGTTGACCGTTACCGTCACCGTGGTGCTGGGGTCTCCGTCCAGTATCGTGCCGCTGCCGCCGACGATGGCCACATAGTCAACCCCCGCAGTCGCATTGCCGCCGCCGGTGTTCACCGTGAAATCTATGTCGCCGAACGCGTTGGCCCCGCCGTCCACGCTTACCGTGAAGACAAAGTCGGTCGTGCCCCCGTTGCCCTCCGAAAGGGCTACATCGTCTATACTTATATCATTTTGACCAAAACCAGATAAACCTACTAGAAAAAGAAGGATGAAAACAGTTATTTGTAGGGAATCTTTTTCTCTAAAGAAGCCAAAATTCCTTAAGTAGGACCCTATTTGTTTTGTTAGATTGTGGACCAAAACCTTGTATTCTTTTCAGTATTTGGGGAACGCCAATATTACTAAAATTCAAATGATTGTACCAACATAAAGGATTAAATCTAAGTTTCCTTGGATAAAATACCTAATTGCCTGAGCATATGGTTCTAACCCAACTGAGCGGAACTCGTTTCCATGGTGGAATCAATCTTTCTGACCAAACCTTGGAGTACTTTTCCCGGGCCTACTTCCACAAAGCTTTTGGCACCATCGGCGATCATATTTTGAACACTCTGCGTCCATTTTACGGGAGCTGTCAACTGGGCAATGAGGTTTTCCTTTATTTCTTTGGACACCGTAACGGCCTTTGTGGTCACATTTTGATAGACCGGACAACTTGGTTCATTGAAATTTGTTTCGTCTATAGCTGCTGCCAATTCTTCTCTGGCGGGTTGCATCAATGGTGAATGGAATGCCCCTCCCACCGGAAGCACCAATGCTCTTCTGGCTCCGGCTTCCTTCAGTTTTTCACAGGCAGTGTTCACGGCATCGACTTCCCCAGAAATGACCAATTGCCCCGGACAATTATAATTCGCAGGCACAACGATCCCTTCGGTTTCGGCACATATCTTTTCTACCACGGCGTCTTCCAATCCCAATACGGCAGCCATGGTGCTCGGTTGGTTCTCACAGGCCTTTTGCATCGCCATGGCACGTTGTGAGACCAGTTTGAGCCCATCTTCAAAATCTAAGGCACCATTGGCAACCAGTGCGGAAAATTCGCCTAGTGAATGGCCCGCAACCATATCAGGTTTGAAACTATCGCCCAATGCCTTGCCCAAAATCACGGAATGTAGAAAAATGGCTGGCTGGGTTACTTTTGTCTGCTTCAGGTCATCAGCTGTACCTTCGAACATGATATCAGTAATGGAAAAACCTAGAATGTCATTGGCGCGCTCAAACAATTCCTGTGCTTCTGAATGATTTTCATAAAGGTCTAATCCCATGCCCACAAACTGGGCGCCCTGACCGGGAAAAATATAGGCTTTCATAGTGTTTGGTTTAGTGGCGCAAAAATAGACAAATTTTTAGGTTCAGTATTTCTTGAACATGATCCCATCTTAAGTTTAACACGAATTGCACGAATTAACAATACGCTATTATGGGTCGGGGTTTTAGAATTTGTCATTTCTATTTGAACCAACCCGAATACTTGACATAGTTATTGGCGATACGATCAATCTCACCGGCACTCAACTCAGAACTTACCTCTTTCAGTTTCTTCGCGGGCATACCTGCGAAAATGGTACCTGATGGCACATGGGTACCTTGGGTGACCACTGCCCCGGCCGCTATGATGCTATTGCTTTCAATAATGCAATCATCCATCACAATGGCCCCCATACCTATGAGCACATTGTCTTTTACAGTACAGCCGTGCACAATGGCGTTATGACCGATAGATACGTTATTGCCAATGGTAGTAGGTGACTTTTGGTAAGTACAGTGAATTACGGCTCCATCTTGCACATTTACCTTGTTGCCCATTTTAATAAAGTGCACATCGCCCCGTACCACTGCATTGAACCAGATACTGCATTGGTCGCCCATCGCCACTTCTCCCACAATAGTGGCATTTTCGGCGATGAAGCAATCGTCTCCAAAACTTGGGGATTTTCCATTTACGGGAAGAATTGTCATAATCTTGAATTTGGTAGCGAAAATTACTTAAAAAATGATAGCAAATTTGCTTTTTGGGAAGCCGAAACCGAGAGTTCTTTGCCATTCGACAAGACTACACTGCCTCCTTTGCCCTTTTTATATTTTCTGATTTCGTCAATGTTCACCAAATACGATTTGTGGATGCGGGCAAAAGGGAAGTCTGATAAAGCTTCCTCAAAATATTTCAAGGTTTTGCTGACCAGTATTTTCTTTTCCTTTAGAAAAATCTCCGTGTAATTGTCATCGGCCTTGCAGAAGAAAATATCAGATACCTCCAATACCTGAAAACCGTCTTGTTGGGGCAATGTGATCTTACCCTCTGCCCTTTTTATCTTTGGTTGCAAGATTCGGCCCTCCAATGCATTTTCTCGCACTTTTACCTCACCTACATACGCTACGGCATTAATGAGTTCGTCAATATTAATGGGTTTCATCAGATAATAGGCTGCATGGCTGTTCAGGGCATCGATCGCATATTGGTTGTAAGCGGTCACGAACACGGTCTCAAAAGTCCGGTCAGGTATGGCATCCAACAGATCAAAAGCATTGCCGAAAGGCATTTCCACATCTAAAAAAACAAGGTCGGGTTGTGTCTCTTCAATCAACTTCACCCCTTCCTTGATGGTTGCGGCCTCACCTAAAAGGGAAACATTTTTGCAATATTTATCGAGGTAACTCCGTAAAATCTCACGGCTATTCGCCTCGTCTTCAACTATGACCGCTTTTATCTTCATCAATCTTTTCTAAGTTTTAGGATGACTTGGGTGCCTGTCTTGTCATCGTACAGATCACGTACACTTACATCAACCTTGTTTTTGTACATATCATTGAGAATGGCAATTCGCTTTTTGATATTGCCCATACCCTTCGATTTTTGCTTTTTCTGATTGGATGTCTTGAGCGCTGCTGAACGCTTTCTACCGATGCCATTATCACTTATCGATATTTGAAGCAGGACTTCGTTCAGTTGTTCCATCCCAATCTTTAAAAAGCCCTTTTCTTCTTTATAGCGTAAACCGTGCCATATGGCATTCTCGATATAGGGCTGTAAAAGCATGGGCGGAATCCCAAAAGCATCAACATCTACCTTTTCATCGATATGGATCGTATAATCGAACTTATCGGGAAACCTCGAATGCTCAAGTTTTACGTAAAGTTCCAGTAATTCCAATTCTTTTGAAAGTGGAATGAAATCTTCTTCTGAATTCTCGAGTACGGCCCGCATCAGCACAGAAAATTCACTTAGAAAGCGATTGGCACTTCGCTCGTCACTTTTCGCAATGAAATTGTTCACCGAATTGAGGGCATTGAATATAAAATGTGGATTCATCTGTGAGCGCAGTGACTTTAAGGCCAGAAGGTTGTTCGCCAATTTCTGTTGCCTGTTGCTCCGGTAGTAGAAAAAGGCCGTTGAAGCCATCAAGAATAGCCCGAAAATCAGCGAATAGATAATCCATTTTTGTCGTTTGTTGCTTTCTTCAGAAAGCTGTCGCTCAGCCAAGGCCAAACTATATTTGCTCTGCGAAAGCTCCCTGTCTTGTTCAAGGCTTGCAATACGATTCTGTTTAGTGACTATCTCACGGTTCAGTCGTACCACTCTCGAAATTTCCTGCTCTTTGCGCACGTAAAGGGTATCGACCAATGAGACATAGTCTTGATAGGTCTCCAATGCCTTATTGAAATCACCTTGATAACGATACACCTCTGACAGTTTACGGGTCGCATCTTTCTGCACTACAAGATCGTTTTCATTATCGGCCTCGGCAATACTTCTTTCTAAATACGGAATGGCCTCATCCAATTTCTCTTGGGCGATGTAGGCATTGGCAATTTTATAGTTGATACGCTGTGCGGTGATGGAATCACGGGTAATATTAGATTTATCTGCCGCAATGGTCTCGGCAGGCAACTGCTCAAGTTCTTTCAGACTTTTCTTTCGAAGCTGGATTTCATCATCGAATCGTCTCTCATCATTATAAAAGTCTGCCACTTTTTCGTTCTCTTGAATGGCACGTTGTGGGGCTTCTTGTTTCGATAACCGTAGTGAATTTGAGAAATAGCCCTCAGCTTCTACGGGACGTTTTTCTTTGGCATAGGTTTCGGCGATTTTTGAGTTCAGGTCGGTCACCTTTGGCGAAATCTGATTTTTCTCCGCAACGGTCAATGCCTGGTTATAAAAACCCAAAGCTTTGTTTTCATCGCCAAGGCCTTTATGGGCATCTCCCAAGCCCTCATATAATTCTACCCGTTGATAGGGCACCATTTTCTTAATATCCAAAAGTGGTTCAAAAGTTGCCGTTGCTTCTTGAAATTGCCCGTTGCGAACGTATGTTTCCCCTAGTAATAACGATGTCTTAACCGTACTTCGCAGTTCAAGGGCATAGTTGAAATTATCAATGGCCAGATCATACTGTTTGTGATATTGATAAATCTCTCCCAATACGGTATAGGCATGCGCCAACTCTCTCTTGTTTCCTCTTTTGCCCAAATTCTCAATGGCCTGCACCACAAAATCTATACTCTTTTCGATACTTGCTTTTTTGTAATGATTGGCCGAATCAAGAAAGACCTTATGGTCTGCCCTACTTTTTTGAACACTGCTGGGGTCGTAATCCTCTACCAGTACCAAGATTTCCTCATCAGATGTAATGCGATGCCTGACCGTTTCAAAATCAAGGTTCTCGACAATCAGCATATCGCCCATTTTTACTCGAATTCGAAATTCACCGAGGCCGTTGGTTATGGTGTATTGCCCTTTATCTGTTCTGACCTCGACCCCCGAAATCGGCATCTGACCATCTTTGCTCTTGACCGAGCCTTCGAGCATAAAGGTATTGGCGCCCGTATCTCGTGACTCTTGTGAAAAAAGAAATCCACAAAGCAGCATGAATACTATCGTTATGTAGTCTTTTCGGTTCATTTTTAAGCAATACCCAAGGATAAACTTACTCGTTTTATCGCTTACCAAAAAATGCTGAAATGCCCAAACAGTCAAAAATATTGGGTGTTTTGCCCACTAAGCTAAAAGCATATGCACGTTCACTCACCAAAAAGGCATGTTCACTCATTATTGATTTTTATCAAAAAAGTTCAGCAATACTTTTAGCGCTATAATTCAAAAACAATTCGACTATGAGAAATGCAAAACAATTATTGACCACAGGAGTTCTGGCCCTCACCTTAATAGTGCCCCTGGCCTGTAGGGCAAACACGGAAAAAAGTGAACCAACGGTTTTGTTGGCCGATGCCAAAACGCACAAACCCTCGAAACAATATGTCAAAATCGCCTTGTTGCTCGACACAAGCAACAGCATGGACGGACTCATCAACCAGGCCAAGGCACAACTTTGGGATATTGTCAATGAGTTCACCTACGCCCGTTGTGGCAATGACAGTCGACCATCATTGCAAATTGCGCTTTATGAATACGGCAATGACCATCTTTCATCACGCGAGGGCTATATACGGCAGGTCATCGGTTTTAGTAGTGACCTTGATGAAATCTCTGAAAAATTGTTCTCATTGACCACCAATGGTGGGGAAGAATATTGCGGCCAGGTCATCAACACCTCGTTAAAACAACTTGAATGGGGAAAGAACAGAGATGACTTGAAGATGATCTTTATCGCAGGCAATGAACCTTTTACCCAAGGCAAATTGAATTACAGGGATGCCGCCTATCAGGCCAAAGAAAAAGACGTTATCGTCAACACCATTTTCTGCGGTAATTATGAGCAGGGTATTTCAACCCAATGGAAAAAGGGGGCAGAACTTACAGGTGGAGATTATATGGCCATCGACCATAATCGCCAAATCGTACATATTGATACCCCCTATGATGACATTATCATACAGTTAAATTCAAAATTGAACAATACCTACATCTCGTATGGATATGCCGGTGAACGAAAGAAACAGATGCAAGTGGCCCAAGATGCCAATGCCGAAGCCCTTGAAGAAGTGGTGGTCGTAAAAAGAGCCGTGAGTAAAAGTTCAAGACTTTACAATAATTCGTCGTGGGATTTGGTAGATGCTTCTGCAGACAAAGAATTTGATGTATCAAAACTCAAAAAAGATGAACTGCCTACAGAGCTCAAAGGAAAATCAACAGCCGAAATTGAAAAGTTCATTGAAGAAAAGAAAGCGGAACGTACCCAAATTCAAAAACAGATTCAAGAATTGAACGCCAAAAGGGAAGCCTATATCGCCAAAAACCAAAAGGAAGAGGCCGGTGAACTAGAGAATGCCATGATCTCGGCCATTAAGGCGCAGGCCGCCAAGAAAAACTATAGCTGGGAATAATCGTTATTGTTGAACACCATTTCGGCCCTGGGAAGCCCAGAGGGGGAAATCTCTTCACATCGGATTTCTCGTCCAGTTTTGGACTCGAAATGGTTTTTCACTTTTTAAAACTAAACCACTATAGACTGAACGCCCATAGGTTTCGATGCGCAATGAAATTTCTTTTTGTTAAATGTTCATGGTCAATAGTGATAGCACTATAACCATTCACCGATAACGAATAACGTTTTGAACGATAAAAATTTATAGAAACCGAAGGTAACCGCGATCAATACCGATGGCTATCGGGATCAGGGTTTTAAACTTTAACTGGATAATAAAGATTTAATAATTCGCAGCTGGGCAGTAGCAATCATATCGGTTGCCCCTTTCTTGGCCAATATCATAACCCAATGTAATCTGGTGAAAACCACCGTTGTCAAACCGAATATCGCCCATTTGGTATGAATAATTGTAAGAGAACATGAATTTGCCCCAATTGACCCCTACAATGGGGGTGAACAATTGTAAACGTTGTTCACCAAAGCTTCCGTCTTGTTGAAATTGCGCGCCGTCAAAACTTCTTCGATATGAAAGTCCGCCCCAAATGGTTCCAAAGCCGACATCCTTATATACCTTGGCATTGAAATCAACCGTTTTTTCTTCAGTGAACTCGGTCATTTGAAACAAAACGGAAGGCTCTACCCGCCACTCACTTCTTCCAAAGACATATCCGACAGAAAATAAATACCGCCGCAAATTATCAAATTCGGCCGCTGTATAGAGGTCACGGCCCGTACCGAGCAAATTGAGTATGGCAGCATGGGCATAAAACTCGAAAAGACTGTATGAGACACCCAAATCGATATTATAATAACTTGTGGTGTTTTTAACCCCGGAAACCACTGGATCGGGAATAACAGACCTAAATTCGGTCTCATCAAGACTGCTTAAAATAATCCCTGCACTAAGTCCGAACGAGAGTTGGTTCAACACCCTGAAATCGCCGGCCAAGCGCAAGTGGTGCGCATAGGTCATTTTAAACCCGACTTGCGAATGGTATCCGTTTGAATCGTTGAACAGAATACCGCCTACCCCACTTCTATCACCAACCCTAAAATGCGCATTGAACGTCTGTAAGCTTGGCGCCTCATCAACATTGAACCATTGCTTTCTGGCGGTAAGCCGCAATTTGCCTCCCTCTCCAATACCGGCCATCGATGGATAGACCAAATAATAATTGTCTGCCAAATAATCGAAATATACGGGAATGCCCTCTTGTGCTCGAGAGTTGATACTAAATGCAAACAAAAGTGCCAGTACGAACAAAAGGCGTTTCATAAAAAAGTTTGGGGTCAATTTCATCAAGTGGTGTGTTCGAACAGTAACTATAACGGTTAATGTAATACATTATTATATATTTCAGGCTTCATATTTCCTTTGTATTTTTGAAAAAAAATCTTATGAAAGAATATCATATAACCGTTGTTGCCACCAACAATCCCGCTATATTGAAATTCGAGGCCAATGATTTTCTGGTCAAGGGCAGCTACGAGTTCAAGAACATTGACGAGGCCAAAGATTCACCACTGGCGCAGCAGCTATTTTATCTTCCTTTTATAAAGACCATTTATATTTCTGGAAATTTCATTGCCCTTGAGCGTTTTGACATTGTTGATTGGAAAGATGTCAAAGACGAGGTTGCACAACAATTGGTCGAATATCTGAATGCCGGAGAACCCGTTGTCAACGAGCCTGAATTTTCAAAAAAACAGGCGATTACAGTCTATGGTGAGGTGACCCCAAACCCAGCGGTCATGAAATTTGTGGCCAACAAAAGAATTGTGCCCGCCACTTTTGAATTCAAGAATATCGATGAGGCCAAAGATTCTGAATTGGCGAAAGAACTCTTTCACTTTCCATTTGTCAAAGAGGTCTTCATCGATGAAAACTATGTTTCGGTCACCAAATATGATGTAGGCGATTGGGATGAGGCTGCACCACAGTTGCGAGAGTTTATCAGGGGTTTTCTGTCAGATGGTAAAGAAGTGGTATCATCAAGTGCCATCAGCAAAGAATCAGAAGCACGTTCGCAATCTGCAGAAAAAATTACGCTCGATGACACTTCAAGGCAGATAGTCGACATTCTTGAAGAATATGTCAAGCCCGCCGTGGCCAGTGATGGGGGCAATATTGTTTTTCAATCGTACGAAGAAAACAGCGGTACGGTCAACGTCATTTTGCAAGGGGCCTGTAGCGGTTGCCCATCATCGACCTTTACCCTTAAAAATGGCATTGAGAACATGCTCAAGAACATGCTCGGCGATAAGGTGAAAGAAGTGGTCGCCCTTAATGGCTGATTTTCCATTTTCCATAAGAGAATTGTGCTTATTATTTCATAACTTTAAGGAAATCAAAAATCATTAACTATGGCAGTTTTAAAAGTAATAGAAGTTTTGGCAAATTCTGATGAAAGTTGGGAAGATGCCACTCAAAAAGCAGTAACGCAAGCCGCTAAATCGGTCAAAAACATACGTTCGGTATATGTCAACGAGCAAAGTGCCACCGTCAAAGATGGCAAAATCGATGATTACCGTGTAAACGTAAAAATTACATTTGAGGTCAAATAAACGGCTTTGAAAATGTATTGAGCGCCCGTTTGGGCGTTTTTTTTTCACCATTCGGTATCATTATGGCAAAATATCTTTCTATTTGCACGCTTTTCGTGTTTATGTTAAATGCCTGTGCACAAAAAAAGGATGAGATGAGACACAAGTACACCAACGCATTGATTGATGAAACGAGTCCATATTTGCTACAGCATGCGCACAATCCCGTGAATTGGCACCCCTGGAAGCCCGAAGTGCTTGAACGTGCCCAGAAAGAGAACAAGCCTTTGCTCATAAGCATTGGCTATGCGGCCTGTCATTGGTGCCATGTTATGGAAAGGGAGTGTTTCGAAGATGAAGAGGTCGCCAAATTAATGAATGAAAGCTTTATCAATATCAAAATCGACCGTGAAGAGCGCCCCGATGTCGACCAAATCTATATGGACGCCATTCAAATGATGTCGGGTAATGGCGGTTGGCCACTGAACATTGTGGCATTACCTGATGGACGGCCATTTTGGGGAGCAACTTACGTGCCCAAAAAAAATTGGTTGAAATCGTTGGCCCAACTCGTTGACCTCTACAATAACCAACCTGAAAAGATACAGGGTTATGCCGATGATTTGGCAAGAGGCATCAAGGCCATCAATTTAATCGAAAACAAAGAAGAGGGTGATTCATTTACCACTGAACGGCTCAACGATGCCATTGGTAATTGGTCAAAATACTTCGATACGTATTTGGGCGGCTATAAAAGGGCTCCCAAGTTCATGATGCCCAATAATCTGGATTTTTTACTGCATTATGCCACGGCCAATGAAGATGATTCAGTAATGGAATATGTCAATACCACACTTACACGTATGGCTTATGGCGGCATCTTTGACCATGTGGGGGGCGGATTCTCACGTTATTCGGTTGATATGAAATGGCATGTGCCCCATTTCGAAAAAATGCTGTACGACAATGGCCAATTGATCAGTTTGTATGCCAAGGCCTATGCTGTCACCAAAAATGAGCTATACAAAAATGTGGTTGAAGAGACCTTCATTTTTATAAAGGAGGAATTGACCGATGCGAATGGCGGATTCTATTCCTCATTAGATGCCGACAGCCTTGATGAAAACGGTGAGTTGGAAGAAGGGGCTTATTATGTTTGGACGGAAACGGAACTACAACAATTGCTCCAAGATGATTTTGAGATCTTCAAAGATTATTTCAATATCAACTCTTATGGCCTTTGGGAGAATGGAAACCACGTGCTGATACGCGACAAATCCTCTGAAGAAATTGCCGAAAAGCACGGGATTTCTGGCGATGAACTCATAAATCGCATCGATAACGATCTGGCAACATTGAAGGAAGCACGTCAGAAAAGGGAAAAACCCCGTCTCGATGACAAAATACTGACCTCTTGGAATGGTTTGATGCTTCAAGGCTTGATCGATGCCTATCGCTATCTGGGCGATGAAGCCTATCTCAATACGGCCTTAACGAATGCCGAGTTCATAAAAGAAAATATGCTTAAAAGTGATGGCGGACTTCATCGTAACCATAAAGAAGGCAAAAGTACCATCAATGGTTTTTTAGATGATTACGCCACAGTAATAGAGGCCTATATTTCTTTATATGAAGTCACTTTTAACGAAACTTGGTTGAAAGAGGCCAAAAACTTGACTGATTATACCATTGAACATTTTCAAGACAAAGACAACAAACTTTTCTATTACACCTCAGACGAAGATGCCTCGCTCATTAGACGCTCGGTCGAAACCTATGACAATGTAATTTCTTCATCGAACTCGATAATGGCAAAAAATCTATTGAAATTGCATAAGCTTTACCATGAAGAGCCCTATGGTGATATTGTTCGTCAAATGGTCAATAATGTTCAGGATAATTTTGCGGAAAACGCCCAGAGTTTTGCCAATTGGCTGCATTTGGTGATGTATGGCAACAATAACTTTTATGAGATTGCCATTATCGGTGATGACCATCAACGTTTGGGTACTGAAATTGCAAAAAGCTATATTCCCAATAGTATACTGGTCGGGGCTGAAAGAGAAGGTAATATCGAGCTATTGAAAGATAGGTACAGTGAAGGGGAAACATTGGTATACGTATGTATAGAGGGCACTTGTAAGCTACCCGTCACCACTGCCCCTGACGCACTGCGGCAAATTCAGTCCTTTCGATAAGGTTAACAATTTCTTTGATTCAAAAAACTTGACTTCACCGCTAATTTTCTTATGTTGAATAATGAAAAATAATGTCTATGGAACAACTAAAAGACTACGAACAGCATATTGAAAGAGCCTTGGATTGGTTCTGGAACCTACTACCCAATCTTTTATTGGCGGCAATAATTCTCATTGTCGGGCTTTGGGTCATTAAATTCATAAACAGGTTGGTTCGAAAATTCTTTGAAAAGAAAGACTACGACCCCGCCCTTGAATCTTTTCTGCAAAGTTTCATAAGAATCACATTAAAAGTTCTGTTATTAGTCTTGGTGGTCACCCAATTGGGGGTCAAAACCTCGTCTTTGGTCGCCATGATCGGTGCTGCTGGTCTTGCCATAGGCCTCGCTCTACAAGGGTCTTTGGCCAATTTCGCGGGTGGCGTACTTATTTTATTGTTCAAGCCTTTCAGAATCGGGGATTGGATATCGGCCCAGGGTGTGGATGGCGCCGTAAAGGAAATTTCCATTTTCAATACCAAATTGAACACCTTTGGCAACCAAATCGCCATTATTCCCAACGGGCAATTGGCAAACGGGAATATCATCAACTACAATGCCGAACCCATGCGAAGGGAAAACTATGTAGTGGGAATTGGGTATGGATCCAACATAAAAACCGCGAAAGACATCTTATTGGACATTTGCGCCAACGACGGGCGTATTCTAAAAGAACCTGCCCCAGAGGTCTATGTAGACAGTTTGGGCGATAGTTCGGTAAACCTCACCCTCAGGTTTTGGGCACCCAATGAAGTCTTTTGGCCGGCACGGTTCAACCTTATTGAGCAGTCTAAACTTCGTTTTGACGAAGCAGGTATCGAAATTCCTTTCCCACAACGGGTGGTACACCAAATCGATGACTAAGTTTTCTTTTTCTGTAGGATAAAATCTTTGAGGTAATAAGGTTCAAAATAGGCCACATCTTCGAACTGGCCCGTTTCAAATTTTTTATGGGAGAGTACGGCCATTTCCTTTGAGGAAGGAAAAGCCCCTGTATGAAAAATGAAGTTTCTATCTTTTGGCAGTATTTCCCGGCATTTTTCTGCACCACTGCCGATCAAATGTATTTTTGGGCGCTTTGAAAACTCCATGAACGATGCTGCATCGATCACTTCTGCCCTCGTTTCCCTGATTTCTTCACCATGATGATCATATACGGCCGAATAGACTTCCATTCTACGGGCATCCAACATGGCAACGATCACTTCATCTTCGCTCACATCAAGCTGGCTAGCCATGCTCTCAAGGGTCGGAACGGAAATCAAGGGCACATCCAAAGAAAAACAGAGTCCTTTTGCCGCCGACACCCCTATGCGCAAGCCGGTATAGGAGCCAGGTCCCTTGCTCACGGCAATGGCATCTAAATCTGAAAACGCCATTGAAGCCTCTTGCAGTGCCTGCTCGATAAAGACATGGAGCTGTTCTGAATGGGAGTAGTTCGCTGAGTTTTCTTCCTTCAAGCACACTAGGTCGCCTTTGTCCGCAATGCTGACCGAACAGTTGGTGGTCGCTGTTTCCAAATTCAGGATTTTTGCCATTTGGCGAAGATAAAAAGACCTGACAGGTTTTAAAAACCGTCAGGTCCAGCTATTAGGATGCACATTTTTCTAATCTAACCTCAAAGGAATACCAAAGTAAAACTCGAGTATCTTCAATCTGAAGATATAGTCATATTTGGTACGAACGACATCGGCCTCGGCATTATCCAATCTTGCCTGCGCTTGGCTGAAATCAAACGAGTTCATCAGTCCGACATCAAAACGCTCTTTGGCATACTCATAGGCTGTTCTTCTCGCCTCAAGGGTTTTTTGTGCCGCTTCATAGGCCTTTTCAAAGGTATTTACATCAACATACGCCTGTTGTATGTTCGACTCTAGTTCGAGTTTGGTCTGTTCTAATTGCAGCCTTGCGCTTTCAAGGCTGATTTTTGAGCGCTTCACATTGTTTCGGGTGCTCCAGCCATTGAACAGGGGCACGTTGAGCGAGAAACCATAAGCCAACCCATCAAACAAATACAATTGATCGGTAAACGGTATTATTGAAAAATCTGTGGGCATACCATCTGTATCAAATGCCGTGGGAACAAGGTTTTGATCTGAATACCGTGTGTTATAATTTATGAATGCCGACAATGAAGGGTAATTTGCACCCTTAGCGATCTTTAAGTCTTCTTCGGCAAGTTCTACATTCGATTCTGACAATTTTATATCATTTCTAAATGTCAACGCCTTATCAAAAATTACTTTTGCTGAATTGTCTAAAATATCAGAAGGAGGTACGTCAAACGATTCATCGGCAATATCAAAATTCTCATAATCGGTAATTTGAAGTAATTGTGCCAAATTCACTCGAGAAATCAATACCAAGCTTTCCCCATTGATGATCTGCTGTTCTTGATTGGCGGCAGTGGCCTCGATCTCCAATAGGTCACCCCGTGGTACTACACCAGACTCTACCAGTTCTTTCGTACGCTTCAAATCTTGCTCTGTCACCGCATACTGCGCCCTGAAGACCTTTAATTGTTCTTTGTTGCTCAACACCTGTAAATAGGCATTGGCCACATTCAAGCGAATATCGTCTCTCAGATCATCTAATCGATATTGGTTGGCAATGGCATTTAGTTTGGCCCTTTGCAACTGTCTAATATTTCGTAGTCCATCAAAAAGAGTCCAAACCGAAGTTAAGTTACCCGTAAAGTTAAGCTGCGTATTCACAGGTTCTTGAGAAGTTGGGTTAAATGATAAACCCAAGTTTTCGGTTAAACGTGCATCACCGTTCAAATTTGGCAATAAAGCACCCAGGGCATCTGATTTATCGATTTTTGCATTTTCAAGATCGAGTTCAAATTGCTCTATGGTCAGGTTATTGTCAACAGCATAGATAACGCATTCTTCAAGCGTCCATTTTTTCATCTGGGCGTTAGCAAGGCATAAGGCAAACAGTGCTAACAATAGTGTCAGTTTATTTCTCATTCGTTTTTTGATTTTTGTTGGTAATTGGCTATTGTTGGTGCCTACTCGTCAGATTCTTCACCTTCCTCCTCTTCTTCTAGGCCTTTTTTGATTGGTTCTGTTTTGTTCCATTGCTTCACGTTGTCTTCTTCGGTCAGTCCTGAGAGTATTTCTACATTGATTCCGTCAGAGATACCGATTTCAACATCACGCCTTTCAAACTCTTGTTCTCCGGTGGCCACCTCAACATAGGGCTCGTCGGTTTCTTTATCGAATTGTAGCAACGCTTCCGGTATTACCAAAATGCTGTCTTTTTTCTCTAATGTCAATGAAGCATTGGCGCTATAACCTGCCCGCACCATAAAATCATCGTCTACATTGACATCGCCCTCAATCTTGAATTGAACGGCACCTGCCTCTTCGACCCCTTTGGGCGCTATGAACTTCAATGTGGCATCAAATTCTTTATCTTCAATGGCACCTAGGCTTATTTTCAATGGCATGCCGACTTCAAGCTTACCGACCTCGCCTTCATCGACCTTTCCTTCAAAAATCATTTTGCCCAAATCGGCAATGGTGGCAATCGTGGTACCGTCATTGAAATTATTGCTCTGAATAACCTGATCGCCCTCTTCAACAGGAATTTCCAAAATTGTTCCGTCAACCGTGGCACGAATATTTGTATTGGCACTGGCAGAGCCACCCGCAGAACCCCTAAGGATTATCTGATAATCATTTTGGGCATTTTCAAGTTCTAATTTTGCCTGTTCATATTGTAATTGAAGGTTTAGAAAATCTTGATTTGAAACCACACCCCTGTCAAAAAGGGTTTTATTTCTATTATACTCTATTTCAGAGTTCTTGAGGGCCACCTTGGCGTTGTTTACCCGGCCTCTTGCCTGAAAAAGGGCCTGTTCATTAGGCACCACCCTAATAAGGGCAATCAAATCACCCGTTTTTACCTCATCGCCCTCTTCATTGTATATCTTGTCGATAATGCCCGAAATCTGTGGCTTGATCTCAACCTCTTCTTGGGGAATCACCTTACCCGTGGCCACAGTCTTCTTTTCTATGTTTGAAATAAAGGGGTTATGGGTTTCGTATTCTATCGGTGACTTGCTGTTAGAGCTGATAAAGAAAGATGCGGCCCAAAGGGCACCGATTACCAAGACTGCAAGTCCTACCCATTTTAGAATTTTCTTCATTTTCTGATTATTTAGTTTCTTATATCCAGTTTTTTATTCTTCTCTCAATGCATCGATCGGCCGAATGCTGACGGCCCTTTGCGCTGGTATCAGCCCTATGAGCACACCTAAAACCATCATCAACATGAATGCCCCCACCACCAGTGGTATCGGCACCGTCGGATTGGTATATGGAAAATCAATGCCCTGTGTCGCATTATCGACAATTTTTAGCACTACCGCCCCTAAGATGATCCCTATTATTCCTGAGATCAATGTCAAAAAGAGGCACTCCAAAACAATCAAGGTACGTACTTCACCGGGCGTGGCACCCAAGGCCCTTCTCACGCCCAATTCTTTGGTACGCTCTTTGACCGAAATCAACAGAATGGCCCCGATACCGATAATACCCGCCAAAATGGTGGCTATGCCCACTACTAACGAGATAAAGGTCAACCCTTTCGAGAAGCCCATAATCTTATTGAATACTTCGCCCAAATTGAATGTGCCAAATGCCCTTTCATCAGTTGGATCTACGCGGTGTATGGATTTGAGAACCGATTTTACATCTTCTTCAACCTGAACCACATCGGCATCATCGTAAGCGGCAATAGAGAACCAGCCAACATTTTCGCCAGAATTGTACAATCTTCGATAGGTTGTAAAAGGGATAAAAATGTCGCTATCTGAGTCAAAGGGTGCCGTTTGTACAAATTTGTGAACCCCGACCACTTGAAAATAGATACCATCAATTCGAATGTACCCCCCGATCGGGTCTTCATCTTCTTCAAACAATTCTTGTTGGGTGCGCTCACCGATCACACACACCTTTCGAGCCTGCTCAATATCATCGTCGTTGATAAAACGACCACCGTCATATATCTTTTTGGTGGCGATTTTCGTAAAAACAGGAAAATCGCCATAAACAGGGTAACTGCCTGATTTTAATCCTCGGGATATGGATGCCGGAGAAGAACCAAAAGTGCCTTTTACGTTTCTAGGGGCGATATATTGAATTTCAGCGATTCGGTTTTCAAGTACAGTGGCATCACCAAGTTTCAACTGTAATTGTCTTCCTGTCTTGAAGCCTGAATAGGGTTTGCTGGTACTTTGCGCCCAAGCAAAAAGGCTGTTCATGGCTACTGTTTCAAAAGACTTTTCAAAACCGTTGTCCATTCCTTTAGCGGCACCTGACATGGCTATGTAAACAAAAATACCCCAGAGTACCCCAACGATGGTAATTATGGTGCGTATTTTATTTTTTCGGATGGATCCGAAAATTTCTTGCCAGGTATTTCTATCAAATAACAATCTCATCTTATTCGTCCCTTAATGCCACTATGGGTTTGATTCTTGCTGCACGTCTCGCGGGAATATAACCGGCCAAAGCTCCGAAGAGGATCAAAAAAACGGTTGCGATAATGGCAAGGCCCGTGTTGATATATGGATTCTTGATGAAGAAATCCTCAAGACTGGTACCAATCGATTGCAATACGACCAGACCAATCAACATGCCTATATAACCAAACGCTGTGGTAATAAAAACAGATTCCAATAAAATAGATCCAATGACCGAAGCCGGTGTAGCCCCCAAAGCCTTTCGAATACCAATTTCTTTGGTACGTTCTTTTACCACGAAAACCATAATATTACTGATCCCGATGATACCTGCCACCAAGGTGCCCAAGGCAAATACGGATGCAATAATGCCCAGTATATTGGCGAACTGCTGGTTTTGTTTTAGTTGGTCGGCCACATTTCTGATAAAAAGCCCATTTTGGTCTTCAGGGCTTATGTATTTTTTCTCCTTCAGAAACTTTTCTAGACTTGTTTCAAAAGCCATTGCCCCTGCATATCCTATCTCTGGTTTGAAGCCAAGAATGATTTGATCGATCTTATCAGTGTTTTTTTCAATCAACTGTCTGGTGGTATAGGGCAAATAAATATATCGCTCTTCATTGTCGCCCCCATCATCTTGAAAAACCCCGATGACCTTAAATGCACTTCCTCCGATATCGATGTATTTGCCAATAGCGTCGACTGCGCCGAAAAGGTCTTGTTCCACCAACCTGCCAATGACCGCATATTTGGTCTTCTTGGCAATATCTTCTTGATTGAGGTACCGCCCCTTCATCATAATGGTCTTTTCATTGAATTGATGACCGGGGGCCACGGCCCTTGTGTTGTAGTTATTTGACTCTTCACGGTACTTCACCAAGGCATTTCTACTTATTCTTGGGGTTATATAGTCAACAAAGAGCGCAAAGTTCTTCTTGATATCGGCCAAATCAGAATTATCGAATTCTATTCTTCTTCTTGATTTGTAACCTTTATATGGCATGGTCGTTCTGCCGGGAAATAGGAAAAAAGTATTGGTGGCATCGTCGCTGAAAAACTCATTGAAGGTGTTCTTCAACCCATTGGTCAAGCCTACCAAAGAGACAAAGATGAGAATACCCAAAGCCACTGTAAATCCCGCCAAAAATGTGCGGAGTTTATTTTTCTTGATGGATATGAATATTTCTCGCCAAGTATCTCTACTGAACATATGCGGAGGCCCTTACCTGTTTTATTTTTTCGTCTTTTTCAATGACACCGTCCTTTAGATAGACAATACGTTTGCACATATGCGCGATATCATCTTCGTGGGTGACCACCAAAATGGTGTTTCCTTGATCATTTATCTTTTGAATGAGTTCCATGATCTCATATGAGGTGGTACTGTCTAGAGCACCCGTCAACTCATCGGCCAACAAAACCTTTGGCTCGGCCGCCATGGCCCTTGCTATCGCCACCCGTTGCTTTTGGCCACCAGAAAGTTCGTTCGGTAGGTGGTGCGCCCACTCTTTGAGACCCACTTGCTCTAAATACTTCATTGCCTTTTCTTGACGCTCTTTTCTGGGCATTCTTTGATAGTACAGTGGCAATGCCACGTTCTCTAAGGCGTTTTTATAATTGATAAGGTTGAAAGATTGGAAGATAAACCCTAGAAACTTGTTTCGATATTGGGCCGCTTTTGTCTCTGAGAGGTTTTTGATCGGAACCCCATCCAATGTGTATTCTCCTGAATCTGCTTCATCCAACATGCCCAAAATGTTCAGCAGGGTTGATTTTCCAGAACCAGACGAGCCCATAATGGCCACCAATTCACCTTCTTCAATTGAAAAGTTCAATCCTTTGAGTACATGCAGGGAATTGCTTCCCATTTTATAGGATTTGTGAAGATCTTTGATTTCTATCATGATTGGTTTGTTAGCTATCCCGTAACGAAGATTCGTACAATATGACTCACAAGATGTTAAATTGTTACAAGAATTGAATAAAAATTTTGTTAAATGATCAGTTGGCCGTGACTTCTGGCTCAACGTTGTTCCAGACCTTGATTTTGTCATCTGGACCAACGCCTGATTTTACCTCCACGAAAATACCATCACTGATACCGAGCTGGATCTCTTTTCTTTCGAATTGTTGTTCGCCTTTTTCGATTTCAACAAAAGGTTCTTTGGTCTCTGTATCAAACTGTACCAAAGCTTCTTTTAAAGCTAGAACGCTGTCGGCCCTTGCCAGAATAATGGAGGCATTGGCACTCAGGCCAGCGCGGATGAAGGTGGTATCCTCTTTTGTCAAAGTGCCCTTAATCTCAAACTGGATCGCTCCATTTTCTTCTTTTCCCTTTGGTGCGATGTAATCGAGAACTGCATCAAAAACTTGATCCTCAATGGCCCCTACGGTAATTTCCAACGGAAGGTTTTCGGTTATTTTACCGACTTCAGATTCATCGACCTTGCCTTCAAAAATCATTTTCTCAACATCAGCTATGGCGGCTATGGTAGTTCCTTCATTGAAGTTGTTGCTCTCGATAACCTGATTGCCCTTTTCGACGGGTACATCTAAGACCATACCGCTGACCGTAGAGCGAATGAGGGTATTGGCCTGGTTGCCATAACCACTCGCCGTACCTGTTTTGATGATGTCGTATCTTTTATTGGCGGCATTGTACGATTGTTTTGCTTGGTCAAACGTGACTTCGGCCCGTTCAAGGTCTGCTTGGGAAATAACCCCTCTATCGAACAGGGATTTTTGCCGATCATAGTTACGCTTCTGATCGTTTAAATTGATTTTGGCCTGATCGATCGCGTCGCGAGCATCATTGAGCGCATTCAAATTAGGGACCACTTTGATTTTGGCAATCAAATCACCCGACTTCACATAGTCACCTCCCTCAACATAAACTTCTTCGATTACCCCTGAAATATTGGGCTTTATCAATACTTCTTCTAAAGGAAGGATACTTCCCGTAGCCACGGCTTTTTTTATGATGGTCTGTTTTGACGGTTTTTCAGTTGAATAGATTACCGGATCTTCAGCATCCTTTTGATATAGATAGTACATCGCTCCACCGAATCCGATTAAAATGATCAGGAGAATGATAATGGTTACTGACTTCTTCATTTTAATTATTTTGATTGATATTTAATTATTCATTTCTTAATGCCTCAATGGGTCTGACACGTATAGCACTCTGTGCGGGTATGAACCCTGCCAACAGCCCCGATATCACCAATACCAAAAGTGCGGTCGCGACCACACGAACGCTTACACTGGGGTTCATGAACATGTCTACCGGCCCCACATTTGCCAAAAGCGCATTGACCGCATAAATAAAGAGTGCCCCAAAAATTATACCGGCCATTCCTGAGATTATGGTCAAGAATATCGACTCTAATATGACCTGCTTCTTAATCGACCAAGGATGTTCGCCCAGAGCCCTTCGTATGCCGATCTCTTTGGTACGTTCTTTTACCACTATGAGCATGATATTACTGACACCGATGATTCCTGAAAGCAAAACAAAGGTTCCCACTATTATGGCAATCCATCGCATACCGGCAAAAAGGCTCTCTACGCGGTTATATTGTTCATAGAGATCGAAATGGCCTATCGCGCGATGGTCTTCAGGATGCACTTTGTGCTTTTTCTTCATCACATCGATGATTTTTTCCTTGAGCACCGATATCGAGTGGCCATCTTCGGCAGTAATGGCCATCCAGCCTACATCTTCGCCGTAATTGAAAGCCTGCGAAAATGAAGTAAAGGGGACAAAAATTTCTTTTTGGGCTTCTTCGCCCCCATCACTACTGTTCTTTTTATACGTACCTACCACCAAAAAATTGACACCTTGAATCTTGATATAGGTACCCAACACCTCTTCATTCTTATCATAAAGATCATTTTTCACTCCTTGCCCAATAATGGCCACCTTGCGCTTTTCGTTGATATCGTTATAATTGATAAACCTACCGGACGTCACGGTCATGGGGTCTTGGTTGATAATTTCGGGATAGTCGCCATACACATTGTACGCACCGGCATTGAGCCCCCTTACCACATTGTTACCGCCCGAACTGAAGCCACCTAGTTGGTTTCTTGGAGAAAGAAATCTCAGATTTGGCACATTATCCCTAATGGTCTGTACATCTTCGCGCTTAAATTCGAAACTCCTATCTTTTGGCAGGCCTTGGTAAGGTTTTGTGGTCCTTCTTGTCCACATGAACATGGTATTGGTGGCAATATCACCGAAATCTTGGTTAATACCATTCTCCAGCCCTTTGCCTGCCGCCAAAAGAATGATGAGTATGAAAATGCCCCAAAAGACTCCAAAAGCGGTCAAGACGGTTCTAAACCAGTTACTGGTCAATACCTCCAAAATTTCTTTCCAACGATCTCTATTGAACATGGTTATTCGTCTCTCAGTGCTTCGATTACTTTTATTCTGGCAGCCCTCCATGCTGGGAAAAACCCAGCGATCGTTCCTGCCAATATCAGTACCAGAACGGTCGCTACCGCAACTTTTAAGTTTACAGATGGATTTACCACATAGTCAATCTCAACATTTGGCCCAACGACTTCTAACAACAACATACTCAGTATGAGTCCTCCAAATCCTGAAATAGCCGTTACAAATATCGATTCGTGAAGAATCATGCCCACAATCGACCAAGGTTTCGCGCCCAAGGCTTTTCGAATACCTATTTCGCGAGTTCTTTCCTTAACGACAATCAACATGATATTGCTTACGCCCACTACTCCAGCGATGATGGTACAGACACCTACGAACCAAAAAAACAGTTTGATGTTGCCGGTAAGGCTATAATACCGCTTAGCTTCTTCAAGGGCACTCCAGACCTCGACCGCACTGGTATCATCAGGTGCCACGGTGTGAACTTGCTGTAAATGTTTTTTTAGCCCCTCTTTGAACATCGTCGCTTCGGCCACAGCTTGGTCAAAATTCTCTTTGGGCGGCAAGGTATACGATAGTGTGTTTAAACGATCACCGCCATTAAAAACCTTTTGTGCCGTTGTTATAGGAATATAGATTCGCTCTTCTTCGCGGTCTTCATATTCTTTAAAGACACCGACAATTTTGAAGGGAATGCCACTTATCTCAATGAATTCGCCTATTGGAGTTTCTACTTTGTTGAACACATCGGTCCTTATTTTCCTTCCGATAACGGCAATCTTGGCGGTTGATGCATAATCTTGGTAGTTGATAAACCGTCCTTCAATAATTCTGGTGTTCTCGATGAATTGAAACTGATCCGATACCCCCTGTATACTATACACCAAAGCTTCTTTGCCATAGTTTACCGTGACATCACGTACAAAAAGCCTTGGTGATTGATATTCTATTGTTTCAGAAAAAAGTTTGCCTGAAGAGTCAAAGTTCTCATTGGTCAGCTGAATGCGCCGGCCGGGGTTGAGCCCCTTGTACTCTTTTGAAGTGACTCCTGTCCATACCCATAAACTGGTAGTCGCATCTTGTTCAAACTCACGTTTGATACCATTCTGCATACCATTGCCAAAACCCAAAAGCACTACCAAGATGAATATGCCGGATGCTACGGAAAGGCCCGTCAAAAAAGTACGAAGTTTGTTCTTACGGATGGTATCAAAAATCTCTTGCCATCTTTCAAGATCGAACATAGGTTGGTTGTTTGATGATTGATGAAGTACGCTATCGTACCTTAATAAGACAATAGATAGCCCACTTTGTTACAGTAACACGCCAAAAAATATGTTAAAATTTTAGCATCTATTTTTTCAACTTTCGGTACACAAAGAAAAAAATCGTGGCCACAATGATATAGGGAATGGCCATCAAATAGAGAATGCCATCATTTATACCCTCGGCCGTACCGCCTTCGGCCTCACTTTCCAAAACGGCCCGACACATAGAGCATTGGGCTTCCGCCAAGCTTGGGAGCATTATGAAAACCAGTATGAAAAAGACCGTTCTTTTCATTATTGGTAATAGGGTGAAATCATCAAATAGACCACTACCCCCGTTATGGCCACATATAACCAAATAGGAAAGGTAATCTTTGCCAATCTTCGATGTCGTTCAAACTGTTTCAAATACGCCCTTGCATACGTTTTCAATACCAATGGAATGATCACTATCGACAAAAGGATATGGGAAATAAGCACAAAAAAATAAACATATCTGAGCAATCCCTCTCCCCCAAAGGGTGTCGAATCTGAGGTCATATGATAAGCCACATACATCAACAAAAACAATAATGAGAGCGCGATACAGGTGGTCATCAGCCTTTGGTGCAAGACCCTTCTACCATTTTTGATGGCAATTACGGCAATAATCAACAAAATGGCGGTCACGGCATTGATGGCGGCATAAATAGGCGGCAAAAAAGACAAGGGTTCCACGTTCGGAAGTTTGACCCCGAACAACAATGCCACTACAACAGGAATTGCCACCGAAACGATATTGATGATCCTGTTGAATTTTTTCTCTTTCAAAACCACATCTTCTATCATTCTTGCAAAAGCTTTTTAATGTCTTGTTTCAACAACGAAATCTGTTCTTCTTCTCCTTCGGCATTTACGCCCTGTTCTTCGGTCACCGTGCCTCGATAATAAATAATGGGATTACCATGTCTGTCTTTTCTTGAGCGAATGTATCCCTCTCTATCGACCAAAGCAAACATTCCCGAATGTTCAAAACCGCCGGGTGCATCTTCGGCTTCACTGGCCACGATATAAAAGCCTTCTTCGGCCAGACGGTAAATTTCTTCTTGGTCACCGGTCAAGAGATGCCAGTCTTTATCGACAATACCGTTCTTTTTGGCATATTTCTTAAGTATAGAGGGGGTATCGTATCGCGGGTTAATGGTAAACGAAGCCACTCCGAAATCGTCATTATCGGTAAAGGTTTGCTGTAACTCGACCAAGTTTTTGGTCATCACCGGGCATATGGTCGGGCATGTGGTAAAGAAAAAATCGACCACATAAACCTTGCCCAGATAGTCTTCGTTGCTGACCCTTACACTATCTTGGTTAATGAAAGAAAAGGAAGGTACTTTTCTTTTCTCACCTGTTTGCTTGTTCTCTATATAGGTCAATTCACCTGATGGAATGGCGGCAGCCGACCTTTCGTCCCTGACCACATCGCCCTTGGCCAGACGGTCGACAATTTTGGGCACGAAAATGATACCGAAAATCAAAATCACCAAAGACACCCAAATGTAGTTGTACTTTCGCTTGTTATTCGCTGTTGTCGGCATTGTTCTTCTTTAAGGCGAGTCGATATTCGGCCAAGATAATTTTTACGTCGTCTCTCATCTTATTGTTCAGGTCTGCAACAGAACTTGTGTCAAAACCATATTTCATTCCCTCGTCTTCATCATCGTTTCTTCCGCGCAGGTTTCCCTCTTTGTCGATAATGAAAACATGGGCGGTGAACAAATCATTTTCTAAACTTAAATCAGTCTGCAGGCTTTTGAAAAGCCTTTCTATGTCAGATGGGTCTCCATAGACAAAATTCCAGTTCTGTGTATCGGAAAAAGTGCCCAATTCTCCTTTAAGTTCGGCCACTTTTTCTTCAGAGCCTTCTGGAACGACCATTACAAACTGCAGATCTTTAAACCCATCGAAGCGCTTGTATATTTTTTGGTTAAGGTTGAAGACATTGCCCTTACGCTCATCTATATTGTTTCCCAAAAAACCCAAGATGGTGATTTTTCCGTTCAAAACGGCATCTCCTTGAAAGCTTTCAAGCGAAGTGATATTTTCGGTCAGAATGGGAAGTCTGCCAAAGTTATTGACCCCCGAGGCAAAAAACAGGTAAGCTACCAGAGGAAAGATGAACAACACTACCAAGACCACCGTCTTCTTCATATTGCAAATTTACGACCCAACAAGAAGATACCCATGCTATCGGAACAAAAAAGACGGCCATTTGACCGCCTCTCTTATGCTATTTTTTGAATCTTAGAAATTCCATGCCAGAAAACCCTCTTTGAAGACCGTGTAAACGTAATCGGCTTCATAGAGTAAGATGAACACAAGGTAACACACCAAGAAAATTGGCGTCCATACAATGGCTCTACGAAGTGAGCTTTTTTCGTCACGAAGGTGCATGAAATCCCATGCGATATAGTAGGCCTTGACCAAAGTCAATACAATGAAAATCCAGTTCAACAACTTCATGCCGATGAAATAGTTCTTGGTCAAGATTTCAGGCTTGGTGATCCCAAGACCCACTTCTATTGCCGTGACTATGGTCAAAAAAATGAGTACTCCCCAAATTTTCTGGGTGTTTGACCTGAACTTTAGAAGCCCCCTGAATATTTCCAATTTATGATCGTGCGCCATAGTATCAAATGATTTTTTATACCAAATAAAAGAATGTGAATACGAATACCCAGACCAAATCGACAAAGTGCCAGTACAGTCCTACTTTTTCAACCATTTCATAATGGCCACGCCGTTCATAGGTGCCCAATATGATGTTGAAGAAAATAATGATGTTGATGACCACCCCTGAAAATACGTGAAAACCGTGAAAGCCGGTGATGAAAAAGAAAAAGTCGGCGAACAATCGGCTACCGTACTCGTTTCGAATCAAGTTGGCCCCTTCTACCACTCGAACTGCATTGTTCAATCTGGCCAAAGCTGCCTCTCTTTTAAAAATTGCTTTCTCCCCTGTTTCGCCCAAGTTACTGTAATTACGCTCTAATTCTTGTAATTTGGACTGGTCAGAAGGATTTTCAGATGAACGTAATTGTTCAACATCGGGAATAATTTGCTCTGCACGCATCAAAATACCCGGATTGGCCTTGAAGCCCTCTATCACCTCATTTAACGAAAAAGATGTTTTATAGCCCTCGGCCTCATACCAAATACCTTCATTGCTAACATGCTTCACGCGGTCTTCGGGCAACACTTTCGCAAAGTCGGCCAATGCTGCACGTTCACCCGAATCAGCTTTCACAAATTGAAGAATACGCCCCCCTTTGGTTTCCAATGCGCCAAAATCGCCTTTGATGAACGTGGCCCATTCCCAAGCTTGAGAGCCCACGAAAATGGCGCCCCCAACAATGGTCAAGAACATGTACAAGATCACTTTTTTCTGCATCATGCGATGGCCGGCATCAACTGCCAGTACCATTGTGACCGAAGACATGATCAGTATAAAGGTCATGAACGCCACATAGTACATGGGGTAATTGCCGTGAAAAAAGGGCACGTGGGTAAACACCTCATCGGCTATGGGCCAAGTCTCGATAAACTTGAACCTTGAAAATCCATAAGAAACCAAAAAACCTGAGAAGGTAAGTGCATCTGAGACGATGAAAAACCACATCATCAATTTGCCGTAACTGGCTCCCAGAGGTCTGTTGCCCCCTCCCCAAACTGTTCCTTCCGATTCGGTCGTCACCGCTGTATCCATAAAAACCGTTGTTTTAATAAAGCTTTAGCAAAAATAAACGTTTTGACGTATTCTGAAAATCCAATTACTGATGAAACCCCAAATTTTGAAAAATTATTTTACAAAGTACATGAACAATAACAGATAAACCCACAACAAATCCAAGAAATGCCAAAACGAAGCCCCCAATTCAAGCCCCAACATATCACTGGGCCGATATTTGCCCCTGAGTTGTTGAAAGATGACCACCAGCAACGAAATGAGCCCTGCCACCACGTGCAAAATATGCACAAAGGCAATCAGAAAAACATACGACATTTTGATATTGCTGGTCGGGCCGGTAAAATAATACCCGCTCTGCAGCATTTGTGAAAAACCATAAAATTGAAAGCCAATGAACCCCATACCCAGCAACAAGGTCACCAGCAACCAGAGTGAGGCATTTTTTTGATCATCTGCCCTGACAGCCTTTTTTGCAAAAATATAGGTAAGGCTACTGACGATGATGAGTGCGGTACTGATGAAGAAAGCCGTAGGCAGTTCCAACTCCTGCACCCAATCATCACGCTTGCTGCTGACGATGTATGCGCTCGTCCATCCGGCGAAACCCATGATGAGGCTTCCCATACCGAACCATAGCAGCATTTTTCTTGAACGTTCCCTTCTTTCTTTTCCGGTTCCTTTTGTCAAATCCATATTCAAATCAACTTATCCACTACATACACTATTTGCATCAGTGTAATGTATGAAACGCTTGCCAACATTAAATTTCTGGCAGCTTTATTATCCTTTTTTTCATATAGGCGAAAAGCAAAGCCCAGCATGACCAGGCCCATCAAAAGCACCACTATTGCTGCCGTGATCGAAAGATGCAACCGGCCCGTAAAACCAAAGACCGGCATAATGGAGATGACGATCATCCAAATGGTGTACAATATGATCTGCAGGGCAGTGCCATTGTCTTTTTTTCCTGTGGGCAGCATTTTGAAGCCTCCCCGTTTGTAATCTTCGTCGAGCATCCACCCCAGTGACCAAAAATGTGGGAATTGCCAAAAAAACTGAATCATGAAAAGGGTGCCAGGTTCGATGCCAAAATCGTTGGTGGCCGCCACCCAACCCAACATAAAGGGTATCGCCCCGGGTATTGCCCCCACAAATACCGAAAGGGGCGTGACGGTTTTTAAAGGGGTATAGGCGCAAGTGTACAGAAATATCGATATGGCGCCGAACAGTGCTGTTTTCGGGCTCAGAATGTAGAGCGAGACCACGCCAAGCACCGTCATGGCAATCGCTACCGTCAAAGCGGTGGCCACCGACATGCGCCCTGCCGGAATCGGGCGGTTCTTGGTGCGTTTCATCAACGCATCAAGGTCACGTTCGATAATCTGGTTGTAGGCATTTGAGGCACCCACCATACAATAGCCCCCAAAACCGAGCAATAAAACCGAAAGCGGTTCAATGGTGTAGGCACCCAAAAAATAGCCGGCAATGGAAGAAAACACCACACTGACCGCCAAACGCACCTTGGTGATTTCTTTAAAATCAGTAAAAATCAAAGACCAAGTTGTGTTTTTGACCGTGCTTACCGCCGACTTCATGTGGTATCGTTATCAGCCTGCAAAGATACGTCTGCAATGCTTCTTTTGCAATTATCAATGTCATTTCGACATGAGCCAGCTTTCGGCGGACGATTGAGAAATCTTTTAGTTGAATGGATTTCTCAGTCGCGATGCTCCTTCGAAATGACGTTTTTATGATCGCGAATCATATATCTCATGCGCCACCGCAATATTTTTGTATGCCACACGAAAGAATCTATGTGGTAACAGGGTCATTTGCAATGCCAGTGCCAGCGTTTTTGATTTCTTTGACAAAAAAAACCCCGACATTGCTGTCGGGGTCTCTATATCGGAAGATAAGCTATCTATTGTAGCTTAAACGTAATCGGAATACTGAACGGAACTTTTACCGGACGCCCCCTTTGTTTACCGGGAGTCATCTTAGGTAGTTTTTGGATGATACGCAATGCCTCGGCCTCTAAATTTTTGTCCGGGCCGCGCATTCTGATGTTGCCGATGCTACCGTCTTTCTGGATGACGAAGATGACGTTCACCCTACCTTGAACCCCCATTTCTTGGGCAATTTCTGGGTAGCGGAAGTTTTTACGAATGTGCTTCTGCATCATTTCCTGGAAACATGACTTTTTATCTTTTGCCCCTTCACAACCTGGAAAAATCGGCACATCTTCAATAACGGCAAAAGGAACGGAAATATCTTCCTCGACCTCTTCTACTTCAACCTCTTCTACCTCCATGACCTCTTCTTCTTGACTGGTCTCGGTCGACTCGATCACCGTTTCTTCCACCTCCTCTTCATCTTCCACAACCTCTATTACCTCTGGGGCAGCTGGTGGCGGTGGCGGTGGCGGGGTTTTTATTTGTTCGGTCATTGGCACTTCTTCATCCAACTGGTCTTCTACATTGAGCGCAATATCATAATCGTTGACCTTGTCATATTTCTTCCATTCCATCGAGGCATATATGATGCCCAATACGGCTGCTAGGCCGATGACGAAATACAAGGCACTATTTTTGTTCACATCTACATGAGGATTCTTCTTTGGTTCCATCTTCCTTTTAGATTTTAGTATTTGCTAATTTAATTTTTTTTGTTTAACGCAGCAATTTAATTTTTGATTTTAACCCGCCCTGGCCTTGAAAAATGCCGAAATAACAATAGAGCGGCGGTTAACGCTCCCAGACAATTGGCAAAAAAGTCGCCCCATTCTGCCGAGCGATCGGTAGTTACCGTGTGCTGTAACACTTCAATAATAGAACCATATGCGACTGCGGCCAAAAACAACCAAAGCAACATTTTCTTGAGCCCGAACCCTTTGGTTGGATCTTTGAACGTGGCGTGCCCACCCAACCAGACAAATCCAAAATAAAAAGCAAAATGGGCAATCTTATCAGAGTATGGAATATCAATGGTATTGGTATCCAAATCGGAAAAAGAGAACAGGCTGAGCATGGTAACCAATATGATCCAGCCAAAAAATGAAATGGTGAATACGGTACGTTTAGGCACCGATCAATGCTTTGTAATCTGAAGCGCTCAAAAGATCTTCAACTTCAGAAGCGTCGCTGATTTTTAATTTGATCATCCAACCTTCCCCATAAGGGTCTGAATTCACTTTTTCAGGCTCATCTTCCAAGGCCTCGTTGAATTCAATGATTTCACCGGCTAGGGGCAAGAAAAGATCCGATACGGTCTTTACCGCCTCGACCGTGCCAAAGACCTCTTCCCGGTCTAAGGTCTCATCAACGGTCTCGACTTCAACATAGACAATATCGCCCAATTCACCTTGAGCAAAGTCAGTAATGCCAACTGTGGCTACGTCTCCTTCAATTCTTACCCATTCGTGGTCTTTGGTGTACTTTAAATCTTCTGGCAAATTCATTTTGTCAACTATTTTCAATGCCCACAAAAATAATGGAATATTGAATGCTTTTCAAAGGTTTTGAAAATAGATTATTCTAGAATGCGGGTTGAACATACTTATAGGACGCAAGACGGTCTAGTTTCCAAAATTATACCGCAGCGTAAAGCCCGTGTTGATGGTGGTCTGGGGAAAAGCCGTCGATACCGCAAACTTTGAGAACGAATGGTCATAGAAGAACAAGGCGTTCAGGTTCTTGCTCAACGCATAATCGGCCGTAAAGTTGAACGACCAAAGGTTTTGGCCCGCGGTAATCTGGTTGTTGTCGATATCGAGATTGCGAATGATGGTGATATTATCTCGAAGCGATAGATCGGCCTTCAGGTTCAGGTCACCCTTCAAGCGGGTACGCTCGCCGCCGATATTGGTCACAAATTTCACATCTTTAAAACGGTACCCCAACCCAAGGGTATATTCCTTGCCATTGATTTCGGTCAGCAGGTTATTGTCAAAACTCAACGAGAGGGTTCTATCGGTACGCACCTCGGCCAAGAAGCTAAAGGAGTTCTTCATTTCAAAATCAACACGAACCAAAGGATTGAAGGCATCGTTCAACACAACATTGTTGATGATGTTGTCGGGCAATAGGTCGCCTGTTTCAGGGTCTATTGCACTGTTTTCCTTTTCTAGATTGGTCTGGAACGAGTTGATGCTATATGCTGCACGGTAGCCATGTGTCAATGAAAAACGGGTAAACTTTTTCTTGAACCATTTGTTTTTCATCAGGCCGGTGTATTTGATGTTCCAATTGGGGATGGGAATATCACGAAAGGCATCCAAGTTCACACGGTTTACATCTTGCCCCGTGTAGGCCGCAAAAAAGGCTGGAAGCAGTACCTCTTGCTGGGTCTTGCCATAGCGCTCGGGAAAACCATCTTCGTCCAATTCACCAGGGGTCTCGCCCCTATCTGAAACCAAACGGTTGGCAATGGTGATACGGTTCGCCTTGAATTCTTCAAACGTTTCCGAGTCAAATTCATCGCTCTTTCTAAAAGCCGTACCGATCATCATGGTCGAAATGGTGAAATTGCCAAAGTTGTTGCCCAAAAGATTTTCATACTCAAATACGCCATTGCCCAAATCATTTACTTGAAAATTCTCTTGGTAACTGTTCGAAATCTGGCGATCAGCCGTGAGGTCAATGGTCAGCTCTTGTGTTGGTTGGGCGGTCGCGGTAATGGCCAATTGTTTGGTAGAGTTTTCCAGATATTGTGAATTGAACTCTGAAAAGGTCGTCAACCAACCCCTTCTGGCCGCCTCAAAACGCACATCGGCCTGACTACCGAACACAAAGCCCAATGAAGGCCTGGCCGTACCGATAAAGCCGATGGATTGGGTATACCCGGGCAGTACCTTACCATTGTTTTCGGCATAGTTCACATTCACCCTTTTGACCATGGTCACGATATCGATCAGCGTATTAAAGGCCTTGCTCGTCTTTTTCTGGGGTTTTTGGTCTTCTCCCCCATCAGCCGGATTGCCCGCCTTGTCTCTACGAACCGGGGCGCGCTGGTTGGTCGGAATCTTGCCATCACGTTTTTTCAGGCCTATGGCATCATAGAATCGTTGCATGGTCATATTGGCCGTTAAGTTATGGGTGTTGGCGTTCTGTATTGTGTTGATCTGTTCCCCGGGGTTTTCTTCCTGCACCACCTCATTCAAGGCATCACCTCCGCGTTGCCAGTCAAAATTGCTGGTATAGGTATATTGTGCATTGATAAAATCTAAGAATGGTATTTTATCAAACGGCAGCTCATAGTTAAGTTGCATCTGCTGCGAGTGGCGATTGGGCTCGCCGACATCAAAGAAACCATCCCACAGATTCAGATCTTGGTTGATGCCCGAATCAGGGTCTCCGGGAGTGTTGAAGTAGTTTCTGACAATGTTATTGTTCGATCCCGTCAACTGTAACCGAAGTGATTTAGAAAGACTATAGTTCAAGGCATATTGCCAGTTGAAAAGGTAATTTCGCTGTTGCAAGAGTGGTAGATCGAGTGCCTCTACCCCAGGTTCAAGCACATCTCTAAAACGTTGTTGGTTGAACGATCGGTTGTAGTTCGCATTGACCGAAAGACTGGTCGGCAGTACGTTAAAATTCAATTCTTTCAACCATTGCCAATATTTACCGGTGAACAGCGAATCTTTTTTTGCAAATGGCGCCACGGTGGCCGGTTTGAAATTGTGGTTATAGACAAAGCCCGTGGTGACGTTCTGGTCGCGCAGCTCGGCTATCTCAAAATCACGGTGATTGGTTTCGTTATACGAATAATTGAAAGTGAAATTTTCAATGTCAAAGAAGTTTTCCTCAGCCTCTTCGCCCCTCTCTTTTCGCACCCCGATCAAGTTGATGCTCGTTCGTTTCGTATAATCTTCGGCCTGCTCCCTAATGGTTTCGGCTTCTTGGGCAGTTTCGGCCGCTGCAATACGGTCGTCTAATTTCAGGTCATCATAGACAGGGTCAAATTCTGGGGTGATCAAGGTCTCTGAAATACCGTAGTTGAACGGTATCTGTAAGCCCCATTTTTTAGGGAATAACTGCCCTACATTTATATTGGTCACCACATCGTACGAAATGGCATCTTCACGTAAACGCTCATTGGGCAACTGATCGATAGAACCAAAACCAGAGGTGCTGCGATTCGCCGTGGCCGAGATATTGGCGAAATCGGCCATATTGGCATCCATGGCCATAATGGCCGCCCAGCCCCCATTGTTGTCGAGACCCGCCAAACGAAGCTCATTGAACCATACTTCACCCCTTGCCGGCACATCATCAATGTTCTTTACCCCCACCATCATGGCACGAATGCTACCCAATGAAGGATTACCCCTGATACCGATACGGTTTCTCCCCAAAGTACGTGGGGCAAATTCATCTACGGGCACCACCTCTCCGTCGATCACTTCATAATAGTTGATCTCGCCCAAACTTTCATTGGCAATACCCAACGACTTGACCTTGTTCAAGTCAGAAAGGGCAATGTCTATTTCATTCACACTGGGCCATATCACATCGGCTGCACTAGACCCAAAAGGTGTAAATTGTAAAGGCAACTCGATTTGGTAGAAATTTTCTGAGAAATCTGTTCCGATCCTAAGGAAGCCCACCAGAGGGGTATCATCATTCGAATAATCAGTATCAATTATCTTTTCTGCATGCATGAACATTTTGATGCGTTCATATTGCCTAACATCTATGTTCACGTTTTTGAACACTCCGCGAGCGTCTTGCGCCTCTAGGTTCTCGACGACAAATGACAGCGATTGTTCATTTTGGCGTATGATGGTGTTGTTGTTGTTCAACTGTTCACGAATAACGCCCGGTGGCAACACGTAAGGTATCGGGGTACGGCCGCTGTTCTCTTCGATATTGACCGTGTTGACGTCGGTGACCGTACCATCATCAGAGGGATCATCTTCGTCGGCTTGCAAGGTATTGGTATAGGTTCGCCAGTCGCCACGAACCAAATCCAAGGTCGCGAAACGAAGCACCACATCATCTGAAAAACCGGTAAGGTACATTCGCATAAAACTGATGGAACGAAAATCGGTGATGCCCCCGACCGCATCGGTAAAATCACTGAGCGGAATCTTATACTGGATCCAGCGGTAGTCGACCTCAGAACCATCGGGAACCCTTGAGCCAGTGGCTACACCCTCACGTATGTCGGTCACATATTGGTCGTCGATCGTGGTATTGGGCCTTATTTGAATGCGATATTCGTAGTAACTGTTCACTGTGTTCATGGTCAGGTCACGATCCACATCTTCAACATCTGGTAAGGTGGTCGAGCCCCGATCGGTATTGGTCACCGTTACAGGCGAGTTACCCTCTGGATTATTGAAATCGATATAACGCTCTAAAATGCCCCCTTCGCGGTTCAAATAATAGATATAGTTATCTAAGGCCGGGTCATCTGAAGGACCATTGTATATCGAAGCCTCTCCGGTATCATCCAAACCATCAAAACCAAGATCCTGTAATGTACGGTTGGTCTCATCGGCATCAAAGGCATAGACCAATGACTGGGTAGCAGGCACCTCGCCCCAAGAGGTCGGCGCCACCAAATCGTTGCTATTGACCCCGGGTAGGCCATTTTCATATTGCTTTTTGCCATCTTTGAGCACATCTTCAGAAATATTGCCCAAATTGAGCACCAGCTCACCACTTGAAGTGGTATTGCCATCAACATAGGGATCCAATACCCAAAACTGCACAAACTCAACATTCGATTGCTCAAAGTTGGTACTGCTCAACGAACGCATGATACCGCCCCATTTTTCTTGGGGCAGTTCCGCATCAAAATTGGTATTGGTGTTATACGGTCCCTTTTGGTTCGGATAGTAGGCCACATCCAATGTACCCTGTACCTGAGTCTGCCCTTGGGCGACATCGGTGACAGGAAATACCTCATCGATGAATACGCGTCGTGTCTCGTTGGTCGAGATATCGCTGTCAGTAATACCCGAAGGTCTTTGGTTGGTATAGAAAATCGGATCGATGGTGTACCAGGCCATTTTGGCACGACCCTGTCCGGTCAACAAGTTATCGGGGTCTTCAGGTGAGCTGCCGGGCAATTGGCCTCCTGTAAAGAACTCCAATGGCGGGCTGGCCAACATCCACCCTAAAGACGATCGAATGTCAATCAGGGCCTGGGCGCCTTCAAAATCATCGAGATAAGTGGTCGTTTCTCCTTGAAAATCAGCATTCTTTGGTGAATTGGGTTTCAAAACGGCCACTTCGCCCCTTACCGACAGGTTAGAAGGCACATCGGTATCAATGTTCGGCAGTTTGTTGACCAATCGTGTCAAAAAAGGCACTTCGGTACTGAAATTTCCGTTAAGGCCAAAAATGGTGTTGTTCACGGGTTCTATACCAAAATTTGATTTTTGGGTCAACGGCCGCTCGTTCAGATTCAAAAGGGTACCCCCCAATACAAAATTTTCATTGAATTGATGTTCGACATTGATCCCTGTAAACCTTCTTGTCTGCTGCCCAAATACGGCATTGTTCTCAACAGAAATATTAATAGGGGTGTTTGAGGCCTCAAGACTGGGGTCGAGCAATTGTACGGTACCTGCCTGATAATTCACGGTGTAATCGATGCCCTCTTGCAATTGACGGCCACCGGCGGTCACCCGTACCGAACCCCGTGGTACATTGAAAGCCCCTATAGGGATACCGTTGGCACCCTCTGACTTATAGCGCCCTTTGAGTTGAAAACGGTTCTTTTCAGCATCTTGCAATGAAGCTGCTTTGGTCAGGGTATACATATTTCGAAAGACATACTTCTGTTGGTTGGCATTGAAGCTTTGTTCATTCGGAGCACCATAATCCCCTCCTCCCAAAAGATCAAAAAGGTATTCCCCAAAAGGCTCCACTTTGGTGAAAATGATATTTCCTGATTGTGTATCAATTGTGATGCCGGGTATATAGTCAAAAAAACCGTCACCGCCCGATTGCACATCATTGTAGATGTTCAAACGGTCAAGGTTGAACACGTTCAGTAAAATACGCTCTTCCAAGGGCTTGCCATTGGCGCCCGCCGAAATGGGAAAAGGTTCTACCGGAGTGATATAGTTTCTGGGCGTCGGGTCTGAATAGAGAATGTTGAAATTGAAATCTTCTTGGCTGAGTTGAAACGCTCCCGTGGCATAGATGTTCTTCATCATCAAATCCCAAATCGGATCTTCGACGTTGGTAATATTGCTCTTCAACAATTTTAAGATAAGGGTATTGTTCTCGATTATGGGATTCACCCCACCAGAGACCGTAGTGGCATCGACACCCCCATTGGCAAACTCACCCACTTGAAACACCTCGCCCTGAAAGGTATATTGAAAGGCAACGCCCAAGACCTCATCATTGCTCAGTCGCTGGTTCAATGAGATATATCCCAATTGCGAATCGAATCGGTAATCACGGCCTACATCCAGTTTTCGGGCATTTTCAAGTATGGCGTAATCAAAGCCTTGGTTGGCATTGTATCCGGTAATATCAAACCCTGCCTCAACCGTGGCAATGTCTCGAATGGCAGCCGTCAAAGCGCCTCCAGCACCTATGAGCGTTGGGTCATAATCGTTTGCACCATTTTGGGGAAGCACTTCAGTGCCTACAATATTGAAGAACCCAGCTGGTGCATTACCTGCAATTCTGGTTATCTCACGGCCATCATCGCCCAATCTTGATTCCCCTAGATCTTGAATAGCGACCACGTTTCGCACGTTCAAGGTCTGCTGGTTTCGGTTGGTCACCCAGACTTCCAATCGGGTAATCTGAATTTGGCTTTGAATGAAAGGATAGTTGGCCAATGCATCATCGTAACGATCCCTGAAATATTGTGCCAAGAAAAAGTGTTTGTCCTCATCATAGTCCAATGCGGTCAGCGAGAATTCATTCAAGGTACCGCCACCCTGGGCCACCACTGTATTGTTCTGTGATTGCTGTTCAGAAAAAACAGCAGTTACAGTCGTTTTACCAAACTGCAACTGCGTTTTTACCCCAAAAAGACTTTGCGCGCCGGTAATCAATGAACTGTTGAGGGGCATGTTCACATTACCGATTTCTATCTTTTTGAGAATATCATCTTCTGTGGGGGTATAATCGAGTTTGACCAGATTCTGAAAATCAAAGGTCGCTTCGGTATCATAATTGGCCGTCACCTGAAGCCTTTCGCCCACCTTGCCCAAAAGGCTCAGACTGATTCGTTGGTCAAAGTCGAAAGACAGATTTGTACGATTTCTGGGCGATAGTGCCGGATTGTCATTCTTTTGCCAAAGAATGCCCAGATCCATGGCCACAGAACCCTGGGGAATGACCTCAATGGTGTTTCCACCAAAAACGGACTCAAAAAAGTTGCTGTTGACGTAGAAGTTGGGAAGCAAGTTCTTTCGGGCTTCTTCACTGCCTTCCTTTTTTCCCGTAAAGGCATCTATCTTATCTTGAAAGTACGTTTTCATACCCTCTTTGCGAACCAGCTCATAATACTGTTCAGGGGTCAGAAAAATAGGATAGTTGATATTGAAGTTGCCGACGCTCTCGGTATATACATAGCGATCCAAAGCAGGGTCGTAGGTATATTTGGCCACAATGCTGTCAGGGTTTTCGAGCAAAATCTTACCAAGTGAGATCCCTGTCTTGACTGAATCTACAGCTTGTTCATCAGTATCTTGGGCCACTGTTGAACATATTACCCCAAATACTGCTGCAAAAAAGAAAAAATACTTAACCAACGATACGTTAAGAAATCGTTTTGCCCCTCTTTTCAAACTGGTTATAAATTTTTCAGCGCCTGTTTAATAATGTCCTCGACGCTTAAGGAGGAATCTTGGCTCAAAACCTTGTCAACGACCTTTCCAGATTGCCGTCGGGTGAAACCAAGAACCTCTAATGCAGATAACGCTTCTTCTTTGGTTGTATTGTTTGAAGGAAGGGAAACTTCATCCATATCATAAACTTTCAAAATCTTGTCTTTAAGGTCAACAATTACTCGTTGGGCGGTTTTACCGCCTATACCCTTGATAGCCTGTATGGTAGCCACATCACCCCCTGCTATGGCATCCCTTATCTGGTCGGGGCTCAGTGATGATAACATCGTTCGGGCAATGCTCGAACCAATGCCCGAGACCGATAACAACAATCGAAAGATCTCACGCTCACTGCGCTCGGCGAAACCAAAAAGTGTATGTGAATCTTCCTTTATTTGAAGATGGGTGAAAAGTTTTATGTTCTCTTCGTCTTTTATTGAGGAAAAAGTATGGAGTGAAATGTTCAAAAAATACCCAACCCCATTGCATTCAATGATAACATAGGTTGGGTTTTTCTCGACCAGTTTTCCTTTTAGATGGGTAATCATACCAGATTGTTGTGTTATTGGTTTGTTGGGTAAATCTCGAAGCGCCTGTTACTTTTTCATTTTAGCCTTTTTTCGCTTTTCGCGCTCTTGTGCATCGACAACGGCCACTGCGGTCATGTTGACCATTTCTTCGACACTTGCACCCAATTGTAGAATATGGGCCGCCTTTCGAAGGCCGAGCATTATGGGCCCTATGGAGTCTGCATCATGTAGGCCTTTCAAGAGCTTGTAGGTAATGTTCGCCGATTCTAAATTTGGGAATATCAAGGTGTTCGCTTGTCTGCCCGCCAACTTTGAGAACGGAAAATTGTTCTGGCACAGCTCCTGGTCCAAAGCGAAATCGGTCTGTATCTCGCCATCTACAATAAGCTTTGGATATCTTTCATGGAGTATTTTTACGGCCTCCCTGACCTTATTGGCATGTGGGTGGGTCGAAGAACCGAAGTTCGCATACGATAACAAGGCCACCACTGGCTCGAACCCGAACGTTGCGGCCAAATTGGCCGTCATCTTAGCAATCTCAGCCAATTCTTCGGCTGTCGGGTCTACATTAATCGAAGTATCTGCCAAAAAAAGTGGGCCTCGCGGGGTAATCATAATATTGACGGTTGAAGCCTTGGTCACTCCAGAAGCCTTGCCCAGTACCTCAAAAACAGGTCGCAATACTTTCGGATATGCCCTTGAATTGCCTGAAATCATACCTTCGGCGTCGCCTTCGTGCAGCATCATCGCCCCGAAGTAATTTCTTTTTCCCATGTTGACCCCGGCGCTATATTTGGTTTCGCCCTTACGTCTTCGAGACTCCCACAACTTGTGTGCATATTTTTTTCTGAGTTCTCGGGTTTCTTCGCCCCGTGGGTCTATGATCGGCACTTCGGCATCGAAATCAAGCTCTTGCTTCAATCTCTCGATATTGTCTTTATTGCCAAGAAGGATGGGCTTTGCGATGCCTTCGTCATGTGCGATTTGTGCGGCTTTTAATACATCGAGCACATCTGCTTCTGCAAATACGATACGTTTTGGGTTCACTTTTGCGCGATTGTGCAGCGAGCGCACTATTTTATTGTCATTGCCCGAGCGCTGGTACAATTCTTCTTCATATTTCTTCCAATCTTGTATGGGTGCCCTTGCCACCCCACTTTCGATAGCCGCTTTGGCCACTGCCGGTGGAATCTTGGTGATCAACCTCGGATCGAAAGGTTTTGGAATGATATAGTCTTTGCCGAATGTCAAACGGGTAATATCATAGGTGATGTTTACCTGTTCAGGTACTGGTTCTTTGGCAAGGTCGGCCAATGCCCGAACAGCTGCCATCTTCATTTCTTCGTTGATTTTCGTTGCCCGAACATCTAAAGCACCCCTGAAAATAAATGGAAAACCCAGTACATTGTTCACTTGGTTAGGGTGGTCTGATCGGCCCGTCGCCATGATGATGTCACCGCGGGTCTTGCAGGCCAAATTATATTCAATCTCTGGATTCGGATTGGCCATGGCAAAAACAATGGGGTTCTTGGCCATTGATTCCAGCATTTTTGGAGAGACGATATCTGCAATCGAAAGCCCAATGAACACATCGGCATCTTCCATGGCCTGCTCAAGGGTGTCTACCTTTCGGTCTGTGGCAAACTCCAGTTTTTCTTTGGTCAGATTTTCCCGGTCTTTTCGAATTACGCCTTTGCTATCGAGCATGACCATATTTTCCCTTTTTGCTCCAAAGGCCTTGTACAATCGAGAACATGAAATAGCGGCTGCCCCCGCCCCACTGATCACAATGGTCACTTCATCAATCTTCTTTTCTGCCAGCTCAAGGGCATTCAATAGTGCGGCGGCAGAAATGATGGCCGTGCCGTGCTGGTCATCATGCATGACGGGGATATCGAGCTCTTCTTTTAAACGACGCTCTATCTCAAATGCTTCCGGTGCCTTGATATCCTCTAGATTGATGCCGCCAAAAGTGGGTGCGATAATTTTGACCGTCTCTACGAATTTATCTACATCTTCGGTATCTAATTCTATATCGATGCCGTCGATATCGGCAAAAATCTTGAACAAGAGGCTTTTGCCCTCCATGACAGGTTTTGACGCTTCGGGACCTATATTTCCAAGTCCCAAAACGGCTGTTCCGTTAGAAATTACGGCCACCACGTTTCCTTTGGCCGTGTAGCGATACACCTCTTCTTTGTTCTTATCGATCTCAAGACATGGCTCTGCCACCCCAGGTGAGTAGGCCAGTGCCAGGTCACGTTGCGTAGAATAGGCCTTGGTGGGCACCATCTTTATCTTGCCCGGTTGGGGTTTGGCATGATAGACAAGAGCCTCCCGTCTTCTTTTTTCCTTACTCATGCAGTGCTTCGATTTGTGGTCAAAGGTAAGGTATTCCCAAATTTGGAAAACACCTTTTGCCCCAGTATGAAATCACGATCCTATTTTGTACGTACCGTACTTAAGCATCAAGACTTGTATCCAATTTATCTTTTGGTAAGTTTAGTCGAATTGCAAAAATGCCCGCAACTATGAAGAACACTCCCGCAAATATTATGGCCCAGGTAGCATCATTGTTCAAAAAGTTCTTGATTATGGGTCCGAAACTCACTGTTTGTATCAACATAGGAATCACGATCATCATGTTGACAATTCCCATATAGACCCCCCTACGTTCTTCTGGAATTACCTTTGAGACCATTGCATACGGTATGCCCATCATAGCTGCCCACCCAATACCGAACAGCACCATTGGGGCGAGTAACAGCCACTTGTTCGCAATAAAAGGCATGCTCAACATGGCTATACCCGTTAAGAACAGACAGACCACATATACCAACTTTGATCCTATTTTGGCAGCCATGGGCACCAATGCCAGTGCCACTAACATGGTCACAAAATTATAGGTTCCGTTCATCAAACCTGCATGACCCAGCGCCTGTTCGGCCAGTGATTGTATCTGCTCGGCAAATGACATGTCTTGTGCGCTGATTTCAGCACCTCCCCTGAACGATTCCATGATGGAATCAAACCTGGCATTATCTTCATTCGATATTCCATAAAGACTGGTTCGCAGCATGGGCGGCATAAATTGCCAGTACACGAAAAGGGCATACCATTGAAATAGATATACTGCGGCCAATTTCCATAAAAACCCTGGCATTTCTCCAATGGCCTCTGCCGCTTCCAAAAGTGGATCCAGCGTATCTCCCAATTTTTGAATGGTGCGATTGTCTGTATTTTTTTTGATAAGACGATAAAGAAAATACAGCCAAAAGAAAGCGTACACCAACATTATGACCACCAAAAGGTTGGTATTGTGCCATAATTCTGGAAAGATATTGGCGGTCAGATAACCCAATAATAACGGAACGGAGAAAATGACCAAAAGCACACTCAATATCTGTATGATGGGTGCCGGGGTATCTTCATTGTGCCTTTTGATTTCTTGAAGCTCTTCATCTGTTGGTGGGATTTCCGGAGTTTTCCAAACCGACCACATTACGGTACCAATTGAGGCCAAAGCCCCTAAAAAGAATGAATAATAAACCCAAGTCGGTATCGATGAGGCACCCTCATTGGCAGCATCGAAAAGACCTCCGGTCTCAGGCGTGCTGAACCAGTGTTGAAACATAAAAAGCGATAGGTTGGCCAACGTAATGCCCGCTCCGACGAACAAGCTCTGCATCTGGTAACCAAAGGTCAATTGACTGTCTGGCAACTTATCGCCCACAAAGGCCCTATAGGGTTCCATTGCGGTATTGTTACCGGCATCCAAAATCCATAATAATCCGACAGCGAACCATAATTCTGGACTAAAGGGAAAAGCGAAAAGACACAAGCTCGCCAGAATGGCCCCAATCAAGAAAAAGGGCTTTCGTCGCCCGCCCCATTTCGGTGACCATGTCTTATCGGAAATAGCACCGATTATCGGTTGAATCAACAAGCCCGTTACGGGTCCTGCCAAATTGAGCAATGGCAGTTCATCATGGTGGGCCCCCAAAAATGAGAAAATGGGACTTACGGCAGTCTGTTGCAGACCAAAACTGAATTGGATTCCGAAGAACCCGACGTTCATGTTCCAGATTTGCCAGAAGCTCAATCTGGGCTTTGTGATTTTTACCATGTTCGAGTCAGTTTGTTAGTTGGTTTTTCCATCCATTCCTTAAAATAATGGAAAAGTATTGCCTATCAAGATAGCATATTTAATGAATGATTGAACAAGATCTGTCCAAAAAACACACAAAAACTGTAACGAAAACGTTTGAAATCGTTAATTACTTTATGAAATCGATATTTCTCTTCAAGCCACTGAACTTGGTACGCTTGACCGCTGATTTTTTGAAGATTTTTTTGAAAACATCCTCTGTGATCTCTTGCCAATCTTTTTTTGTCATGGACAACAATTCGGGATGCGGATCAAAAAGTGGCTCTGAGTGCGATTTTGAGAATCGGTTCCAGGGGCATACATCTTGGCAGATATCACAACCGAACATCCAATCGTCAAATTGGCCCTTGAACGCCGTGGGAATTTCATTTTTTAACTCAATCGTGAAGTACGAGATACACTTGCTGCCATCGACCACGTAAGGTTCAACGATTGCTTCGGTAGGGCAGGCATCAATACAGGCCGTGCATGTGCCACAATGATCGGTCACCGGGGTATCGTATTTCAACTCTAAATCGACGATCAGTTCGGCGATGAAATAGAACGACCCCACCTCTTTGGTCAACAGGTTGGTGTGTTTGCCCATCCATCCCAATCCGCTTTTGGCGGCCCATACCTTATCCAGTACTGGTGCAGAATCGACAAAAGCCCGACCATGCACTGCGCCGATTTCCTCCTGAATGAAGTTCAATAAACTTTTCAACTTGTCTTTTATCACAAAGTGATAATCGGTGCCATAGGCATATTTAGACACCTTAAGGGTGTTTTGTGGTTGGGTTTCTTTCGGATAATAATTCAACAACAAAGAGATGACCGACTTTGCCCCGGGCACCAGCTTTGTTGGGTCGAGGCGTTTGTCAAAATGATTTTCCATATACCGCATCTCACCGTGCATGCCATTTTTGAGCCACTTTTCCAATCGGGGAGCTTCTTCTTCCAAAAACCCGGCCTTTGAAATGCCACATGACAAAAAACCAAGGCGTTTGGCTTCGGTTTTTATAAGATTGGTATGAACTTGCCCATTATTCACAATCCGAAGATAGTACTATCTCCAAAATAGCAAACTTCTATCTTCATTTCATAAATTAGGCACTTGGCACTATATTTTGATTCATGTGGAAGAAGTTTTCTGGATCGTATTTCTTTTTAATGATTCTCAATCTCTCATAATTACCCTTGTAACTTTGTTTAACACGATTTTGACCTTCGTGCATCATAAAATTAACATACCCTCCTCCACTGCTATACGGAATCATGGCATCGTAATATTTTCTCGACCAATCTCTAATCACCTTCTTGTCTTTAGGGTCTTCGGATACTCCGATAATGACCTGAACCCATCTCACATCGCGATGTGCCCAAGCTGTATCTTCTAAAGCTACTTCATGTGCTTTACCATCGACAGGATACAAATGCATTGTTGACTTAGCTGTAGGCATCGCATTCGCAAATTTTAGGTGTTCTTTTATACTTTCATCTGTAAGCTCATTCATGTAGTGGCCTTTCCAATACCACTGAAGTCCAGGTGGGTAAGCCCAATCAAAAAGGCTGTTCAAGGCCGGCAAGGGCATTTCGGTTACCGCATCGAGTATAGGCGGGCCAAATTCTCGTATTGGTTTAAAAACCTTTTCGACTTCATCCATTGACCCTGTATAACACCAAACAACGCCACAAACTTTTTGATTTCGAAGCGATTCAGGAAATGCTTCTGCATCAGGCACGGTTAAAAAAGCAAAAAATCCATAGAGATCTTGCGAAGCATTCTTGGTAAAATGGTCATAAAAATTCATCACTTCGTCAGCACTTTCCAAAGGCCAAAGCATGGGGCCGGCAAATACATTCTTTATCGCAATCAAATTAAACGTGAATGAAACCACAACGCCAAAATTTCCGCCACCACCTCGTAAGGCCCAAAATAAATCTGGGTTTGTGTTTTTGTTGGCCGTCACAATTTCTCCTGATGCAAGTACGACCTCAGCTTCAATCAGATGGTCGATGGTCAAACCTGCCTTTCTTGTTAAAAACCCAAGTCCGCCCCCCAATGTCAATCCTGAAATACCTGTGTAACCATTCACACCAATGGGTAAGGCCAGACCATGCTCATGGGTTGCTTTATCAACATCGGCAAGGGTATTTCCTGGTTCAATTACGGCCCTGAGGCTATCAACATTAACTTGAATGGACTTCATTTCATTCAGGTCAATTACCAAACCATTTTCTACCAATGCCAAACCGGCACCATTGTGCCCACCCCCTTTAATAGCTATTTCCAAACTGTTATTTTTAGCAAAATGAATGGCCTGTACCACATCATATTTGTTTTTGCACTTCACAAATAGTTTTGGCCGTTTGTCTACCATTGCATTATAGATACTTCGCAAAGTATCATATTCAGTATCGGTCGGCAATACAATACGACCATCAATTTTCTGTGCCAACTTTTCAATTTCCATTTTCTAATTTTCGCTTTGCATCTTAGAAATTTTTTCCAAAACAAAGTCATTCAGTTTGATCATTTCCTTTTCAGGACTAAAATCAATAATTATAGCATCTTCATCAACGATAAGCGTGTGACCCGGTGGCATGTAAAAAACTTCTCCCGAAACGATTTGCTCGGTTTGGCCCTCTTTATTAATGACTCGAATTTTTCCCTTTTCCAAATAGCCCCAATGGGGTACTTGACATAGGTCGTCTTTCAATCCTTTTAAGATTGGAGTAAAATCGGTACCAGCTTTTAGCTCATTGATTGCAACTGTCATTCCACCCCAACCATTGACCATGTTGATAATCTTATCTTTAGGAAAATTCTCTTTGGCGATATGTGTTTGCCCCTCGAACTTGCCTGTTTCAAGTACTACCTTTTGTGACCTTAGGTTCGATCCAACCAAAATTATCATTGCTATTGTAAATAGGGTTGTCGTTTTTCTGGTTTGTCTTTTTTTCATCTTTGTCTTGGCTCTAGTTAAAAATGTTCTAGCGAATACAGTATATGCTGTATCCTAATATTTACATCTTAAAACTACACTGTCAATAAAACCGCAACTGTCAGAATTGTTCCAAATGTTGAAACTTTTTTGACTCTCTGATAAAATTCCAAGACTATCGAGCTGCTTTACCAAAAACATTGGGCAGTACATCAAATCGTTTACGAAAAACCCGAGTGAAATAGGTAGGGCTATTGAAACCACAATCGTAGGCCACTTCCGCTACGGTCTTTTCACCCGTTTTTAATGCCCTTATAGCTTTTTTCAGTCGGAATTCAGTAAGTATTTTGTTTGGACTGAGGCCAGTTAAAGCTTGCATCTTTCTGTGCAATTGTGTTTTACTCAGTCCAAATTCTTGTCGAAAATTTTCGGTTTTGAATGAGGCATCATTAAAATTTGATTCCAGTATTTTATCTAACCGTTCAAGTACGGAATAACCTGAATCATCAAAAAAAACTACGACATCAGAATCAGTAGACACTTTTTTGTTGGTCAATTCGACAGTATTTTTAGTGGGTAAATCGATAAAGATTTTTCCGTTATTCCCCAATCTAGAAAGTACCCTGACCACTTTTTTGGTCTCCCCGAACAAATCATTGCTATGTTCATCTACCGGTTTTCCTGTAGCAATACCAAAACTGAATTCGAGTTTTCCCTCTAAAGCTTTGAGCATAATATGAATTTCAAGAGCGCACACAACGGCATCATGGGCATCAATAAAGGAAGTCATGATACTTTGCTTGGGCAATTTTACAATACTACCCTTGTTTTTCTTTACAATCGCTATCAATTTGGATTTCCATGCCTCTGAATTTTTTGAAAAATCAACTATGTCAACAAGTACCAGTGTTCGATAACCACTATCTATATCACCTGATAGTGTCAATGCCAGATCTTGCTCATTTTGTAGACCCTCACCCATGAATGGCAGAAATTCATTTTCTGTTGAGACTTCAATGACATTGCAAGCTCCTACACCATGGGCCTCCTTATGACTTTCAACACATGCTTTCCTATTCGGGCTCTCCATCAAACAAAAAATGGCTCCTTGTTCCAGATTCAGATAATACCGCTTGTACACTAGGCCATGTTTGTTCTGAACGGCCACATCCCGCAAATGCCCTTTGTATGCATCTTCTTCGGTAAATGCATCATCTTCAATTTTATGAAAATCCATGAATAAAGGCATCCGTACTAAATGGATTGAGGTTAATCAGTTTAATTTAAGAAAATAAATTACTGATTAAAAAACCGAGGTGCCTGACTTCGGTTTTGATGTAGTGAATGACTCTCTTTCTGACGGTTATTCGTTAGCGGTAGCGGGACTTATTTTCGTTGACATTTCTTGTACCGAATTCACAGGAAAGCCCCCTTTTTCGGCATGTTCCCGAATCAAATCTTGGCTTTCGGCTTTGTAGACACAATACACCTTATCATCGGTCACATAGCTGTGCAACCACTCTATTCCGGCTCCCATTTCTTTCAACACTGAACATGATTTTTGGGAGATGCCTTTAAGTTCTTCAGCGGTCAATTGCCCCGCATTGGGAATTTCACGTTCGATCAAATACGTTTTCATTGTGGTTTTTTCATTTTTTGCCTTTGCCATTTTGGTGTAGATCACTTCTTGTTCTTGGGCATTGACCGCCCCGTGAAAAAAAAGACATCCCAGAAGGGCTGCCATCAATACATTACATTTTTTCATGATTTAGCTTTTAAGGATTTAACTTCCTCAAAACTAAATTGCTACGCCATAGAAAAATAGTACTCCCGAACCAAGAAATGAGAAAAATGGTTCAGGTCTACATGGCCTTTTGGTATGCCAAGGGAGACATACCAAACCGTTCTTGAAAGCATTTGGTGAAGTATGAAGGGCTGCCAAAACCACAGTCAAAAGTGGTTTGGGCAATGTTTCGGTCGGTCTTGAGCAGTTCAAGTGATTTTTTCAGTCTATACTCCCGTAGCATTTCATTGGGCGACAACCCCAAAATTGCCTTGCTTTGGCGATAGAGTTTTGATTTGCTCATACTTGTTTTTTTACAGAAATCCTGCATACCGAATTGTGGGTTTGCATGGTTATCCCACAACACATCAAATATCAGTTGCAGCACATTCTCATTTGCCGGTGAAATAGATGTGAAGGCAGCTTCGTCATTGATGTTGTGCTGGCCATCATCTTTATAAAGCTCATTGATAATGGAAGCCAATACCGTCTGATTGGGTGTACCCGTCCGACACAGGTATTCTGCCATTCTAATGACATCTCCAAAAATGCTCTTATCTTTTGTGACCGGCATTCCGGCATTGAGGGCCATTCGCAAATTTATCAACTCACCGGCCACATGAAGCCCTTTTTGCACTGCTGCAGCACAGGCGACAGCTTGGGTGACCGATACAAAAGAGGCGATAAACCGTTCTCCTTTCAGCTCTACCTCACGGCCTTGGTTTTCATTTACCTGATCCCGAATGATTTCATGGTAAAGTACCAGCAATTTTTCCGCTTTTTTGGCTCCCATTTGGTTTTTCAACAGTCGAGAATCCTCGGCTTGGGCAACCAAAATGATGCGAAAAGCCGGGTCATTGAAAATTTTGAGATTGGGGTCATCGGAATCGTAATATCCCTCGGGATCCGTTACCCGGCCCAAAAAGGCCTCTACCACGTTACTGTTCACCTGAACAATTTCATAGGGGATAAGGCCATGTGCCCTATCGTGCATTTTCTTGACAGCCTCTTCATTTGGAGCATCGATTAGGCAGAAGGCACTGCCCCGATCTTCATAGACCCAATAGGTCATGCAACGACAGCCATATTCATCTTGTATCAACAAATCTTCACGATGTGCCTGTGCCGCATGCTTGGCCTCAATTCCCGGTACGATATGTCGGTCCATGTAAATGGGCATATCACTTTTGATTCAAAATGTTCTTGGTTTTTTAAAGAAAGGGAACTTTTGCTACTGAAAATAAAAAAAATGGTTCAATTAATAGCAAAAATGGTTCAGAACCAAGGCATTAATAAGAAAAAACAGAAGCTTAGCTTAACAATGCATAGCGATGCTCGTCCCAAAAACTCCCGTTTTTAAAGACTGCCTTTTTCGCGATGCCCTCTTTATAAAATCCGTTTTTTTCTAAAACCTTCATTGAAGCTACATTGAATTCAAAGGTATTCGCAAAAATCCGTGCCAATTTTAAGTCTTCAAAGCCATATTTCAAGATTAATTCTACAGCCTTACTGGCAATGCCCCTATTCCAAAATGGTTCACCAATCCAATAGCCAAGCTCAGCAGACTTACTGTAAACATCTTTTTGTAGAATCAAGCCGATGACTCCGCAGAATTGACCATTGTATTCAATGGCAAAGTTTTGTTGAACTTCTTCATTCTGTAATTTTAGAAAGGCTTCAGCGTCTCTTTCGGAATAGGGATGTGGAAAATGGTCCCTAACATTGTTCCATATCTTTTTGTTATTGGCAAGTTTCGCCATGGAGGCAATATCTGATGGGCGCAATGCCCTTAACTTTGTGTTATTGAATTTCACCAGATAGCGTTAGAAAACAACATTGATAGGCATAAAATGCAAAAGTCTTAAAACAACCCTTGTTGGTCTCCTCCCTTGATTCTACCCAAATGTTTATAGGCCAACTCTGTTACTTCACGGCCGCGGGGAGTGCGCATGATAAAGCCCTGTTGGATCAAAAAGGGCTCATAGACCTCTTCAATGGTCTCGGCACTTTCTGAGACCGCTGTCGCCAAGGTGGTAATGCCGACCGGACCCCCTTTGAATTTATCGATTATGGTGGTCAGAATTTTATTGTCCATCTCATCGAGGCCATGGGCATCGACGTTCAAGGCCTTGAGTGCGAACCTTGAAATATCCAAATCGATATTGCCATCGCCTTTTATCTGGGCAAAATCGCGCACCCTTCTCAATAAGGCATTGCTAATTCTGGGAGTACCACGGCTGCGACCGGCAATTTCAATAGCTGCGTCATTGGTAATGGGCACTTTCAAAATATCGGCACTACGCTGTACAATGGTTGAAAGCAATTCGGTGTCATAATACTCCAATCGACTGGTAATGCCAAAACGGGCACGCATTGGGGCGGTCAACAAACCTGAACGGGTGGTGGCACCTATCAACGTAAAAGGCGCCAAATTGATCTGTACCGAGCGGGCATTCGGACCCGTTTCGATCATGATATCGATTTTATAATCTTCCATGGCCGAGTACAGGTACTCTTCCACTATCGGACTCAACCGGTGGATTTCATCAATGAACAACACATCACGTTCTTCTAAATTGGTAAGCAATCCGGCCAAATCGCCTGGTTTGTCCAATACCGGACCGGAAGTCACTTTGATGCCCACACCCAACTCATTCGCCAAAATATGGGCAAGTGTCGTCTTCCCAAGGCCAGGGGGGCCATGAAAAAGGGTATGGTCCAACGCTTCACCACGAAGATTCGCAGCCTGTACAAATACCTTAAGGTTTTCCAACACCTGTTCTTGGCCCGTAAAATCGTCAAAAGAAATGGGCCTAAGGGCTCTTTCAATATCGAGCTCTTCTTGTGAGTACTGTTCGCCTGTGGGATCTAAATATTCGTTCATGCAAAACAAATATAACGTAATTACGCCATAAGATTTTTAAATGGGAGGCGGCAAAACCGTATGCTGAATTATTGTATTTTCACCTTATGGGCACAACTACCTATAGTGAGGGGCTCTTACCGTACATCCCCTTTTACTATGTCATTTGGTCTGACGACCTTTTATCGGCCTCAGAAGTACAAGTAGTAAGACAAGCATTTGAATCGGACGAATCATTGTCTGATGATGATAAAACAATACTAGGGTCTTGGTTGGATAAGGAAAATCCGCCAAAAGATGGGGAGATCAAAAAATGGCAGCAACTGATCACCGAAAGCCATGTTACCTTAATCGAGAGTGAAATCTATCCCTTGGAGACATTTTCGCAAAAAGTGGCTCAGTTTTATGGCGGTCACGGTAAACCCAACGAGCAGCTACAAGAGATTGAACGCAATTTGGGTATTCAGCCCAATCACTACAACCATCTTTTCAATGTAGAAGTGGTGCATCAACCCTTCTCAAACCACTACGACGGATCGAAAATCGACATCTTGCTCAACGCAGCATATGAAAATGAGCTAAAAGTTTTCAGGGAATTTTTGGAGCAGCCCATTTTTAAATGGGAAATTCTACGCGACAAAGAAGAGGCCCGTTCAAAGGTATTGGAGCAACTAAAAGTCTTGTCATCACATGGGTGGGGTGCCTTGGCCTATCCCAGGGCGTATGGCGGTAAGGAAAACATTGAAAGCTATGCCACCATTTTTGAGCATCTGATGTATGTAGATGGCAGTTTGGCGGTCAAGTTCGGCGTGCAATTCGGCCTTTTTGGTGGTAGTGTACATCATTTGGGCAGTAAAAAACACCATGATCTGTATCTTGAAGATACAGGTTCGGGCAAACTGTTGGGCTGTTTTGCCATGACCGAAACAGGTCACGGTAGTAATGTGCGGGGCATTAAAACCACGGCCACCTATGTACATGGTGACCGGGCCTTGGTCATTCATACCCCGGGCAAAAATGACAACAAAGAATATATTGGCAATGCCCTGCATGCCACCATGGCCACGGTTTTTGCACAATTGATCGTAGCTGGAAAAACTATGGGCGTACATGCCGTTCTGGTGCCGTTGAGAAATGATAATCACGAGTTATTGGAAGGCATCCATATTGATGATAACGGCCATAAACTGGGCCTAAATGGTGTCGATAACGGTAAAATATGGTTCAATCAGGCAAAAGTTCCCGTTGAAAACCTACTGGACAGGTATGGAAGCATTGATCAAAATGGTAAGTACCGATCTGAAATCAAAAATGCCAACAAACGCTTTTTTACCATGTTGGGCACACTGGTCGGGGGGCGCATCTGTGTGGCAAAGGGTGCTTTGGCCGGGTCTAAAATGGCGCTTACCATCACTACCAAGTACGCCCTGAAAAGAAGACAGTTCAATGATAATATCAAAATACAGGAAGATTTGTTGATAGATTACCCCAGTCATCAACTTCGACTGATACCTAAAGTCGCCTCGGCCTACGTGTATCACATTGTACTCCAAAGGGCCATGCAAGACTATGCCCAAAGTGAACATAAAGACAAAAGAAAAATAGAAACCCAAGTGGCCGGGCTGAAAGCGACCGTTACCCACTTTTCGACAGAGACGATCCAAGAATGTCGTGAAGCTTGTGGCGGTAAGGGATATCTGCTTGAAAATCGAATTGCCGACCTTAAGAACGATACTGATATTTTCACCACTTTTGAAGGTGATAATACGGTGCTTTTACAACTTTGCGCCAAGGGTGTACTTTCCGATTTCAAATCAGAATTGAATTCTGGTGGTTTTGTAAGTGTTCTGAAACTACTGGGCACAAGAATCTCCGATAGGTTCGCGACCATCAATCCCGCTTACGTCAATAAAGTTGACAGTACCCATCTCTACAACCATAAGTTTCATTTACATGCCCTTGATTTCAGATTACGAAGGCTGACCTACACCGCTGCCATGCGCATCAGAAATTACATCAAAAAAGGAATGCCCAGTTATCAAGCTTTTCTAAAGGTACAGACCCATCTCATCGAATTGGGCAGGGCCTATAGCGATGCCCTGGCCATGAAATGGTATTATGATTTTGTCGTTAAGATGGATGATGGTGACCATAAAGAGTTGATGTACCAACTGGGTGCCCTTCATGGACTATCGATCATTCGAAAAAATGCCTCTTGGTATTTGGAGCAAGGGTATTTTGGCAGTACCAAATCAAAGGCCATACGACAACGGGTCGAGCGTTTGAGCACTGAGCTCAGGCCACATATCAACGCTTTGGTCGAAGGTTTCGGCATACCTGACCAACTATTGACAGCCCCGATAGCCGATTAGTTTTTTTTGATCAATTGGGAAGTATCCAAAAATTCCAAAACCGTGATTTTTGGTGTTCCGTATAGATAGGTCCTGGCATTGCCCTTTGAGCTCAGTTCTAAATCGCGATAGGCATATACATTGACATTTGCCGATTCTTGAACGGTTAACTTGATCGATGCGGCTTCCATTCGTTCGCCTTTCAGTTTTGCATTTCCGTGTACCGCTGCAACCAAATCATCAGAAGTACCCTCAAGTACAATATTGGCATTGTCTTGCACCTGTAACCTGGTAACGCCATTGACCGTATAGATCGAAGGTTTTGCCCTGCTCTTGAGGTTGATGTTCAACGAATCAACATCGAGATTGAAGTCACCAGAACTGGCATCTTCCATGTTCAAATCCAAAACCGAAGCATCGGCCTTTAGGTTCAATTCTGAATCACCGAAAGCATCTATGTACATTATATCGTTTGAAATGATGTCTTCACAAACAATACTACCTGCGCGCATCGTCACCGCTTTCAATTCATCGAATTCTATTGTGATATTGAATTTTTTCTTCGATGTTACGGTATAAAAGGAAGAAATGACCAGTGTGCTGTCTTCAACCTTAAATTTCAGAATATCGACCAAATTATCATCAGCTTCTATACGATAGCCCGGTCCGAAAGATTTTTTCAATTTAATATCCAAATCATCGTTCAGCACTATGGCATTGAAAGGGGGCAATTCATCATTCACTTCGGTCACCACGCGGTTTCCCTTGATCTTTGGTTTGCGTTGGGCCACTGATGAAATCACTGACAGCAACAATAATGGTAGAATGAGTTTTTTCATGACAGACAGGCTCTTAATATTTTTAAAGATATAAATTGAGAAACAATATCAGTGCCAAAGTCACCAACAAAAAACCCATCCGTCTGGGATGGGTTCTTGCAGTTATTACTGAAACCTAATGGTTGAGTTCTTCTTCGTTCTCTTGTAATGGTACGGTCTGCGGCACAAAGTCTTGATCTGGAATAATGTACTCTCCATTTTCATATGTCTTGCTATAGTCATATGCCCAACGATGTACATGAGGTATCGCGCCCGGCCAGTTACCGTGTATATGCTCTTGTGGTGCGGTCCACTCTAGCGTAGTGGCTTTCCACGGATTAAGGGGCCCTCTCTTACCGTAGAAAATACTTCTTATGAAGTTATAGGCAAATACCAATTGTGCACCTGCGGTGATAATGGCAAACACCGTCATCAACACCTGAACATCGGTCAATTCATCGAACATGGGAAATGCGGTGTTCTGATAGTATCTTCTCGGCACCCCTGCCATGCCCACGAAGTGCATGGGAAAGAAAATTCCGTAAGATCCAATGGCCGTTATCCAAAAGTGGATATAGCCTAGATTCTTGCTCATCATGCGCCCTTGGAACATTTTCGGGAACCAATGGTAAACCCCGGCGAACATTCCATACAAAGCTGAAATACCCATCACTAAATGAAAGTGTGCCACAACGAAGTACGTATCATGCACATTGATATCCAAAGCACTGTCACCCAAAATGATACCGGTCAGACCTCCTGTTATAAAAGTCGACACCATACCGATCGAGAACAACATACCAGGGTTCAACTGTAGGTTTCCTTTCCATAAGGTGGTAATCCAGTTGAAGGCCTTTACGGCAGATGGAATTGCAATCAACAATGTGGTAAAGGTAAAGACAGATCCCAAGAAGGGATTCATCCCTGAGATGAACATGTGGTGCCCCCAAACAATGGTCGAAAGAAACGCAATGGCCAGTATGGAGGCAATCATCGCACGATATCCGAAAATCGGTTTCCGGGCATTGACCGACATCACTTCTGACACAATGCCCATCGCCGGTAAAATCACGATATAGACCTCAGGGTGCCCCAAGAACCAGAAAAGGTGCTCGAACAACACGGGCGATCCGCCCTGATAGTGCAACACCTCGCCTTGAATAAAGATATCGGAAAGGAAGAACGAAGTGCCAAAACTTCTGTCCATTATCAATAGTAAAGCCGCTGACAATAAAACAGGAAATGAAATGACCCCGATTATTGCGGTAACAAAGAACGCCCATATGGTCAAGGGCAATCTGGTCATCGACATACCCTTGGTTCTCAGATTCAATATGGTAACGATGTAATTCAATGAGCCTAAAAGGGACGATGCAATGAATATGGCCATTGACACCAACCATAAGGTCATACCCATGCCCGAACCGGGCTGTGACATGGGCAGGGCGCTAAGCGGTGGATAAATCGTCCAACCTGCTGCTGCAGGACCTGCCTCGACAAATAGCGAGATCAGCATGATGACAGATGAGGTAAAGAACATCCAATACGAAAGCATGTTCAGAAAACCTGAGGCCATATCCCTTGCCCCTATCTGCAACGGAATCAACAAATTGCTGAACGTTCCGCTCAGCCCTTGGGTCAGCACGAAAAATACCATTATGGTACCGTGAATGGTGACCAAGGCCAAGTACATGTCCGCATCCATCACCCCATCAGGTGCCCATTTACCGAGAAATGTCTCAAGTATTGGGAATGATTCACCTGGCCAAGCCAACTGCATTCTAAAAAGCAATGACATCGCGATGCCTATAAAACCCATTACCAAAACACCTGTTATGAAGTATTGCTTGGCAATCATCTTATGGTCTTGGCTAAAGATGTATTTGGTTATGAAGGTCTCTTTATGATGATGCCCATGGTCATCATGTCCGTGTCCATCGTTATGATTGTGCGCTGCTGCAGACATAATCTTTTTATATTATTATTCTTTTTCCAATTTTTATTCTTCTATCACTTCTACTGCGACTTCTTCAAGAATCTCTTCTGCTTCGCCAGTTGCTGCAGGTGTTACCTCGGTTTCAGGTTCATCAGACAAGAGGGTTTCGGCAAAGGTCTTTTGTTCGGCCATCCATTTGTTGAACTCTTCTTCTGTTTCAACAATGATCTTCATCTGCATATTATAGTGCGACTTACCGCAAATCTTGTTGCACAGTAGAACATAATCAAATTCCCAAGGGTCTGAATCAGGTCGCCCTTCAGCAGCCCATTCGGCCCTAAGGGCGTTTGTTCTTTTCACTTTTTCGACCACATCAGGGTTTAAACGCATCTGCTCAGTAGTTATGGTGGGCGTGAACGAAAACTGGGTAATCATGCCCGGTACACAGTTCATCTGCGCCCTGAAGTGTGGCATATAGGCCGAATGCAGTACATCTTGTGATCGCATCATGAAATTCACCTTTCTACCTACCGGAAGGTGCAGTTCTTTTACAATGACATCATCTGTGCCGTTGGGGTCGGCCTCATCAATGCCGAGCACATTGGCCTTGTTGATATCGATCAGCCGCACACTGGCATCGCCCAATACGTTGTCTTCACCTGCGTATCTGGCTGTCCAATTGAATTGTTGTGCATATAGCTCAATGATCAAGGGGTCGTCTTCTTCATTGACATCCATGATATTGGTCCAAGAATAAAGCCCCCAGATGATCAATCCTGCAAGAACGATCACGGGAATGATGGTCCATATAAACTCCAATCGGTCATTATCTGCAAAGAAAAGTGCTTTTTTTCCCTTTTTGCCCCGATACTTATATGCATAGTAGTGCAATAATGCCTGTGTAATGAACTGAACAAAGAAGATGATGGCAAAAGACACCCACATCAGCGTATCATAACCCCCGCCATGTGCAGAAGCTGCCTCTGGCAATAGCACTTTCGAGTACTTGGCGAAACTGAAAATGGTGATGCCATAGATAAAAATCAAAAAGCCAAACATCAGATAACCATTGCTATTGTTATCACCATCATCGGCAATTTCTGATTTCGAGGTCTCGGCCCTTAGTTGTGACAATTCAAAAATCTTGGTCATTTGCCAAATTGCAATGGCCACCAAAACCAAAACTGTCAATATCAATAGTGTTGTCATTGTATCTCTTTCTTGCGCTTACGTATTGTTAATAGTGAAACTGTCTGCTTTCTTCAAGAAATGGATTTCTCTTGGGTTGTAAAGGTGCTTTTGTCATGGCCGTGAACACCCAGAAAATAAACAACCCGGCAAAGAAAAGGATGCCTCCGATCTCTGAAATGCCTATTCCCCATTGATCGCCTACGGTGGCCGGCATGACCATATTGAAAACATCTAGGTAATGGCCCACCAAAATAATGATACCGGTCATGATCACAAACCAGTTAACCCGCTTATAATCACTATTCATCAATATCAACAAAGGAAATATGAAGTTAAGGGCCAACATACCGAAGAAAGGCAGTTTATAATCTTCAATTCTTGTAACAAAGTAGGTCACCTCTTCGGGAATATTGGCGTACCATATCAGCATGAACTGGCCAAACCAAAGATAGGTCCAGAAAATACTGATCCCGAACATGAACTTTGCCAAATCATGAATGTGACTATCGTTGACTTCGGTCAAGTATCCTTTTGACTTTAGATAAACGGTCACCATGGCAATCACCGTAATGCCTGAAACGAACATGCTTGCAAAGACGTACCAGCCAAACAAGGTACTGAACCAGTGCGGGTCAAGGCTCATAATCCAGTCCCAAGACATCATGGACTCGGTGACGAGATAGAATACCAAGAATCCGGCAGAGATCCTGAAATTCTTTTTGAAATTTGAAATATCATCTGATTCATCCTGTGCCAACGAGAGTCTTCTTGAGTATTCGCGGTAGAAAATCCATCCACCCAAAAACAGGGCAGCACGTATCAAAAAGAACGTCGGATTCAGATAACCGGCTTTACCTTGTAGCAATTTATCGTGTGCGACCACGTCGGCATCCATCCAAACAAATAGATGGTTCATATGCAATACCGATAATACGAGAATCACAAAAACAATGATCCCACCGGGCACCAGATAAGCGGTAATGCCCTCCATGACCCTGAAGAGCATTGGGGACCAACCTGCTTGGGCCGCACGTTGAACGGCATAAAAGGCCAATACGCCCAAGGCGATCATGAAGAAAAAGAAAGCAGCGGTATATAATGCCGCCCAAGGCCGGTTCTGCAATTGGTGCAAGAGATGCTCATCATGTGAGGCATCGTGGCCCTCATCATGATGGGCAACGGTTTCCCCGTGGTCACCTCCATGGCCATCATGATGTGCGGCAGCGACCATTTCTTTGGCCTCCTCAACCGTACTTGGGGCACTCAAAAAGCCCGTTGCAAGACAAATGACTCCAAGTGCCATCAGTATAAAAGATCCTATCTTGAGTCTGTTTGAGAACGTGTACATAACCTCTTCTACTATTTTGTTAAGTCTTGCTTTAATTTCATGACATATTCGGCCACCTGCCACATTTCTTCTTCATTTGCGAACTGGGATGCATAAGAGCCCATTGAGTTCAGCCCATAGTACATCACATAATAGCTGCTACCTACCGTAATGTCCCTACCAGCATCGGCATAACTGGGAACGCCTAGAATTTTTTCACGTTTCACCAAAGTTCCTTGTCCATCACCTTTGTTTCCATGGCAAACAGCGCAGTAAATCGCGTACAACTCTGCTCCCTTGGCCAAGTTATCTTCCATCGCCAATGAATCTAAAGGGCTTTGTTGTTCTCTTGCCAACTCGCGCCCCTCTGGGGTATTTTCGAACCCGTAGGGCATCCACCCCCTCGAAATGGTATTCTCAGCGGGCTGAAGGGCCGCAGTACCTTCGGGAAAAAGACCATTGTCAACACCCTCATATGTTTCGTAACCTACCGGTTCGTACATATTGGGCATAAACTGGTAATTGGGCTCGTTCTTATCAGCACAGGCCGATATTGCAAGAACGAGAGCCAAAATCGATGTTATCTTTACCAACTGCTTCATATCTTACCCCTATTTTTCTATAGTATTGACTTCGACAGCACCGGTTTCCCAAAGCAGTTCTGTCAATTCCTTTTCGTTGTCGTGCACCCCCACTTCCATTAAAAAATGGTCATCGGTGGTTCGTATATCAGGATTTTCAGCTTTTTTGAAAGGCCACATCTTGCTTCGTAAGTAAAATGTGATCACCATCAAGTGGGCGGCAAAGAAAACTGTCATCTCGAACATAATGGGCACGAAGGCCGGCATATTGTCCAAATAAGTAAAACTTGGTTTGCCCCCAATATCTTGCGGCCAGTCTTGAATCATCATATAGTTCATCATCACGATTGCCACGGTCAGCCCAAGGCAGCCGTACATAAACGATGTGATGGCAATTCGGGTATCGGCCAGCCCCATCGCTTTGTCGAGCCCATGCACGGGAAAAGGTGTATATACCTCTTCTATATGATGGTGTGCCGACCTGACTTCTTTGACGGCCTTCATCAAGATGTCATCGTCATTGTAAAGTGCGTGTATAACCTTTGAAGCCATAACTACTTTTTGTTTTTTAGTTCTTGCGCCTGACCGGCCCAGTCATCTCTTTGTGCCCTACCCGGGAAAGAGCCTGTGATCGAATCTAATAGATCGTATTCTTTCTCGGTCATTCGGCTGACCTGCTCGAAAGAATAAATGCCGATCTGGTTCAGTGCTTTTTCCATTTGCGGACCGATACCTTTTACTTTCTTCAAATCATCGGGGGTATCCGTTTCGGGATCAAAGGTCCCCAATGAGTCGAGCAAGGTCGATACGTCTTTTGACTTATCTTCTGTTTCTTGAACTTCAGCTTTTTTCACTTCTTTCTTCGCAGAAGGCATTTGGTACATGGCCTTGCCCTCTTCTCGAAGTCTTTTATAGCGCTCACCCGACGATTTCAAAATCGATTTTACCTCTGCTTGGGCAATCACGGGGAACGTTCTCGAATACAACAAGAACAATACAAAGAAAAATCCAACGGTGCCTATAAAAATGCCCACATCGACAAAGGTCGGCGAGAACATTGTCCACGATGAAGGCAAATAATCCCTGTGCAATGAGGTTACGATGATCACAAAACGCTCGAACCACATTCCAATGTTGACCACTATCGAAATGAAGAACGAAAACATAATGCTTGTTCGCAACTTTTTGAACCACATGAACTGTGGTGAGAACACGTTACAGGTCATCATCGACCAATAGGCCCACCAGTAAGGCCCGGTGGCCCTGTTCAAGAAGGCATATTGTTCGTATTCCACACCAGAATACCATGCGATGAACAGCTCAGTGATATACGCACAGCCCACTATCGACCCTGTGATCATGATGACGATGTTCATCAGTTCGATATGTTGTACCGTTATATAGGCCTCAAGATGGCATACCTTTCTCATGATAATCAATAGGGTCTGCACCATGGCAAAGCCAGAGAAGATGGCCCCTGCAACAAAGTATGGAGGGAAGATGGTGGTGTGCCAACCGGGTATCACCGAGGTGGCAAAGTCGAACGATACGATGGTATGCACCGAAAGTACGAGCGGTGTGGCCAAACCGGCCAATACCAATGACACTTCTTCAAAACGTTGCCAGTCTTTGGCACGGCCTGTCCATCCAAAGCTCAATAGGCTGTATATTTTCTTTTGGAATGGTTTTACCGCCCTGTCACGAATCATCGCAAAATCAGGAAGCAGTCCAGTCCACCAGAAGACCAATGAAACCGATAGGTAGGTAGAAATCGCAAATACGTCCCAGAGCAAGGGTGAGTTGAAGTTTACCCAAAGCGACCCGAACTGGTTCGGAATTGGCAACACCCAATACCCCAACCATGGGCGCCCCATGTGGATAATCGGAAAAAGCCCTGCTTGAATCACCGAGAAGATGGTCATGGCCTCAGCAGATCGGTTAATGGCCATTCTCCATTTTTGCCTGAACAACAAAAGTACCGCTGAAATCAGCGTACCGGCGTGACCGATACCTACCCACCAGACAAAGTTGGTGATGTCCCAGGCCCAGTTAACGGTTCGGTTGAGTCCCCAAACTCCGATACCCGTTGAAATCGTATAAATGATGCATCCGAGACCCCAAAGAAATGCCAACAGGGCAATGGTAAAGACAATCCACCACTGTTTGTTCGCCTTTCCCTCTACCGGAGCGGCTATATCAACCGTTACGTCGTGATATCCCTTATCACCGAGTACTAGGGGTTTTCGAATAGGTGCTTCGTAATGCGACGCCATAATGTATCTTCTAGTTGCTTACTTGGTTATTGTTATGCCTCGTCTATATTTCTGACCTTTACATGATAGAACACATTGGGTTTAGTACCCACATGCTCTAGCAGATGGTACATTCTATCATCTTCTTTCAACTTGGCCACTTCGCTTTCTTTGTCGTTCACGTCACCAAATACAATGGCACCTGAGCTACAAGCTGCAGAACATGCAGTTTTGAACTCACCATCTTTGATTTGGCGGCCTTCTCTCTTAGCGTCCAAAATGGTCTTTTGTGTCATTTGGATACACATCGAGCATTTTTCCATCACCCCTCTTGAGCGAACATTCACATCAGGGTTTAGAACCATCTTGCCAAGATCGTTGTTCATATTGTAATCAAACTCGTCATTGTCACTGTAGAGGAACCAGTTGAACCTTCGAACTTTATATGGACAGTTGTTGGCACAATAGCGTGTACCCACACATCGATTGTAGGCCATGTGGTTTTGCCCTTGTCGGCTGTGCGATGTTGCCGCTACCGGACATACGGTCTCGCATGGGGCATGGTTACAGTGCTGGCACATGACCGGCTGAAAGGCCACCTGCGGGTTCGCAGACGGGTTTTCCAACTCGAGCATGGTGTTCCTATACCCTCCCTCGGCGGTATCTTTTGTGTCAACGTCTTCACTGAACGTTTCTTCTGACGAATAGTACCTATCGATACGCAACCAATGCATATCGCGAGACAATCGCACCTCTTTTTTACCGACCACCGGAACATTGTTCTCGGCATGACAGGCAATCACGCAGGCACCACAACCCGTACAGGCATTCAAATCAATCGACATGTTGAAATGGTGCCCAATGCTTCTATCAAACTCATCCCATAAATCGACCGAAGTGGCAGGAACCTCGTTATGGTTCAATGACACTACAGGAATCGGATTCCACTCGCTATGGTCTTTGGTATTGAATATTTCAAGTGTGGTCTCTTTGATGATATCGCCACGACCCATTAGGGTATTGTGCAGCTGTATACAGGCAAACTCATGCTCGCCCGATGCTTTTTCAATCGTAACCGATTGTACATTGTTGAATTCTTTGTACAGCTTGTAGGCGTTTACACCTGTTCGCATGTCAGCTTTCATACCGGCTTGCTTGCCATACCCAAAGGAAAGACCTATGGTTCCGACGGCCTGCCCCGGCTGTATGATCACGGGCACGCCATCAATGGTTGCACCATCAACGGTCAACTTTGCATAGCTTCCGTTCAAACCTCCATTGGCCACGTTCCAATTCTCAAAGCCCCACTTTTCGGCATCGGCTTTTGAAACGGTCATATAGTTATCCCAAGAAACCCTTGAAATGGGATCGGGAAATTCTTGCAACCAAGGATTGTTCGCCTGACGACCGTCACCCATGCCCACTTTCGAATACAGCACCAGTTCGGTACCGCCGCTTGTCGCATTGGCCAACGAACGAACGGCTGAAGCGATAGAAACAATAGTAGATTCTACATTTTCTTCAGAAGTTTCTTCTGGGTTTGCCTGTTGTTGGGCACCTTCTTCAGCTTCAACACTTATATCTCCCTGGGCAAAAACCCCATCGTGCAAGGCTTGGTTCCAACTACCGCCATTGAGAATGTTCGTTTCCCATGTTTCACGAAGGTAATCGTAATAGGTTTTGTCACTATCCATCCACTTTAGCAAAGCTGTCTGAAACTGTCGGGTATCGAACAGCTCTCTAATAGTGGGCTGCGCCAAAGTATAATGCCCTTTCTTGAATTGTGCATCGCCCCAAGATTCTAAATAATGGGGAGCGGCAGCAACATAATCAGACGATTGGGCCGTTTCATCATTATTGAATGAAAAGCTTACCGAAACATCTACCCTGTCAAGGCCGGCAACAAATTCATCGGCATTGGGCAATGTATACACGGGATTGACTCCGTCCATTATCAAAAGACCGATGCGACCGGCATTCATTTCACCGATCAAACGGTTGATTTTTGCGGTATTTCCTTGGCGGATATATTTTGGGTTTTCGGCATCAAATGCCACGCTTCCCAACATTTTGTTGATGGCGAGTACAACTGTCTGGGCATTTACATCATCTAAACCTGTGATAACTACGGCTTTGCTACCTGCTTTGCGTATTTGCATGGCGATGGCATCAACTGCACCATCAACCTCAGATGTCCCTCCTCCCACACTGCTTCCATTGAGCTTGCCGTACAGTTTTGCCAAGGCAATTTTCTGTTGGGTCGGTGTCAGCGGAATTCGTTTATCGGCATTGGCACCGGTCAGTGACATATTGGACTCTAACTGGATATGCTTCGACATCTTTCCGTTCTTTGGAACACGACCTTTTGCATAACCATCGTCATAACCGCCACCTTGCCAATCGGCCAAGAAATCTGCACCGAAAGAAACAATGAGACCTGCTTGTGAAAAATCATAGTCTGGCAGTGCCCTTTCACCATATGCGGCTTCAAAGGCATTCAGGGCCGCATCCTCAGAAATGGCATCATAGACCACATGGTCGACATTGCCATAGGCTTCTGAAAATTCAGCTACCAATCGTTCTGTCGATGGGCTCGCATAGGTCTGTGTGAGCAATGCCACTTTTTGGTTCGAGTTTTTGAGGGCGTTCAATTTTGCCCTTACCGTGGCATCAAGAACATCCCACTCAATGGGCTCTCCATTGGCCATTGGCCCTTGCACCCTTTTACTGTCGTACAGCGAAAGCACAGAGGCCTGTACCCTTGCATTGGCACTACCTTTGACCTTGGCCTCGGTATTGTTCTCTATTTTAATGGGCCTGCCCTCTCGGGTCTTCACCAAAATACTGGCAAAATCAAATCCGTCGGCGATGGTGGTAGCATAATAATTGGCGACACCGGGCACTATTCTATCGGGCTGCACCACATAGGGAATGGACTTTCTTACCGGCCCTTCGCAGGCGGCCAAAGAAGCCGCAGCGGTACTGAAACCCACGTATTTCAAAAAATCCCTTCGGTTCGTGTTGGTAGCCGACAAATTCTCTTTATCACCCAAAAACTCGTCAACCGGAATTTCTTCAACGAATTCATTCTGTCTAAGCGTCTCAACAATGGAATCGTTCGGATTCAACTCCGCTTCACTCTTCCAATATTTCTTGTTTGATGCCATATAACTGAAATAACTTCTTCTTGATTAATAGTGACACTTACCACACTCCAATGCCCCCATCTGCGCTGCCGTCAACTGCTCAACTCCATATTTTTTGGACAATTCGGCGTGTATTTTTTCATAGTACGGGTTATCGGCCAATTTTACATTGGTCTCACGGTGACAATCAATGCACCAACCCATGGTAAGGGGTGAATATTGGTACATGATCTCCATTTCTTCAACCGGGCCATGACAGGTCTGGCATTCAATACCGGCAACCGATACGTGCTGTGAGTGGTTGAAATAGGCAAAATCGGGCAGGTTGTGTATCCGCACCCATTCTATAGGTTGGGTCTCGCCCGTGTAGCGTTGGTTTTCTTCATCCCAGCCCACTGCCTTATACAATTTTTTGATTTCGTTGGTATAGAACTCATTGGTATAACCATTGGCCAAATCTTCGGCACTGGGCCCTTCAGGATTGCCCTTGTACTCATAAATCGACTTATGACAATTCATACATACATTCAATGAAGGAATGCCAGAATGCTTTGATGTTCTTGCCGAAGAGTGACAGTACTTACATTCGATTTTGTTATCGCCGGCATGGATCTTATGGGAATAATGGATGGGCTGAACAGGGGCATATCCTTGATCGATACCTATTTGCATCATCCACGCAAAGGCATAATAAGCGCTTGCCAAAAGCAGAAAGATCACCGATACCAAAACCAAGAATTGATTTTGCACAAAAGCTTTCCAAATCGGGATGCGCTTTTCTTTTTCCTTCTCAAGTGCCACCCCATTGGCTTCAGCGATACGTTTCAAGGTTCGGTTCACCAAAATCAGCATGAGCACCAAAAGGGCTAAAATAAGTATCAAAGCGCCCAATACCATTTCATTTGAAACACCGCCCGATGTTTCTGCCGTGGCTCCGGCATCTGCGGTTTCAGCTTGTGCTACAGGGGCTGGTGGCGGCGCTTCTGTGTAAGCAATGATATCATTGATATCCTGGTCGCTGAGCGTTGGAAAAGCGGTCATCGCCGCTTGGTTGTATTCGTTATAAATTCTATTGGCATAGTCATCGCCAGATGCGATCATGCCCGGACTGTTTTTGATCCAACTGTATATCCAATCACAGTCCAGTCCCTCTTCTTCCATCAACCTCGTGGTGGCATTGGCCAAAGCCGGGCCCGTCATCTTTCTATCCAATGCATGACAAGCGGCACAGTTCTGGTTGAACAGCTGTTTTCCCTTGACAGGGTCACCCGGTCCACAGGGGCCTTCATCAGAAGCTGCTTCCACAGTCGCTGCCTCGGCATCTTCTTGCGCCAAAACTGGATTTGAAATAAGAAAGAAAAGAAATAAACTTAGACCTAAAACCGTTGAAAATTGAATGCGGTGTAAAACCTTTTTCATATTAGCGTAAATTCTAATAGACTGTGGCACGATAATTACTATTGATACTGTGCTTGTTAGCATTACCGCGGCCCAAATTGCTGTCAAAAATACGACATAGGCCGTATTTTTTAAATGTTAAGGTATTTATAATATACAATTTATAACTATTCTAAATAAGATGAAAAAAGTTTGTTTAAGGCTCAAAGAATTATTTTTGTTTTCTTATAGTTCCATTTACATGAAAAATATCTCAAAAACCTTTGCCACAGTTGCATTTGCATTGGGTTTTTTCTTCATTGCAAAGGCCCAAGAGGGCACTGTGAACATTCAACAAGATGAACGAATCGACAAGCTGATGACCGTCTATAAATCGGTCAATTCAAAAGCGGAATTCTATCAAATTCAAGTAGGGTTCGGCAGTTACGAAAAAGCCCAAAATCTGAAATCACAGGTCGATATCGATTTTCCCGGATGGTATTCCAAAATCGAGTTTGAGTCCCCTACCTATCGTGTGCGTTTGGGCCGTTTCAAAACAAAACTTGAGGCCGAACGCAAGTTTCTGGAAGTGCGAAAAAAATATCCGAGTGCCATGTTGCTCAAACCCGAAAGTGACTCGCGCTGATTTTCTATGTTGGTCCACATAAGAACTGTGGCCCAATGAATCGATAAGGCTTACAGTTTTTTCTTGACGGCCACCTCTTGGAAAGCTTCTAGGGTATCACCCTCTTTGACATCATTGTAGTTCTTGACCTGAATACCGCAATCATAACCTTTTGCCACTTCTTTCACGTCATCTTTGAAGCGTTTCAGCGAGGCCAGCTCACCTGTAAAGATGACCACGCCATCCCTGATGAGGCGAATCTGGGAATTTCTAAAGATTTTACCACTGGTCACCATACAACCTGCAATGGTTCCGATCTTAGAAATCTTGAACGTTTCGCGCACTTCGGCCGTACCCGTTACTTCTTCCTTGATTTCAGGTGACAACATGCCTTCCATCGCATCTTTCAAGTCGTTGATGGCATCATAGATGATCGAGTAGGTTCTGATGTCGATCTCTTCTTTTTCGGCTATATCGCGGGCATTGCCCATGGGTCGTACATTGAAGCCGATAATGACGGCATCGGAAGCACTTGCCAACAATACATCTGATTCTGTTATGGCACCGACACCCTTATGGATAATGTTTACCTGAATCTCATCGGTGGAAAGTTTTTGGAAAGAATCGGTCAACGCTTCAACGGAACCATCGACATCTCCCTTCAAAATAATGTTCAGTTCTTTGAATTCGCCAAGCGCGATACGTCTTCCGATTTCATCCAATGTAATATGACGCTGTGTCCTGACCGACTGCTCACGCTGTAACTGGGAGCGTTTTGCGGCGATCTGTTTGGCTTCACGCTCATCTTCAAGTACATTGAACTTGTCACCAGCCTGCGGGGCACCATCCAATCCCAATACCGAGATAGGGGTGGCAGGGCTCACTTGCTTCACATTCTTTCCACGCTCATCGTGCATTGCCTTGATCTTACCGCTATGGGTACCCGCCAAAAGGTAATCGCCTATTTTAAGGGTACCTTCTTGTACCAGAACCGTAGAGACATATCCACGGCCTTTGTCCAAAAAGGCTTCCACCACGGTACCATTGGCCAACTTGTCAGGATTGGCTTTCAACTCAAGCAATTCAGCTTCCAACAGTACTTTCTCAAGCAACTCATTTATGCCCTCACCTGTTTTGGCCGAAATATCGTGTGATTGAATTTTACCTCCCCAATCTTCCACAAGCAAATTCATGCCGGCCAATCCTTCTTTGATCTTATCTGGATTCGCAGTAGGCCTGTCTATCTTGTTGATGGCAAAGACAATCGGCACCCCGGCCGCCTGGGCGTGGCTAATGGCCTCTTTGGTCTGGGGCATGATATCATCATCGGCAGCCACTACAATAATGGCAATATCGGTTACTTGGGCACCTCTGGCACGCATCGCGGTAAACGCTTCGTGGCCCGGTGTATCAAGAAAAGTGATTTTTTGTCCACCTTCCAATGTGACACCATAGGCGCCGATATGCTGGGTGATACCCCCACTTTCACCAGCGATGACATTTTCTTTTCTGATGTAATCGAGCAAAGAGGTCTTACCGTGATCAACGTGGCCCATCACCGTGACAATGGGAGCCCTTGGCTTCAAATCTTCAGGATTGTCTTCTTCAACTTCGATGGCCTCTTCAATCTTGGCGGTCACAAATTCTACCTCGTAACCAAACTCTTCAGCGACAATGCTGAGCGTTTCGGCATCAAGTCTTTGGTTCATGGTCACCATGATACCCAGTGACATACAGGCCGAGATGATCTCTGTAGTCGAGACGTCCATCATAGTGGCGACCTCGTTCACGGTCACAAACTCGGTCACTTTCAATATCTTGCTCTCGAGTTCTTGCTGCTCTAGATCTTTTTCTGTCTGTTGGCGGTGGAGGTCTCTCTTTTCCCTTCTGTATTTTGCGCCCTTGCCCTTGCTTGATTTTCCTTGGAGTTTTTCAAGGGTTTCACGCACCTGCTTTTGCACTTCTTCTTCTGTGGGCTCTACCTTTGGGGCACTGAAACGCTGCCCCTTTTGACCCCTTCTGGCTTTGCCGTTGGCGGCCTTATCGGAAGCGGTTTTGCTCACAATACGCTTTCTGCGTTTTTTTCTGTCAGCAGCAGCATCGGGTTTGCTCTCCTCTTTTTTCTTTTTTGGTTTGTCGAATTTCGAAAGATCGATTTTATCTCCGGTAATCTTTGGCCCCGAAAGTTTTTGGTACTGCGTTTCAATGGCCTGGGGCTTGGGAGCAGGTTCAACTTCTTTTTTGACCTCTTTGGGCTCAGGCTTTACAACCTCTTTGGGTTTTTCTTCAACCTTGGCCTTGGGCTTTTCCTCAACCTTTGGTTCAGGCTTTTTTTCGAGGTCTATTTTACCTACCGTTTTGGGTCCTGAAAGTTCTGCTTTTGCCTTGATTACCTCGGCAGTGCCACTCCTTTTTTCACGTGCCAGACGACGCTCTTCTTGCTCTTGCTCTATCTGAATACGGAGTGCTTCCTTTTCTTTGAGCTTCTCTTCGGCCACCTCTTTTGAAGCTACCTTTTTGCTCTTATCGGTCTGGAACTCATCTAACAGTACTTGGTACACTTCATCACTGATCTTTGTCGTGGGCCTTGCTTCTACCTCATGTCCCTGAGAAGCTAGATAATCCACGGCACGATCCAGTGAAATGTTCAATTCCCTGAGTACCTTGTTTAATCTTATTGATGGGTTTCCTGCCATAAAAAGTTCGCTATCCCTTTAAAATTCGCTGCTAATATAAGTCTAATCTTCAAATTCCTCTTTAAGGATCCGTATGACCTCAGCCACTGTCTCCTCTTCCAAATCGGTACGCTTCACCAAATCATCTGCCTCTTGCTCAAGTACGCTTCGAGCGGTATCCAATCCGATTTTTTTGAACTCCTCGATGATCCATGCATCGATTTCATCAGAGAACTCGGTCAATTCGACATCTTCTTCGACCCCTTCCCTGAACACATCGATTTCATAACCGGTCAGCTGTCCTGCCAAACGGATGTTATGCCCCCCACGGCCAATGGCCTTTGAAACCTCTTCTGGCTTCAAATACACTTGGGCGGTCATCTTTTCATCATTGAGCTTTACGGATGTTACCCGTGCCGGGCTCAACGCACGTGTGACCATCAACTGTGGATTGTTCGTCCAGTTGATGACATCAATATTTTCATTGCCAAGCTCACGTACAATTCCATGTATTCGCGATCCCTTCATGCCCACACAGGCACCCACAGGGTCGATTCTATCATCATACGAGTCAACGGCAACCTTTGCTTTTTCACCGGGTATGCGCACCACCTTCTTGACGGTGATCAAACCATCGAACACTTCCGGAATCTCTTGAAAGAACAACTGTTCTAAAAACTTTGGTGAGGTACGCGACATGATAATGGCCGGCTTATTGCCCTTCAATTCGACACTTTCGATGATGCCACGAACATTGTCACCTTTTCTAAAGAAGTCAGAGGGTATCTGCCTTTCTTTCGGAAGGATGATCTCATTGCCCTCGTCATCAAGCAAAATAATCGCTTTGTGACGTATGTGGTGCACCTCTGCCGTATAGATTTCACCCTCAAGATCTTTGAACTGTTTGTAGATAGTGGTATTATCGTGCTCATGAATTTTGGCAATGAGGTTTTGGCGCAAAGCCAAGATGGCCCTACGGCCAAGATCCATCAATTTCACCTCTTCAGACACATCTTCACCCACTTCAAAGTCAGGCTCGATTTTTCTTGCCGCCGTAAGCGAAATCTGTTCATTGGGCTCTTCAACCTCACCATCTTCAACCACTATTCGGTTTCTCCAAATCTCGAGATCGCCCTTGTCAGGGTTGATAATGATGTCAAAGTTCTCGTCAGATCCAAATTTTTTCTTCAACGCATTGCGAAACACTTCCTCAAGAATGGCCATCAACGTTACCCTGTCAATGAACTTGTCATCTTTGAACTCGGAAAAAGATTCGATGAGCGCAAGATTTTCCATTTTTAACCAATTAAAATTTTAAAACCACTTTTGCTTCTTCAATATCAGTCAAGGCTATTTCTTGCCTTTTCTGAACTGTTTGTTTGCCCTTGCCCACTGGCTTGGGTTCACGAGCTTTCCACTCGATCGTTATGCTATCATCAGAGGCCGAGGTCAATACGCCCTCAAATTCTGCGTTAGTTGTCTTTATCTTCAATTTTCGGCCGACATTTTTTTTGTACTGTCGGGCATAGACCAAAGGTGCCGTTGCACCCGCCGAGGTAACCTCCAAAGAAAAATCTTCTTCTTCCCTATCAAGGTTGTGTTCAATGGCCCTGCTCACATCGATACAGTTTTCTAGGCTTACCCCTTCATCACCATCGATTACCACCTTTATCTTGTTGTCGGATGAAATGGAAAAATCGATCAAAAAAAGTGATTCGTTCTTCTTCAAAACATCGTGCAAAAGCTCGGCAACCTTGTCTTTCAGCATAGATTTAAGTAATAAAAGAGGGGACTCGAAGTCCCCTCATGAATACTTTACTATCCGTTCAGTGGTGCAAATATACGATAAATCTGCTGTCTACAAAATCGTGCTGTAGAAGAGTGGTTCGTTCATTTCTCTTTTTCAGAATGCCTGATATATTTTTCGACCACGACCGCGGTTACTATCACCAAATAGAACTGGCCGACCAGCCCTACCAACATCGCCGCTTTTTGCGCAATGGGAACTACCGGAACAATCTCCCCGTAGCCTATGGTCAACAAAGTGATGTACGAATAATACAGTATGGCCTCACTGAACACGCCCATATCTTTATTCTCCAACAATATGCCCTGAAATGCCCCTGGATGTGTCAACTCAATGGACATGAACAGAAAAAATGCCAAAAAGCCCAATGAGATATAACCGCTCATCAAACCCATAATGACGTTCTTGTTCACGTATTTGGCCCGCCATACTTGTTGAATGATGTTCCAGGTCACGGCGATATGGAACACAAAATAAATCGATAGACGCATCAAAATGTTTTCTTGTGATTCTTGCCTATTGATCATCGCACTACCAAAAATGATGGCCGAGGCGATAAACAACAGTATAAAAAACCAGGTCAGCCGCTTGCGCTTTGAAATCATCAAAATACCGGCAAGTATGCTTATCAAATAAAGTATTGGCAATACGGTAAACTCAAAAAAATCGGCGGGCACCAATAATGACCCAAAAAGTATGGCCAATTGGGTGCAAAGAAAAATTTCAAAACGATATTTATATAATTTCTCGATCATAGTTCAAAATGGAATGGATCTTGACCTCTTTTTGCTTTCCCTTTAACAGCACGCTTCCCAAGAATTTCGTAGCTGATTGGGCATCATCATGCAAATCATTAAGGAGCTTTTCAGAAATCAACAGGGTGACATTATGTGTGTTGCACTCTGCCTGTATTCGAGCTGATGTGTTTATGACGTCACCGTGGTAGGCTACTTCCTTTTTTATCACCCCAACTTCGGCGACCATAAGCACACCACCGTGCAAACCGGCCTTAAACTCAGGGGAAGTCCCGTATTTGTTTATGTAGTAGTCATTTTTATCGAGCAATTTTTGTTTGAAAGCAAAAAAAAGTCGGACACAATTATTGTTCGACAACCCTTTTTCATAAGGCCAACTCAGCACGGCTTCGTCACCAACATATTGATAAATTTCGGCGTCGTAACCAGGCACTACTTCATTCAAATCATAGAAACAATCTTGAATCAATTGGCTATACTTGAAGTGCCCAAGCTTTTCAGCAATGGTCGTTGAAGATTTAAGGTCTAAAAACATAAAAATACGTTTCTCTTCTTTTGGCTTCCTGTATTTTCCGAAAAGCATTTTCAAGAAAACGCCTTTGCCAAATTTGTCGTTCGCAATTTGAATAAACGATGAGACCAATGTAGCCAAAGCAATGTATATGATGATTGTCCAAAAGGTTTTGTCGTATACCCACCATCCTCTATTGTTGTTAATCCCCATGTCGTAAACCAGATTACTTATTTCAATGGTCAGGGTCGAAAGAAATACAATGGTAATAAGGTATATGAAAGAGCTTATAATTAAATTCAGCCCGATTGAGACCTTTTTAGAGAGGTATTTATCTAAAAAGAATTCTATAAATGCACTGAGAAAACCAATACCTAGGCCGAAAAGCACGAACATAGATAGCGCTCTGGAAAAGCTATATTCAACAGGAGTTGATACCCCCTCTTCTTCTGAAAGGCCGTAGTATCTAAAAATGGCAAAAAGTGCCATGGCAATTATCCAAAAAACAACTGACCGCCCAAGCTGTTTAAAAAACTCTTTCAGGTTCTTGTTTTGATAATTCATCACTACTCATCCAAAAGTGCCTCATTAAATTGATATCCTTTATAGCTTACCTTGAACAGCGCACTGTACAAGGCAGGTATGAACAATAGGGTGATGATGGTACCGAACAACAAGCCGATCATAATGCTTACCGCCATACCTTCCCACATTTCACCTCCGCTCAGGTAAAGCGGAATCAAACCGAGCACTGTGGTAAACGTTGCCAACAAAATGGGCCTGAACCGTTGTAAGCAAGCAGCGATCACGGCGTCTTGTTCAGAGCGGCCCAGGTCATTCTGTTCAATTTCCATTCGGTCGATCAATACAATGGCGTTGTTGATGACGATTCCTGCCAATGAAATGACCCCCAAAAAGGGCATGAAGCCAAAAGCCTCCCTAAATACCAACAGCCCTATGACCACCCCAATTATCGCCAAGGGAATTGTCAATACCACCATGCTCATTTTTCTAAATGAATTGAACTGTATGATCAATAGCAAAACGATTATAAAGCCAGAAATGGGCAAATATCCGATAACCGACCCCATACTCTCAGCAGTGCTTTCGGCATCACCGCCAAATTTATAGGTGTACTGTTCTGGCCAGTTTTGCATTTGCTGCTCCAGCCAAGGTGTGATTTCGTTAGTAATCGCAGAGGCATTGGCCCCATCCCTTAGCTCACTGCTGATATTGATGGTTCTTCGAAGGTCGAGTCTCTTTATTTTGGAATATTGCCATGCCGGTACGATCGAGGCCACTTGTAGCAAGGGCACTGTCTTACCCGAGTTTTGTGAATATACGTTCAATGTTTCCAAAGATGCAAGTGATTGCTGTTGTGTGGCATCACTGCGCATCACAATGGGAATGGACTTGTCTTCTTCGCGGTATTCGCCCGTTTGAAACCCATCCAATACCGTTTGTAGTGAGGTTGCGATATCTTGATTGGTAATGCCCGCCATTTGTGCCCTGCTCTGATCGATTTCAATCAAGAACTTTTTACTTTTTGGACCCCAATCGTCTTTTACATTTTTTGTACCTGAAATACCTGAAAGCCGTAATTTGATACTCTCGGCTATTTCCGCCAATTCATCGGGATCGCTACCCGAAACCTTTATTTCAATCGGAGTACCCGAGCCTCCTGCCCCAAGCGCCCCTACTTTGATATCGGCATTGGGAAATCTGCCAAAGGCAAATTTGTCGAGTTTGGTGATCATCGCATTATTTTCATTAAAGGATGAGGTATTTACCAGAATATGCGCGTAGTTTGAATTGGCCTCATCGGGCGAATAGCCCAAATCGTATGATTCAGGACCTTCCCCGACATAAGAAGACCAATCGACAATGCCCAAGGTTCTGGTTGCATTGGTCTTCAATGAGTCAGACATATATTCTTCCAACTGTCTGACCACCTCGGTGGTACTTTCAATCTTATTGCCCTCAGGAAGGTTGATGTCTATGGTAATCATATTTCTATCACTGTCAGGAAAAAAGATGAAGGGAATCTTTGTAAATCCGTACAACGAAATGAAAAAGGCAATGAAAATGCCGATAATCACCTTATACTTATTGGCCAGCGCCACCAAGATCAAATCTTTGTAGTACGCTTTCAGTTTGTCAATGGTTCTATCGACAAGACTTGGTTTTTTCTCGCCTTTGGGCTCAACTTTCAAGAAAAGGTAACAGAACATCGTAATGATGGTAAGTGCTATGAGCCAAGACGATGTCAGGGCAATGGTGATCACCACAAAAATGGGGCCCACGATATCACCCATGGTGGTCGGCGACAGATAGAACGAAAGAAAAGCTGCCGATGTGGTCAAGGTAGATATCAACAAGGGCATCCAAAGCTCAGAAAAGGCATCAACGGCCGCCTTTTTCTTTTCAACGCCCTGTTCAAGCTTCACCATAATGGTCTCGGCGACCACTATCGCATTATCGACCAGCATACCGAGTGCCATGATCAATGCCGCCAAGGTGACCTGGTTCAGACCGACATCAATAAGACCCATGACCATAAGGGTCATGATGGTCACAATGGGTATTAAACTGGCAATGACAAACCCGGTTCGAAAACCAAGAAAAATCAACATTACCAATAAAACAATAGAGATAGACTGTAGCAGGTTGATGATGAAATCGCCTACCTTAACATCGATGTAAGTGTCGAGTGATGAAACACGTGTCAGTTCTAAACCGACGGGGAGCCTCTTTTGCCAATCTGCCACTACGCCGTTCACGGCCTCACCAAGTGATACGATATTTTTGTTCTCTTTCAAGTTTACATGTAGTGAAATGGCTTCACGACCATTGACGCTCACAATTTGGGTAGGTGGGTCGATATATCCCTTGGTGACCCTTGTGATATCTCCCAATTTTACCAGTTGGGAGCCATCGCCCACGGCAATTAAAATCTCGCGAATATCATCGACTGAATCAAAGTTTCCGGTCGGTTCTAAAATGATGCGTTCATCGCCCACGTTCACCTGCCCCCCAGAATTCAATATATTGGTGGCCGAAATACTTTGCTGAAGCCTAGAGGCCGAGAGGCCATATTCTTTCAAACGGGTATTGTCAAACTCAACAAAGACCCGTTCTTCTTGAACACCGCCCAGTTCAACTTTTGCGGCATCGGGCAGTTTTATGAGTTCGTCCTTGATATCATCGGCATATTCTTTCATTTCGGTATACGAATACCCATCAGAGGTGAGGCCCACAACAATACCGTACACATCGCCCACACCATCATCGTTCAGGTTGGGCATAACCCCGCTCGGCAAACCTTGAATGGCATTCAATTTACGGCGCAACCGATCCCAGACGGCTTGCATGTTTTCTTTGCTCACCTCATCTTTCAAGGTCACGCTTACGACAGACAGCCCGGTGCGTGAGGTACTACCGACCTCATCCAGTTCGGGAAGTTCTTGTGCCACCTTTTCGATTTTATCGGTGACCAATAATTCTACCCGTTCTGGGCTAGCCCCCGGAAATTGGGAAACCACCGTGGCCACCCTAACCACATAGGGAGGCATACTATCACGCGATAAATTGAAATACATCGACACCCCCAAAAGAATAATGGTAGCGAGAACCATGAAGGTTATTCTGTTCTTTTCGATAGAAAATTTGGCTAGATTCATGTTGGTTCTTGCTTGTGCCTATTGCAGTTTTACTTCTTGGCCATCCAACAGGGTCTGCAATCCGGCGGTGGCCACTTTTTGTCCGGCAGATAGTCCTGATAAAATCTCAAAGCCCTCTGTGGATAGATTGCCAATGACCACGGGTTGTTTCTTCACCTTTGTGCCATCACCATCTTCCTCTATCAAAAAAACAAAACGTCCATTACCATCTTCTCCAACAGCATTTGTGGGTACTACCAAAGTATTTTTGCTCAACCCCTGGTCTTGAAAATCAAACGCGACATTGGCCGCCATGCCACTCTTGATGGCATCACTTGGGTCGATGACGGTCACACGAATGGGGTAGGTCGCTGTATTGGCATCGACCGCCGGTGCCACTTCGGTAACCTTGCCCTCGAATGTCTCGCCTGGTAACGAAGAAAAATCAATATTGACTTTCATGCCCTCAGCAACCCTGTTGATAACGCTTTCAGGCAGGCCCAATGAGATTTCCATATCGGTACCTGCATTGAGGATCGCCACAGATTGCCCGGGCTGTACATTTTCATCGATCTCGGCCGAAATTGAAGCTACGATACCGTCTTCGGGGGCATAGATATAGCCATAATTGATCTGGTCTTGCTGTATCTCGACCCCACGTTGGGCCGATTTATAGCCTTCTTCGGCATTTTTGAAAGAGTTTTTGGCCGCTTCAAAATCACTGAGGGAAGTGCTTCCCTTTTCATACAAAGAACGTATTCTGTTCAGATTGAGCTTGCTGGTATTCATCTGCGAGGCCGCACTGTTCAACTGGGTGACCGCCTGTTCATAGGCCAGCCGCGACTGCACATTATCAAGTTTTGCCAAAAGCTGGCCCTTTTTGGCCTTTTGCCCAAGCTTCATATCAAACAGTGTGATGATTCCTGAATTTCTGAAACTGAGGTTAATGATCTTATCGGTACGGGCAGTACCACTGAAAACCCGTACTTTCTGGCCTCCCAAAAAGCCGACTTCGTTATACTTCACGGGACGTAGAAGTGTTTCAGATTCTTTTTTTTCTTCCCCGCAAGAAAGTGCCAATAACCCTATACTACCCACTAAAAAGGCGTTCATCAAATATTTCATCGGCCTGTATTTTCTTTTGTTATTTTTCATTGTTCAGATATTCGAAGAATCGTTGTTTAAAGGCATTGTTATCCGCTTCAGCGTTCAGCAAAAAGTAGTAGCCAAGAAAACGTTCCAATTGCAGTGCATTGATCAAAAAATTGTATACCGCATTGGCCCTTGCCAATTGGGCATCCAAGAAATTGTTCTGTGCATCCAGTAGCTGTACTATATTGACGGCACCCTCTGAATAGGAAGCTCGAGTAAGCTCTAGGGCCTCAGCTGCCGTTTCTTCCGATATTTTCGACAATTGAATATTGGACATTTGGTTCACTAGGTTCAATACCCCATTTCTGACGTTCACCGCAATGCCCAATTCTAAATTGTCTTTGTTGATCTCTAATTGATCCTTTTGGATAAGTGCGGTTTGTCTATTGATATTGTTCAAGTTCTGATTGATAATTGGAATGGAGATACTTGCCCCGGCAGTGTAATAATTGTCTACCAATCCAAATCCCAAATTTGGCGGAACGGTACTCCCCGCCCCTGAACGATTAAAGGTAGAGTTGTACTGCCCTTGTAAGGCAACAGTAGGCAAAAAACGACCAAAGCTGTTTAATCGAATGTTGCGATCGGTGGCTTCAAGGTTATACCCCAAAGACTTTAATTCAGGGGCATTTTTATAAGCCTCTTGAATCAAAAAATCGGTGAAAGACTCTTGTAAGGTGGGGTTATCCAACAAACTGAATAATTCGTCGTACTTATATTCTTCAAAAATACCCTCATCCATTTGCACATCGGCCACATCGATTTCTAAATCGGTCGGATTGTTCAAAATCTGATTTAAAAATAGAAATCCCTGTTCCAATTGGTTAATGGCCTCGACCATAGCTTGGGTGTTCTGGGCCATTTCACTTCTAAAGCGAAGCATATCGGATTTACCGGATTGTCCGGCTTCAAAATTCTGTTTCGATATTTCAAGATTTCTTTTGGTCAAATCCACATTCCGCACCTGTATCTGGGCATTTGCCTTGAGAATCAATACATTGAAATAAGCATTGGAAGCATTGAAAATCAAATCTAATTGAGCGGCGTTAAAATCTTCTTGCTGGGCTTTTTGCAGTTTCTTTTGAATGGCAATATTGGCGTTGGCCGCTTCAGAGAAAATGGTCTGATTGAGCGTAAGGTTTCCGGCGGTGGAGAACTCTGGGTTCTGTCCGTTGCTAATTTCTGCAAGATCGGGATCCACATAAGAAGCGGTACCAGAAGCGGTAAGGGATGGTAAATAATTACTGGTGGCCGTCTTTACGTCTTGTGTGGCCAAATCAACATCTCTTTGATCAGACTGAATGGCCAGATTTTGTTCTAGGGCCTGATCGATTACCGTGAGAAGGTCATATTCCTTTTCAGACAACACGTTTCTGAACTCACCAACAAAATCCGTTTCCGCAATCAAACTATACTTAATGGGAAATTCTATAAATTCAGAAGTATTATAGTTTATCGTCAACCTTGGATTGTAATCTATGAAAACAGGCAATTCAGCCATTGGTGTTCCTGTGATATAGGCTTCAATATTTAAGGCGATACGCCTAAAAAATTGATCTAAATTCTCTTCGGCCTGCAAAGTGGCCAAAAAGCCCATCTTTACATCTGCAGGGCCATTGACCGTAAACGATGGCATTTTGCGCTCGATAAGTTTCTGAATCAATATTTTCTTTTCTTCCGTAGCCATGAAAAACCCACCGGCCATGTACAGGGCATCAATTTCATCCAAGTTGGCAATGATGTCATCAACAGACTCAAATTTTATCAGGCGATAACTGGCATCTAACGAGGCCAATTCGGCATCAAAAATTTCCTTAAGGGGCAAGATTTCAGCAATTGGGGCATCTACGGCAATTCCGAGGTTTTTAAAATCACTGAGCTCCTTAAATCGGTTCAAATCTTCTTGATAAGATTCCGATTCTATCAAATAGGTGAAATTTTCAATTCCAGAACTGGTCTTTGAAAGATCTAATTGTTGCACATCCCTGTTTACCGCCCCAAACAGTATAGTAGGTTTCCGATGGACAGTCAGTGGACTGATAATTTCGTTATTGAGTACCCCAAAAGCCAAAATGATATCGATATCACTGTCTAAAAGTCGATTGTAATTGCTTCGGGCCCTTTCTGGATCAAAATTACTGACCAAAATGGCATCTTCAGGAAATTCCATATTGGCATCTTCACCTACCACCGCTTTTATTTCACCTTTCAATTGCTGCACCAAGGGGGCCAATTCTGGGGTTTGGTTGTCTAAAAGCATCCCGATTTTATAGGTCTGCTTCGTTTGTGCTAAGGCAAAAACCGAGAACAAAGACAATAGAAGTAAGGGCAGTTTTTTCATCGGTCGGTAATTTAAAAATAGTTTGGGATAGTCCTGTTACACCTTAAACACCACCATTGCCAACACCCCACTATAAGAACTGCAACAGGTTTAAGTGTTCAAAGTAAGTTATTTTTTGAAGCCAGCCAATAGGAATCTGCCATTTATATACAGGAATCTGCTATTTATACACAAAGTAGGGCTTGGGGGAAAGTCAACACCAAAAGGGCAGCATAATTATCCCGCCCAATTTTGTCACAAAAAAAATCTGCTCAAGATAGCTATCGAGACAATGGTTTCTAACTCAAAATAGCAAATTGATCAAAAGGCATTTATCATCGAAAGACCAAGAGTCTTTGCTATTCATTTCCCTTGGGCTTAAGTTGAAGTTTGGCAATAAGCTTTTCGATGGTCAAGCCCTGTACCAAAATTGAAAAAATGACAATAACATAGGTGATCACCAAAAACAAATCGCGCTCCATGCTCTCAGACAACCCGAGGGCCAAAGCAATGGAAATTGCTCCCCTGAGACCGCCCCAAGTCATGATGAGGGTGGTATTTGGAACAAAATCCAATCGTTTTTGAAAAAGTTGTACCGGTATGACCAGAGAAAGATACCGACAGGCCAAGGCTATCGGAATGGCCAATAATCCGGCATAAATATAGGTGGTATTGAATTCTAGCACCAACATTTCCATACCGATCAACACGAACAAAATGGTATTCAATAGAATGTCTATCAGTTCCCAAAACTTATCAACGTAATCCTCGGTTAGTTCTGACATGGCGTGTTCCCGGGTTTTGGTTCCGCCGATCATGAGTCCTGCCACCACCATGGCCAGTGGGGCAGAAACATGAAGATGGGTGGCCACCAGGGTACCGATCATTACCGTGGCGAGGGTAATAATGACTTCAATATTATAGTCATCGATTTTTTTTAGAAAATAATAGGTCAACCAGCCTAGAACGAGGCCTAAAAGCAACCCTCCGAAAACCTCAACCACAAACAGCTCGAGAATACCGGACAGTGAAAAGCCGGTTCCTGAACCACTGGCCAATCCAAAAATGGTCAAGAATACCACTACACCCACACCATCATTGAACAATGACTCCCCCACAATTTTAATCTCCAATTTTTTGGGTGCACCCGCCTTTTTTAGAATGCCCAAAACGGCAATCGGATCTGTTGGGGAAATCAACGCCCCGAACAACAAACAGTAAATGAACTGCACGTTTAGTCCGAGTACCATTAACAAGTAATATACTCCCGTGCCCACCAAAAAAGTAGAAACCAAAACGCCAAAAGTGGCAAAGACCAATACGGGCCAACGTTGTTCCTTTAATTTTTGTAGATCGGTGTGCAAGGCCCCCGCAAAAAGCAAAAAGCTCAACATAATATCCAACAAGACCACCTTGAAATCTATTTTCGAGATGATAAAGCGCTCTGCCTGTAGCAGCGTATCGTCATAATAACTCAATGCAAAAACCCCCAGTGTAAATAAAATGGTGATCAAGGTCAGCCCTATTGTATTGGGCAGTTTAATAAATCTTACATTGAGGTACCCGAATACGGCTGAGAGAAAGACAAGAATGCTGGTAATGACAAAATAGTCCATTCTAAAGAAAAAAGTGGTTGATTACTTTGTTACGGCCTTCAAAATAGAAAATAATTAAAGACATCTGAAAGTCTTACAAAATGAATTTTGTTTAACCTTATGGTAATAGATGTAAAAATCTTCAAAGAGATAATAGGTTTATGGGTTTGAACCCACTCAAACCAACCGTTCGGTACGGGCTGGTATGGCACAAAACAAAAATGAATTATAGCCCTTGTTATAGTGTGTTTTTCAGGTAAATTCAGCCTGGCTTTTTCAGTCCAAAATCATGTGGATGGTCTACAATTCGTTTCCAGGTTGCAATTTGCCCACAGTGCCACATGGTATGTTTGATATTCCAATCTATCGCCTCAAATTTCGTTTTAGCTATTGGATGTGGAACTTTAGTGGGTTCGACGGCCTTGTGCAAGTCATTTACAGATAACGATTCAATTACGCTTAGGGAATGTCTTTGCATATATTCCAAATGCTCCTTTAGTTGTTCTGGCTTGGTTTCACCGATCATATCTTTTGCAAAGGTGTCGTATCCACTCATTTCGGTATACCCACGTAAATTCAGTTTTTCAATCAATTCAAAATCATGCCCGACCGTTGTCAAAATAGTGTGGTAATAAATGCTGATGATTTGATGGCCGACCTGCCAGCTTAGATTTGACCCGATTCCATCTGCCAAGATTTCCCACTTCTCGGTGGGTACGGGAGCAATCAGCTTATTAGTCCACTCAAATGCATTTTTTGTCTGGTTAACAAGAATTTGGATTTCAGTCATTTCGTCAGTTTTTAAACCTTGTTTCGAATGCATACACCCTAGAAATGTAGATCAAATGATCTGCATATTCTTTACTATGTGAAACTATTTTAAACAGTATTCGATTAAAACTCAATCGTAAACGATTCCGTAATCCTTTATTTGATCTATTGATTTTAAAAAAGATTTGGAATAATTACATCGAATATCAATAAGTATAAAATAACTCCTACCATAATTCCTATAGCAAAGGCCTTCCAGTTTTTTTTCTTTTTGTCATTCATCTTATCGTTTATTTGAACTTTACTTGTTGTCCGACCACCATTTAATTACCTGCTTGGTAAGTAATTCAGATTCTTGCTTTTCAATGGAAAATCCGTAGTTCACGGATAGCTCATGATGGATAGCTTCCCGAAGTTTGAATTCATCTGCCCCTCTATATAACAAACCAAGGCACATATGGTTAACGGAGTCGAACTCATCCAGAGGAGAGTCTGGAATCAGGTTCCAGGAATTGATTAAATCCCTTAGACTTGAAAAATGAATCTTATATCTCTTTTTAAGCTTTGTGCTCATCGTTTATTTAAACTTTTTCTCTAACCTTTTTAGAACATAATTCATAATCAGGATGCAAAGTATCAATGCTCCAAAAAATATTGAAAGAGAAATCCAGTTGGAGCCCAAATGGTCAAATCCATAAGCCAAGCCTACCCCGAGAATAGTTAATAGTCCGAAACCCAACGTTACAAATAACAGACCATATAAGAACTTAACTAATTGAATCATCGTTTATTTGAACTTGGTCATGTCTCCTTTGTTTTACGAGACATTGTTATTGACAGGTTTTTAATTTCTGCACGGTTTTAAGTATCCCGTCCTCCTGGAGATGTTTAAGCTCAATTTCGCTGTCCGAAATGGAAACAATTTGGAATATATTCTTTCTTTCGGTTTGTCCAATTGAAAAAACCAAAAAAGCATTACCCATATATTTGTCCACAATCCAAAACCCAAAGTCCTCCCGGTTATGATTCCACAGATTGTTTCTTCTATGGGGGAGTTCTAAAAACTTATCCCGATAAAATTGTTCTAAGGTGAAATCCAATTTATAACCTTGAACCGAGTCTATGCACTTTTGTCCTAAGAATTGAGTTATTTCTTCTTTTGTCAATCCTGTTTTGTGACTTAAATCAAGCTTCCTGAATACATGCATTACATTTTCTCCCATGTCGATTTCCACAGAATCTTGATTCAAAGTAGAAAATGTCAATTCAAATTCATCATGGTACAGAGCTTTTAAAATTTGATTGTCATAATCGATTTGAACCTTGGCGGTCGAATCCGCACCTAACATCCCCAATCGGTGATTATCAAAATCGATGAAAAAACCTTCAGTACCACTGGTTATTCCATGGATTGAATCGTGAATAAACTCTCTAGGGTTATAATCAAGCCAAACCCCTTCTAGCTTTTGGGCTTCACAGCTTATAAGCCCAATTAGGAATAACATGATTAGATTATATTTTCTCAAGCTTTGAATCCTTTATTTGAACTTTACTTTTCCATTCCAGCCTTTCAAAGACATTTTGTTTCGATTGCTGTTTTGGCCTCTTCCTTTCCTAATTTCAAGGCTCGCTTATCCCATCAGTCATGCCAAAATCGTTATATAATTCAATCTAACAATTGCAATACGCTTAACACTACACAATGGTCTGTTGCTTTTTCGTTACATAGTACTTTGGTTTCCAACACACACCATTTGTTTGCCGGCCTAAAAAGCACGTAATCTATTTTTGCCCTTGGGTCGCTTGCCGGTGCCGTAGGGGTATTTTCTGCATCTGATCGTTGCCATTGCTTAAACAGAATCCCCATGGTTTCACTATCTGGTCTGGCATTGAGGTCTCCGGCCAAAATTGTAGGTATGTCGTTTGTTGCAAACAATTCATTGAGTTGTTTTGCTTGATTGATCCTATCGGTCTCATCTCTGGTATGATCTAAATGTGTACCTATAAAACGAATAGGGTCTCCGCTTTTTAACTGCACATTTACTTCCAATGCAGCACGGGGTTCTTTGCCTTCCCCAGCTGCCAAAGCATGGTTTTTGGTATGTAAAAATGAATATTTGGAAAGCACGCCCTCACCATATTCACCCCCGTTGTAAGGCATCGCTTTTCCGAATAGCGGCGCCATTTTTGTGCGCTGGCCCAATTCGGTGGCCAAATCGTAACCCAAGGCCCTTTTGGTCTTAAAATCCACTTCTTGCAAGGCTACCAGATCAGGGGCTTCATTATTGATGATGGATGCCAATAGATCCAAATCGAATTTTTTATCGGCGCCAACGGTCTCTCCATGGTAAATATTAAAGCTGAGTACACGAACGATGCGCGTTGAATCTACTTTTGTTTGTGCGTTTGTGTGAAACACACCGCATAGGAGTAACAATAAAAGCTTTTTCATCTTCATTTATTTCAATTGTACGGTCGTTGTTACCGCTGGATGGTCACTGGGCCATGCCCCCTTATGCCCATTGTGCATATGCGATGACAATGCTTTGAGGTTTTTCCCCTTATAATAGATATAATCGATTCTATAGGTCAACCTTTCTGGTGTCATGGTCGGTTCTTCATAGGTAAGGTCGGGGTTTATTTCCCTAAAGGAATCACTAAAACCCGCTTCGTGCATTACCTTGCTTACGGGCCATTCGACCACAAGGCCATGGTGCCATTGTTTTGTGGTAGCCACCCAGTCTTCATGGGAAGGTGAGTTAAAGTCGCCCCCAATAATGAACGGAATCGTATCCGTATTTTGGATCCTGGCATCCAGCTGGCGAACGATTTCCTTTATTTCTTTGTGTCTTGTCTCGCCCTCACCTGCTATCAGTTTTTCGGCAGTGGCATCAGGTTTCTCGCTATCGCTTCGCCATGCAGGCAGGTAATGGATCCATAAGCTCGCCAGATTTATTTTTTGTGTTTCGCTTAATTGAATTTGGGTCACACCACATCGAAAAGCATCATAAATCGGTGCCGTTTCTAAAATGGGATATTTGCTCATGACCGAAATATTGGTGCTTGCCAAGTAAAAATAGTAGCCCAATGCATCGGCTATCAATGCTCCCGACCCATAGGTTTCTTGCATCATGACGATATCGGTCTTGGTGTCTTTTATGAAGTCGATGACTTGCTTTGGGCCGATTTCCCTGCCATGTCTGCGCCCGCCATGCCAAATATTCCAGGCCATTAGGTTCAATTCTTCTACCCTATCGGAAGTCGGTCGCGGCAATGTTGCGGCAGGAACCAGCGCTTCGTATTTTTTGGCAATGGTAGTTGCATGCAAAACCCCGCTATGAATCTTAAATTCGTCCAAAGCACCCTGAAATGATGGCGACTCCATATCGGCCAGGGCATCATTGGCCAATACCGTGGGCAGTTCGCTGTTCAGACTGCCGATCCCTTTAATGTTGTAAATGGCCACATTGACCCCATCAAAGTACATACGGGCCTCATTTTTTACCCTATCGACGGTAAACACTATAAAATGCCATTGATTGTCATTGATTTGTTGTCGCGGTGATGTGGGACGATAATCCAATCGGTGTTCACCATCGCCAATGTTCCATGCCCAACTTCCATCAGGTTGACAGGTTAGGGCCCATCCCTTATTTTTTCCACTGGTTCTGCTATGGCCAAAAGAATGATTGGTGGTATAATCTTTAATATCGCCCGAATTCCAGTCTTTGTTGGCAGCGATTACTTGATATTCGTTGTTTTCGGCTTTTGTTTGCACCCAGACCTCAACCGAAAAATTTTGGTTTTCCCATAGGGGGGCCAGTTGGTCATCGGAACCGATTTTCAGATGGCTTTTCAAAAAATAGTTCGCCTTGCCCGAAATGCCCTGCTGAATAGAGTCTTTTCCATTTACACGATATAAATTTGATTGCCCAGTATCATCTATGGTTACGGAAACCACTACCTCGGTTTTCGGTGGGTCTTGAAAGGCGTATCCGTAAGCGGCACAAAAGCCCAATATGATAATGAAAAGCAGTCTCATGGCCTTTTATTGTCCATTTTTCCTAGTTTACGCGGTGAAGCTTTACTGCTAAATACTTTTTACAAAGCCCCATGATCATATTGAAACCTTTACGTTTTGTTCCGTGATGGTACTATGCATGGTATGGGCATGTGGAATCTTCAATTCATGAGGAGTGGGCGGAATGAACTGTGTTTCCCTACCTTCTAAGTGCAATGTGCTTTTTTCCATATCTAAAGTTAGAAGGGTATACAGCGGATTGCGGTACGGACAGGTTTTGCTGAGATTGGGGTACGCAGCTTCTATGTGGGGTGCGAAACGGTGGTATTGGTATTTGTCCCCGACCCATTTATAAGACATGCTGTTAATCTGTATGTACGGAATATCATTAATGGTCTTTACATAATCGGTATGGTGATGCCCACTGAAACAGGCGATGACCTTCGATTGTTTCGTTGAAATTTTGGCTTCTTCGAAAATGGCCCTGATTTCTGCTCCATTAGCGACGCCCCCTTCAGCCTCCATACTCTGATGACAAAATACAATGGTCGGTTTTCTTGTGTTTTCCAAATCGCTTTTCAGCCATTCTTTTTGTTCGTCACCAATATAGCGATCATAGCCCGACCAAGGTTTTGGGTTTTTATCGTTACCGTCCAAAACAATAAAGTGCAGCCCGCCATGATCAAAGGTATAGTAGCGTTTTCCCATTTGCCACCACGTCATCGTCTGCTCTCGTGTAAAGCCCAGATCGAGCATGTCGTGATTGCCCAATACATGATATTTAGAGCCTTCAAATTCGTTCCAAACATCCAAAAATGGTTGGTTGCGTTTTCGTGGCAGGGCAAAATCACCCAATTGAATGATGAAATTCGGCTGGCGTTTCTTCATATCTTCCATAAAAAACCGCAGCCTTTCCACACCATCATGAATGATGTCTTGATGCACATCGGCCACGATGCCGATTCGTAACGGTTTTTTGTCAAAGATGCCCTCAAACGCCTTTAAGGGTATTGGCATTGCGGCCATTGCCCCCACTGCCAATGATTTTTTGACAAAGTTTCTTCGTTCCATTATTTTCGACGTTTTAACGGTGTCTAAACCTACCCATGGTTTGATGGATAACTTCTTTCTCTTTTACCAGCAATTTATTCAATTTTGTCGTATTCAGAACGTAAACCTGTTTTACTCTTCACCATGCCTTACCTCGTTAAATGGTAAATTTTTATTCTTCCTGAAATCAAAGCTGCCATAGAAGAACAGGCGCATGGTATGGTTGAGATTGTAAACATTGCCCGCAGCGAGTTGCTGATAGACCATCATATATCCGCAGTCCACTTTCCAATGCTTACTCAATTTGTGCTTTATGCCAACAGTTAATCTGTTCTGGTTAAAGGTGTTGAAGATTACATCTTTACCAAAATTTAGGTGTGTTTCATTAGCTAATATAAATTCTGTGGGCCCACCCTGTTTAAAAGGAAATCCGGCACTGACCAGAAATCGAATACGGTTGACAAAAGAATCGTCTCTTAATGATTGGCCGTCCTGCACATTATTGAAAAAGCGTTGCTCCAATCTAATTCTGAACAAAGCGTTCATCTTTTCATAACGTCTAGATATACTTAACTGCTGGTAAATTCTATTCTCGTTTTGAAAACTGTCCCAATCACCGGTCGGGGTCAACCAAAGGTGCGCATAACCTACCGCTAACCGAAGGTTGGCATTTAAATAATACTGCCCGCCTACACGAAGGAAATAGAAATTGGGATCCGCCAAAAAATTGTTTCTGCGAACATGGATATCATTCAATAGGGCCCAACGATCGGCAATTCTGAATACATTGTTTGTTGAAATCCAAAATTGAGCATTCTCATTTACAACTTTTTCAGGTAGCTCTTGACCGTAAGATGAGTGACTTACCAAAAACAGCACTAAGATTGCCCCAATAATGATAGATTTCAACTGACTTAATTTAGAGAATAAAATTCAGTGGTGTTCGATAAAACTTTTTATAATCTAACATGAATGTCGGCAACGTTCTTATCGTTACTTATCGCTTTTCCTTCAATGGTCGGGAATACGAAGAAGTCGCCATAAACACTACCCGAAAGACTATGAATATGCGAAGATACTTTAAAAGCACAAACCTTAAATTATCTGGTCAAGACAAATCATAAGGACTTGAAAGTATGCAAATAAAAATGGAATTTTTTGAGGGATTGTCAAGATTTTGCTTTTGCCGACCCTAGTTGTTCAAATAATCATTTTATTGAACTTTTCTCAAGATACTAAAATCCGAATGATGAAATGTTTTAAAATAGGAAGGCCGCGCCTTTATCTATGGCTAAAAAATATTCCAAACTACTTACGTTATGACTATTATGTAAGGTTTTCGCTATAAAGGAATGTGATCTATTGGGTAATTACATTCAGTACTTTTCAGGCACGAAAGTTTGATATGTAATCGGAGGGCGAACATAACCTTCATGTTCAGGCAAAGCAGGCAGCTCTACCGGCGGATATTCTGTTTTTTCGTAGGGAATCTGACTAAGGACATGACTGATACAATTTAGCCGTGCCTTCTTCTTATTGTCCGCATTCACTACATACCAGGGTACCTGTTTGGTATCTGTATGGGCAAACATGTCATCTTTAGCTTTGGAGTATTCCAACCATTTAGAGCGTGACTTCAAATCCATTGGACTAAATTTCCATCGCTTCAGGGGATCATTTATCCGGCTCTTAAAACGTTTTTCCTGCTCTTCGTCACTTACAGAAAACCAGTATTTCAGAAGTATAATACCCGATCTGACGAGCATACGCTCAAATTCAGGACAGGAACGTAAAAACTCGTGATACTCATCTTCAGAACAAAAACCCATTACTTTTTCTACACCCGCTCTGTTATACCAACTTCTATCAAATAGCACAATCTCCCCCGCAGCGGGTAAATGTGCCACATACCTCTGAAAATACCATTGAGTCTTCTCTTTTTCCGTAGGCACGCCCAAAGCAACCACCCTGCATACACGAGGGTTCAATGGTTCGGTAAATCTCTTGATTGTACCTCCTTTGCCAGAAGCATCTCTGCCTTCAAAGATAATTACCACCTTCAAACCTTGAGATTTTACCCATTCTTGAAGGTGAACTAGCTCTTTAAATAAACCATTGAGAGCCAACTCGTAGCTATCTTTTTCACCATTGCTAGATTTATTATTCACTTCTCCCATATCCAAATTTAAGCAAAAACAAAGCACATAGCAGCTGCAATTATTTTTTGGATAGCATCTTACATTGGTCAAAGAACACCTCTGTAAGGCGGTATTGCTCTTTGTATAAATCTTCCTTACAGATCCTTTATTTGAACTTATTAATTTGTCTTTGAAGAATAAGCACGTAAATAATAGTGAGCAAAACGAAAAATCCAATTGCAGGAATCAGAGCATTCAACTCTATTTCACCATCAGTATATAGATATCCCAATTCAGATACTGTTCCACCCAGTAAAAGACTAATTATTGCTCTAACCCACCATTTTCTTATGACAATCATCGTTTAATTGAACTTTTAAAGAAACTTTACCAAATCCCTTCCCCCGTACAGAACTCTTACTATACGTACATATCCTTTCAATTTACGATAGAAAATTATATGGGAGACATATGGAAAACTGAAAAGGCCTTCCTTAATTTCCCTTCTATCCTTTCCAATATCTGGATTCTTGGCAATTGCTTTAAAATGGTCGTTCAGGCCAATCAGGTATTCGATTGCTTGGGAAGCTCCAAAACGGTATTCACCATATTCGAATATATCCTCAATATCATTGTCTGCTTCTTGCGATAGAACGTAGCCTTTTATCACCCGTTCTTTTTTGAAGCAATGATCTCATCCATTGTTCTGGGACTATCGGGGCCGTTCCAACCCTTCTCTATCTCGCTTCTAAGATCCTCAATGACCTTGTCCCTATAAATTCTATGCAGACGTATGGCATCACGGATTACCTCACTATTGTTCTGATATTCACCGGTCGCCACTTGTTCGGCAATATATTCTTCCTGTTTTTTTGTGAAACTGATATTCATGACAAACTTTTTATCTCACTCAAAAATACATGATTTGTCCATATTTAGCAAATATGGACATTAAACGAATCGTTTGTTTGAACTTTTATCATGTTTTAAAACCCTTGCTTTCAAAATTCCATAACAGTCTATATCAATTTTTCACCTCTAAAAATTGGAAGCACTTCTCTATCTTATGATTGCCAGCATCCCTGCCTTTCAAGGTGAAAACTAAGGCTAAACGTTCAGTATTTCACGTCTGTTATCGTATCCCGGTGTCTACATCTATATTGAGCAGCAGCGTCTCTCCTGATTTGATTGAAATTATCGCTGGCAAATTCGTGCCAAACCGATGTTGTTTTTCAAGGTCTACAAGATAGCTGCCTTCGGAAAGTTCAAATCTGTAGGTTCCATCCAAATCAGGTTGAATTTGGCCAAGCTTCGTAGATTTATCCGTTGTCCAGACTGCAATGGGCCAGGTCATATAGGTTTCTTCGGTTGGTTGACACGCGGGATCGGGTGGAAAGGTCTCCACCGGACATAGCGGACCAATGGTAACCTTTCCTGCTAAAAAGCCTTCCTCATCAACCTGTTTTTGTTGATCACAACTGCTAACGCTAACAAATAGGCAGGTAACGGCCAAAAGGACACAATTTTTATAGGCATGCGCTATACGCTTCATTACTGATGCCATGGGGTTCCTCATTTTTTGCAAGGCGTTGGGGTTTCTTATATAAAAATAGCTAAAATTACCTTTTTGATCGCCTCTAGGCGAGAAGGACATCGTTTATTTGAACTTTGGTTTAACTCAGTTCTTTATTGTAAATGGTATTATTTACATTGATCATATTCCTTAACAATTCTTGGCAAATCAGATTCACTTAAAGTTCTATTTTTCAGTTTTGTCACTAAATCTGGGCAATCTGAGAAATATTTCATTGCACTTTTGCGGAAAGATTTTGTGAACGGACCCACTTTGATCAAAGGAGTTGCTGTTCTCTCATATTTTCGAATCACATAATATTCATTGTAATCAGTAGGGTAAAACCCTGTAGAGGTCATATTGCCATTAACGTCTTGGCCTGTAAATACTTCGCTTACCATTCTTCCATATAACCTGATTTTGTTGCCCGTGTAAATTCTTTTGAACAATTGTACTTTGCTTTGTGAGGTTCTTATATATTCAAAAAGGGAAATTTCACCATCGTAACCTTTAAATATCAATTTTTGGGCACTTGTATAATCATATCTTATTGTTTTTCCTCCTTGATTTTCTTTGAATTTTATTTTTTGGGAGTTGGCAATTGCGGCTCTATTTATCATTGGTATTTGTATAAAGCCTTTGAGCGTATCATTATTTCTCAGTATCAGCTCTCCGTATTTCCAATTGTTTTGCCCATATGATGATATGATTGTCAGTAAGAAAAGCGAAAATATGGTTCTAAATTTCATTAGGGCTATTTAAATTGTTTATAATGGTAATGTGCATGATTAGTTGCACGCCGTCTGCGTTAGCAGCGGGCGAGATGGCGCGCTGGCCAAAACGGAAAATGTCCGCCTGAAACTAAAGATATTCGATTGCAGGAAATTCACTTGTTGAATTTGCGCCCGCAATTAATTATACACCGTGTTGTAAAACGTTTTCTAAAATCTTATATCAGCTACTTTCTCGTCTTTATAATAAAGTTCGTAAGCTGATTTTAGGTTTTTAGTAGGGATTCCAAAGTACAATTCACCAATTAAGTTTTTAGAACTGGCCTCACCAAAATAGACGATACTCAATTTGGGATTATCTTTTTTTCCAAAATTTATAGGTATTTCCAAATTAGAAAAACCGTCCATGTCATAATCATAAAAATAGTCTTTAACTGATTTGTCAATTGGAGGTCCGTAGGTAATAGGTTTTCCTTTTTTGTCCATTATTTCACTTTTCCGATAAGCTGGAGAATAAGCTAAACATCCGACAGGACAAGCGTAACCAACAAAATCAGATAATCTGTATCGAATCTTATTCTTGGTATCTAAAAGTGATAATGCGCTCAATTTGGCTTTATTCTCTGGTTTTGCTTTAATCTTAACTTTGATCAATACTTTACTAAACTCATTATTGGTTATTTTGACTTGACTGAATCGGAAAAGTCCTTGCTTGTCGACAGGCTTTGTTTTTTTTATCTGAAATAGGACTCCTTCTTTTGTTATAGTTTGTGAGTGAACGCCAATAGCTGCACAAAGGAGAATAATGAGGGTTATTCTTTGCATAAATTGTTTAAGTGTTTTTGATTAAAATGTTTTACAACATAGGAATATAGATCATATGGTCTTATGTGTGAAACTAAGTTAAGATAATTTCAAAGCGTTTCGAGGAGAAAATATTGTAATAATGTTCGTTCTTGTACACGTACAACAAAAAAGATTCTATTATAAATTATTGACAATCAGCATTATAAGAAAATTCTTTGTTGGCCTACCAAGACCTGCTTCGGCCACGCTCAGCATAGACTTCTCGCTCTGATTTTGTTGCACAAAAAAATCCCACCCCCAATCGGGAGCGGGATTAGCCCAACTTCGTTGGCCTACTAGGACTTGCTTCGGCCACGCTCAGCATAGACTTCTCGCCCTGATTTTGTTGCACAAAAAAAATCCCACCCCCAATCGGGAGCGGGATTAGCCCAACTTCGTTGGCCTACTAGGACTTGCTTCGGCCACGCTCAGCATAGACTTCTCGCCCTGATTTTGTTGCACAAAAAAATCCCACCCCCAATCGGGAGCGGGATTAGCCCAACTTCGTTGGCCTACTAGGACTCGAACCTAGAATGACTGAACCAAAATCAGTAGTGTTGCCAATTACACCATAGGCCAGTACCATATTCAAAAATCATCCGACTTTTGAGCGTGCAAATTTAAGACAAACTTTCATTACGACAAATAAATTTCACCAGAAACCAAGAACGATTGAACGCCCGTCAACCTGTTAAACCTTTTGCAAAAATAACAGGGCATCTGACCAATATTTGGTAAATTCGCCCCGATTGGTTAACACCACATTTCTATGTTTGCAAAGAACTTCGCCAAATGGGATACCCTCATCGGATGGGCTTCCTTTACCATCGCCTTGATCGTTTATGCCCTGACCGTTGAACCCACGGGAAGTTTTTGGGACGCCGGTGAATACATCAGCACCTCTGCCAAATTACAGGTCGGCCACCCCCCAGGGGCGCCACTGCTTCAAATGATCGGCGCTTTTTTTGCCATGTTCGCCTTTGGCGATACCACCAAAATTGCCCTGATGGTCAACTGTGTCTCAGTGGTCTCAAGTGCCTTTACCATACTTTTCGCCTTTTGGACGATTACCAACCTCGCCAAAAAACTGATTTCGGGCGACAAAAAATTTACCAACACCAAGGCCATTGCCGTTTTGGGCAGTGGTTTGGTCGGTGCCCTGGCCTTCACCTTTTCTGATAGTTTTTGGTTCAACTCGGCAGAAACGGAAGTCTATGCCGCAGCGAGCCTCATTTTGGCCCTCCTGTTTTGGCTAGGGCTCAAATGGGTCGACAATTTGCATGAACCCCGGGGCCATCGCTGGCTTTTGCTCATCTGCTTTGTCATCGGGCTTACTTTTGGCATCCATTTTATGGGCTTCTTGGCCATACCCGCGGTGGGCTTGTTGTTCTATTTCAAGCGCTACAAAACGACCACGGTCAAAAACTTCTTGCTGGCCAATATCGTTGTCATCGCCCTTTTGATGCTGGTCTACAAATATTCATTGACCTATGTCTTGAAATTATTCGGTTGGAGTGAGGTCTTTTTCATCAACAGTATTGGCCTGCCCTTTAATTCGGGCACCATTATCATGGGATTGATCTTCATCTCTGCCTTTTATTTCGCCCTGCGTTACACAAGAAAAAACGACTTTCAAACAGGGAACCTCATCGTACTTTGCCTAATGTTTCTGGTACTCGGCTTCTCGTCTTGGCTATTGCTTCCGATTCGTGCCAATGCCAAAGTAGTGGTCAATGAGAACAATCCTGAAGATGCCAGGTCGCTGTTGGCCTATTACAATATGGAGCAATACCCCGGGGTCGATAGCCCGTTCTACGGTGAATATTTCTCAGGTAGCTTTGGCGAGCCCGGTGACTATGTAGATGATAAGCCCAAATACGAGAAAGATGAAAAATTGGGCAAGTATGTGATCGTCAACAACTATAAAGATGCCATTCAAGGACCGAATCCGAAACATTTTGGGTTACTGCCCCGTATGTGGAGCCAACAACATGCCGAAAACTACATGCGTTTTTTTGGTGTACTCGATTTTCGCATCAAGGCCGAATATATTTCGAACAATGAGCTTCGCGAAGCGGTGAGGCAATTTCGTAGTGCCTATGATTCAGGCGAATTGGATACCGAACAATATCTGCGTTTTTTGAGGGAGTTTGAAGAATATATCGAAGTAGAGCCCCCCACGTTGTGGCAGAACATCAAATACCTTTTCAATTTTCAATGGGGCTATATGTACGTGCGTTATTTCATGTGGAATTTCGTAGGCCGCAAGAACGATGTGCAGGGGCGCTATGATGGCAACGGCGAATGGTTGAGCGGTATTGGTTTTATCGATGGCCTGCGTTTGGGAAGCCAAAAGAACCTGCCCCAAGACTGGCTCGACAATAAAGCGCGAAACACCTACTTCTTTTTGCCCCTACTCTTGGGCATCATCGGTATTGTCTTTCAGATTTCCAAAAATCCGAAGCAGTTCTGGGTGCTCTTCATGTTTTTCATATTTACCGGAGTAGCGATACAGTTTTACACGAATCCCTATATTTTTCAACCTAGGGAGCGGGATTATTCACTGGTAGGCTCTTTCTACATTTTTGCCATTTGGATAGGTCTTGGGGTCTATGGACTTTTTGAGGAAGTGCGAAAGCTGTTGAAACCAAAAATGGCGGCCCCGTTGACCACGATACTGTGCTTGGCAGCGGTACCCTTGTTGATGGCCTTTCAAAATTGGGATGACCACGATCGCTCTGCCAGATATACGGCACGATCTACGGCAAAGTCCTATCTTGACTCTTGCCAAGAAGATGTGGGCGCCATTCTGTTTACCATTGGCGACAATGACACCTTTCCACTTTGGTACGTACAAGAAATAGAGGGCCATCGAACCGATGTGCGCATTGTCTGTACCAGCCTCTTTGCCACCGATTGGTATATTGACCAGATGAAGCGAAAGGCCTATGAGAGTGACCCGATACCCTCACAATTGACCCATGATAAATACAGTTACGGTACACGTGATGCCGTATATTATCAAAAGGTGGATCCGATTTTTGGCAGGGAAGTCTCTGAAAGCAGATGGCTGATCAAAGATTTCATGGATTGGATAGGAAGTGATAATCCACAGACAAAGTTCAAATTCATATTAGAGAAAAGTGGGGCAGATTTGAGTGAATACCCTGAAAGCAACCTTGACGTGGTATACTACCCGACAAATAAAATCAGGGTGCCCGTGAACAAGAAAAATGTACTTGAAAGCGGTCTGGTGAAAGAAAAAGACAGTGCGCTCATCGTCGATTATATCGATATCGACCTGCCCAGGAGCGCCCTTACCAAGCAAAGGATACTCATGCTCGACCTTTTGGCCAACAATGATTGGAAACGCCCCATCTATTTTTCTGGCGGAAGCTTTGACAATGGCGAGTACATATGGATGAAAGATTACCTTCAATTAGATGGTCTTGTTTACAAGCTGGTGCCCATAAAAACCGAATACCAAGGGGTGTTTGAAATGGGCCGAATAGACAGTGATCTGATGTACGATATCGTGACGAAGTGGGAATGGGGCAATTCTGGCAGTTCAGCCATTTACCATGATCCGCAGACCCGTTCGCAGGGGCTGTCGTTCAGGGGTAACCTGGCACGCCTTTCAGAACAGCTTATCGACGAGGGAAAAATCGAAAAAGCCAAGGAAATCATTGAAATGGCCATGACCAATATGCCTGTCGAACACTTTGGCTTCTATGCCTTTGTAGAGCCATTTGTCGATGGCTATTACAAAGTGGGCGAGACGACCAAGGCACGCGAACTGTTCAACAAGCTAAAGACCATATACCAAGACCGTTTGGCATATTATGCAGGGGTTCCGTTGGATGAGCAGTATGAAAACATTGAGGACATTCTGGGCGATATGGAAGCCTACCGTCGCAATATTGATATTCTCATTGAGAATATGGACCGTGATTTTGCCGAAAAGGAAACATTGATCTTCAACGAATATTTGGAACGATTCACACAATTTGCCCCTTCAGAGCGGGAGCTATTGCAAGAACCCGAGCCCGTTCTCGATAACCAAGATACCCTTGATACCCTAACCGTAGAGGGCGCAGCAGTTGAAATGGATACTGCCACAGCACCCATCGAGGAATAATAAGGCCCTTGTTTTCGAAGAAATGATTAGATGTACTCGTTGAGAATGCCGATGAGCGTGTTGGCATCTTGCTCACCGCTTTGGCGCCAGACCATCTCTCCTTTTTTGTAGATCATCAAAGTGGGCAGCCCCTTGATACGAAGGGCCTGTGAAAGCTCTTTGTTTTTATCGACATCGATTTTGATGACTTTTCCTTTGTCGCCCAAAGCCGCCGCCACATCGCGAAGAACAGGATGCATCGAAGTAGATTGTTCGTTCCATTCCGCATAGAAGTCCAATAGCACAGGAATGTTCTGATCGATAAGTTCACCAAACTTTGACATAAGAAACGATTTGGTTTTCAGGCCAAAAGTAAGAAAAAATGTTAAAGTTATACGTGAGGTCAGGCGTTTGAAGCGTTGATTGTCGTTAAATTCACGTTAAAGATTTCTTCTTGAGCGTTATCACCGAAATTTCGGGCCAGATTCCCACACGCCCCGGATAGCCAATAAAGCCAAAACCACGGTTCACATTGATGAACTGCCCCAATTCTTCATACACACCTGCCCAGTATTTGTAGCGCCACTTCACGGGGCTCCATTTAAACCATCCGGGTATCTCGATACCGAACTGCATGCCATGCGTATGGCCGCTCAACGTGAGGTGGTAGTGGTGTTCATCTTGAATGACCTCCTGCTCCCAATGTGAAGGATCATGGCTCATCAATATCTTGAAGTCATTGCCGTTGATTTTTGCCGTTGCCCTTTTGAGGTCACCAGCTTTTTTGAACCCCCCTGCTCCCCAATTCTCTACCCCCACCAAGGCAATGCGCTGCCCTTCTTTCTCTAAGTAGCGATGTTCATTCAACAAAAGGTCAAAACCCATATTTTTTTGGAGTTGCTTTAAATCTTCAAGGTTCTGGGCTTTGGCATCCTCGGTCTCCCAAGAGATATAGTCACCGTAATCATGGTTTCCCAATACCGAAAATTTACCGTCAGGGGCTTCGAGGGTAGCGAACAAATCTTTCCATGGATCCATTTCACTGGCCATATTGTTGACCATATCGCCCGTGAACAAGATGACATCGCTTTGCTGTTCGTTGATAAGGTCGACACCGTACTCAATTTTTTTGCGGTCGTCGAAACTGCCACTGTGTATATCTGATATCTGGGTAATCCGGTACCCGTCAAAGGCATCTGGCAAATCGTCAAATTCAAGCTCGTACTTCAGTACTTTATAATTGTACTTGCCCTTGTACATGCCCCAGAGCAGGGCACCAAACGGCAGTGCTGCAATACCTAGGGCAACAGTGCTCAAAAAACGCCTTCTTGCCGGTAAGCTGAATTCTTTCTGGGTCACGAAGATTTTTTGGTATGCGCCGGTCACCAACCTAAAAATATCCTCAGAAAACAAAAAGATGATGGTGATCAATTGAAAAGAGAGCATCGCTATCAAAAATCCGAAAGCATAACTTTTGGGCTTGGTGAGCACCCTACCAGGGCCGCCCCATTGAAACTGATAGACAAAGTTTCCGATGATCAACAAGGCCAGTAAGATAAAAAGATAGTGTATCCATGGTTGACGTATCGCGGTCTTTATGGCCTGAAGCGCATAAAACGCCAACACGAGGTAAACGGCAATAAAAAAAATCCAGCGAATCATAGCTCTTTTTACAAATATATTTCATTCATGGGCAGCACTTGCCCTTTTACCACACTATTTGAGTGCCTGAACAATTTGACGAACGGTCTGTACATTCGTTACAGCTACCTGTGTTTCGTTCAAGTGTTTTTGCGAATTCATGGAGATTTTGTCTTTTATGGAAATCGCCTCACCGAATGAAGAGCCCGATAGGTGCAGGGCCCGTAACCCTGCCACTTTGAATTTCTTGGCATTATCGGGATGTATGCCCCCACCGGCCATTAAGGTCATGTTTTTGGTGGACCCCTGCCATGATCTTAATTTTTTTAATCCTTTATCGGCCGTGGCTTCTTGGCCTGAACTCAACACGGTATCAACTCCCGTGGCCTCAAGTTGTTTGATGGCTTCCTCCGGATTCGAAACCCAATCAAATGCCCGGTGAAAGACAAACTTCAATGGCCTTGCCAAATCGACCAACTCTTTGGTGCGTTGCACATCTACGGAAAAATCTTTGTTCAAAACTCCTGAAACGATGCCTTCAACACCCAATTCTTTACAGAATTCGATATCTTGTCCCATCACCTCGAACTCCGTTTTGGTGTAGGTGAAATGCCCGCTACGGGGGCGCACCAATACATGCACGGGAATCCGGACTTTTTCTTTGACCTTTTTGATGAGCCCATACGAAGGGGTAATGCCCCCTACACCAAGTTCAGAACACAGTTCGATACGATCGGCTCCCGCGGCTTCGGCATTGATTGCCGATTGCAATGAATTTGCACAGACTTCTATGAGCATTTGGCTATATTTAGCTCCCTAAAATAAAAATCCATTTCATGAAACGACGAAAGTTTCTCAAAAATTCAACTACGGGTACAGCGGCACTGGTCGCTACCCCTTTGATGGTTTCCTGTAAAAATGAAAAGACCACTGCTTCACTTTCAGAAAGCGACCAAGTACCCATCAAACCCATAGCTGTCTGCACCTGGAATTTTCAAAATGCCACTGCCAAGGCCTGGGACGTATTGAAAATAGGGGGTTCGGCCCTTGACGCCGTTGAACAGGGCGTTATGGTCGAAGAAGCCGATGTGACCAACGAAACGGTCGGTAAGGGCGGTCGGCCCGACCGTGATGGCCATGTGACCCTCGATGCCTGTATCATGGACAAAGACGGTAATTGTGGGGCCGTGGTCTATCTTAAGAACATAACGCACCCCGTTTCCGTGGCCCGCAAGGTGATGGAAGAGACCCCCCATATCATATTGGCGGGAAAGGGTGCCGAAAAATTTGCCTACGAACAAGGATTCAAAAAAGAAGATCTGTTGACCGAAAGTACCCGAAAACAATATGAAGAGTGGAAAAAAACTTCAAAATACGAGACCACAATCAATATTGAGAACCACGATACCATCGGCATGTTGGCCATCGATAAAAATGGTGATATCGCAGGGGCCTGTACCACAAGTGGCATGGCATACAAAGTGGCAGGTCGCGTAGGCGATTCGCCCATTATAGGCGCAGGGCTCTATGTCGATAACGAAGTGGGCGGAGCCACTGCCACCGGTGTCGGTGAAGAGGTCATTCGCACCGTGGGCAGTTTTTTGATCGTCGAATTGATGCGGCAGGGCAAATCACCCCAAGAGGCCTGTGAAGAGGGCGTCAGACGTATCATGAAAAAAAATGAGGGCCGTGAAGATTTTCAAATCGGGTTTTTGGCCATCAACAAGCAGGGCGAAACAGGTGGCTATTGCGTGCACCCCGGTTTCAGTTACCAAAAATATGACCCAAGTGGCCATGGGAATGTTGTTTCCAATAGTTTTTATTAATCGAATACATCTTCAAAATGAAATCAGGTGAACTGATCAAGCCCTTTTCTTTCAATGATTGAGAAGTTGGGGTATTTCAAAAAACTTACTTTAAATCAAGCCTCTAATTTCTTGCATCTTTTCCCTATTTTTAAAGACTGGTTAAATTAAACTATCGACTAATAACCATTACCTATTAACGGATACATGTCTGACCAAAAACGTCTCTTCTTACTCGATGCCTACGCTTTAATCTTCAGGGGCTATTATGCCTTGATAAAGAATCCGAGGATCAATTCAAAGGGTATGGACACCTCGGCCATTATGGGTTTTGTGAACTCTCTCTTCGATGTCATCAAACGCGAGCAGCCCGATCATTTGGCCGTAGCCTTTGACAAAGGGGGCAGTGTGGAGCGAACCGAAATCTTCGAAGAATACAAGGCGAACAGGGACGAAACGCCAGAGGCCATAAAAATAGCCGTCCCTTACATTCAAAAAATATTGGAGGCCCTGAAAATTCCTGTGGTGGAGTTGGAAGGCTATGAAGCCGATGACCTTATCGGCACCTTGGCCAAGCAGGCCGAAAAAGAGGGGTACAAAACATATATGGTGACCCCTGACAAAGATTTTGGGCAACTGGTTTCTGAAAACATCTTCATGTACCGACCTGCCCGAATGGGCAACGGCATTGAAATTTGGGGCATCCCCGAGATACAAAAACGATTTGGGGTCGAACGGCCCGAACAGGTGATCGACTATCTAGGCATGATGGGCGATGCCAGTGATAATATTCCCGGCCTACCAGGCGTGGGCGATAAAACCGCCAAAAAATTCATTGCCGATTTTGGCTCTATGGAAGGGTTGCTGGCCAATACAGACAAGCTCAAGGGCAAAATGAAAGAAAAGGTCGAAGAGAATGCCGAACTCGGTCGCCTATCACGGCAATTGGCCGAAATAAAGACCGATTGTGAAGTGACCTTCAATGCCGAAGACTATGAAATGTGTCCGCCCGATGCCAAGAAAGTACAAGAAATTTTCGAAGAACTGGAGTTTCGTAGGCTGCGCGAACAGTTCATCAAAATCTTTTCGGGCGAAACAGCGCCCCAGACTCAGGTAACGAGCACCGAAACCGCCAAAAAAGTAGCGCAAGTTGCCGGTAGTGGGCAGTTTTCTTTGTTTGGCAACGAGGGCGAGGCACCGGCCACCATCAAAGATGTGAACAGCCGCAATACCGTTTCTGACGTTTCCCATTTTTATCAAAGTGTTTCCAAAGGGTTGGGCATGCGTCTTTTTATGGAGAAATTGATGCAACAGCCATCCGTTTGTTTTGATACGGAAACCACTTCGATCAATCCGTTGGAAGCCGAACTCGTGGGCATCGCCTTCAGTTGGACCGTGGGCAAAGGTTTTTATGTTCCTTTCCCAGAAGAAAAAGAAGCCGCCAAAGAACTGATAGAACAGTTACGTCCCTTTTTTGAATCAACGACTATCGAGAAAATCGGACAGAACCTGAAATACGATATCAAGGTAATGCAGAATTATGGGGTCGAGGTCAAGGGCAAGCTGTTCGACACCATGTTGGCGCACTACCTCATCAACCCAGATATGCGGCACAATATGGATGTATTGGCCGAAACCTACCTCAACTACACGCCCATTTCGATTACCGAACTCATTGGCAAAAAGGGCAAGAACCAGTTGAGCATGCGAGAGGTCACACTTGAAAGGCAGACCGAATATGCGGTTGAAGATGCCGATATCACCTTTCAACTGGCACAAAAGTTCAGGCCCGAACTGACACAGGCCAGCACCATGAAGCTGTTTGAAGAAATCGAAGTGCCATTGTTACGGGTGCTTGCCGATATGGAACGTGAGGGCATCAATCTCGATGAAGGTTTTTTAAAGGAATTATCGAAAAGACTCGATACCGACATTAAAAAACTCGAGGAAAAAATATACGAACAGGCCGGTGAGCAGTTCAACATCGCCTCTCCAAGACAACTGGGCGATATTCTCTTTGGAAAGCTGAAACTCGTTGAAAAACCCAAGAAGACGAAAACAGGGCAGTTCTCTACCGCTGAAGATGTTCTCTCATACCTCGCCAAAGACCATGAAATCATTCAGAATGTACTTGACTACCGCGGACTTGCCAAATTGAAGAGCACTTACGTCGATGCACTGCCCAACGAGGTACAAAAGCACAGTGGCAGGGTACATACCGACTATATGCAAACAGTGGCCGCCACCGGGCGATTGAGCAGCAACAATCCGAATTTACAGAACATCCCCATTCGCACAGAACGTGGACGACAGGTTAGAAAAGCCTTTATCCCAAGAGATGGGAACCATGTGCTGCTCGCAGCTGACTATTCCCAAATAGAATTGCGCATCATTGCCGCCTTGAGCGAAGAAGATACCATGATCGAGGCCTTTAAAAATGGCGAGGACATACACGCCTCAACGGCCTCAAAGGTCTTCAATGTGCCGATTGACCAAGTGACCCGAGAACAGCGCGGCAATGCCAAGACCGTGAATTTTGGAATCATTTATGGGGTTTCGGCTTTCGGACTTAGCAACCAGACCGACCTCAGCCGTACCGAAGCCAAAGAACTTATCGAAACTTATTACAAGACCTATCCGAAGTTGCGCAATTATATCGGCGACCAAATCGATTTTGCCCGTGACAACGGTTATGTACAGACGGTTTTGGGCCGTCGTCGGTATTTGAAAGACATCAACTCGAACAACCAAGTGGTAAGAGGGGCGGCCGAGCGAAACGCCGTGAACGCTCCCATTCAGGGAAGCGCTGCCGATATCATCAAAATTGCGATGATCAATATCCATAAAAAACTGTCAGAAGGTAAATACAAGACCAAGATGCTGTTGCAGGTGCATGACGAACTGGTCTTTGATGCCCATAAACCCGAATTGGACAAGGTCTCAAAACTGATAAAATCTGAAATGGAAAACGCCTATGAACTGGCCGTACCCTTAGATGTTGAAGTGGGCATTGGCGAGAATTGGTTGGAGGCACATTAAAAAATTAGGACAAAAAATGAAAAATAAAAAACAGTAAAACCACTCTTATGAAAATTATTAAATTCCTTTTAGCTTCTTCTTTTTTACTTATATCATCTATCGGCCTTGCACAAGATGCACAGCCAAACCGTTTTGATTTCGGTAAAATGTGGTCTTTTGAGAACCCGCCCAAAGAGTGGTTCAAAGAAGCCTATAATTTCGAACCCGGTGATGATTGGTTCACCGATGTGCGAAAATCATCGTTACGGTTCGCAGAATGGTGTTCTGCCTCTTTCATTTCACCAAATGGACTGATCATGACCAACCACCATTGTTCGAGAAGCGTGGTGGGGGCCCTGCAACAAGAAAATGAAAATTTTGACACCCAAGGGTTTTATGCCGTAAACCAAAGTGATGAAAGAAAAGCCGAGGGGCTATTCGTGGAACAACTTCATATGATCGCCGATATCACCGATGAAGTGATGGCATTGACCAAAAATCCCGACAATGACCTGCACAAAGCGCAAATGACAGAAGACGCCCTTAAAAAAATATCGGAAGAGTATGGAAAAAAGGAAGCATGGTCTGGACTGCGCTTAGAACCTGTCACGTATTACAGTGGCGGCAAATTTTCGCTTTATGGATATAAAAAATACGAAGACATTCGGTTGGTCTGGATTCCTGAGTTGGATTTGGGATTTTATGGCGGCGACCCCGACAATTTCACCTACCCCAGGTATAATTTAGATGCCACTTTCTGGAGGGCATATGACGAAAATGGCAATCCTGTTGACAGCTCTAAAAATTACTTCAAATTCAATCCCAATGGAGCCAGCGAAAATGAGGTAACCTTTGTGGTGGGCAATCCAGGAAGCACCGAGCGCTACAGAACCATTTCCCAATTAGAGTACGACAGGGACTACAGGTACCCTATGATTCTTAGATTTTTGGAAAACCGGCATCAAATTATGATGGAAGAGTACAAAGCCCTAAAAAGTGACCCTTCAAAAGAACTGGAAGCCCAAGAAAAATTGAATGATGCATTCAGTTTCTCAAACTCCATCAAGGCCATTGGCGGCATTATCGATGGCTTGAAAAACCCTGAACTCTTTGAAAGAAAAGTGGCCATGGAAAAACATATACGGTCAAAATCCGCAGATTTGGATTATTGGGACAATCTAGCAACTGCCTACAAAAAACTGCTTCCCCATTCTTGGGCGGTAATGCACTTGGGAGCATCACCCTATAGGGGAAAGGCCCTTATGCTAATGCACCAGATGTACAATTTTGAGAACATGGTGGCAGAAGAAATAAGTGAAGACGAAATGACAAAGATCAAATCGGGAATCTTAGAATTGGCAAAAGAACTCGATACACCAAAAGAAAGGAGATTGTTAAACGTAGTCTTATCAGAATTGGAGGCCGATATTTATCAAGGAGACAACACCGTTACGAAATTACTTGCTGGCAAATCGATAGATGCTTTTGTTGATGACTTCTTCGGCAGTACGGTTTTCAAAGATGAGAGCAAGGTCGAAAGCATCCTTTCCGAACCGAAAAACTTGGCCGACAACACTGATGTATTGATGCAAACCGCAAGGGTACTGATATCAAAATATAACGATGCGGCCTTAGAGTTTGAATCCTCTTCCCCTTACAGAAGAGGTCTCGAAAGCAAGATTGCCAACCAGGTGTTCAATGTTTATGGTGCAGGCCTGCCCCCCGACGCCACTTTTACCTTGAGAATATCTGATGGGGTGGTCAAAGGGTACGAATATAATGGTACAGAGGCGCCATACAAAACCACCTATTATGGACTTTACAACAGGCATTTCTCAAACGACAAGGAATTTCCATGGGCACTGCCCGAACGATGGAAAAACCCTCCCACGGAGTTCTTGCAATATCCCATCAATTTTGTCAGCACAAACGATATTATCGGGGGCAATTCAGGAAGTCCGATCATCAACAAAAACAAAGAAGTTGTCGGGTTGGTCTTCGACGGTAATATTGAATCACTCCCTTCAAATTTCATTTTTGACGAAGAATACAACAGAACGGTCTCAGTACATTCAGGTGGTATTTATGGCGCACTGAAATATATTTACAAAACCGACAGGCTATTGGATGAGTTGACCAAATAAAAACCCATACAAAGCCAATATCAGAAACCCATCAAACCCAAAAGGGCAACGCCGATTTATGGGCGTTGCCCTCAGCTGTTAAAGTAGGTAACAGAACCAACCTAAGTATGAAAAGAACGATTCAATTTTTGGGGGCCTTCATATGGTTGTTCAGTATGACCGTTTGCGTTCATTCGCAACAAAAGCCCCCAAACATCATCTATTTTCTCGCTGATGACCTGGGTTATGGCGAAGTGGGTGCCTATGGGCAGAAAAAAATCAAGACCCCGAACATCGATGCACTTACCGCATCGGGCATGAAATTCACCCAACACTATTCGGGAGCCCCCGTTTGTGCCCCTGCGCGGTACATTTTGCTCACGGGAAAACATGCCGGTCATGCCTACATTCGCGGCAATGATGAATGGGCGGCGCGTGGCGATGTATGGGATTATAAAAAAATGTTCGCCGATCCCAACTTAGAGGGCCAACGCCCTATTCCCGAAGAGACGGTTACCCTGGCCGAACTGCTCAAGACCAAAGGCTATACGACGGGCATCTTTGGTAAATGGGGCCTCGGCGCCCCCAATACCGAAGGGGTGCCCAACCGACAGGGCTTTGATGAATTCTACGGCTACAACTGCCAACGGCAGGCCCACAACCTGTATCCCGCCCATTTGTGGGAAAACGAGGCCAAAATACGGTTGCGAAACCCCTTGGTGCCCCCGCACCAAAAACTGGATTCCCTGGCCGACCCCAACCAGGGAGCCGCCTATTCAAAATTTTCGCAAGAAGACTATGCCCCTGAACTGATACATGAAAAAGCCCTGGCCTTTATGGAAGACCATCAAGAAGAGCCCTTTTTTCTGTATTATGCCTCCCCATTGCCCCATTTGCCCCTACAGGCACCAAAAGAATTGGTTGAGGCCTATAGGCAAGAGTTTGGTGAAGAAGAACCCTATACGGGCGACAAGGGGTACTTTCCCAACCAGCACCCCAAGGCCACTTATGCCGCCATGATTGCATACTTAGACCGACAACTGGGCGAACTGGTCGCCAAATTAAAGGCTTTGGGCATTTATGACAACACGCTCATCATTTTTACAAGCGATAACGGCCCAACGTACACGGGTGGTGTCGATTACGAATTTTTTGAAAGCTCAAAACCTTTTGGCAATGGCCACGGCAAAACCAAGGGTTTTGTCTATGAGGGTGGTATTTGTGTACCCATGGTGGCCAGTTGGCCGGGCCATATCAAACCGGGCAGCAGTACCGACCACATTTCAGCCTTTTACGATGTATTGCCAACACTTTGTGATGTGGTGAACATAACACCACCGAAAGATGTTGACGGCCTTAGCTTCAAACCTGTTCTGTTGGGCGGGCCACAGCCCCAACATGATTTTCTGTATTGGGAGTTTCCCAGCTATAATGGGCAACAGGCCGTACGAATTGGCCAATGGAAGGGCATTCGCAAAAACATCTTTGACGGCAATATGAAGGTAGAACTCTATAACCTTGAAACCGATATTGGTGAGACCGTCAACGTGGCCGACCAACATCCAGAAATTGTATCACAAATAGAAGCCATCATGCGGCAAGAGCATGTGCCCGCCATCAACAAAAAGTTTCGGTTTACGGAATTGGGGGATAAATAATTGTATTCTAATGTTTTTCCATATTCTCAAAAAAGCCGGACTTCGAAGTAGTATTGACCATAATTTGTTGGAAATATAATAATGAATCATAAAAACTTGCTATGCAATGTTTGAAATTCAATCAGCTGAAAATCGCTCAAAGAGCCTGATTGAAATAAAATGTTATCTATTTTTTTCAAAAGATATTCTGTAAAGTAATAGTCAATTTCCTTTTGGCCCGAGTTAAAATTTTTTCTAAAACCACCTAAACGTCTAAAACATCCAAGATCCAGATATTCTACTTTGTAAGGAGCGAATAGTTTTATAAACCTCTCTGTTCTTTCTTCTTTTTGTTCCTGGTTTCCAGGAGTCACAATTCCAACTTCTTTCATCTGCAATTGCAATGTGCTTTTGTCTAAAAACCTGTTCACCTTAGTATAATAGCTACTTATGTCTGAAAAACTTAATCCTTTAAATCTTGAGTCTATTGCTTTAAGGTAGAAAACTTGCTTTCTTGCAGGGTTAAAAAACATTTCAAATTTATCCTTGAAAAACTCATATAAAATCAGAAAATAGAGTGTTAAAATTGTTTCCAAAAAATTTCCTTCTCGATTATTTCCTTTGATAAATAAATTGGGAAGTTTAAAAGGATCCTCATCTGATTTCAAGCTTTTAATATTTGCCAATATTGAATACTTGTTTAACACCTTTTTAATCTTTCGAGGATTGGTGAAATCAATTTCGACAAAAAAATCATTTATCGCCCTGTCTAATTCATACTTATTTTCACCTAAAGTGATTGGGCTAGAATCAAAAAATTGACTTACCAATAATTTGAAATTTATTGGTTTTGGTATAGCAAAAGAAATATCAAAAATCTTCTCCAGATATTCATTGGCTTTTACCACCTCTTGGTATTTTGTTTTGACAGCTTCATTAACGGCTTTTTTATCTACTCCGCAAAAGAAAATAGTTCTTTGTCCATAGGTGAAGAACAGTTTTAATGCAGACAAAAGATTCAAAACGTTCTCAGGTTCGCATCTATCCAAATCATCAATGAAAACAATGTTATAATCCTTTTTGTTTTTAGCTTTTATCTTGTCTTCAAATCGTTGAAATTCCTCTTTGAATTCTTTTTTGAGTTCTGTAAATGATTTTTCCTTTTCTGATTCTAACTCTTCAGTCAGTGGTTTTCCATCAAACTTTAAGCCTGGAATTGAAATACTTACGGATTTTGTAAATCCTCTTAACAATTTCGAAGCAACTTCGATAAAATCTTTGGCTACATCGTCTAATGCATCGGAAGATTCAGAAATCAAGAACTCAAGTAGAGAAAGTGATAAATTATTATCTGTTTCGAATTCCCACGTATCAAAAAAATAAGTGTTGAAGTGCGGTCTAAGTTCTTTTTGAAGATACTTCATCAAAGTACTCTTGCCGCTTCCCCACTCCCCATAAAGTGCAAACATTTTTATTTCAGAAAACCGGTCTTTATTCTTTTCTAGGAATAATTTAATCAAATCTCCTTTTTCAATTATTCCCAGATAGTCATTTTCTTTGGTCAAATCTTCAATAGGAAGATTATTAAGAAGTTTGGCATCCATTCAAATCATTTTAGATAAATGTAGCCTAATTCCTATAAAAACAAAAAAAGGCACCCCATTGGATGCCTTTTCGATATCTATAATTTGTTTTTGTCTACCAGCCCAGAGCCAGTTTAAACTTTGATTTCCGTTCTTTTTTTGTTTGCCTTTTGACTTCCCTTAAACGGGCCTCTTTTTCAACATGGGCAAACAGTTCCATTGAAAAGGGATACGTCTGCCAAACGTTCGGATAATGCACTAACTTTTTCATAAAACAAGTATTTTAGAAATACACCGCAAAATTGTGGCGAATGGCAGGGGTGTAAAACAACAGAATTCACCTATTTCTATGCTATTTTAACCTATCTATCTATTTTTAACAATTCTTTAGGGTAAAATGTCATATCATGAAGGCAATAGCACCATTCTATCCGAAATACCGGCTCTCTTTTATTGGTATTACTCCAGATAATCGCCGATTTCCACAATATCATACTCTGTGCGATTCTTGAAAAAGTCCATTAGAATTGCACGATGTGCCGCCCCCAAAATGACCAAGACACGTTCATCGGGGCCTTGAATATGCTGGGTGATGTTCTTTAGAATAATCATATTGCGCTGGTACCAAACCGCGTTCACGGCAGCCCCTACCTCATTTTCCGAATCGCCAATGTCTAGCAATTCTCGCAAGTAAAGGCCATTGCCCTCCTTGTCGGAAGCCTCGTTGTTCATACGTCGCAGAAAGGGTGCCAGTTGCATTTGCTTTAAAACCTCCGTCTCATGGGCCGTGTACGATTTGGCATAGTCAACAATGGCCTGAAACCTATCCATGCTATTATGTTCTTCACAGTATTTCAAGACCTGTTCAAAGGGCATGTCCATTTTATGGTCAATGGCATAAATGGAGTCGTGCTGTAATTGGTACGCCAAACGAAATCCGACCTGATAGGTTTCGCTCAAGGGCAGTTCAAAGGTTTTTGATCGATAGTCTTGATAACGCTTTTGAAGGGTGTCCTGTCTTTTCAAGGGATACTCGACTAGAATCTTGGTCGGTTCGTATGCTTTTAGCCGGTCGACCAACTGCTGTATTTCTGTCTGTCGTTTTTCACCTGCGACCTCTTGCATGACAATGCCTGCGATATCAGTGCTTCCTCCGAAGTGGAAAGTGCCCAAAAGGGCAATCTTTGGTTTGGTGTTCGTATCTGGATGCTGCCCGCTCGCCACCAGTGAAATCAAAAGGGTCATACATAGAAAGGATATGGTTCTCATCGTGCCATTTATGGGTTGCCTACTTTGAAAGACGACACTTCTTAATCGCAGGTTACATTTTTTTGAAGAAAATTGGGAGTGTTTGTGGGAAGCATGCCATTGGCCGTTAAGTCTTGTAATTCTCCCCTATTTGATCCAATACCTTTAAGAAGGTCTCGAACTCGATGACATCTAAGTGGTTGATGGCCTGTTTTCGAAGGGCGAAAGCATGAGGCAGTACCTCTTCGATGATTTGTTGGCCTTCAGGGGTCAATTCGAGTTTAAACCTTTTTTGGTCGCCATCGAAGCGTGTCTTATTGATCCACCCCTTGCGTTCGAGTCCGCCGATGACCCGTGAAATGGTCGCCCGATTGCGAAAATTTGATTGCACGATATCTCGTTGTGAGGCCCCATCGCCCAGTTCGTAGATCTGGTGCAGAATCACCCATTGTTCAATGGTCATATCAACACCCAATCCATCAAATTTTCGCAAATAGGCATCCTGTACCTTTCGCAGCACAAGATCAAGGTGCAATCCGATTCCTGATATTTTGTCTATTTGGCTGAGCATTGCTATTAAAATTCCATACTAGCCTGTCAAAGCCCCTCTAAAGGTCACACTTTGATAGGCTGGGTGTGGCAAGCAGTCTTTACTAAAATTTTCTTACGAAATCATTTTCGTGAGCCAAAATTACGTATTTTTGTTGCATCAACAACAAAATTGGTTCAAAATCAAAAAAATAGAGATCATGGAAACGACAGCCATCCCCAAAATTCACGATGCCGCCAAAGATTTCATGCCCATCAACGGTACCGATTACATTGAGTTATATGTGGGCAATTCACGGCAGGCAGCCCACTATTACAAGACCGCATTTGGCTTTCAATCATATGCCTATGCCGGACTCGAAACCGGACTCAAAGACCGCGAGAGTTACGTGGTCATTCAAGATAAGATACGGTTGGTGTTGACCTCTCCCTTAAAAAGTGGTACCGATATCGGTCGTCATATCGACCAACATGGCGATGGGGTGAAAGTAGTGGCTCTTTGGGTCGATGATGCCAAATACGCCTATGAAACCACCATTGCCCGAGGGGCAAGGTCATACATGGAGCCCGTTACCGAAGAAGATGACCACGGCAAGGTGGTACGTGCGGGTATTCACACCTATGGTGAGACGGTCCATATTTTTGTGGAACGCAAAGATTACAACGGAATCTTCTTGCCCGGATATAAAAAATGGGAGACCCCTGATTACAATCCCACGCCCACAGGCTTAAAATATGTTGACCACATGGTCGGCAACGTAGGTTGGAACAAAATGAACCATTGGGTCGAGTTCTACGAAAAAGTAATGGGCTTTGTCAATATTCTCTCGTTTGATGACAACGATATTTCTACCGAATATACCGCTTTGATGAGCAAGGTGATGAGCAATGGAAACGGTCGAATCAAATTTCCCATCAACGAACCTGCCGAGGGCAAGAAAAAATCACAGGTCGAAGAGTACCTCGATTTCTATGAAGGCGAGGGCGTGCAACACATTGCAGTGGCCACCGATGATATCATCAAAACCGTTCGCGACCTTAAAAATCGTGGCGTTGAATTCTTGCGTGTGCCGGCTACCTACTATGACGCGGTGACCGACAGGGTGGGCAAAATCGATGAAGATATTGAACCACTTAGAGAGCTTGGTATTTTGGTCGACCGAGATGATGAAGGTTACTTGTTACAGATTTTTACCCGTCCTGTAGAACCAAGACCCACTATGTTTTTTGAAATCATTCAAAGAAAGGGCGCACAGTCGTTCGGAAAAGGTAACTTTAAGGCACTCTTTGAAGCCATTGAGCGTGAACAAGAGATAAGAGGAACATTGCACTAACGAGTTATGAGTGTAGCGTTTAGAGTTATGCCCAAAACATACTCACAACTCATAACCCATAACTCAGAACTCTACACTCAGAACCCATAACTTTAAAAAAAATGCCAATCTATCATAAACTCGGAAAGATTCCCCAAAAACGGCACATCCAGTTTGAAAAGCCTGAAGGGGGGCTATATTATGAGCAGTTGTTCGGCACCATCGGTTTTGATGGCATGTCTTCATTGCTCTATCATATTCATAGGCCTACACAGGTAAAGGAAGTTGAAAAACCTCTGGATGTAAATCCGAAGATCGCGGTAGCCAAAAACATTACCTCCCGAAAATTGATAGGGTTTGATATCAAGCCGAAAGATGATTTTCTCGAGGCCCGTGAACCCCTTTTGGTGAACAGTGATGTACATGTTGGGCTAGCTGCGCCGAAGAAATCCCTGACCGAGTATTTTTACAAGAATGCCGATGCCGATGAGATGCTGTTCGTTCACAAAGGTTCAGGTACCTTGAAGACTTTTTTGGGAAACATTCCCTTTGAGTATGGCGATTACCTGATCATACCCCGTGGCATGATCTACCAGATTGAATTCGATTCGGAAGACAATCGCATTCTCTATGCGGAGTCGTTTCACCCTATCTACACTCCCAAACGCTACCGCAACTGGTTCGGGCAATTGTTGGAGCATTCTCCCTTCTGTGAGCGCGATTACAAACTTCCCCAAGATTTGGAGGTCCATGATGAAAAGGGAGCGTTTCTAATGAAAATCAAAAAACAGGGCATGTTGCATAGTCTGGTCTATGCCACACATCCCTTCGATGTGGTCGGATGGGATGGCTATAATTTCCCTTACGGATTTTCAATCCACAACTTTGAACCGATTACGGGTCGTGTACACCAGCCACCACCCGTGCACCAAACCTTCGAGACCGGGGCATTTGTGGTATGTTCGTTCTGCCCAAGGCTGTACGACTATCATCCAAAAGCGATTCCGGCGCCATACAATCATTCCAACATCGATTCTGATGAGGTATTGTACTATGTCGATGGCGATTTTATGAGCCGTACCGGTATTGGCCCGGGCTACATTTCACTGCACCCGGCAGGTATTCCCCATGGGCCACACCCAGGCACTTATGAGGCCAGTATCGGCAAAAAGGGAACAGAAGAGCTAGCGGTCATGATCGATACGTTCAAGCCGTTACAACTTACCGAGAATGCCATGAAAATCGATGATGGCAAGTATTACAGCTCTTGGTTAGAATAAACTAAAAACACAAAAATGTCATTTCGATGGGGTGAAGCGGCAAGAAATCTAGATTTCCCGATTGTTGCGTACCGATAGCCATTGGGAGTTATCTGAACCCATTTCAAAATGACAAAACACATCGCTATAGCATGATCATAAACATACCTGAAAACTCAGATTTTTCGATCCATAACATTCCATTCGGAATTTTTTCCACAAAAGATAGAAGTCCGCGTGCCGGTGTTGCCGTAGGCGACCATATTTTAGATTTGGCGGCCACGGCAGAATTGGATGTATTTGATTTCAATACAGCGGTATTCGAACGCAAAGACCTCAACGATTTCATTTTTTTGGGAAAGGAAATCACCTCAAAAGTTCGAAAAGACATTCAACATTGGCTACAAGATGATGCCTCGCCATTGGCAGGAAAACCAGAACTTTTTGTGAAACGGTCAGAGGCCCGGATGCACATGCCCGTTTGCGTGGGCGACTATACCGATTTCTATTCGAGCATCGAGCATGCCACCAATGTGGGCAAAATGTTCCGCGACCCTGAGAACGCCCTGTTGCCCAACTGGAAGCATATTCCCGTGGGGTACCATGGCAGGGCAAGTTCGATAATTATCAGCGACCAACCCATTTATCGCCCCAAGGGCCAGACCTTGCCAAAAGATTCGAACACACCCGTTTTCGGTCCATCACAGCGATTGGATTTTGAGCTCGAAATGGGTTTTGTTGTTGGAAAGAAAACGACCTTGGGCGAATCAGTCTCTACGGCTGAAGCAGAAGACTATATCTTCGGATTGGTATTGTTCAATGATTGGTCGGCCCGTGATATACAGAAATGGGAGTACGTGCCTCTAGGACCTTTTTTGGCCAAAAACTTTGCCTCTTCCATCTCGCCATGGATAGTTACGTTAGATGCTCTGGAACCATTTAAAGTCGAAGGGCCTGAACAAAAACCCGAAGTACTCCCCTATTTGCAATATGAGGGAAAGAAGAATTATGACATTGATCTAGAAGTGGCCTTGGCCCCCGAAAACGGCGAAGCCGAAACGATATGCCGTTCCAACTTCAAATATATGTACTGGAACATGGCCCAACAATTGGCGCACCATACGGTGAACGGTTGTAATGTTCACGTAGGCGACATGATGGCCTCAGGTACCATTTCAGGTAAGGGTGAAGATTCATATGGCTCTATGCTTGAACTGGCCTGGATGGGCACTAAACCCCTGACATTGAAAGATGGTTCAGAACGAAAGTTCATCAATGACGGTGATACGGTCGTCATGCGTGGCCATGCCGAAAAAGATGGCAAGCGGGTAGGTTTTGGTGAGGTGAGAACTAAGGTGTTACCCGCAAAATAGAATGGAAAGCATTAAAACCGTTACGCCGAAAGACCTGTCGCAACCTGATTTGCACAGCATTTTACTGAGTGCCGTGGCACCGCGCCCTATATGCTTTGCGAGCACTATTGACAAAAAGGGAAATGTGAATTTGAGCCCGTTCAGTTTTTTCAACGTCTTTAGCTCGAATCCGCCCCTGATGATCTTTTCACCGGCCCGAAGCGGCCGTGACAACAGCACAAAGCATTCATACCAGAATGTGAAAGAGGTGCCCGAAGTGGTCATCAACATCGTGAACCACCCGATGGTCGAACAAATGTCGCTGGCCAGTACCGCTTATGAAAAGGGCACCAATGAGTTTATCAAGGCGGGCTTTGCCCAAGTGCCCAGTGAGAAGGTCGGGCCCCCACGGGTAGGCGAGGCACCTGTCTCATTCGAATGCAAGGTCACCAAGATCATTGAATTGGCCGAACTGCCTGGAGCTGGTAACCTCATTTTTGCCGAAGTGGTGCTCATACATATCAACGAGAAATACCTTGATGAACAGGGAGGTCTAGATACCACAAAACTCGATTTGGTGGGCCGTATGGGCGGTAGCTGGTACACCCGTTCGAGCGGTGATTCCTTATTCGAAATTCCGAAACCCATTCGAACCAAGGGCATTGGGGTAGATCAATTACCAGAAGGAATTCGCGAAAGCGAAATATTGACGGGCAATAATCTGGGCAGATTGGGCAATGTGGAGAAGCTTCCGACCGAAACGGAAATAGAAAATGCCGCTACCCTATCTGCTGCCAAAGGGGCGTCCACGAAACGAGAACTTCATCAGGTCGCCAAAGAACAATTGGAAGCCGGCGAAACCGAATTGGCGCTGGCCGTATTGCTATATGCCGAAAAAATCGATTGATGGAAAAGGGAATCGAATCCATTTTTAAACCCTATCTAGAACCCAAGGAGATTTATAAGGGCGGGAAAAACCTGCCTGAAAATCCCACCCAGAAGATTTATAAACTGTCTTCGAACGAAAATCCCTTGGGGCAATCGCCCAAGGCAACGGAAGCATTATTAAAAGCTGCCCAAAATTTGGCCCTTTATCCCGATCAGACCGATATACGCCTGCGGAAAGCCTTGGTCGATCATTTTGGTGGGCAACTGACCGTCGATCAATTTATTTGCGGCAATAGCGGTTCTGAAATCATCGATATGGTTTTACGGGCCTTTATCAACGAGGGTGACGAGGTGATTTTTTCGAACCCCTGTTTTTTGCCCTATTCGGTGTTTTCTCGATGGTACGGAGCCAAACAGATCGATATTCGATTAAAAGACCCTGATTATTCTTTGGATGTGGAGGGTATCTTGAGCGCCATTACCAAACGCACGAAAATCATCTTTCTGACGAGTCCGAACAACCCGACGGGCACCTACATTCAAAAAACCGTTCTAGAGGATTTCTTGGCAAGGATTCCCAAAAATGTTCTTGTGGTGTATGATGAGGTGTACCGGCACTTTGCAGATGCAGATGATTATGTAACCGCATTGCCCTATGTACTACAGGGCCATAATATTGTCGCACTCAACAGTTTCTCAAAGACCTATGGCTTGGCAGGGCAACGTATAGGGTACTGCTATACCACCCTGAAAATTGCAAATTACATCCGTCAGATACACAAACCTTTTCTGTTGCCCCTAACCTCTATCGAAGCGGCCATAGGTGCCCTGAATGACCATGGGTTTGTTGAAGAGACCGTGAAAACTGTTTTACGGGGCAGAAAATTTTTCGCTGGTGAATTCGACCGATTGGGCATCAAATACTGGCCAAGCCAAGCAAATTTCTTCATTATCGACCCCCCGATACCCGAGATGAAATTCACCGATGCCCTGATGGATGAGGGGGTTATGGTGCGGCCTGTTTCGCAATTCGGGGCCCTTGGAAAAGTACGGATCACCGTTGGTGATCAAGAGGCGAATGAGGCCTTGGTATCTGCCCTAAAAAAAATGTAGCTTCATTCGCATTCTTCTGGAATCTCCCTGGCAATTCTTTGTCTGTAGTTGCTGATTTCTTGATTGAAGATCGATGAGCTGGTCGCTCTTGCCATTCTTGACCTCAAATCTTTGAGATAATCGGTATTCAAACAACCCACTTGGTTTATGATGGAAATAGACTGGTCTATAAAGCCAATCAGAAATGAAGGGGAATCATTTTTTAAAGACCCGTATTCCAACATTCCTATATTTACCCCTAAACCGTATAATCCAGAACAGCTAGCCGCCGTGCTGTTTGGCCCGGCTCCTTTTTTATACATATACCGTATTTCATAATCATAAACGTCATCATTGCTTGCATCAGTGGTAGTGGCAATACGTACAGTGAAAAAAGCTTCATCAGAAATACTTGACAAACCGATTTTGATGGAAAAACGACTTGATCTCGGTAAATGGGAACCTCCCAGGGCATATGCATAATTCGTGCCCCCAATTTCAATTCCGGAAAAGCCTGATTTCTTATCCCTCAACAATGCGGAGCCGGTGCTAGTACCTCCAATGGTGACCTTGGCACTATTGTTATAACAGTTCCCTGAAGTTCGATTGGCTGATATTGTGGCGTTTACGGTTTGCCCCACCTTTAATGTGGAAATATCTGAATCAAACGACCATGAAAATGCATAAGATTCTGTACAGCCATCATTCAATTTTAAATATGTTTCTACCCTACCTCCCCTACTATCGGCCTGAACGGATATCGGTTCCCGTTTTTTGGTCTCATAGTAGCTATAATAAGCTAGGCCTTTATCTATTGAGGCAAGTCGCAAATTATCGGATTGAGCTGTAACCGTTACGGCAAAAAAGAGGAGTACTGTAAGCATTGTCAGTTTATTCATGATCTTCAAGGTTTTGTTTTAATAGAAAATATCCCACCGAATACCGTTGGTCAAGCTATGGCAATAAAACACCATAAGTTCATTGCCCGAGGGTTCCAACTCTTCATCTGAAACTCCATTGAAAATGAACGGAATATTTGCCTCTGCAATGGCTTCTTCAGAAGACGGGAAAAATATCTTTACATTAATTGATTCACCATCACTGACCAAGCCCAATGAACGATCCGCTTCTTCGGTCGGTGCAAGATCAAATGATTCTTGGTCTCCATCAGGGTAAGTGATCAAAAAGTTAAAGGTGAGCCCGGCCTCATTGCAATTATTGGCCCCATTATTCAAAAATGAGGCAAAAAACTGTGCTTCGACAAGATTTTCCAAATCTTCTTCCTCTTCACAGGAAAAGGACAGAAACACCAGCAAAACTGCCAGTAGAAATCTTCTGTTCATACTCATGGTTTTCATGATCTGCCTACTTAGAAATTGTCAACATCAGGTTTTATGGTCACGGTCACATCGACCGTGATGCCCACCTTAAAATCGACCGGATTATGGGAAAGGGTGCCAAAATAGCTTATCAAAACTGTTTGAAAGTTTTCATTGAATCCCTCTTCGATCGAACCAAAACCCTCTTCAATGGTAAAAACATCATTTCTGAAATCGGCTTCGGCAACGTTGACACCGGTATCGGTGATCGGGATGGTCCTTTCAATATTGTTTATGAGTCTAAATGAGAATCCACCTTCAACAACAACAGCTTCTTCGTTTCCTTCAAAATCGATATAGGAGTATCTTATTCTGTTTATCTTGATTTTCTTGACCTCACTGTTGTCACCTATCACCTCAGCGACTTCGGGGTCGGCAGCGATGTTGTAACTTGCGGTTTCCGTTCTTATGGATATCGGATCGGAAATGTCGCTTACGGACGATCTACTGGTTATGTTCAAATCACCCTCAAATGTCAGGGTCACATCAAATTCTTCCTCTATCAACTCTTCCAATTCTTCACAGCCCAATAGGGGCAACAAAAGAAAAAAGCAGAAAAAGAATGGTTTTGTTTTTTTCATAATCTCGATTATTTATACTTGAATTTCTAGGGTCAGGGTAGCATCTATGGTAACATCAACAGTAAACTCGATAGGGTTGTCAGATACACTTCCCACATATTCGAGTTCAAGGGTGCTAAACCCCGTCAGATTATTCAATAGACTATTGATATTGGTGAAGTCACCATCGATAATATTAGGATTGGGGGTTGTTGCCGCTTCGAACAAGTTTACTTGCGGTGTGCCAAAAACATCCGGCGCCGCCACTATCAGGGGAATTTGAAATTCTGCAGCCACCACTGCATTTTCATTGCCGGCCACATCTTTATAGAAGTACCGTATTCTATTAATGTTAATGGCGGTTACCTCCGTTCTATTATTGGTTTCACGAAACTCGTCAAGTTCAGGTGCATTGGTCAGGTTTATCACCGCACTTTCAGAAAAGCTGACCGCTTCTGTTGGATCACCCGTGGGTTGTATATCAATGTGTATTTGACGATTGAACGACACATTAACATCAAATTCTTCTTCCAACAGCTCTTCCAGCTCTTCACAGCCCCATAGGGGCAATACCAGGATAAGGCAAAAAAGTGGTTTCAGGACTTTCATAATTACTTGATTATTAGTGGTTAACCGCAAGCTATTGGAATACATCCCAAAAAAAAATACCTAATGTTAGGTATTTGTTTGAAAATGAAAGGCTGGTAGGTTTGACCATAACAATAAAAGCCAGCAGCCATGAAAAAAACCATATTTCTTCTGCTATGCCCACTTTTTTTGATGGGACAATCCATTGGATACATCGAAGTGGTGCACGAGCGAAAAAATGACCCTTATGTTGAACTGAGCGCCAACAAAAATGGCGGAACCGCCATTTTCAATCGAACATACCGCACGGGCTGTGTGGGATCTTATGAGATTCGTTGGACATTTTCAAAAGACCTCGCCCTTCTTCAACCGGGTGAAACTTTCGATGTCACCTTGCAATGTGTAAGTTGCCGTACCCCCTGTGGCTATAAATGGGGCATCGCAGATGTCATGGCTTCGAACAATGTACTAAAAATACCCGGCTATCAAGAGTACACCTATAATGGCAATATTGGTCTGGTCGGCAAATCAGGGAGCAGTTCAGGGGTTTTTGATTGGCAGCCGGCACAACTTTCGAATACCTATACCTTCAAATACCAACCCAAAAAATCAGCAAAGTACACGGCGATTGCCTTTACCATAGTCGGACATCGTGTCTACTATGTGTTCGGAGAAGGCTCAAGTCCCTCGGCAGGTGGTATAAATTGTCATACCCTTTTGGGGCTGGGCAAACTGGTCAACAGTTTGGAACTGGGGGCATATGAAGGGTACCCTTGGGACTGGATGGATAAGACCATCGACTATGCCCTAAACCATATCAAGGCCTCAAGTTGCCTAAGCGATACGTACCTGAGAGACCTGAAATCAAGAATGTACAGGGCAAGCGATACCCGCATATTCTATGCAGAAATACAAACCTATTCGCAAAAACTTGAATCGGAGGTGGCTTCGTCGTGTTCGGCCTGCTCGAGCTGTACCCAATAAGGTGAGAAAATCTTTGAGCAACCACCATATTTTCAACCACAGCCAAAAAACGTGAAACGCACCGTCAATTTTGAAGAATTAAGGCATCTAAAACTCGAAACCGAGGCGACAAAGAGTTTTGATGCCCTCATCCACTGTATGGAAAATCGGTTCACAGGGCTTCCCCTGTTTCACAAAAGCATTCATCTTAAGGTGCTAAAGTTTGAGAAAATCATTGAAAATGAAGTGGAAATACCATCATGGCAACCATCGGTATTCGCATCGGCCGCTCCCCATCTGAAAAAAGACCTGTTCGAATTATTGAACCATGCCCGAAACAAGAAAGGCCGTAAAAGTCTTGGACTGCTTTTTTTACGGGCAAAGGTATTTCCCCACTTGCTCAACCAAGAACTACAAAAAAGGGCTAAATCGATATCTCGGACAGGGCAGCTACTTTGTCGATGGATCGGTCCCCATATCGATGCTCCGGTCATATTGGCCGTTCTTTCGATAAAAACCCATAATCGATATGAATCATTGGCCGTTGGCCTAAAGGGAGTGAGCACCTACCGAAGTGCGCTTTATCTACGGCCTTTGAAGGGTGGAACCCACTATGAAATCGAGGCCGGTCTAGACGTGGAGGTCTTACCCAAACACCTTGCCCATCGGATGGGTCCTTTTCTTGATGCCACCCAGTCGTGGCTGCTGCCAGATGATTTTTTCGATGGCTATTTGAAAAATTATTTGATCCCGGAAAAGGAGGATATCGTGAACAAGCTTTGTCAGTATGTTTTCAACAAAGACCTGCACCACGAAACACGACCCGCTCACTTTAGAGCTACAGTATCGAACGAATGGAAGCCCGTATTTAATCGAATCAACAAATAAGACACAGCCCATGTACAGGTCAATCTTTCTTTTGCTATATATGGTTCTATCGATTGAATCCGCATCCGCCCTACAGAGCTCAGTTACCAAAGGAGGCTCTTTTGAAGGCCTTGAATTTGAACTGGCCAAAAAGGCCGACGCCATTGAAGTGTATACCAAGAAGCATCCGAAAAAGGGGTTCATTGAATATCGGGCCCATGTCGAGTTGAATGAAAGCAGCATACAGAACATGCTCGACTTTTTTGCAGATTACTCGCAACACCCACTTTGGATATACAATTGCACCGTCTCAAGAGGAATAAAGAAAGGTGGCGACGCTTATCTATACCAAGTCTGTCGTTCGCCTTGGCCCTATAAAGATCGTGACCTAAGTCTTTCGGTACGTACCGAGTGGAGTGGCGAAAACCGGGCCATGGTGCATTTTAGCTCTTCGCCCAGTATATTCAAAAAAAACAAAAAACAGGTTCGAATCGATGATTTTGAATCGACATGGACGGTTGAAAAGGTCGGAGAAAAGGTAAAAGTCACGGTACAGGCCCGTTTTAACCCCAAGTTGACGGCCGGTGGACTGTTTCTCGGTTCATATGCGGTCAAAATCCCTTTTGAGACCCTTAAAAAGCTTAGACAGTGCTATAAAGCAAAAAATTGATACATTTAAAGTAATGCCCATCAAGCGATTGCATATCATTATCACCTTTTTGTGCCCGTTGATGTCGATTCAGGTCTTCGGCCAGACACGTACGGTCGACAGTCTAATGGCAGTACTGCAAGAAACCGATTCGAAAGAAGATAGGGCCAAACTTCAGGTACGATTGTCGAAGGCGCTCGAGCGTATCGATATTGCCAAGAGCAAGAAGTTTGCAAAGGAAGCCTTGCTTTTTGACAATGATTCCCTAAAAAGTGAGGCCCACAATCAACTGGGCCGGGCCAGTTTTTATCAGAATGAGTTAGACTCTGCCTCGTTTCACTTTACGAAATCCATCGACCTGCTCAATGATTTGGACCTTCAAGACCAGGCCGCCTCGGTCAGAATCAGTTTGGGTGCCGTACAGTTAAGAAAGGGAGAATACAGAAATTCGGTGACCACCTTGATTACTAGTGCAGCCTATTTTGAAAACAGCGGTGACAGCATCAATATGGCCAAATGCTACAGCAACGTGTCAACGGCTTTCGGCGAATTGGGAGATTCGCAAAAAGCCATTGTCTATGGCGAAAAGGCATTGGCCATCTTTACCCAAAAAAACATGCTGCCCTTCAAGGCCGTTACCCTGCCCAATCTTGCCGGGGAATTCTTGAAACTGGGTGACACCACAAGGGCAAAATCCTATTTTCTCCAGGCAGAAGCCTTGGCAAACCAGCGCAATGACCAGTTCTCTCTGGCAAGAATTTACAACAATCTCGGTAATATGTACCTTGAGACCGATCATGACGAATCTGAGAAATACCTCACCAAGGCGCTTGATATACGCAAGCAGACCAAGAACAACGATGGCATCGGCACCCTTTACAACAATCTGGGCTATTTACAACTGAAAAAGGGAAATGCGCTGAAAGCCATTCCCTATCTCAAGACCGCCCTACAGTTCGGCCAAGGCTCAAATGCGACCACCACCTACAACAATCTGTCAGATGCCCATAGACAACTGGGCGACTTCAAAATGGCCCTGTTCTATGAGCAACAAAAGAACGCCCTGAACGATAGCATCTTAAAAGTCGAGAACCAAAAGGCCATCGCTGAAATTTCGACCAAATACGAAACCGAAAAAAAGGAAAAGGAAATCTTGAACCTTCAAAACGCCAATCTGCAGACCGACATGAGGCGAAGGCAGAACAGAAACCTCATGTACGGGGCGTTTGCGCTTCTATTGGTCGCCATCATTCTCACATATGCCTTCATAAAGAATTCGAGAAAAAAACGGATTATCGCCGAGCAATTGCAAGAATTGGAAAGTCAAAAGGTCGAAAGGCTTCTCAAAGAACAAGAATTGACAGGAATCGATGCCATGATAGAAGGCCAGGAAAAAGAACGGCAGCGTATCGCTGAAGACCTGCATGACAGTTTGGGAGGAAAATTATCGGCATTGAAACTATTTGTCGAAGATATTAAGAAAAGTGATCAGGCATTATATGGTAAAATAAAGACCGTGTTGGATGAATCGTACGACGATGTGCGCAATATTTCGCACCAAAAAAATACGTCGGCCATGATAGAAAAGGGGCTGATTCCGGCGGTCAATATGGTGGCCAACCGGTTGAAATCGACCGAGAAACTGCACGTTGAGGTCACCAATATCGATTTAAAGCAGAAAATTCAGAACTTTATTGAGCTACAGCTTTTCAGAATCATTCAAGAACTGCTGGCCAATACCATAAAACACGCCAAGGCAAAAAATGTAAACATCCAGTTTTCTGAAGAAAATAGTACGCTAAACGTACTTTATGAAGATGACGGCATCGGTTTCGACACCGAGAACGTCGATTCTGGGGTCGGTCTGAAAAACATTGGAAACCGAATTCAAAAAATTGGGGGCTCGCTTGCCATTGATTCAAACCCCGGTGCCGGCACCACCATAATTTTAAACGTACCGATATGAGTGTGAAAATCATCTTGGTCGATGATCACAAATTGTTTTTGAATGGATTGGAATCCATTTTAAAAAATGAGTTGGGCATCCATGTGGTCGGTACAGCCACCAACGGCCTCGAATTATTGGAGCTCATGGAGCAGCATACCCCACAAATCATCCTTACCGACATTCGCATGCCCATTATGGACGGTATCGCCATTACCAAGCTATTTCAGAAGAAATATCCCAAGACATCGATCATCGCCTTGAGCATGTTCGATCAAGAAGACGATGTGGTCGAAATGCTCGATGCCGGGGCAAAGGGCTATATCATAAAGAATGCTGAGAAGGAAGAACTGGTCGAGGCCATTCATGCCGTCTCGAAGGGCGGTCATTATTTCAGCCCGAAGTTCAAAGGAATCCATGAAAAATGGACCGCTCAGGAAAAACAGGTCAAAGACCTAAAGCTGACACGCCGTGAACGACAAATTCTGGCCCTGCTCGCCAGGGGAAAAACCAGTCAACAAATGGCCAAAGAATTAAATCTTAGCCGGTTTACCATTGATACCCATAGAAAGAACATACACAAAAAATTGGGCATCAAAAGCAATTTGATCTTGGCAAAACAAGCGGGCAAATACCTTGATGATAATTAAGGATAAAAAAACGCCGCGCTATTTCTACTGCTTGGTGAAAACCGCTTCTGCACCTGCGTAATTGTTGGCATCGATATCTTCACCGGCAATGACCAATGTACTGTTGCCTTCAAACGCAATGGTAATGGTTTCGGTAGTGCCGTTGCCATCGTCCAATGTCAATTGGTCGCCCTCAAGTACCCAAGTGGCCGTCTCTGTGTCACTCTGTGTCGGGCAATCGATATCCAATCCGCCCGTGCCCACATTCTGTTGTAGGTAGTTGATTTTATCTTCGCTGGTTACCGTACCATCGGCATTGAAGGTGAAGCTGATCAAAAAACAATCTTGGGCCGCCAAAAAATCGACGACTTCGTCAACAAAATTAAGCGAGCCGTTTTCTTCAAAACGTGCGTCGGTCAAATTCCAAGTACCGACCAAAGAGGCCGTTTCCATTTCATCATTGTTCTCTTCATTGTCGGTAGAACAAGCTATAATGAAAGTACAGGCCACGAACAGGGGAATAAAAAATCGTTTCATGGTAGTCAAATGTGAGATGTTTGTTCTTTTCAAAACGAGAAAATGGGCATAATAGTGTTCTTACGCATCGATTCCCTAAAAAACAAAGCGGTATGTAGCCTTCAGCAAGAAGATGTTCTGTGGTTTTTGACCAAAGATATTGTCGCCGAGACTTGTGAACAATCCTTCTGAAGGGTCACCTGATTGCGAGACGTCTTGCGACCATACCAAGAAGATTTCCGATCCTGGAATATACTCCCACCTGATGACCAGGTTTGAGCGGAACTGAACAAACGAAAAATCGGGATTGTCAAAAGTGAAATCAACATTGCCATCCACATCTTCATCTATAGAAAACACATCATCTGCGAACGTTGTTTGATCAGCGCCGTATTGTACAAACCGATCTTCAAAGACCTTGGCCGTGGCATTGGTCACATGCTTGAAGTTTGAATATCTGCCCCTCGAGATGAAAGGTTGCCCCCAATACTGTACCGTTAGATTCGGATTGATATTGTAGTTCAACCGCAACGACATGCTCAAGGTACGCTGCTCTATTTCACCGTTCAGATAGCGCACACCATTATCTGTATCGATATTGTCAATGTACTGAAGCTTGTCATTGTTTATACTGTATTCAGGAAACACCGAAATTCTCAAGGCATTGATAGGTTGATATCGCACCCCAAACTCAATGCTATATCTTTTTAGACTGTTATCGAGCGCCCTTCGGCCAAATTGAAAAAAGTTGAACCGAACTTTTTTTCGGTTATCGGTGCCCACGCTGTTCCAGAAGCTCATCCAAGGCGACCGTCGAAGTCTAGGCCCACCGCGCAGGGCAAAGTTGGAATACTGTATGGGCGCATAATTGAACCCTAGATTTGAAAACCAATTGTTGTCCCAATTCTGCCAGCTATTGGTATTGAACTGAAGGTAATTGTGGTTGCCCCCAAAATCCCATGCGCTCCAATGGTTATAATTAATGCCAACCCTTCTAAAGGTACTGTCAGGCTTCAAGGTACGATAACCTACCCAGGTGTAGTGCCTGATGTCATCTGATTCACGCTGAAATCCGATATCGTTGAGTTCCAGTTCGGGCGAACGCCATGTACCCCCGGTCTCGAACATAAAATGCCCGTTGCCCACTTTTCCCAATTGCAGATTGCCTCCCGTGCCGGTCATCGAGGTTCTTTCGGGGTCAACCTCAACATGGTCTGAGTCGACCCGCTGAAATAAATGCGTAATGGATTCTTGGGTATTTTGAATGGCCTCTGCACTGCCCCGTACATGGCTCCAATTGAAATTTCCTCCCAAATACCAATCGCGGTCATTCCATTGGTGTTTGAAATCAAAACCGCCCGTATAGGCCTGACGATGCAAAAAACTGATGTTTTGGCCAAGGGCATCCCTGTTCACGGCGGTGAAAATGCCTCCGATATACGAATTTCGATCATTGAAGTCTTTCTGCAACCTGCCCACAAAATAATTCGTCAAGGGCTCGACCACTTCTTTGCGGCGTTCGCCATTGTTATCTATCGTGGCAAATTTTCTGGCCGTGACACTTTCCAGCACACCAATGGCCCAGCCATCTTTTGTCTTTCCGCTGAACTTGGCTGCACCTATTATTTGTGTATTTTCAGGAATATCGACAAACTCGCCGTCTTCGGTATCGGGAAAACCCTGCGGACTTCTACCTATTCGGCGACTATAAAATACGTTATCTGACCCAAAGGTATTGCCCGCTTGTGATTGCGAGAGCCTGAAGTCGAAAATATTATTGTTCTCTACAAAAAAGGGGCGCTGTTCACGAAAGAAAATCTGAAAACCATCCAAAGCAATGGCCGAAGGGTCTGCCTCAACCTGGCCAAAATCAGGATTTACGGTCAAGTCAAGGGTCAAGTCATTCGTAATTCCAATCTTGGCATCCAATCCCACGTTCAAATCGGTTTCATTGCCATCTCGAAAGGGATTGCCGTCTTCAGCTTCATAGGTTTCACCACTGGCAACCGTATAGGGCTGTATCTCCAATTGTCTTTGTGGCTCGATGTTCTTCAACCCGTGCAGTTCGCCAAATTCGCTGACCCACCCCGGAGCATCCAAGGGTACGCGTTGCCACAGTGAACGTTCCTCCTCCCTAAAAAATCTTCTTGTTGACTGTAGCCCCCAAACGGCATTTTCTTCTTTACTGAACTTTATCTGACTGAACGGAATCTTCAATTCGGCCGTCCACCCATCATCATCAATATTGGTACGGGTGTACCAAATAGGATTCCAACTATCGTCCCAGTTATTGCCATTTTCAGAGACCAGTTCATCACCTTTTACGCCTGCAGCGGTCACCGTAAATGAAAAGGCGGTACGCTTATCATGGTAGCTGTCTATATTGAACTCTACCCAATCACCATCAAAGCCGTCGCGCCGTGACATTCTTCTAACAATGTTATCAGGTTCGGCATCAAGGCATCGTACCCCTATATATAGATATTTGCTATCATAGACAATCTTAAATTTTGTTTGATAGCTTGGCGGAGTGTTTTCATCTGGCTGGTTCTCTATGTAGTCGCCGGCCCAATCAACTATGTCCCAAACTTGGTCGTCAAGTTTGCCATCGATGACAGGTGGGGCGTATTCTCCATTTACCTGTGAGGTCGTGTAAATTTTTTTAGGAATAAATTCAGGGGCTGGTTTTGGTTCTTTAGATTCTTGGGCAAACGACACTAAGACATAGAAAAAAAAGACAAAGAACAGGCTGGTGGTCGTTTTCACAGTGAACTAGCTTCTGATTGATGCTCTCTAAAGACCACAATTTTTTTATGTAGTTACAGTTTTTATACCATTTTTAACATATTTTTTTAAAAAAACCATCACGTCAATTCTTTACGGGATTCTAGTGCGAAGAAGACAAAAAATATTACGGAACAACCGTTTGTAATTCAATGTAATAATTGTACATTTGCAGCCCGTTTGACGGAATTGCATAGTTGAACCCATAATTTTTTAGGTTTGGATACATTGAGTTACAAAACGATTTCAGCCAATAAAGCGACAGTTGACAAGCAATGGCTATTGGTTGATGCCGAGGGGCAGACATTGGGCCGATTGGCTTCAAAAGTGGCCAAGTTGCTACGCGGAAAACACAAGCCCAACTTCACGCCCCACGTTGATTGTGGAGACAATGTAATTGTCATCAATGCCGAAAAAATCAATCTTTCCGGCAACAAATGGAACGATAAAGTGTACTTACGATATACAGGGTATCCCGGGGGTCAGCGTTCAACTACGGCAAATGAGCTATTGGAGAAGCACCCCGAAAGGCTTATTGAAAAATCAGTGAAAGGCATGTTGCCCAAAAATAAACTGGGTGCCGAGCTATTCAGAAACCTTAAAGTATATGTGGGTGCTGAACATAACCATGAAGCACAAAAACCAAAAGCGTTTAACCTAAACGAGTTCAAATAATGGAGACGATCCATAAGATTGGCAGAAGAAAGACGGCAGTGGCCCGCGTGTATGTTTCTGAAGGAAAAGGTACCATCACCGTAAACAAAAGAAATTTCGAAGATTATTTTACCACGGCCACATTGCAGTATAAGGTAAAGCAACCTTTTGCCCTTACTGGAAATGAAGACAAATACGATGTCAATATAAACGTCTATGGCGGGGGCATCACCGGGCAAGCCGAAGCGGTTCGCCTAGCATTGTCGAGGGTACTTTGTGAAATCGATGAAGAGCATAGGGGGGTTTTAAAGCCAGAAGGCCTGCTTACCAGAGACCCAAGAATGGTCGAGCGTAAGAAATACGGTCAGAAAAAGGCCCGTAAGAAATTCCAGTTCTCAAAGCGTTAAGAGTTTTCGATGTGGTTTTTCCATATCATTTTACATATTGAAGTTCATTGAAAATCCTGATGCTACAGTGTCAGGATTAAATTTTAACCAGTTGTCGTTGTTCCAAAGAACAAAACAACCCTTTGGAATTTAGTTTAGCATCTAAATGTAAAGGGCGATGTGCCCAAGCACTGACCACCTTTGCATTGCTATCTCAACGGAACGTAAACTAATTACAAAAATGGCAAGTAAAACAGAAGTCAAAGACTTACTCGAAGCAGGTGTTCATTTTGGGCACTTGACCAGAAAATGGAATCCGAACATGGCTCCCTACATCTATATGGAGCGCAACGGAATTCACGTTATCAATCTCTACAAAACCGTAGCGAAGTTGGAAGAGGCCAAAGAGGCCATGAAAAAAATCGCTTCCTCGGGGAGAAAAATCCTTTTTGTCGCCACCAAAAAACAGGCCAAGGACATCGTATCCGATAAGGTCTCAAAAGTGAACATGCCCTACATCACCGAAAGATGGCCAGGTGGTATGTTGACCAATTTTGTCACGATCAGAAAGGCAGTGAAAAAAATGACGGCCATAGATAGAATGAAAAAAGACGGAACCTTTGATACGCTATCAAAGAAAGAACGTCTTCAGGTAGAACGTCTTAGGGCGAAATTGGAGAAAAACCTAGGCTCTATTGCCGATATGACCCGTTTGCCAGGTGCCATCTTCATTGTTGACACCATGCGCGAGCACATCGCGGTAAAAGAGGCCCAGAAATTGAACATCCCCATCTTTGCGATGGTCGATACCAATTCTGACCCAAGACCGATAGATTTTGTGATCCCATCAAATGATGATGCGGGTAAATCGATTGAAGCCATACTAACACAAGTGACCGAAGCGGTTGCGGAAGGTTTGGCCGAAAGAAAGAATGAAAAGCAGGCTGCAGCTGAAGTTGAGGAAGAGGTGAAAGAAGTTTCGAAAACTACCGCTACCGTAATCGGTGAGGAAGATGATGAGCCTGTCAAAGCACCAAAGAAAAAAGCAAAACCTGTTGAGCAGACCAAAGAGGAACCCACTGAGAAAGTGGGCGAGGTCAAGGAAGAGCCCCAAGTAGAAAAGAAAGAAGAGCCCAAGGCAGAAAAAAAGGAAGCCCCAAAAGCTGAGAAAAAAGAGGCAACACCAAAAAAAGACACTAAGGCAGACGATCTGACAAAAATTGAGGGTATTGGCCCCAAAGGTGCAGAGGCACTTACCAAAGCAGGTATCGGAACCTACGCCGATCTTGCCAAGGCCAAACCTGAAAAAATCAAAGATATCTTGACCGAGGCCAGTTCAAGAATGGCCCATTTAGATCCCACAACATGGCCAAAACAGGCCAAGATGGCCGCAGACGGCAAATGGGACGAGCTAAAAGAATGGCAAGATGTAGCCAAGGGAGGGGTTGAGTAAGCCCACGCAAAAAAGTTAACTGATTTACTGAAATACCTAAATAATACAGAAATGGCAAAAATCACAGCCGCTGAAGTAAATAAATTGAGAAAAGCCACTGGTGCTGGAATGATGGATTGCAAGAAGGCATTGGTAGAAGCCGATGGCGATTTTGACAAGGCAATCGAAATTCTAAGAAAAAAAGGCCAGAAAGTGGCCGCCAAAAGAGCAGACAGAGATTCTTCTGAAGGAGCGGCCATCGCAAAGGTAAATGACAAAAAAACCGAAGGGGTCATCATATCACTGAATTGTGAGACCGATTTTGTGGCCAAGAACGAAAGCTTCGTTGCCTTGGCCAATGAATTGGCCGATTTGGCATTGGGCCACGATAACAAAGATTCTTTTCTTTCCGCTTCGTACAATGGAATTACCGTAGAGGAAAAGTTGACCGAGCAAACCGGGGTGATCGGCGAGAAAATCGAAATCGGAAGCTTTGAAAAATTAAGCGCTCCCTTCGTTGGATCTTATATTCATGCTGGCAACAAGATCGCCACATTGGTAGGGCTGTCGGCCGCCGTAAATGGTGCCGTCGATGCTGCCAAAGATGTTGCTATGCAAGCCGCGGCAATGAACCCTATCGCACTCAACGAAAGTGAAGTCGACCAAGAGACCATTGATAAAGAAATTGAGATTGCCAAAGATCAATTGCGCCAAGAGGGCAAGCCTGAGGCAATGCTCGACAATATCGCCAAAGGAAAACTAAATCGATTCTTCAAAGACAATACTTTGGTGAACCAAGCATTTATCAAAGACAGTAAGCAAAGTGTTTCGCAATACGTGAAATCGGTAAATTCTGATTTGGAGGTCACCGGATTCAAAAGGGTTGCTTTAGGATAACCCGATTACACTTTCCAACGCATAAGAAAAAGGCCCGATTTTGACATATCGGGCCTTTTTCGCTTGTAGAAGTTCTATTACTTCGATCTGATCATAATATCTCCGTTAAAGGTCTTGAACAACATTTCAGGACCACCGCCATTGATGGTGCCGTTCACCCATTGTTCGACTTTTACGCGATATTTTCCTGAAGATGTGTTCTTATCGACTTGCGGTTCACTTTTGGAAATGACCATATCAAAATCAGTATAGACATCGCCCATATCAGATTTAGCCTTGACATTTGCCTTTAACGATTTTGGAAAAGTAATGTTCACATCGCCATTAAAACTGCTAAAGGCCATCTCCTTACCCTTGGTGATGGAATTGAAGCCCACGACCAACTCGCCATTTGTGGTATTGGCCACAACAGAACCACTGACCGATTCTAAAGTGATATTGCCATTTACATTACTTATCTCCATCTCACCGTTGACCCCTTGAACAGTGATGTCACCATGGTTCACCGTTTTGAGCTTTAGTGAAAAATTACTGGGCACTTTGATGAATAGGTCGGTTTTTTTGTTCCAAAGCTCATTTTGAATTTGAACCACGTTATCATTTTCTTCAGCCCCAATGTTAAGACTTGATATGGAAATTTTCTTCATTCCATTTTTACTGCTTGACTTTCTTTCATCACATTCACCGCAATCGTCATCTTCGCTCACGGAAGCTTTTACGATCACCTCTTTGCCATCATAGGCTTCAACCTCGATAGAACCGGTCAACTGATTGACAATTAGTTTTCCAGGGCTCTCCGGGTTACTCAAAGGAACCGTGAACAAATCAATGTTTTTTTCCTGTGCTGAAAGCGCACCAAATGTAAGTAAGCACACAACCGTAATTATATAATTCTTCTTCATGATATTTAGATTTTTTTGATAAATACATTTCCGTTTAGGGTTTCGAAATCAAGTTGTACCGCACCCTTTCCTATCTGAACCACTGGAGTGGATTCATATTTATACTTTCCTTTTTTTCTGGCTACATCTTTATTGGTTCTGACGTATTGTCTTTCAATATCAAAATCACTGAAGAGTTCGCCATTCATACTTTTAAAAGAGATCTCGGCACTCAACGCACTTTGATAGGTAATGTTGATGTCACCGTTCAGGGAATAGTACTGGGAGGCCTCATCGGGGTTTCGTGAATAGGAAACATTGACCTCTCCATTAATGCAATGTAGTTTGGTTCTCCCTTCCACATTTTTCAGATCAATGCCACCATTGATATTGTTTACCTTGATAAAATTTCCACTGGTATTGGCGACATAAATGTCCCCATCGTTTACAGTTCCAATGTTCAGATTGACCCCTTTGGGAACCTTCACCTTGAAATTCAATCGATGTTGATACTCGGGCTCTTCATAATTGTTGCACCAGTTGAACCTCAGGCCTTTCTCGTTATACTCAATATATGGCGCATCAGGACGCACTATTATTCGATTCTCAAGTTCTGAAACCTTTAGGGTGAGTTCTTGTTTCCCCAAATCTAAATGCTCTTGGGTATCTGCGGTTATTCTTTTGTTCACCACCAGTTGTACGGTGGTACCAGAATAACCTTCAACAGTTATGGGGCCAAAAACATTCTGCAGCACTAAAGTGTTTTGTTCGCTTTTTGTTTTGAAGGAAAGCTCTTTCTTTATGGTTTCTTCAAAAACCTTCTCTTGGGCCTGTACCAGGTCTGGCAATAGAAATAGCGCCACTGCCATCATTGTCAATTGCTTCATGATTTTAAAAATTTGACTGTTCATAATTTGATTTTTGTTCCGATGGAACAAGTTGATGAATAAACTAAATGATCGATTCTATGGTATGTTCTATTTTTTTCTTCACCAAGGTGTCGAGTTTCTTTTCTTTCAACAATTTTTTAAAAGGCTCGACCGATTTCTTTTCTTGCAATGCCAACATCAGATTGGCCAAAGTCACTTGTACGATCGGTGATTCTTGATTGGGAATCGACTGCACCAAACCTTGCCGTACCATTGCATGATCCGCATAATTGGCCAATGATTCAATGGCCGCCAACCGTACATTCACATTATCATCATGGTTGAGCGTCAGCAATAGTGCATTGACCACTTGTTCATCAACACCATTGAACTTATTGGCCTCACTTACCCCTTCAAGCCGTTGATTGGCAGAAGGTTGCTCCAATAATGTCAAAACCAGTTTTTGGCGAACCGCTTCGGTATCGTTCGATACCATTTTCTGCCCAACATTGGCAGTTCTATCATTCAAGAAATATCCCAACCCCAGACCGATCAACAACAACATCATGCCAAAGGCCAGTTGTGGTCTCGTGATATCAAAAGGTCTTGACCAGAATTTTGGCTGTTTTGCGGTCTCTTTCTTAGAAGTTTCTACATGCAGCATGTCAAAGAAGCGTTCATCCATTTTTGTTGAGGGCTCTGGCGTTGTCAAAGCATCCAGATCATTCCAAGTCGCCTGAACCGCTTCCCATTGATTTCGATACGCCTCATTTTCACTCAAAAACAACTCGAACCCCTCCTTATCTTCCTTAGAAAGTCTTCCAGAGAGATAATCCATTGCCAAGATTTCAAAGTTTTGCTTTTTCATGATCGTTATCTTTTTTCCAATTCAAAAAAAATGGTCCGCAATTCTTGAAGGGCCCTATGCGCCTTCACTTTGGCCGCACCTTCAGAACAGCCCAAGACCTCACCTACTTCACTGAATTTCAACCCCCTGTATTTACACAATAGCAAGACTTCCCTCTTTTTGGGCGATAATCTTGAAATAGCGGTATTCAGTTGATACCGCGTTTCTTCTACATACAAATGCTCTTCAGGGCTTTCAACATCTTCATCTTTCAAGTGTATTTGCGACAATTCATGTTTCGTTCCGTTTCGAGACAACTTCTTGAAATGGTCATAGTATACATTTCTGGCCATTTTGTACATCCAAGCCCCAAAAGAACCCGTGCCAGTGAAAGTATGTTTGTATTTCAACATGCGAATGAAAACCGTTTGTACCATATCTTCACTGGTATGTGAATCGCGGCTCATGTTGTAAAAAAAACCGAAAAGATTTCGTTTGTGTCTTTCATACAACAAACCCAGCTTATCAATATCACCTGATCTTACCTTGAGCATCAATGCATTATCGGTCAGTGCTTCCAATTAGGTCGATTTGCTTATTCAAACGATTAAACTGCCACTTTTGAAAATGGTTACAAAAATTACACTTTTTTTATGCAAAAAATTTTGCGCCCTGATATCTTGGCAAAGGCCCTTAAGAATTTTGATTATTTTTGTTCGGACTTCAACAAAGCGTAAATGCGATACAAAAGAATTCTCTTAAAGCTTAGCGGAGAAGCCTTGATGGGCGAACAACAATACGGCATCGACCCCAAAAGATTGGAAGAATATGCCGAAGACATAAAAGCCGTGATCGAAAAGGGGGTAGAGGTGGCCATTGTTATTGGCGGAGGAAATATTTTTAGAGGTCTCTCAGGGGCAAGCCAGGGCATGGATCGTGTTCAAGGCGACCATATGGGCATGCTTGCCACGGTCATCAATGGACTTGCGCTACAAAGTGCGCTCGAACTTAAAGGAGTGGAGACCCGCTTGCAATCAGCCATCAAAATCAATGAAGTGGCCGAGCCTTTCATCAGGCGACGGGCCATGAGGCATTTAGAAAAAGGCAGAGTGGTCATTTTTGGGGGAGGAACGGGCAACCCCTATTTTACAACCGATTCTGCCGCCGTATTGCGTGCAATAGAAGTTGACGCCGATGTCATTTTAAAGGGCACCCGTGTTGATGGCATTTACACTTCCGACCCAGAAAAAGATAAAAGCGCTACCAAGTTCGATTCGATCTCTTTCAACGATGTGATCACAAAAGGCTTGAAAGTGATGGACACCACAGCCTTTACCCTGAGCCAAGAGAACGAACTGCCCATTGTGGTTTTTGATATGAATACCAGGGGCAACTTGATGAAAATCGTGTCCGGTGAAAAAATTGGAACCGTCGTCAATGTCTGATCGGCACACAGATTGATGGTTCTTGCGTAAATTTATAACTATGAACGAAGAGATTCAATTCATTTTAGATTCGACAAAAGAAAGTATGCAGGGCGCCATGGAGCATCTTGAAAAAGCATTTATTAAAATAAGGGCGGGCAAGGCGAGTCCGGCCATGCTTTCGACCGTAATGGTCGAGTATTACGGTTCGCAAACCCCATTGTCGCAGGTGTCCAACATCAACACCCCCGATGCCCGAACCATTTCAGTGCAACCATGGGAAAAAAGCCTGTTACCCGAAATAGAGACCGCCATCATGAATGCCAACTTGGGCTTTAACCCCATGAACAATGGTGAGATGGTCATCATTAACGTACCGCCATTGACCGAAGAGCGCAGAAAACAATTGGTGAAACAGGCCAAATCTGAAGCTGAAGATGCGAAGATAAGTGTACGCAATGCCCGTCAAGAGGCCAACAAAGAGCTCAAAAATCTTGACATTTCAGAAGACCGGCTGGGAAATGCCGAAATCGATGTACAAGAACTTACAGATACGTACACCAAAAAAGTAGATGCCATATTAGGGGTCAAAGAATCTGAAATCATGAAAGTATAAAGCTTTTAGTGTTTCTTTTTTAGGAGCACTTTGCATCATTTTCTACCTTTGCGCACAACTTAGCTCGCATGCCAAAACAACGCTTTCAGGGATTCTGGCCCATCGTGGCCCGCCTCATCCTTCGAAATAGAATTTTGATTCTCTTGGCCATCGCCACTGCCACTGTTTTGTTGGCCCTACAATGGAAGAACATGCGCTTCTCGAATACCGAGGCCAACATTTTGCCCGATGACCATGAGGCAACCATAAAGTACAGTGCGTTCGTAAACCTTTTCGGTGAAGAAGACAATGCCATTGTCATGGCCATTAGGGACAGTTTGCTGTTTACCCCTGAAAATTTCAACCGCTGGAACAAGTTGAGCAAGCAATTGGATGCCTTCCCTGAAATATCACTGGTTCTTTCCACAGATAACCTACAGCAACTGGTCAAGGACAACGAACTGCAAGAATTCGTATTGCAACCCTTGATCAATGGGCAGGTCAAAAACCAAACCGAGATCGAGGCCATAAAAACAAAACTGTTTGAAGAACTTCCCTTTTACGAAAACCTGCTCTTCAACAAAGAGACCCAAACGCTCAGGACCATTCTTTACCTTGACAAGGACATTCTGAACACCGATGTCAGAAATGATTTTATATTGACCGATCTACAGAGCATCGTTGAAAACTTTGAAGAGGAAACTGGTCTTGACATAAGGGTTTCGGGCATGCCATATATCAGAACTTGGAACTCGAAGACCATTATCGATGAAATAGGAAAATTCATTTTGGCCGCTTTATTGGTCACTTCAATCATCTTTTTCTTCTTTTTTAGAAGCTTCAGGGCGACCTTCATATCAATGTGCGTGGTTATCATCGGTGTCATGTGGGCCTTTGGGTTTTTGGGGCTTTTTGAATACGAGATCACCATCTTGACGGCCCTCATTCCCCCATTGATCATTGTTATCGGCATACCCAACTGTATTTTTCTGATCAACAAATATCAACAAGAGGTCAAAAAGCATGGCAACCAAGCCTTGTCACTACAGCGGGTCATCTCCAAAATCGGTAATGCAACGTTGATGACCAATGTCACCACCGCATCAGGGTTCGCTACTTTTATGATCTTGGACAGTGACCTGTTGAAAGAATTTGGTATCGTTGCCTCGATCAATATCATCTGCATCTTCATTCTTTCACTGTTGATCATACCGGTTATCTATAGCTTCATGTCGCTGCCCAAGACAAAACACTTGAAGCATCTGAACAAAAAATGGATCGATCTTTTTGTGGATTGGATGGAACGCATGGTGCGCCACAACCGAATCGCCGTTTATGTCGTATCGCTAATAGCCCTGGTGTTGAGCATTATAGGCATCTATCAAATCGAAATTACCGGAAGTCGAGTGGAAGACTTGCCCAAAAACACCCATTTCTTTAAGGACATTCGATTTTTTGAGGAAGAATTTGATGGTATCATGCCCGTCGAGATTGTAGTGGATACCGAACGGAAGAAGGGGGTCATGAAACCTGCCACCCTTAGAAGAATGGATGAGCTGGGCACCGAAATTGAAGATATTCCCGAACTTTCACCGACAGTGTCTGTCGTAAATTTGGTAAAGTACTCAAAACAGGCCTTTTATAATGGTATTCCTAAATACTATCAATTGCCGACCTCACAAGAGAGCACTTTCATCATGGATGTTGCCCGAAAATCTTCAGAGAACAGCAATCTGCTCGAAAGCTTTGTCGATAGTACTGGTCAGATTGCCAGAATGACCACTTTCATGCGCGATGTAAAGACCGATCGCATGGAAGAAATTGAAAGCGACCTCATCAAGACCATAAACAAAGTTTTTCCTGCCGAACGGTACAATGTGTATATGACGGGCAAGGCCTTGCTTTTTTTGAAAGGCACCAAATATTTGGTAAAAAACCTCTTGCTGTCCTTGGCTTTGGCCATTGGGCTCATATCGATTTTCATGGCATATCTGTTTCGTTCGTTCAGAATGATCATCATTTCTTTGGTGCCCAACCTATTGCCATTGGTCATTACGGCAGGGCTCATGGGCTTTTTGGGTGTTCCCATAAAGCCATCTACCATTTTGGTCTTTAGTATCGCCTTTGGCATTTCGGTCGATGATACCATTCACTTTTTGGCGAAATATCGACAAGAATTGACCGCTAACCGCTGGCAGATCAAAAAATCGGTCTATGCCGCACTTAGGGAAACTGGCGTGAGCATGTTCTACACATCCATCGTGCTTTTCTTTGGGTTCTCAGTATTCATCATATCAAGTTTTGGTGGCACCGTAGCTTTGGGTGCGTTGGTATCGGCAACCTTATTGTTTGCCATGTTGGCCAACTTGATTTTATTGCCGTCGTTATTGCTGTCACTTGAACGAAGCATTGCCAATAAAAAAGTACTTAAGAAACCACAGATCGATATCCTCCCAAAGGAAGAAATCAACTCAAAATAATGACCCCGTTGACTGAATTGTCTCAACGTTTATAGGCTTCTTGACCACAAAAAACTATCTTTGGGGCTTAATTTTTGAATAGCGAAGTATGCAACTTTTTTCTGTCAAAGAACTGCTTTCGACCACCCCAAACTCACAAGAAGTTACGGTAAGGGGTTGGGTCAAAACTTTTAGAAGCAACCGTTTTATTGCATTGAATGATGGCTCTACAATTAATAACGTGCAGTGTGTGGTAGACTTTGAGAACTTTGACGAAAACACCATAAAGTCAATTTCAACGGGAGCGGCCGTAGAGGTGTCTGGCACCCTGGTTGAAAGTCAAGGGCGAGGTCAATCTGTGGAAATCCAAGTCAATGAGCTTAAGATTCATGGCATGGCCGACCCCGAAACATATCCCATACAGCCCAAAAAGCATTCGCTTGAATTTTTGCGGGAGAAAGCCCATTTAAGGGTGCGCACCAATACCTTTTCGGCCGTGATGCGGGTTCGTTCGGCTTTGGCATTTGCCATTCACAGCTATTTTCAACAAAATGGATTCTATTACATGCATGCCCCCATCATAACCGGTTCTGATGCCGAAGGCGCCGGTGAGATGTTCAGGGTCACTGCTTTAGATGCTAAAAATCCTCCTTTGAACGATGAAGGTGATGTAGATTATAAAAAAGACTTTTTTGGCAAGGAGACCAATCTGACCGTATCTGGTCAGTTGGAAGCCGAGGCCTATGCTATGGGATTGGGAAAGGTATATACTTTCGGACCCACTTTTAGGGCCGAAAATTCGAACACCTCGAGACATTTGGCCGAGTTTTGGATGATCGAACCCGAAATGGCATTTTATGATCTTGATGCCAATATGGACCTTGTTGAAGATTTTATCAAGTGGGTGTTGCGATACGTGCTTGAAAACTGCCCTGATGACTTAACGTTTCTCGAACAACGTTTGCTTGATGAGGAAAAAACCAAACCCCAGGCCGAACGTAGTGAAATGTCGTTGAGCGAAAAATTGAGGTTTGTCATTGACAACAACTTCAAAAGGGTCACGTATACCGAAGCGTTTGAAATCTTAAGGAACAGCAAACCCAATAAAAAGAGAAAATTCGAATATTCAATTGATGAATGGGGTGCCGATCTGCAGAGCGAACATGAGCGCTTTCTTGTGGAAAAGCATTTTAAGTGTCCGGTTATTTTATTCGACTATCCGGCTAAAATAAAGGCTTTTTATATGCGGCTGAATGAAGATGAAGAAACTGTACGGGCCATGGATGTGCTCTTTCCCGGAATTGGTGAAATCGTTGGTGGCTCGCAAAGGGAGGAACGATTGGAGGTTTTGCAACAAAAAATGGCTGCGCTTGATATTCCTGAAGAAGAGCTTTGGTGGTATCTTGAATTGCGCAGATTTGGGACGGCCGTTCATAGTGGCTTTGGTCTTGGCTTTGAACGTTTGGTGCAGTTCGTCACGGGCATGGGCAACATTCGCGATGTGATTCCCTTCCCGAGAACGCCGCAGAACGCCGAATTCTAAATTGAATTCTTTAACTTTATAAGAAAGGGTCTTTTTGATTTATGCTGAAACAACACCTACAATTTAAGCTTTCGCAAAAACTTTCGCCCCAACAGATTCAGTTGATGAAGTTGATTCAACTGCCTACACAGGCCTTTGAACAACGATTAAAGCAAGAATTGGAAGAAAATCCGGCGTTGGAAAGTGGCAAGGCAGAAGGCGATGGCCTAGAAGATGAATACGGTGAAAGTTTTGATGAATCGAATGACAATGAGACCATTGAGGCCGACGAAATCAATATTGATGATTACTTAAGTGATGATGAAATACCCGATTATCGCACGCAAATAAGCAATTACAGTGCCGATGATGACGAAAAAAGTGTGCCCTATGCCGCCGGTATTTCGTTTAATCAATATTTACTGAACCAACTCAATACGGTATATCTAGATGATCAAGAATGGGCCATTGCCGAGTTTTTGGTCGGTAGTGTCGATGAAAGCGGTTACATTCGAAGACCTCTGAGCGACATTGTCGATGATCTTGCCTTTACCCAAAATGTCTACGTTGACGAAGAAAAGGTCAAAGAAGTATTGAAAACGGTTCAAGCACTCGACCCGCCAGGGGTGGCTGCCTGCTCTCTTGATGAGTGTCTCATTATACAGCTGAAAAGAAAAACAGGTACCCCCGCCGTAGAATTGGCCATTTCAATTCTTGAAAAGTCATTTGATCATTTCACCAAAAAGCATTATGATAAACTCTTGCAAAAACATCATATCTCAGAGGAAGAACTTAAAGCGGCCATTGCTGAAATTGAAAAATTAAATCCAAAACCAGGAGGGGCCTATTCAGGAAACAACCGTGTTATCGAACATATTGTTCCCGATTTTTCAATACGAATCGTTGATGGAGAGCTTGAACTGACCCTCAATGGAAGAAATGCCCCTGAATTGCATGTTTCGAAAGAGTATAGCAATATGCTCCAAGGCTATAAGAATGCCAAGGAAAAATCAAAAGATCAAAAAGATGCGGTACTCTTCATCAAACAAAAATTAGACGCCGCCAAGTGGTTCATCGATGCCATCAAGCAACGACAACAGACGCTCTACATTACCATGAGCGCCATCATGCAGTACCAAAAAGAGTATTTTTTGACCGGTGATGAGCGAAAGTTGAGACCTATGATCCTAAAAGACATTGCAGATCGCATCGATATGGATGTCTCTACCGTATCACGAGTGGCCAATAGCAAGTATGTAGATACGCCCTATGGTACCAAACTCATCAAAGATTATTTTTCAGAGGCCATGAAAAATGAACAGGGTGAAGATGTATCAACAAAAGAAATCAAAAAGATTTTGGAAACCGTTATTCGCGAAGAAGACAAAAAGAAGCCGCTCACCGACGATAGTCTTGCCAAAATTCTAAAAGAAAAGGGATATCCAATAGCCAGAAGAACCGTAGCGAAATATCGGGAACAAATGGACATACCCGTGGCCAGGCTGAGAAAGAAAATCTGATGGGTCGATTCTTATACGCCATTTCCTATGTTTTTCATCCTTTATTGGTTCCGATCACGGGTACCTTGGCCTATTTCTTGGTCACGCCCAAACTCAATTCCCTTGAGGAACAGAGCGGCAATATTTTGCCCATTTTCATTCTCACGGTCATCATTCCGATTATATTTTTTTTCATCCTGAAAAATTTAGGGGTGGTACACTCTATCTTTGCTGTTTCCAAAAAAGAGCGTAGCTATGCACTGAGCATCAACATCATTCTTTTTTTGATGATTTTGCTCAAAGTGATTCCGCAAAACTACATCGGTGAACTGTATTACTTTTTTATGGGGCTTGTAACAGCCTATATTGCGGCCCTGCTGTTACTCTTACTAGGCTACAAGACAAGCATTCATATGTTGGGCATGGCAAGTCTGCTGATGTACTTGATCGGATTGAGCATTCATTTCGAAGTCAATATTACATTGGCCCTGGGAGGGCTTGTGATGGCAACGGGACTTGTGGCCACCTCACGGTTATATATGAGGGCCCATAGTTGGGTCGAATTGGTCATAGGTTTTATTTTAGGAAGTCTTTCCCAACTCCTGGTCTTGAAATTTTGGTTATAGGATATAGAAAATCAATCCAATCCTAAAAGACCTCATCTCTATTGGTGAACCGTTGTCAAGTACCACTCCGTCATTTAGAAGTGTGCTTAAGTCGTAATAGAAATTTATATTCCATGTGTTGTAGCCGAAGCGCACGTACGCTCCGTATTGAAAGTTTCGAATGTCATCGTTCTTAAAGCGATCGGAACTTTCATCAGTAACCAACCTAGAGCTTCTGGCAAATACATAGGCAAAATTGATACCGCTGTAGATACGCCAAAATTTATATTCAACATCGGTAGAGGTACGCCAACGAAACTCGACGGGTATCTCGATGGCATGGGTCTCAAATTTACTCCTTCTGAAATCATCTAAATCGATTATGGTATATGTGATCTCATCACCATTTTGTGATGCCCTCAGATTGGTATAGTAAGAATTGACGGCATAGCCCAGACCTAGGCCAAAACCAACATTTCTTCTTTGATTGATAGGAATATCTTTAATGAAACCTGCTATTAGATTGTACGAAAGACTCCTTTGAACCACATCTTCTGGCTTCTGCAACAAAAAATTATAGCCTACCCCGACATAAAACTGATCTTCAAGGTACTTTGTGCCAGCATACTCACTTTCGGGATACACCTGTGCATGGGTCAAAAAACATGTAGCCAAAAGAAAAAAAAGAATGGGTTGCCTTACCATATATCAATAGCATCAATTTGGATGTCGTACCTCAAATTAAGCATTTAAAGTCATCAAGAAAAAATGTCATTTTTAAGATCTTTGCAAAAAATGAATTTGAACCATAGACTCTGTTTTTAGAGAACAATCTTTCATTGGAAGTTTGATAAAAAAACGCCCCAATAATTTTTGGGGCGTTTTCAAACTAAACTTGAAAAACTATTTCAACTTAGTTTATATTGTTAAAGGCATTGCCTTCATAGGTGGTATAGTTCACTTTAAGTGCATTTACCTTTCTGAGCTCTTGCTTGATGTCAGAAATCAGCCCCATATTGGCATCTTTATCTACCTTCAACGCTGTGGTCAATACATTTTGAAGTTCTTGGGGCTTTTTCGCCCTTTCAGCCAAAATATAGGTGCCTACTTCACCGACATCGGCGAACTTATCGTTTAATTGTATTTTCGGTTCGGTACCGAAAACCTTTTGATATTCTTTGATGGGCTTGCCCACATAGATGTAAATAACCCTGTCTTTTTTCTCGAGTTTCTTCACCTCGCTCGCATTGGGCAGTGTGTTCTGCACCAACAAAGAGCTATCTTTCATCGTGGTAACCGTCATAAAGAAAAATAAAAGCATAAATACGATATCTGGCAACGAAGCCGTTGATACCGCCGGTAAATCGCCATCTTTTTTCTTAGCAAATTTTGCCATAATTCCCTTTTATTATATTAACTGCCTGTTGAGGTTTCTGCCTCTGAAAGTTTCTGCGGAAACATATCTTGAACTTGCTTCACCTTATCTTTCAAATCATCCCTTATACCTGAAGGGGTCTCGGGATTCAAGTATTCAGCTTCCATTTCTGTAAAGTCCCTTCCAAACAGACGTTGACACTCGCGATTTCTAAGATCGTTGTACGCCCCTACCAATTCATTCTGAACGGTAATATAGGTAGCATACTTTGTTTCTCTATCGTTCTTCAGGGATACGATGGCTTTCGACGGGTTATCTGATGATGAGGGGTCTTTTCTTCCCTTACAGTAGTTACAGCTACCATCGGCACCATTGTCTAAAAAAGCTACCGCAGCATTACGAAGATCTTTCAGTTCCATCAACTGGTCCTCGACCAACAATTGGCCGTTCTTGTTGATGTTGACCGTGAAGATATTTTTCTGCTTAATCACCACATCGGTATCTGGCGGTTCTATCGGCGGCAACATTCTATCAAGTCCTGCATCTGTCTCTATGGTGGTGGTCACCAAGAAAAAGATTAAGAGCAAGAATGCGATATCGGCCATGGAACCTGCATTTACTTCGGGTGCTCCTTTTCTTCTAGGCATAATTCAATTTATTTTATCTACCAGTAAACATTTTCTTCAAACCGGGAATTACCATTAAGGCAACGGCAATCACGGTAAGTATAAAAAACACGTTCAGCCCCATTCCTATGGTTTTGACCGTACCTTCGGTCGTTTCTACGCCTCTATCGGCCATTGCGCTCACCACTTCAGCATTTCCTGATGAGAGCCCGTAAGAAATGGCCACGATGACGGCCAATCCACCTAAACCAAAAAGTGCTTTCTTAAGGCTGCCTGGTGTACCGAACAACTTTTTAAGGGCAAAAAAGAGACTAAAAATAACGGCTATCGCCAACAAGAGGTACATTATCAAGAACATGAAGTTCAAAGCTCCACTGTTAATGGCGTTGGGATCGTCACCGTCAGGCATCGCAAACCAGAGCCCGGCAGCCACCAAACCAATGACAATCAGTACTATCTTAACTATTTTGTTCATATCTATAGATTATCCGGTTTGCAATTATTTCTTGTGTGCGGCCAACATATCGATCAACGCAATTGATGAATCTTCCATGTCGTTGACAATGCTATCAATTTTTGCAATGATATAGTTGTAGAAAATCTGCAGGATAATCGCCGTGATCAAACCGAATACAGTTGTCAAAAGTGCCACCTGAATATCACCTGCAATCAAAGAGGCACTCAAGTTACCTACTGCGGCAATTTTCTGGAAAGCCTGAATCATACCGATTACCGTACCCATGAACCCAAGCATGGGGGCAATGGCAATGAACAATGACAACCATGATACATTTTTCTCTAATTGACCCATCTGAACGCCTCCATAGGCAACAACTGCCTTTTCTGCAGATTCCAGTCCTTCACCGGCGCGGTCAAGGCCTTGGTAATAAATGGAAGCTACGGGGCCTTTTGTATTTCGACAAACTTCTTTGGCTGCTTCGACACCTCCAGAAGCCAATGCGTCTTCGACTTGTTGTCTCAACTTGGAAGAATTCGTGCTTGCCAAATTTAGATAGATGATTCTTTCAATAGCGACGGCCAAGCCCAATATCAAGCACAAAAGAACGATGCCCATGAATGCAGGGCCCCCTTGAATAAACTGTTCTTTCAATACTTGTGTAAAACCTTTGCTGGCTTCAGCAGCAGCTTCATCTTGCAATAAGGCGGCAGATGCCGTAGTAGTGCTTAAGATAAACATTCCGGCAGTAGCCAGAGTAAAGGATATTTTTTTCATTTTCTCAAACTTAAATTTTAGTTAGTTAATAATGTTAAAGATAAAAAAATTTTGTTACCAAAAAATAAAGATCGTAGCAGAGAGGAAGGGATTCGAACCCTCGATCCGCCGTTGAGCGGATACACACTTTCCAGGCGTGCGCCTTCGACCACTCGGCCACCTCTCTATTTACAAATAGTTAGGCCGAACAATAAACAAAAATTTTGGCATTAAACGAAATTTAAGGCGTTAATTTTGGTTCATTTCTCCTCGTAGAACCGTTTCAAATTTAGTTTTGAAGCTGTCATTTGAAAACCCATTGGCCAAAAGCCACATAGCCTTGGTTACCGCGGCTTCAGTAGTAATATCCTTACCGTTAACGAGTTGTAACTGCATCAATCGACGACTGCTTTCATACTTGCCCATGACCACACTACCACCAGAACATTGGGTAACATTTATGACATGCAGCCCTTTCTCGATAGCCCTTTTCAACTCATCGAGAAACCAATCATCAATTGGGGCATTGCCCGATCCGTAAGTTTCAAGAACCAAGGCTTTTAGGCCATCAGCCCCCAGGGCAGCTTTTAAAAATTTTTGCCCCATACCCGGGAACAGTTTTAACACCCCGACATTGGCGTCCATTTTTTTGTGGGCCCTAAAAGGCCTTGACCCATTATCTTCTTTGTATAAATAAGTATGGTTGAGTTTCAGATGAACGCCAGACTCTGCCAAGGGTGGATGGTTCATCGAGGCGAAGGCTTGAAAGTGTTCGGCGTTGATCTTTGTGGTTCTGTTGGCCCGGTACAATTTATATTCAAAGTACAGGCAAACCTCTTGCACCATTGCCTCGCCATTATCACGGAGTGATGCTATCTGTATGGAAGTAATCAAATTCTCTTTGGCATCGGTGCGCAAATCACCAATGGGCAACTGCGAACCTGTGAGAATAACCGGTTTTGATAGGTTTTCAAGCATAAAACTGAGTGCTGAACCCGAGTAGCTCATGGTATCGCTACCATGTAATACGACAAACCCATCAAAAGCATGGTAGTTATCTTCAATCAGGGTGGCGATGGTGGCCCAATGCTTCGGATTCATATTCGATGAATCGATGGGCCTAGAGAAAGTGATTCCCTCAAGATTACAATCCAATTGGTGCAATTCTGGTATATTGGCGATAAGCTCATCAAAATCGAACGCTCTCAAGGCACCGGTCTTGTAATCTTTGACCATGCCTATAGTACCCCCTGTATAAATCAATAGAATATTGGCTTTTCTACCCATTGATGTCGTTTAAATGCCAAAAACTGCTTTAGAGTTTTCAGTGGTTATTGCCGCAATCTCGCCTTTAGGCATATCATATATCAAACTCAACTTTTCCAACACTAAGGTCAAATAGGCACTTTCGTTACGCTTTCCTCTATAGGGCACTGGCGCCAAATAAGGTGAATCGGTCTCCAGAACAATATGCCTCAAATCGATTTGATTCAAGAATTGGTCAATTTTGCCGTTCTTGAAAGTGACCACCCCCCCGATGCCAAGCTTCATATTGTACCCAATAGCTTTTTCAGCTTGTTCCTTTGTTCCTGTGAAGCAATGAAAAATACCGTACAGATCATCGTCCTTTTCTTGCTCTAAGATCTCAAAAATGTCATCAAATGATTCCCTGCAGTGTATTACAACGGGGAGCCTGTTCTTTTTCGCCAAGCGAATTTGATGCACAAATGCTTCTTGCTGTTGTTTCAGAAAGGTTTTGTCCCAGTAGAGGTCAATACCGGTTTCTCCTATGGCATAGCATTTGTGTTGTTCCAGTACCTTCTCGACGTGCCCGAGCTCTTCTTTGTAATTCTCTTTGACATGGGTAGGGTGTAACCCGGCCATCAAAAAAACATTTTCAGGATATTCTTTTTCTAACCGAATCATTGCCTCGGTATAGCCCGAATCAATAGCCGGCACAAAAAAACGTTTTACTCCAGCATCAAGTGCTCGCCCCATCATTACGTCACGGTCTTCATCAAAGGCCTCACTGTACAGATGGGTATGCGTATCGGTCAAGATCATGACGCAAAAATAGGTTTATCTTTACGAAATGAAATCGCTACGAAAATTTCTTCAAAAAAAAGATTACATCAAGGTGCCTTTGGTGTTTACCGAAACCAAACATTTTGAACTCTCTGCAAAGATAAATGGTGTGTCAGGCCGTTTCATTCTCGATACCGGTGCCTCGAATACTTGTATCGGAATCGACAAAATCGAGTTCTTCAAAATGGCCTCAAAAGAATCAGAGATCAAGGCAGCAGGGGCAGGAGCCATTGATATGGACACGCTTATCTCTACCAAAAATCATATTGAAATCGGCGACTGGAAAAGAAGAAAACAAAAAGTAGTGCTTTTTGATCTTGTTCATGTGAACCAGGCATTGACGAACCATAGTGCATTGCCCGTAGACGGTATCATCGGTGCCGACATCCTCAAAAAAGGAAAGGCTGTCATCGATTACGACAAGAAATGCCTCTATCTCAGAATCAAAAAGTCTTAAAGTTCCAAGGCTTTTTTTACATCGCCATCCATCAACAATTCCACCGGGTCTTCGAGTGCTTCCTTCACGGCGACCAAGAATCCGACCGACTCACGGCCATCAATGATGCGGTGGTCATATGACAATGCAACGTACATGACCGGCGCAATGACAACGGCCCCATCTTTGGCAATGGGCCGCTCAACGATGTTGTGCATCCCCAAAATACCACTTTGGGGCGGATTGATGATCGGTGTCGAGAGCATGGAACCAAAAACACCGCCGTTGGATATGGTGAATGTGCCGCCCGTCATTTCGTCGACGGTTATCTGACCTTCACGTGCCCTAATGGCCAATCGCTTTACCTCGGCCTCAACACCCCTAAATGTGAGATTCTCGGCATTACGTATTACGGGCACCATCAATCCTTTGGGCCCAGAGACGGCAATGCTGATATCACAGAAGTCATAAGAAATCATTTCTTTTCCATCAATCATCGAATTGACCGCAGGGTACATCTGTAGCGCACGAATCACCGCTTTGGTAAAGAACGACATAAAACCCAAACTGACCCCATGTTTTTCTTTGAACGTTTCTTTGTATTGTTTTCTGAGTTCAAAGATGGGCGACATATCGACCTCATTGAAGGTGGTCAACATGGCCGTCTCGTTCTTGGCGGCAACCAAACGTTCTGCCACTTTTCGGCGAAGCAATGATAATTTAGAGCGGGTCTCACCCCTATTGCCCCCTGTCGGGGTACCCATTGAAGGCACAGCTTTCATCGCATCGTCTTTGGTAATGCGGCCATCGCGACCCGTACCTGGGACTTCTTTGGCATCAATGCCCTTTTCATCCAAAATCTTTTTAGCCGCTGGTGAAGGGGTGCCAGAAGCGTAGGTTTCTTTTTGGGGTTCTTCTTTTTTAGGAGCTTCTTCTTTTTTGGGAGCTTCCTCTTTGTTTTCTTTTGTGGTTTCAGTTTTTGAATCACTGCCCCCTTCTGGTTTTTTGGCGCCCGTATCTATAAGGCACACTATTTCGCCCACAGCTACGGCATCACCCTCTTCGGCCTTAAGGGTAATGACCCCACTTTCCTCTGCTGGCAATTCTAACGTTGCCTTATCTGAATCGACTTCGGCAATGGCTTGGTCTTTTTCTACGTAATCGCCATCTTCGACCAACCACTCGGCTATTTCTACTTCAGTTATCGATTCACCCGGCGAGGGAACTTTCATTTCTAAAACCATCTCTGATCACTTTATATCAAGTTCTTATTTTCTAATTGCAAAATTATCTTTTGTCTTGTCAAAAACATAATCGATGACCTGTGCATGCCTTCTTTGCGAACGAACAGCACTACCGGCCGCCGGTGCACCATAAAATCTTCTTGAGGCTACCCTAAAATTCTTGGCCTCGTCGAGATGCATCAGCAAATGGCCCCAAGCACCCATATTGCGGGGTTCTTCTTGTGCCCAGACCACTTCTTCGGCGTTTTTGTATTTTTTGATGATTGCCCCTATTTTTTCAGTTGGAAGTGGAAAAAGTTGCTCAAGGCGTACCAAAGCCACATCTTCTCGCCCCAACTCATCGCGTTTTGCCAATAGGTCGTAGTAAAATTTGCCCGTGCAGAAAACGAGTGATCTTACCTTATCTGCCTTGACCAAGCTATCATCGATGATCTCTTGAAAACTGCCTTTTGCCAAATCTTCTTTGGTCGAGACCACCTTTGGATGCCTTAACAGGCTTTTAGGGGTCAGCACCACCAAAGGTTTTCTGAAATCCGCTTTCATTTGACGCCTCAATAAATGGAACATATTGGCAGGTGTGGTCACGTCGGCCACATACATATTGTCTTTCGCACATAGCTGAAGGTAGCGCTCCATACGAGCGGAAGAGTGTTCGGCCCCCTGCCCTTCATAACCATGGGGAAGCAGCAGTACCAAGCCATTTTGCAGTTTCCATTTGTCTTCGGCAGCTGACAGGTATTGATCGATCACTATTTGTGCGCCATTGCTGAAATCACCGAACTGTGCCTCCCAAATTGTCAGGGTCTTTGGGCTTGCCATGGCATAGCCATAATCAAAGCCCATGACCGCATACTCAGAAAGTAGCGAATTATAGATGTGGAACGTACCATTTTGGTTTTTTCCCATTTCATTCAACAATATCACTTCTTCTTCGTGCATCTCGGTCTTAATGACCGCATGACGGTGGGAAAAGGTTCCTCTTTCAACATCTTGACCGGTCATTCGCACATCAAAACCCTCTTCGATCAACGATGCATAGGCCAATAACTCACCCATGGCCCAATCAAGTTTGTTGTCTTCAAAGTACATCTTGTGCCTGCTTTCGACCAATCGAACCAGTTTTCTTAGAAATTTCTTTTCTTCGGGAAGCTTGGTAATGCTCTCAGCTACTTCGTTCAACTTCTTTAGGTCATATGAAGTATCGATATCGGCAAGCATGGGTTTTTCCGTCACCCGTTTGAAACCCTCCCATTCATCTTGCATGAAGGGTGTGATTCGGGTTTTTTCAACTTTTCGGGAATCCATTAAATCTTCCTCCAGTTGCTTTTTGTATTCTTTCTCAAGGGTCTTTACATAGTTCTCATCGATGATTCCCTGATCCATCAATTTCTGGGCATAGATATCCCTCGGATTGGGATGCTTGGAAATTGATTTATAAAGCAAAGGTTGGGTAAATTTAGGCTCATCGCCTTCATTATGACCATATTTTCTATACCCCAGCATATCTAAAAACACATCTCTCTTGAAGCGCATGCGATATTCCAAGGCAAAAATTGCGGCATGTACCACTGCCTCTGCATCATCTGCATTGATGTGCATAACGGGAGACAAGGTCACTTTTCCGACATCGGTACAATAGGTCGAAGACCGTGCGTCAAGGTAATTGGTGGTAAAACCGATTTGATTGTTTACCACAATGTGTATGGTGCCCCCTGTGTGGTACCCATCTAATTGGGCCATCTGAATCACCTCATATACGACACCCTGGGCTGCAAACGCGGCATCTCCATGTACCAAAATGGGCAGTACCTCAGAAATATTTTCTTGATGTGAGCTATCTTGTTTTGCACGGCTTATGCCCTCTACCACTGCATTGACCGTTTCAAGGTGTGATGGGTTCGGTGCAATGTTCATGTTGACCATTTTGCCCGAATCGGTCTCTCGCATTGATGTCCATCCCAGATGGTATTTTACGTCACCATCAAAAATTGTTTCTTCATAATCCTTACCATCAAACTCACTGAAAACATCTTTGGGCGACTTGCCGAAAATATTCGTCAGTACGTTCAATCGGCCCCGGTGAGCCATTCCCATTACAAATTGTTTTACCCCGGCATTGGCAGCCTTTTCGATAATGACATCCAAAGCGGGAATAAGAGATTCTCCGCCTTCTAGGGAGAACCGTTTCTGGCCAACATATTTTGTGTGCAGAAAACTTTCAAAAGAAACGGCTTCATTGAGTTTTCCGAGGATGTGCTTTTTTTGACCCGATGAAAAACTTGGGTGGTTGTCATTGACATTGAGCCAATTTTGAATCCACTGAACAAGCTCGGGCTTTCGAATGTACATGTATTCGACCCCAATGGCATCGCAATAGATACGCTCGAGGTGCTCGATTATTTTTCGCAACGGGTTCGAACCGATACCGATAATGCTGCCTGCATCGAACACGGTATCAAGGTCATTTTCGGCAAGTCCGAAATTTTCAATGTCTAGGGTGGGCAAATATTTGCGCCTTTCCCTAACGGGATTGGTCTTTGTGAACAAATGGCCTCTCGTTCGATACCCATCTATCAAACGGATGACCTGAAACTCTTTCTGTAACGACTGGGGCACCTCGACCAGTTGCCCATTGACCGTTGCCGTTGCACCGTTTGAAGAAGTCGCTATGTCAAGATCGTCAAGTGAACTTTCCAATCCAAAATCAAAACCCTGAAAAAAAGCCCTCCAACTGGGCTCAACACTATCGGGACTGGTCAAATATCTGTCATAGAGCTCAGCAAAAAAAGAGGTATGGGCCGCGTTTAAAAACGAGTATTTATCCATTGCAATTATGCCGCTAAAATGGTATCACAAAATTTAACCAAAAGTACAACAAATACGCCATATAGCTGTATATTGAAAATAAAATACCGTTATATGACTGCGTTCAGCCCCAAGGCCATTTTGGGCATGTATATTTTATCACTGTTTTCGATTACCGTCATATCTGCACAGCAAAATCAGAGCGATTTTTGGAGCCGCGTTCGACTTGGGGGTGGGTTCGGGCTTGGCTTTGGCAACAACACCTTTAACCTTCAAGTTGCGCCCAGTGGCATCTATCAGGCAAATGATCATTTTGCAACGGGGGTCGGATTGCAATTGAATTATTCGAAATTTGGAGATGATACGTTTTTGGCATATGGTGCCTCTTTTATGAATTTCTACAACCCTGTTAGGCCAATACAGCTTTCGGCTGAGCTAGAACAATGGCGTGTTAACCTTTCGTCAGATGGTGTGACGGGCGTTGCTGTTGATGATAATTATTGGTTGACAGCGTTGTTTTTGGGGATAGGATATACTAATGGAAATGTCACTTTTGGCATTCGGTACGACGTACTATATGATGATGAGCGAAGCATCTATGTCGATCCACTGATGCCCTTCATACGTGTCTATTTTTAGTCTTGGCCAAAAGAAGACCTTGACCAAACCTTCTGCCATTCACGCTTTAGTACCAGAAAAGCAACTCCCTCGGCGACTTTTACAATATCGTCTGAATCAATTTTTTTAAATTCCTTTTCTGGGACATCGACCACATAGAGCAAGTTGAGATAGTCATCAAAATGCTCTAACAAAAGCACATACAATTTCTCTTTCAACAACAATAACAGGTCTTGGGGCTTGACGCTTGACGACAGCTTGAAATCGATGCCGGCCAATACAAAGTCTTTCTTCAGTTGTTCGACCAAACCTTGATAAAGTTGTTTTGTTTGGGCTTTTTGCAAAAGTTCCAAACCACTCTCTAAGTACATATATCGACCTGAAAATTTATTTGCCAATGGTGGTTGTCCGCCCCTTCGTTGATAAGGAAGTTTATTTTCTGATTTTTTGTTCCCATTTCCAAGCCGAGGCCATGGCATCATCAAGAGTAGAGAGGGCTTTCCATCCCAAGACTTCGTTTGCCTTTTTGGTATCGGCATAAGCTTGAATGACGTCGCCAGGTCGTCGAGCTACCACCTTGTTGTTCAGTTTTTTGCCCGCTACACGTTCAAAACTTTGAATGACCTCCAATACCGAGCTTCCTTGTCCCGTACCAAGGTTGAACACTTCAAAATTTTCTTCATTTTTCTCCTCAAGAAGTCGCTGTAGTGCCACTACGTGCGCCTTGGCCACATCGACCACGTGTATATAATCCCTGATACAAGTGCCATCAGGTGTCGGATAATCATCACCAAAGACCGAAAGCTGTTCGCGCAAGCCTACCCCGGTCTGGGTAATAAAGGGTACAAGGTTCTGGGGCACTCCGATGGGCAATTCGCCTATCTCGGCACTAGGGTGCGCCCCGATAGGGTTAAAGTAACGAAGTGCAATGGCCGCCAATTGCGGATTCACCTTGCACGTATCACTGATAATCTCTTCACCGATCTGTTTTGTGTTGCCGTAAGGAGATTCTGCAGCTTTCACCGGTGCATTTTCAGTGATGGGCAACTCATCGGCTTGGCCATAGACCGTACACGAAGAGCTAAAAATAAAATTGGCCCTACCCTTTTTTACCAATTCTTGAAGTAGATATACCAAAGTGCCCAAATTGTTCTCATAATATAGCAAGGGCTTCTCAACACTTTCACCAACGGCCTTGGAAGCCGCAAAATGAATGACCCCCGCAATGTCATCATACTCTGAGAAAAAATCGCGCACTTTCTGTTTATCGCGCAGATCCATTTGTTCGAAAATGGGTTCTTTGCCCGTGATGGATTCAATTCCGTTCAATACTTCTTTGGAAGAATTTGAAAGGTTGTCGATAATGATCACCTCAAAACCCTCATTCTGAAGCTCAACCACAGTATGCGAGCCTATGAAGCCGAGACCACCGGTCACTAGTATTTTCATGTCAGTCGTTAACGAATTTTATTACCAAATCGGTTATGAAGTCAATCTGCTCATCATCAAGCTCGGTGTGCATGGGCAGTGAAATTACTTCTTGGACCAATTGATTGGTAACCTTGAAATCATCTTCATTGTATCGCTCATCTGCGTACGCCTTCTGTTTGTGCAACGGAATCGGATAGTAAACACCACAGGGTACACCATTGTCATTCAAATGTTGTACCAGGGCATCTCTTTTGCCATTGGTGATGCGCAAGGTATATTGGTGAAAAACATGGCAATCGCAGGTGTCACATATACCATCACAATCATTCACCGTTTTTGGTCTTATGATATGTTTTTGATCCCCGAAAGCCGTGTCATACTTTTGGGCCGCATTTCTCCTTTCTTGGTTATACTCATCAAGTCTCGGAAGTTTTGCCCGCAAAACGGCTGCCTGAATACTGTCCAATCTTGAGTTGACGCCCACTACATCATGATGGTAGCGCACATACATGCCATGGTTTACAATGCCCCGAATGATATTGGCCAAATCATCATCATTGGTGAAAATGGCCCCACCATCACCATAGCATCCCAAATTTTTGGAAGGGAAGAAAGAGGTAGAGGCCACATGGCCTATGGTACCTGCTTTTTGCTTTTCTCCATTTTTTGAGATATGCGCGGCGCCTATTGCCTGTGCGTTGTCTTCGATGACAAATAGATTATGCTTCTTGGCCAAATCCATCAAGGCATCCATATCGGCGCACTGCCCAAAAAGGTGTACGGGCACAATGGCCTTTGTCTTCGGCGTTATGGCCCTTTCGACCGCCTTGACATCAATGTTGAAGGTGTCAGGGTCTACATCGACCAGCACGGGCGTCAAATTTAACAGTGCAATGACCTCAACGGTGGCCGCAAAGGTGAAATCGGCAGTAATGACCTCATCACCGGGCTGAAGGCCCAAGCCCATCATACAGATCTGTAGGGCATCGGTACCATTGGCACAGGGAATCACATGCTTGACCCCCAAATAATTTTCCAGTTCTTTTTGAAAAGCGTGCACATCCGGGCCGTTGATAAATGCCGAAGAATCCAGTACGTTTGAGATTGATGAATTTATCTGGTCTTTTATTCCCTCATACTGGCCTTTGAGGTCAACCATCTGTATTTTTCGCATGGGAAGTAATTATGGTGCAAAATTAAGAAAATATGGCACCTTAATGCGATTTGGTTCAAAGAAATGTATTTTAGCGCAAAGTCGTCATAGTGCATTCACTCTACAACATGCTGGCCCATGTGGCATGGTTCTTTGTCAAGGTGGCCTCCCCTTTCAATACCAAGTTGAACTTATTCGTTTCAGGTAGGAAAAAGGTTTTCAAGAGCCTACGATCGAAAATCGAATCTACTGACAAAACGATATGGGTACATGTGGCTTCGTTGGGAGAATTTGAACAAGGGCGTCCGTTGATGGAAACACTCAAAACCCATTATCCCGAACATAAATTGGTGCTGACCTTTTTTTCCCCCTCGGGCTATGAGGTGAAAAAGAGTACCCAAATCGCCAATATAGTGACCTATTTACCATTTGACACCCTTTCAAATGCCGTGCGCTTTCTTGATATCTTGCATCCTGAATTGGCCCTCTTTGTCAAGTATGAGGTCTGGCCCAACTATTTGCAACAGCTGCACAGAAGAAAGGTGCCCACCCTACTTATATCGGCCCTGTTTTCAAAACGACAAATCTATTTTAAACCTTGGGGTGCTTTCATGAGGAAGAGCCTGAACAATTTTTCCCATTTTTTTGTACAGGATGAAAACTCGAAAAAAATGCTGACATCGATCGGCATGCAAAATGTGACCATCAGTGGCGATACACGGTTTGACCGTGTTGCAAAAATTCTAAAACGCAACAATGCCCTCGATTTCATGGATGCCTTTTGCGGTGATGCCCTTTGTCTTGTTGCTGGAAGCACCTGGCCCGAAGACGAAGTGATTTTGGTAGATTTCATCAACAACTCACAAAAGCCCGTCAAGTATGTTATAGCCCCCCATGACATCAAGCCGACACATATTGGAAAATTGAAGTCTTCTTTGACCAAAAGGACGATTTGTTATTCAGAACTCGGCGAGGTTGACATCACACAATTCAACGTATTGATCATCGATACCATTGGGTTGCTCACAAAAATTTACAGCTATGCCCATATGACTTATGTCGGGGGCGGCTTTGCCACTGGCCTTCACAACACGCTCGAACCAGCTGTTTTTGGCATTCCGGTGATAATAGGCCCCCATTATAAGGGATTTAAGGAAGCTGAAGAGCTTGTTGACCGTGGGGGCATTGTTTCTATTGATTCAAAAGATGAATTTGCCCATGTGACCAACCACTTCATATCAGACTTTGATTCTGTTCTGAAAACAGGAAAGATAAATTCAGAATACATTTCAGAAAATATCGGTGCCACCGAGACCATCATGAAACATATCAAAACACTTCTGTAATTTTAGTCAACACAAAAAAACCAAGTCAATGGACAGACGCATTCTACTGATCTCGATTATCGTTGCCCTTGCTGGCTTTTTGTTCGGATTCGACACCGTGGTCATCTCAGGAGCGGACCAAAAACTACAATCGCTTTGGAACTCTTCTGATACATTTCATGGCATCGTGGTCATGGGCATGGCGCTTTGGGGCACCGTAATCGGGGCATTTTTCGGTGCCATACCCACTGATAGGCTGGGTAGAAAGCAAACGTTGATTTGGATAGGAGTTCTTTATTCGGTATCGGCTTTGGGTTCTGCATTGGCAAACGACCCCTATGTCTTCGCTTTTTTTAGGTTTATCGGTGGTCTGGGCGTTGGCGCCTCAACCATAGCCGCACCTGCCTATATTTCTGAAATTGCACCCGCCAAGAACCGCGGCAAACTAGTGGGCATGTACCAGTTCAATATCGTTTTTGGCATTATGATCGCCTATCTGTCAAACTACCTTCTCAGCGGCATCAGTGAAGACGATTGGCGATTCATGCTGGGGGCCGAGGCCATACCAGCAATTATATATACCGCAGCGGTTTTCACGGTACCAAAAAGTCCGCGATGGTTGTTGACCAAATCAAGAGAGGATGAAGCACAAAAGATGTTAAAAAAACTTCGTTTGGACACCAGCATAGCACAACTGAAAAAAGATATGCAAGAGACGGTGGCCTCAGGTTTGGGTGAAAACATTTTTATGAAAAAGTATCGTTTTCCTGTGCTACTGGCCTTTTTGATCGCCTTTTTCAACCAATGGTCTGGAATCAATGCCTTTTTGTACTATGCTCCCAGGATTTTTGAAGAGGCGGGTCTTGGCGAAAGCACGGCCCTATTGAGCAGTATTGGCATCGGGGTCACCAATCTTCTCTTCACCCTACTGGGCATCTACCTGATCGATAGACTCGGAAGAAAACAATTGATGTATTTTGGGTCTGCCGGTTATATCATTTCCTTGAGTCTGGTCTCGATGGCTTTCTTCTTTGGATGGACGGGTATGGCCGTTCCCATATTTTTGTTCATTTTCATTGCCTCGCACGCCATCGGGCAAGGAACGGTGATCTGGGTATTCATTTCTGAAATTTTTCCGAACCATTTGAGGGGTTCGGGCCAAGCCTTGGGCAGTTCTACCCACTGGGTATTGGCGGCCGTGATCCCGTCATTCGTACCTGTGCTGTTCGGCACCGTGGGCGCAGGATTCGTATTTGCCTTTTTCGCCTTTATGATGGTCTTGCAATTGCTATGGGTTATTTTCATGATGCCTGAAACAAAAGGCGTCTCACTTGAAGCGCTTGCCAAAAAAATGAGCGCCAAAAAATCGTGAAGCGTCTTGTGGCGGAATATGGTTAAAATCAGTGATTTAGTCGAATATATTGCCTGAAATAGCCCTTTTTTTACGAATAATTCCTTAAATTGATGGAAATTATTCGATTATGGGAAAAGGTACTACTGTCGGAACTAGCTTTTTGGATGGATTCCTAAGAATCATGGTCTTTGCCCTGATAGCGATTCTCATCGCCATACCTGTTTGCATTGTTTTAGAGTTGCTGGGTGTCTTTGACGCGCTCGGTATTTTTTGACCAGACCAATATCCTCAAAAAAACAAAACCTCCCAAAAGGAGGTTTTTTCTTTTACATCAGAAAGGGCTGTCCCGTTGACTGAAGCACCGCAAACCAGAACTCGCTTTCAAGATCAATTTTCTTGCGCTTCTTCGTGACCGCCGATATGGGAAGGTATACGAACTTGTTGTTCACCCTACCCACCACAAATTTGGTCTTGCCCGCCATGGCCCCATGTACCGCTTGATAGGCCAGGCCACTGCAGAAGACACTATCGGTTGAATTGGCCGCAGCACTCCTGACAATATAGCTAGGGTCGATGTACTTGATGGTCACGGGAAAAATATCCTTGAAATAGGTACTGATCTCATCTTTCAAGAACAAGCCGATATCATCATGCTGTACGTTGCCAGAAGCATCGGTTCTCACATCGTCCTTTTTGAACAAGTGTTGGCCCGCCCCTTCGGCCACGACGATCACGGCATGGTGCTTGGCCTCCAATCGCTTTCTCAAAACGGCTAGAAAACCTTTTTCACCATACAGTTCAAATCGCTGTTCAGGTACTAGCACAAAATTTACCACTGGCATGGCCAATGTGGCAGAGGCCGCAATGAAACCGCTGTCCCTACCCATCAATTTTACAATAGAAATACCATTATAGGCCCCTTTGGCCTCATTATGGGCATCTTTCAAAATGGGGCTTGCAATATCAAAAGACGTCTCAAATCCGAATGATTTATCGATGATGTCGATATCATTGTCAATGGTCTTGGGTATACCGATCACCGCAATGTCCAATCCCCTTTTCCGAATTTCTTCGCCAATGTCATTGACCCCTTTCAAGGTACCGTCTCCACCGATCGCAAAAAGTAGGTCAATTTGGTTATCCACCAACGTGTCAACCATTATCGACACCTCTTGCGCCCCTCTAGAAGAGCCTAAAATAGTACCGCCAAACTGATTTATATCTTTGACCCCATCTGGAGTCAACTCTATAAAACCATGGCCTTTTTCAGGATTCAAGCCCTCATAGCCATATGGTATTCCCAAAATTCTTTTGACCCCGTAAAAATAGTGCAGGGCCATTACTACCCCGCGAATCACATTGTTGATGCCAGGGCAAAGACCACCACAGGTAACGATTGCAGCGGTGACCTTATCTGGTTGAAAATAAATATGCTGCCTAGGGCCCGCTTTTTCTAAACACAATGGTTCTTCACTCTTATCCAAACACTGGTTATAGTGCTCAAGCGAAAGGTCATAGACCAACTTATTATCTTCTTTGACATAGTTGAAGATGTTATCTCCCCTGACAGTACTTAACTGTAGGGGAGATTTCACCTTCGGAATGCCCAAACTTTCTATATTGAACATTAGTTTACGAGATTAAAAGTGGCCGCCAATCTCATGGTGCGAATCGATTGGCGGACCACCTTTTATGATTTGGTCAGGTTATATTCTTTCTGGCGCTAGTTCCCATTTTTCAGGAGATCTCCATAGACTAGAAAGAAGTAACTCTCTCATGAACGTGAACTCTTTAGGAAGCTTGTCGTACATTTTTTCAAAGAGTTCTTCATGACCCAATACTTCACCTTTCCATTGCTCACGGTCGATGTCCATGATTTCATCAAATTGCTCGATTGAATAATCAAGACCTTCCCAGTTGATATCATTGTAAGTAGGCATCCAACCGATCGGACTTTCTACTGCACCTGCTTTACCTCTTACTCTACCGATGATCCACTCAAGAACTCTCATGTTATCACCGAAGCCTGGCCATTGGAAATTGCCCTCTTCATCTTTTCTGAACCAGTTTACCACGAACATTCTTGGAGGATTCTGTAGCGATCTACCGAATTGCAACCAGTGATTGAAGTAGTCTGCCATGTGGTATCCACAGAATGGCAACATTGCGAATGGGTCTCTTCTCACTTTACCTACTTGTCCGAAAGCGGCAGCCGTCATTTCAGAACCGATCGTAGAAGCGGCATAAACCCCAGAGTTCCAGTTTGTAGCTTGATATACCAAAGGCACCGTAGTACTTCTTCTACCACCTACTATGAATGCGCTGATCGGCACACCTTGAGGGTCTTCCCATTGTTCATCGATACTTGGGCATTGGCTTGCTGGGCAAGTGAAGCGAGCGTTCGGATGAGCTACTTTTTCGTCAGAACCAGCTTCGTGTACTTTTCCGTGCCAGTTAATGGTTCCTTCTGGCATTTCAGAGCCGATACCTTCCCACCATATATCACCGTCAGGAGTAATACCTACGTTAGTGAAGATACTGTTCTCTTTGATGGTTTCCATCGCATTCGGGTTTGTTTTATAATTGGTACCCGGTGCTACACCAAAGTAGCCAGCTTCAGGGTTGATCGCGTACAACCTACCGTCAGGCCCTGGTTTGATCCAAGCGATATCGTCACCTACTGTAGTGATCTCCCATCCGTCTGTTCCTTTAGGAGGGATCAACATCGCGAAGTTCGTCTTACCACATGCACTTGGGAAAGCCGCTGCTACGTACGTTTTTTCTCCTTCTGGACTTTTTGCCCCCATAATGAGCATGTGCTCTGCCAACCATCCTTCGTCGCGAGCCATTACGGAAGCAATACGAAGTGCGAAACATTTTTTACCCAACAATGCGTTACCACCGTAACCAGAACCATAAGAAACAATGCTTCTTTCTTCTGGATAGTGTACAATATACTTCACCGTTGGGTTACATGGCCATAGCACATCTTCTTGTCCTTCTTGCAAAGGAGCACCTACAGTATGCAAACACTTGATAAATTCACCATCGGTTCCCAGTTGATCAAGTGCATCAACTCCCATACGTGTCATAATGCGCATGTTGACCACTACATACTCTGAATCTGTGATTTCAACTCCAATCTGGGAAATAGGAGAACCTAAAGGCCCCATACAGAATGGAATCACATACATCGTACGCCCTTTCATACAACCTTCAAACAATGGATCTAAAGTGGCTTTCATTTCTTTAGGTGCCATCCAATTGTTTGTTGGGCCTGCATCTTCTTTTCTTCTACTACAAATAAAGGTTTTATCTTCTACTCGAGCCACATCACTGGGGTCAGAGAAACAAGCAAAGCTATTTGGTCTTTTCTCTGGATTCAGGCGTTTGAACGTACCTTTATCTACAAGTTTCTGAGCAAGTCGATCATACTCTTCTTGTGAACCATCACACCAATAAATTTCATCAGGTTGGCATTTTGCTGCTACTTCAGAAACCCATGACCTTAGTGCGCTATGTTTCACATCTAATTTGTTTTTCATCGGTTTTGTTTCCATTATTTCCAAATTTAAATATTTAATGTTATGTTTTAAAAAGGCCATACCAACGGCACCAAGAGTACCGTTGCAATAAAAAATAATAACAATAAAGGCCCACCGACCTTTACATAGTCTAAAAAGTTATACCCGCCAGCTGATAATACCATGGCGTTCGTCGTCGTGCCCACAGGGGTCAAAAAGGCCGTAGAGGCGCTTATGGCCACCGTTATCAAATAGGGCTTGGGGGAAACCCCAAGCGATGTTGCGGCGATCAAGGCGATAGGTGCCATTAAAACGGCCGTGGCCGAATTGTTGATGGTCTGGCTGAAACCTGTGGTCAACAAAAAGATACCGGCCAACAAAACCGTGGGGTGCAGACTACCCAAAGAATTGACCAATCCGTTTGCGGCCATTTGGGCGACCCCTGTTTTTTGCAGGGCCAGCCCCATGGGTATCATTGCGGCAATCATGACCACGCTCGTCCAACTTATGCCCTTGTACGCTTTAGAGATGGGCACGCATCGGGTCAACATCATGATGCCGGCACATACCAAAGCGGCAATGGCGCCCGGTAATACCTTGAAGACCAGCAAAAGAATCATCAATACCAAGGTGCCCATGGCAATGTAACTTCTGGTACTCAGGGTTGCCACATTTTTTGACATGGCCTCTGGGCTTCCTGAAATTACGACATTTTCGTAAAGTGCCTTGAGTGTTTCTATATTTTCCCATGGGCCACGAATAACAAAGGCATCACCCGCTTCTATCTTTATCTTACCTTTAAGTGGCCTATTTTTCCGTGAAGCCGCCAATAGCTGTACCCCCGATTTTCTAAGGTACTGGCCTAGATTGATCACACGGCCCACAAACACAGACTTTGGCGTGATCAACATTTCTGCCATGCCCACCTCTTGATTGATCAGTTCATTTTTCAAGGTATCTTTTTCTGCAGGCGTGGGAATAATGCCCAAACTATATTTCAATGTCAATCGGTCAACCGCTTCAGGGTCTCCTTTCACCGTAATGATGTCATGGTAGCGCATTTCGGTATCGGGCTCTGGAAGCTCTACAAAAAGTGGAACCCGTTGCTGTAACGGACTTGGGTGTCTTCGTTTCAAGCGCATGACCGCTACATGGTGCTCTTGTTCAAAATTCCAATCGCCTATCTTGGTATTGATCAAAGGTGACATTGAACGAATTCGCAAGCGATAGAGATTGTCGCCAATACTATAGCTCTCAATCCATTTGTGCATTTCGGCATCGATATCGACCGGCCTGTTCTTGGTCTTGTGACTGGGCAGAAGACGATAGCCGATATACCTGAAATAAAGAATGGAAATTACCAAGAGCGGTAACCCTATCAACGAGAACTCGAAGAAAGAGAACCCTTCCAAATTATTTTCGATCAACGTATTACTGGCAATAATGTTCGGTGGGGTGCCCGTGAGGGTCAACAAGCCGCCGGTATTCGACCCGAAGGCGACCGGCATCAGTAGTTTTGAGGGCAAGGTGCCAGCACTCCATGCCGCTGATACCGTTACTGGAAGCAGTGCTGCCACCGTACCGGTATTGCTCACAAACCCAGATAATAGACTGGCCCCCAAAGTCACTATGATCAATAATTTCGGCACACTTTTACCGGCCCAACTTACAAAACGCTGGCCAGCAAGGGCTGTCCACCCTGTACGCGAAAGCCCCTCACCGATAATGAACAGGGCAGCGATCATGATGACCGTGGCATTGCTAAAGCCGCTCAAGGCTTCATTCATATCTAAAATACCCGTGAGGAACAATGTCAACATTGAGATCAGTGCCACGACATCGGGAGGGAATTTGCCCCAGATAAAAAGAACAATCGTAATGGTAAGGATGATCAGTAAGGTGACCATAGTAAAATTGTTGCTAGTGCTAATCAAGTGTCAAAACCGGAACATCGGAATGTAGCGTCAACAATTTTGTCAACCTGCCCTCAGATGGCTTTGTTTTTTGTGCATGGTTACGGGGTAAAATGGTCAAGAGGTCAATATTTTTTTCCTCTATATAATCCAATATACCTTTTTCTATATCTTGGTTTTTTTCGAATGTGTGTTCTACATAAAAGTGTTCTAGATAGTATTCCAAAGAGTCTTCATTGGACTCAACCACAGCGTTTTCCTCGTAGATGGAGTCTTTGTAAATCGTAAGTACATGTACCTTGGCATTGAACATACGTGCGATGTGCAAGAGCATTCCCAACAAGCGCGGGTTTTCAATTTCTTCTTTGCCCAAGACCAGTGCGATCTCTTTGGGAATATTGATTTCTTCACCGTAAGGCACTGACATCACCGGGCAGTCAGCTTCCAAAACCAGGCTCGAAGTATTCGTCAAATGCTCATCAACACTCATGTCGCCCAGAGTGCCCATGATGACCAAATCAGCTTTATTTTTTTTTCTAGCCTCTAGAACACTCTTGACCAGTTCACCCTTTACCGTAAGCAATTCGGGCTTGAACTTGGTGCGCTTGTTCAATGAGCCGACCACTTTATCAAAACTTGCCTGCGTCTCTTTTATATCAGATTCACTGATGTTCGAAGTACTTGCATAGATGGCCTGTACCTGAATGGGTCTCTCAAAACCAACAAACCTAAGTGTATATTCCAGTGCGGCTATAGCGGGTTCCGTGAAATCAAACGGAACCAAAATTTTGCTAATGCTGCTCATACCTATGAAATTTAAATGGGTTATAATTCAATTTCGGTTCAAAAGTAATCTTGGGGCTTAATCCAAAACATGACAGAAGTCAGTTTTAAGATTTTCTTCATGAAAAAAAACCGGTTTTTTGAAGAATGATATTTATCATACTTTTCAGATTTCTTTGGGGAGAACTTGCGCCCGATTTCAACCTAACGGGGTATGAACAATTCTAAAATGCATCCGTTCAAAACCTGGTTTTTTGTCGGATTGGCCTTAGTTGGCACCATAAGCAAATTGTTCACTCAAGAACACCCCAAAGATGCCACGGGAACATGGATGGAGATGTTTGGCGATAATGCCATATCAAAAAAATGGAGCATTCCCGTAGCCGGTGTTCTCAGACAGTATGATTTGGCACAAGAAACAGAATTTGCTTTTTTGAGAACCGGTATTACCTATAAAATGAACGATAGGTTTGAAACTACTTTGGGGACGGCCTATCTAGACACCCAACCTTTTGGGCATGACGATCTGGAAACCCTCAATACCGAGTTTTGGTTATATGAAGAATTTGTTATCAAAAGCACTTCGCCCTGGGCGCAACGTTTTCGATTTGAACATCGATGGATCAGCAATAGTGAGAACCATTTTTTGAACAATAGGCTCAGATACCGTTTGCAATACAAAAAATCAATTGGCGAGAACCTTTATTTGAAATGTTCTGACGAGCCTTTTTTCAATTTTGATGAGGCCGCTATCAACCAAAATCGATTTTATCTTGGACTGGGAAGAAAGATCAACTCAGATGTTTCTTTTGAGGTCGGGTATATGAAAAACCACGTCGGCAAGCACAATTACGACCGGGTACGCATGATAGTATTGTTCAAGACCAGATTTTTTGAAAATTCTATAAATGGTTTAACACAAGCCCATAAATTATCAATGTCGCAATAAAAAGTCATAAAAATTCAAAAATTGACAAATATCATGTTTTAAGCGAGTCAAGGGAAGTACTTTTATTGCCATAAATAACATTCGTCATGAAATCTAAAAAAAATCCAAACGCGGATATCGGCAGAAATAGCAGCCTTTATTTTATGGTAGGATTGACCGTAGTACTTTTCACTGTATGGCAGCTATTAGAGTACAAGACCTATGAAACCGAGAACGACTTCGTTCAAGTGTTAGAAGTAGCAGACAACATCGATGAAGATGTACCTGTAACCGAACAGATCAGAACCGCTCCACCCCCACCACCACCAAGTGCACCTGCGATAATAGAAGTGGTAGAAGATGAGTTGGAGATAGAAGAAACAGTCATCGAAAGCACCGAGAGTAGCCAAGACACCGAAATTGCCGAGGCCATTGCCGTTGACGATGTAAGTGTTGGCGAGGAAGAAGAAGACATTTCGGTACCTTTTGCCGTCATTGAAAATGCCCCTGTATTTCCAGGTTGTGAAGATCTGGGATCGGAAACCGAGCGCAAGGCCTGTTTCAATAAAAAAATGCTAGAGCACATTAGAAACAATTTTAAATATCCGAAAACGGCCCTTGAACTGGGCATAACGGGTAGGGTATTCGTAAAATTTGATATCGACTCAAAAGGCCGTGTGTCAAATATTCTAAAAAGAGGGCCAGATAGATTATTGGAAGATGAGGCTGCCAGAATAATAGCCCTGCTGCCCCAAATGAAACCTGGGCAACAGCGTGGCAGAGCTACAAAGGTCACTTACAGTATACCCATCAATTTTGTAGTGCAGTAGTATAAACAAGAATATACTGTAGTACAAAAAAGAAAGACCGAACTTGTGTAAATACAAGTTCGGTCTTTTTTTGTAGGTGATTTTTCGTCAATACCACTTTTCGTCGATATATTCTTTTTCTTTTGAATTTCTTTCCCTACTTCTGATAATCAAATGGTCTTTATCAAAAAATCGTGTTCGGTAACCCAACAAGTGAAAAACAGGTTTGGCCATAAAACGGGCCACATTTCGATTCACCATCAAAGCAGACTTTTCTTTGTCTACCCATTTTAGACCTGGTAATAAGGTCAACACATGGTCAGCGTGAATTTTTCGCAACCATTTCGACAACCAAAGAAAGAATCGCGGAATCTCACGAATGAAATAAAAGCCCTCGCTTCCCTTTTTTTGGTACAGCGGCATGAACAACTGCCTTGGCTTGGTCGTTTTGATCACTCCTTGTCCGTTTACCGCAATAGGCTTGTCTTTTGGCACTTTTTGAAAATTCACAAAGCCCGGAAGCATGTCAAAACAATCTTGTGGGCCAATCTTATGCTGGTAGTAGATCTCATAAAAAGTATGGGGCTCTTTACATGAGTCGGCAACTTTGTTCTTCAATGCTGCCAGTGAAGTTTCATCAACACTCACTACCCCTGTCAATGCAAGGGTGTATTTGATAAAATCAACGCTCTTTTTTATGGCCATGGTATGGTCGTGCTGGCCGCTTTCATAACCAAACGACACATAACCCAATTCGTTGATATAGCTCAGCATTGCGCCCGTAAGGTATTCTTCAATGCCCAAAATGGTGGGCAGCGGATAGTTAGAAACAAATTTTCGGTTCAACAAACTGTCGTTCACCACTATAAAAGGATCTGTTTCACCCGAAGTGGTATGTAAATCGATGAAATAATAGGGTGGTCGGGTCTTTTTGAAAAGCTGGTTCAAAAGCTTCATCAATTGCTGCATCTCTTTGGCATCATCACTTTCAAGTGAACTTTTGTCGCCCAATTGTGCAATTCGTTCTGGTTTCCAGATTCGATTCAGGTCTTCTTGATGAAAACGAATACTTTTTTGAAGAGCCGGTAGGTTTCCGGCAATAGCAAAAAATTCGCCTTTGATGGCGATATTTTTTGATTGTAATTGTTGCAGCACTTCATCAAGGGCGAAGATACCCGCCGGTTCATTGCCGTGTATCCCTCCAAAGAAAATAACCGTGGGGCCTGGTTCTTTCCCTTTAAGATGGCCCAAAACCCTATTAACTTTTAGTGAGCTGCCCAAGGCCTTGCTATAGACTTCAGGCATGATCAAATATCTTTTCTACTTATGATTCCTACCAAGGTGTTATCTAAAACCACGGGCAAACAGCCAATATCATGCTTGCCCAGCAATGTTTTGGCCGAGCCGATTTCCATCTCTGGTGAAGCGGTCATTACCTCTTTTATCATAATTTCGGAAACTTTCGTATTGTTAAAATCTGTTGTTGTGGCCAAAGATTGCAAATAACTCCATGTCAACAGCCCTGATAAATCTCCTTGATCATTCTCTACCGGAATATGGTGTATGCCGTTCCATTGCATGATAGCTTGTGCCATACTGACAAGGTCATCTTCGTGCAATTTGAAAAGATGGGTGGTCATGATCTCTTTTACAAGTTTGGGCTTTCGTCTAATATTTTCCAAATTTACATGTTCCCATCGATGTATCGGTAAATTTTGGGATTGATTCTCTACCATTTTTTTAGTGAGCAACACCAAAGACTTATCTGTTTTGAACCGCTGTTTCAATGTTCTCATATTGGCCACTTGCCACTGTTCTCCTGTCATTCCCTTGGTACGCCCTTCAATGACCCCCAGCAAACGTTCGATATCTTCCTCATCGACACCACACTTATGAAGCCCTTTATAGGCAATGGGCAAAAGTTTGTTCAATATCAACTTTTTGGCACTATATAGTTCACCACACCACAAAAAAACGGTTTCCTTGCCAGAACGTGCCGCTTTTATGAAGTTCGTCTTGGCCGATTTGAAATCCATCTGTGATGGCATGTCATCAAAAACCTTTGGGCGGCCTTTCATCAAACCGACCCAAAAAGCGAAGTTGGCCATCTCATCGATGACCGAAGGACCGGATGGAATATATCTATTCTCTATTCTAAGATGGGGTTTTCCGTTCCCCACGCCGTAGCACGGTCGGTTCCAACGGTAAATGGTGCCGTTGTGCAGGCATAATGCGGGCAACTTTGAAATTTCTCCTTTTTTGAACTTTTGAAGAGAGCTTTCCGCTATTGGCTTGGTCAACAATATACGGTGCTTTGAAATGTCTTTTTTAAAGATTTCGGCCACTGATCCCTCTTCCCAATGATCTCCAAAACCGACTCGTGGTGTTTGGTTGCGCAGGGCATATGCCGTTCTTCTTGTATCAAGACTTTGTTGGAACAATGCAATACGCGTTTCCTTCCACAATTCCCTCCCCATGAGCATCGGAGAATTACAGCATACCGAAAGTACCGGCCCTGCAATTGCCTGGGCCCAGTTATAACTCGATATAAAGTCATGTGAGGGTACTTGCAGGTGCAGTTGAAAACTGGTATTACAAGCCTCGAACATCACAGAATCATGTTTTAAATACAGCTCATCAACACCTCGTATTTTCAGGTTGAAATCATCTCCCTTATATGCCTTGAGCATTTCATTCAAAGCAAAATATCTTGGTATGGGGGTCAAATAATCCAAGCCCACTTCTTTTTTGCCAATTGTGGGCAAAATACCTGCCAATAAGAGATGGGCCTTATTTTTTTTTGCTTGGTCATCAGCTTTTTGAAGCAGTTCCCGCAATTGATTCTCAATAAGTGAAAAACAGTTGTTCTTAAGTTCAAACGGGTCTAGGTTGATCTCAATGTTATAGCTCGCCAGTTCGGTAGTAAAATGGGCGTCGTCAATTTCATTCAACAACTTGAGATTAATGCCATATGGCCGATAGTTCTTGTCGATGAGACAAAGTTCTTGTTCTGCACCGACGCGAACCACATCATCTTCGAACATTTCATTTTGTAAAAGCAACTCAAGGGTTTCTACGTCATCGATCAAATGCTGCACGAAAGCCATTCTTTCTTCAGCATCTTTTGTATTTGAAGTGATCATTTCGCCCATATACCTAATAACTTGACGAACAAATCTAGATATCGAAATCGATTGAAAACATGACATTTGTCAGACAAAACCCGAAGAGGGCGGGTTCAAATGATAATTGTCATGTTTTTTCGGGCCGGGGAAAACTAATTTTGGTTTATAAGCCAAACGTATGTGCGACCTTACCCATAAGTACAATGTTCCGGGACCCAGATATACCAGTTATCCGACGGTTCCCTACTGGGATAATGATTCTTTTTCAGGAAAACGTTGGAAAGAGAGCATCAAACAAAGCTATCGAGAAAGCAAGAACGATGGCGTAAGTGTGTACATTCACCTCCCTTTTTGTGAAAGTATGTGTACTTTCTGTGGATGCCATAAGCGCATTACCAAAAGGCATGAAGTGGAAAGCCCTTATATAGGGGCAGTTTTGAAAGAATGGTCCCTGTATCGAAAATTGTTGGGCGAACGACCCATTATCAAAGAATTGCACTTGGGTGGCGGCACCCCGACCTTTTTCTCACCTGAAAACCTTAAAAAACTTATTGACGGCATTTTTCGTTTTGCCCATATGGCCGAAGATGCAGAGTTGAGCTTCGAGGGCCACCCAAACAACACGACCAAGGCCCACCTACAGACTTTGTATGATGTAGGGTTCAGAAGAGTCTGTTTTGGGGTGCAAGATTACAATGAAAAAGTACAGCATGCCATACGCCGGGTGCAGCCCTTTGAAAATGTAGAACGCGTTACCCGATGGGCCCGTGAAATCGGCTATACATCTGTCGGACATGATATCATTTACGGACTTCCGTTTCAAACCTTCGATGATGTCAACCACACAATTGACAAAACCAATGAACTTAGACCCGACCGCTTGGCATTTTATAGCTATGCCCATGTGCCTTGGCGAAAAGGAAATGGTCAACGGGGATACCGCGATGAAGACCTACCCACTACAGAAGACAAGAAATTGCAATATGAACTGGGCAAAAAAAGGCTGACCGACCTAGGGTACAAAGACATAGGCATGGATCATTTCGCGCTACCCACTGATGCTTTGTACAAAGCTGTCGAAAATGGCACTTTGCATCGCAATTTCATGGGCTACACCCCTTCAAAAACACACATAATGATCGGTCTAGGGGTATCAAGCATCAGTGATAGTTGGTATGCTTTTGCCCAAAACGTAAAAAGTATCGAAGAGTATCAACATTTGGTCGAAAAAGGCATCATACCTGTTTATAGGGGCCACCTGCTAAATGAAGAAGACCTACTGATACGCCAACATATACTGAACCTCATGTGCCGATTTGAAACCAGTTGGCAAATTGGTGAGGGCAATAACATAAATTTTGAGAACGTTATAGATAACCTGAAAGAGTTAGAAGACGATAAATTGATCGAAATCTGCTCCAATCATATAAAAGTAACCGAAAAAGGCAGGCCGTTCATCAGAAACGTAAGTATGGCCTTTGACCTGAAGTTGCATAGAAAGCAACCCGAGATACAGTTGTTCTCGATGACCGTTTAACAGGCTGCCAAGGCAGACCAAAAAAAAAGACCCATGAAAAATATCATTGTCCCAGTCGATTTTTCAGAACAATCAGAGAAGGCCCTAAAAGTGGCTGCAGCCCTATCAGAAAAGTACAAAGCCAACCTCTTTGTATTGCATATGTTAGAGCTTTCACCAGCAATCATGGCCAATACCGAATATATGCCCCCCGAGCATGTGGTTCATCTCATGAAGTTGAACGAAAAGCGGTTTGCCGAGTTTTTAGACAAGCCCTATCTCAAAAACGTTAATATCACTCCTATCATAAAACACTACAAAGTGTTTAGCGAGGTAAACGACGTAGCTGAAAAACACGGTGCCGATTTGATTGTCATGGGGTCTCATGGTGTTGATGGGCTGGAAGAAATCTTTATCGGATCGAACACCGAAAGAGTGGTGAGGAGTTCTGAAATTCCGGTGCTGGTCATCAAAGGTGATATTTCAGATTTCAGGGTAGATAGATTTGTTTTTGCCTGTGACTTCAAGGAAGAAAATATCGCATCTGTCAAGAAGGCTTCAGACTTTGCGAAGAAACTTGGCACAGAATTGAAATTGGTGTATATCAACACCCCGGCAGATGCTTTTTTGAGCCATGAAGATGCCTATAAACGCATCTCAAAGTTCTTGAACATTGCCCAATTGGGATTGGAGGTGGACATTTACAATGATTACACCGTCGAAAAAGGCATCTTAAACTATGCCGAGACCAATGCCGCTGACCTTATCGGCATTCCGACACATGGTAGAAAAGGTCTGTCACACTTCTTTATGGGAAGCCTTGGTGAAGATATTGTCAACCACAGTAAGCTACCCGTGGTCACTTTCAAAATATAAGGCTGTTAGAGAGTGATTGGCTTTATGATTTGATGATTAGTGTATTGATGATAAAGGGAGATTTGGTTGACATCTCCCTTTTTCTTTGCCCTATTATAGAGGCAAAAAGGAAGTGCCTCTTTGAACATCTTCAATCAGTTGGCCCACTGTAGTCTCTTGAATACTGCTAATAAAGCTTGACTTGGTCTTACCGACCATATCATGCAAAGGACAAGGATAGTCTTCGTTGCACTTTTCTAAACTGAGTATGCATGATGTCAATCTGTTCTCACCATCGATAATCGACACAATTTTGAAAAGCGGTGTGTTTCTGTTCTCGTCGGTAAGATAGAAGCCTCCATGGGGCCCTTTGGCTGAGGAAACCACATGGTGTCGTGAAAGTTCTTGTAGCAACTTTGAGGTATAGGCCATGGGAATATCGGTCGCTTCGCTGATATTATTCGCCCTGATTCGCTGATTTCCGGTAGAATTTACCCCTAAATATAGTACTGCCTTAATGGCATATTTGACAGAGTTCGAGAACACAGATCAGTTATTTTTCCAAATATAAAGATTAAAAGACTTACTTATCCGAAATATGATTGATATCATGTTTTCATCCATATGCCGCCTCTAAATTTGTCGACATGAAAAGTTATGTGGTCTTATTGGTAACTGCAATGATGCTCATAAAGCCTTTATGGCCCATTGCAGAATACATTGCCAATTACGACTACATCACGAATGTGCTTTGCGAAAACAGAGACAAGCCGCAATTGCAATGTAATGGAAAATGCTACCTCTCCAAACAATTGGCCAAAGAAGCCGAACAAAATGACCAAAACCCTTTCGGAGAAAGATTTTTCATCGAAATGTTGCAAACGGTCTTTTTTGAGCCATTGACAACCCTATCAATTGAATATTCCGTTAAGAGTGATTCAAAAAACAAAATAGTCTATTTACACAACTTTTTTTCTTCACGCCACCTTTTGGTTTTGATTCAACCACCTGAAAATTGCTTGCCGACTTCATTCTAATTTTCGAATGGTGCTTTTACATGCTTCAAATGTATTGCACCAAAAACATTCGTTGAATCACAATAACAACATCATGACTTTTAAAACAAAACGGGCAATAGGTTTTTTGATGACCTTAATGCTCAGCATGTATGCATCGGCATTACAGGCCCAGAACTATCACAACATCCAATTACTTGACCAAGAAAATTCATCGCCAATAGTGGGTGCCACTTTTACTTATGGCGATCAAAGTGGCATCTCTGATATTGACGGAGGTATCGATTTTCAATACCAGAAAGGTGTGTCAATGAGCTTTTCACATATCAATTATGGAAAATGGTCATTGACCGATACCGAGGTCTTGAACATGATCGAAAAAAAGAGGTTGTACCGACAACCTATTATCGTCAATCTATACCCAATAACCGTAATAGCCCTCAGAAACGGTCACAACCCCAATGAAAATGTGAAACTCGATTATCAAGAGCGATTGGCTCACGATGGGGCATCGGTCTTGAACCAGAGCCCTGCTTTGAACAGCATACGAAAAGGTGGCAACTATGGGTTCGATCCTGTTTTCAGGGGTTTCAAATACGATCAATTGAACATCGTCTTGAACGGGGCACAAAGTGCTACAGCGGCCTGCCCCAATCGCATGGACCCCCCTACCAGTCAAATGGCCCCTAATATGATCGACAAAATCGAAGTGCTCAAGGGCCCTCACGCTTTGCGCTATGGTACCGGTTTTGGTGCTACCATAAACTTTGTGCCAACAAAGCTTCGGTTTTCGGAAGAGAGAGATATCTATGGTAGAATCTCAAATGGCTTTGAGGGCAATGGCTCTGTTTTGAGAAATGAAGGGCAGTTGGGTTTTAGTGGCAAAAACCACGATTATGCATTCTTTGGTTCGTGGTCACAGGGCAACGATTACACTGCTGGTAATGGCCAAACTATTGCTGCCGACTTTAATCGGGGCAGTTTCGGTGCCAATTTGGGTTTTAAGCTATCTGAGGACAACCTATTTCGGGTATCGGCGACCTATAATGTAGCAAGAGATGCTGATTTTCCAGCCCTTCCCATGGATTTAAGGGAAGATGATACTTGGATGTTCAATGCACGTCACGACATAAATTTTGATAAAGACCATTTATCATCTTGGAACACTACCATTTTTGCTTCGTTCGTAAATCACCTGATGGATAATTTATTGAAGCCCCTTGATCCTCGTATGTTGAACGCATCGACCAAAGCGACTACTTATAATTATGGTGCCAGAACAGAGGGAATCTGGAATTTCGAAAAGTCCAATCTTTTTGCGGGGGCCGATTTTAGAAGAGAGGGGGCTGAGGGCACTAGGGTTCGAGAATTCTTGATGGGGCCAAATGCGGGCAATGTGCTCCGTGACAATGCTTGGCAAGACGGACAGATAAGCAAAAGTGCCATCTTTTCTGAGTACCATCTCAATTTTGATAAAACGAGAATAGTATTGGCCACAAGGCTGGAGCTGAACAATGCAAATGTCGATGAGCCTACAGCAGAGTTTACCCAGGCAAATGGAGACACCGAAGTGTCACAGTTCAATCCGAGCTTTAGTCTTGGTGCCACAAGAAGTATTGGCAAAGAAATGACCTTGGGCCTATGGTTGGGCCGTGCGCAGCGCAGCGCAAGCTTAACTGAACGATATATCAATTATTTCCCCGTGGGTCAAGACCCGTTCGAGATGTTGGGCAATCCGCAATTAAATCAAGAAATAAACAATCAATTAGATCTGACCTTCAATTGGCAAAACAAGTTTACCAATGTGAACATAGATATTTTCGCAGGATATCTTCAAGATTTTATCTCTTCTGTCATAGATACGGAACTCGAACCACGACTGCCCACGAGCCCTGGTGTTAGACGGTTTGTCAATATTGAAGATGCGGTTAAACTAGGATTTGAGGTAAATTGGTCACAAGAACTGATCGGGGGGCTTCAACAACGTATGGGTATTGCCTACACCTATGCGCAAGATTTGGAACGGGACGAACCCTTACCAGAGATTGCACCATTCGATTTCAGATATACCGTTTTCGGCGAGTACATGAAAGGCAAACTGCACCCAGAGCTTACTTTCAGACATGTAATGGAGCAATCTCGAATATCTAACGAGTTTGGAGAAACCCAAACCCCATCATTTTCACTGCTGGATGCAAAACTGGCTTACAACTTTACAAAATCGGGTAGAATTTCAATAGGCATGAACAATATATTCGATGAAAACTACTATGAACATCTGACACGGTCGGTACGCGGAAACAACCAACCTATTTTCGCACCTGGTCGCAATGCCTTTGCGGCTATCAATTTCGTGTTCTGAAAAGTATGGGCATGGCACAAAAGTCAACAGCCATATAAAACCATACTTGTTCATTTATTTAAGGCCATTCGCCCTGAGGCGGATGGCTTTTTTATAAAAAAGGTGAAATCTCATTTTTCAGTATCATGGACCCCTGCGCACAAAAACAATTTAAATAATTGCAAATAAGCTATTTATGATTAAATAAATTGATTCTTGGATCTTTCTTTTCAATTAAAGACTTTTTTGTCTTAAATATGACGATTATCATATTTTATACTCTTCCCTCCCCTTACTTTTGGGACACAAATTCAAAAACAACATCCATGAAAATAGGCAGCAAGAGTATAGTTCTATTGTTCACTTTTCTGATGATAGCCTGTGGAGGAAAGCAAGAAAAGAAAGAAGAAGGTTTTAGCGTAGAGCGCAAAAAAACAACTGAAAAAAAAGTCGAGACAAATACAGCAGAAACCGTCAAACCCTCTGAGCGTATTGATTTGACCAACAAAGGCGTAGGCCCTATCAAATCTATAACAATCGATGACGAAATCGACCAGGCAATGGTCACCCAAGGTGAAGAGGTCTACAACCAAATGTGTTTGGCCTGCCATAGAGTCGGCAAAAAATTCATAGGTCCCGCACCCAATGGCATTCTCGAAAGAAGAACCCCTGAATGGGTCATGAACATGATCTTGGTCCCTGAAAAAATGGTAAAAGAAGATCCATTGGCAAAAGACCTCTTGATTGAATTCAATGGATCGCCCATGGCCAACCAAGGCCTTACCGAAGAGCAGGCCCGCGCCATAATAGAATACTTTAGAACCTTAAAATAGATGATATGAAGACAACAGCCAATCTCAAACTTTTGATTGGTTCATTTTGTATACTGATGTTGTTTTTCAGTTGCAAAAATGAAGCCAAGACACAGACTGCTACCGCTGGTGCTGAACAGACAGAAGCCAAGGAAACAAAAAAACAAGGACAGGCCTTTATCAAAGATGATGTTTCACGGCCCAATGTCTTGCAGATAGCGATCGGGTCTGAAGACCATTCTACCCTCGTGGCCGCAGTTCAGGCCGCAGATCTTGAAAATGCTCTCGTGAATGCAGGGCCTCTGATGGTTTTTGCACCGACAAATGCCGCTTTTGAAGCCCTACCTGAAGGCACTGTTGAAACTTTGTTGAAACCTGAGAACAAAGATGCCCTTGCCAATATTCTGAAGCATCACGTCACGCCAGGAAACTACAGCAAAGACTTCTTGAAAAAGTTCAAAAAGTTAGGGCAGGCCAACAACCAAAATGTAATGGTAGAGGTAAAAGGTGATGACGTCTATGTCGGTGGGGCAAAGATTATCGCCAGTGTTTCTGCCGGCAACGGCATTGTACACGTGGTTGACAAAGTAATATTGCCTCCATCAGACGAATAAAACCGATTTAAACGATAAACAATAAAAAATGATGAAAAAACTAAAATATCCAATTGTGATGTCGCTCGCCCTTGCCTTTATTTTCATTGGCTGCGGTGATCAGCGAAAAAGTTCTAACGGAGCATTGACTTCCAATGTGGCCGATAGGGTATATGTGGCCCCTGGTGAACACGATGAGTACTATGCATTTATTTCTGGAGGGTTCAGTGGGCAACTTTCAGTTTATGGGCTTCCCTCGGGAAGACTGTTCAAGGTAATCCCGGTATTTTCACAAGATGCAGAAAAGGCCTGGGGTTATAACGAAGAGACCAAGCCCATGCTGAACACCTCCCATGGATTCGTGCCTTGGGATGATTCTCACCACCCAGATATCTCCCAGACCAATGGTGAACTCGATGGTCGATGGGTGTTTATCAACGGCAACAATACGCCCCGTATTGCCAAGATAGACCTCAGTGTATTTGAAACGACCGAAATCATCGAAATACCCAACAGTGCAGGTAACCACAGTTCTGCCTTTGTGACCGAAAATACCGAGTATGTGGTGGCAGGCACGCGATTCTCGGTTCCCGTACCCCAAAGAGATATGCCCATCAGCGAGTATAAGGGTAACTTTAAGGGAGCTTTGACCTTTATCAGTGTCAATCCAGAAGATGGAGGCATGAACATCAAGTTTCAGTTGCTGATGCCCGGTTTTGATTACGATTTATCACATCCGGGAAGGGGCAACTCACATGGTTGGTTTTTCTTCAGCACCTATAATACCGAAGAGGCCAGCACTTTAATGGAGGTAAACGCCTCACAAAACGATAAAGACTTCATCGCTGCCGTCAACTGGAAAAAAATTGAAGAGTATGTGAACAATGGCGGCGGTACCATGATGCCTGCCAATTATGCGCACAATGTATACGATGAAGAAACCCATACGGGCACCTCGACCATGAAAAAAGAAGTGTTGGTCGTCAACCCATCTGAAGTGCCCGATGCCGTATACTTGTTACCGACCCCAAAATCGCCCCACGGTTGTGATGTAGATCCAACAGGTGAATACATAGTGGGATCTGGTAAACTATCGGCCGACCTCACCGTACATTCATTCACCAAAATGTTGGCGGCCATCGAGGGCAAAAAGTATGACGGCGATGCCTATGGCATTCCAATCTTGAAGTTTGAAGATGTATTGGCGGGCACGGTAAGCCAACCTGGCCTTGGCCCATTGCACACCGAGTTTGACGGTAAGGGCAATGCTTATACCACTTTCTTCATTTCTTCAGAAGTGGTCAAATGGAAGTTGGGCACTTGGGAAGTAGTCGATAGACAACCTTGCTTCTACTCAGTAGGGCACCTGATGATCCCCGGCGGCAATTCAAGAAAACCTTTTGGCAAATATGTGGTCGCCATGAACAAGATTACCAAAGACAGGTACTTGCCAACAGGTCCTGAGGTGACCCAATCGGCACAGCTTTATGATATCTCAGGTGAAAAAATGGAGCTGTTGCTTGATTTCCCGACTGTTGGTGAGCCTCACTATGCCGCAGGCATTGCTGCCGATATTGTTAAAGCCCGCTCCAAAAAAATCTTTGAGTTGAAGAACAACCATCACAAATATGGTATTCAATCAGATGCTGATGTACGGGTCGAACGAAATGGCAAAGAAGTCCACATCTATATGTCAATGATTCGTAGCCACTTCAACCCAGACAATATTGAGGGTATCAAAGTAGGCGACAAAGTATATTTCCATGTCACCAATCTTGAGCAAGATTATGATGTGCCCCATGGGGTAAGTATGATCGGTGCCAATACTTCAGAATTGTTGATCATGCCAGGGCAGACCGAGACCTTTGTCTGGGAACCCAAGCAACCGGGTGTATGGCCATTCTATTGCACCGATTTCTGTTCGGCATTGCACCAAGAAATGCAGGGGTATGTAAGGGTTTCCCCTGCCAACTCCAACATAGACCTTAGCTGGTCTTTGGGAGAATGATCGAATCTTAAAAGATTCTTTTTTCAAACTTAGGATGAAGCCGTCCGTCAATTGGCGGACGGCTTGCTTTTAAAGACTAAAAAAATAAAAATGAAGAAGTCACGTATTATCATGGCATTGGCAGCCTTATTGCCCCTGTTGCTGTTTGTTTTTCCCTTATGGAAAATAACTTTGGAAGCACCCCAATACCCTACCCCGTTAGGTATGTACATTCACATCAATGACTTTTCTGATGCCAACCCCCATGACATCAAAAACATAAACCTCATGAACCACTATGTGGGCATGAAGTACATACCTGATGCTATACCTGAGTTCAAGATATTTCCGATAGGCATCATCATCACAACGGTCATAGGACTGATAATCGCCTTGAAGGCCAACCACAAGTGGTTTCTTTATTGGTTCATCATGATGGTTTTGGTCAGTACCGCAGGCCTAATTGATTTTTATATATGGGAATATGACTATGGCCATGATCTAGACCCCAAAGCGATAATGAAATTCACGAATCCAGACGGGTCGGTAATGGGCTTTCAGCCTCCATTTTTTGGCTCTAAGGATATTCTAAATTTTAGGGCGCATTCATACCCGCAATTAGGAGCTTACTGCTTGGCATTGGGCATTGCCCTAGGGCTTATTTCTTATTTTATGGGGAAAAAAGAACGCAATTGAAACACCAAAAAATGCGCTGCCGTCTTCGTTCGCTCGATAATCGAAATCTAAGTGCCCCCAAATTTTTGGGGCTATTTTACAAAAAATACCCCATGGGCATACTACGGGGCGGTCTATTTCTTTTCGTTCTTTTTCTGAGTGCTTGCAACGCAAAGCCCAGACCCATTGACTATGGCACAGACGGTTGCCACTTTTGTAGAATGACCATTGTTGACCGACAGCATGCCGCACAAATTGTTACCCAAAAGGGCAGGATCTATAGCTTTGATGCGATAGAGTGTATGGTGAACCATTTGAAAGATATTGATAATGGCACGGTTGCCCTTTTCTTGGTCAATGATTACACCCAGCCCGGTGAGTTGATAGATGCCAAAACAGCCATTTACCTTATCAGTGAGGGCATACCCAGCCCTATGGGTGAATTTCTAACAGCTTTTGAAAATAAAGTCGATGCCCAAAACGCCCAAAATGAACATGGAGGTGAGCTGTATTCTTGGGAGGAATTGTTAAGCCGGTTTAGCCTATGAAGATGTATGAAGCGAAAGAGAGTATAAAGACGCAGCCATATGATGATCTGCAGATAGCAAAACTTCTCAAGAACGACACTTTTGAAGTGCTTTGCATCAGTTTGGAAAAAGATGCGGTTTTTCCTGAGCACACCTCACCGACCGATGCACTATTGGTGGTCATTGAGGGCATGATCGATTTTCATATAAACGAGAAGTGTTTTCGCTTGAACGGGCAAGAGCATTTTTCATTTCCAAAAGATGTTGTCCACTGGGTCAAGGCGAAAGAGAACAGTAAATTTCTGATCATTCGGTGATATGGCAACAAAAATGGTCATCTTCATACATATTCTTGCGGCAATGGTCTGGACAGGGGGCCATCTCGTACTTTCAATAGGTTTTTTGCCCCGTGCGCTCCGTCAAAAGAATTTCGACCTCATCAAGAATTTTGAATCGAAATATGAGCCCATTGGTATGCCCTCGCTGCTGATTCTTCTTGTGACCGGTCTCTTTTTGGCCTTTACCTATGCACCTGATTTTTTTGATTTCAATTGGAAAGACCATTATACAAGGCATATAGCGATCAAACTGGTGCTGTTGTTGGCAACGATTTCCCTGGCCGTGCACGCCCGTTTTTTTCTGTTTCCCAGAAAAGCCCTAAAACCTTTGGCATGGCACATTGTTTTGGTTACCTTAATCTCTGTGCTGTTCGTCTTTGTAGGATTTAGTGCAAGAAGTGGAGGACTATTATGAAAAAGAGTATACCGCAAGTTGTTTTGATATGTGGCTTGTTCATATTGCTGATCTGTCCCAAAAACCTGAACGCCAAACTAATTGTGTGCCCCGATTGTGAGGTCTCTTCGATTAAACAGGCCATTGAAATCGCCGCAGACCATGACACCTTGCTGATCAAAAAGGGAACGTACAAAGAATTCAATATTCTCATTGACAAACCTCTTACCCTTTTGGGTGAAAACTATCCCGTCATCGATGGTGAAGATAAAGGTGAAATCATTCGAATCGAATCAGACAATGTAACCGTAGACGGCCTTTTTATCATCAATGTGGGCACCAGTTACACTGCTGACCATGCGGCCATACGCGTGGTAAAGAGCGAACACTACGTGATTCAGAACGTAGTGCTCGAAAAACTCTTTTTTGGCATCTATCTCGAAAAATCGAGCAATGGCAAGGTGTACCACAATAAAATTATCGGTGATGCGGTAAATGAATATAACTCTGGCAATGGCATACAACTATGGTACTCGCACAATGTGGTGGTCGACCGAAACATTGTACAGGGTACTAGAGACGGCATCTACCTTGAATTTTCAGATAACGCCATCATCAAAGACAACATTAGCTCGAACAATCTTCGATATGGCCTTCACTTCATGTTCTCGAATGACGATGTCTATACCGACAATGTTTTTGAGAACAACGGGGCCGGTGTGGCGGTCATGTTCTCAAAACGGATTACAATGCACAACAATATCTTTCGCAAAAATTGGGGAACGGCCTCATACGGCATGCTGCTGAAAGAAATCAACGATGCCGAGATAACCGGCAACACTTTTGAAGAAAACACCATAGGAATCAATATAGAGGGTTCAAACCGAATTACATACAGAAACAATGAATTCGCCAACAATGGCTGGGCCATAAAAGTAAGGGGAGCCTGCTATGCAAACAGGTTTGAAAACAACAACTTTCTTTACAATTCTTTCGATATTTCTTATAACAGCAAGGTGAACGACAATGTATTCAGCCAAAATTATTGGAGTGGCTATACAGGATACGATTTAAACAATGATGGTGTAGGTGATGTTCCCTATCGCCCCGTAAAACTGTTTTCATATATTGTGAACCGTACTCCCGAGACAATCGTGCTTTTACGCAGTCTGTTTATGGATGTCATCGACTTTTCCGAAAAAGTATCACCGGTTTTCACTCCTGACAACTTGGTTGATGCAGAACCTTTAATGAAACGGGCAGAATGATCCATATAGAGAACCTCCATAAAAAATTCGGAAAGAACCAAGTACTGTCTGGTGTCGACCTCAACATAGAGAATGGTGGTATCTATGCCATATTGGGGCCCAACGGATCGGGCAAGACCACACTCATCAAAAGCATTCTCGGAATGGTAATTCCGAATCAAGGGAATATTTCAGTACTTGACCAAAACGCCGTAAACAGCTGGAGATATAGACAGCAAATCGATTATCTGCCACAGATCGCGAACTTTCCGAGCAACATAAGGGTCAAAGAACTGGTTCGCATGATCAAAGACCTACGTCAAAAAGACAGCAGTGAAAAAAAACTGATAGAGCTGTTCAAATTAGAACCTTTTCTGAACAAAAAACTGGGCACACTCTCGGGGGGTACCAAGCAAAAGGTCAACCTTGTGCTCACCTTTATGTTCGACAGCCCTTTGATGATATTGGACGAGCCCACCACAGGCCTAGATCCAGCGTCACTGATCCAGTTGAAAAAATTGATTCAAGAAGAAAAGGCCAATGGCAAAACTTTATTGATCACCACCCATATCATGCAGTTTGTAGAAGAGGTGGCCGATGAAGTCATCTATTTGCTTGAAGGCCAAATATTCTTTAAGGGTACCATAGATGCCCTGATGAAAAAAACAGGGCAAACCGATGTTGAACATGCCATTGCGGCCATTGCAACCGAGACCAGCGATGTTTAAAATATTAAAATACAGTTTTTATGACCTTATGCGCAGTCGATGGAGCTACGTATACTTTCTCTTTTACCTGGCACTTGGGTTTGTACTTCTATTTTTGAACAATGACCTCTCAAAGGCCGTCATTACCCTAATGAACGTCATTGTTGTGTTGGTGCCCCTAATCGGAACCATCTTCGGGGTCATGTACTATTATAACTCCAAAGAATTTACTGAATTGTTGTTGGCACAGCCCTTAAAACGTTCGACCATCTTTTTGGGGCAGTATTTTGGAGTCGCAGGATCTCTGACCTTAAGTTTGGTACTGGGGCTGGGTATTCCATTTATCCTCTACGGGCTCTTCAGAAGCGATGCCATTTTCAATTTTGTGCTTCTTTTGGTCATTGGTGCCTTCTTAACACTGATCTTCACAGCTTTGGCGTTCAATATCGCACTTTCAAACGAAAACAAGATCAAGGGTTTTGGGTATGCCGTATTGCTCTGGTTGTTCTTGGCCGTAATCTATGATGGGCTGTTTTTACTGTCGCTCATTATTTTTGAGGAATATCCTTTGGATACCTTTTCTTTGGCCGCAACCATGTTCAACCCAATTGACCTATCGCGTACCCTGATCTTGCTCAAATTGGACATTTCCGCACTATTGGGCTATACCGGTGCCGTATTCAAGAAATTCTTTGGCACCAATCTAGGCCTTATCATATCATTGGCGGTCTTATTGCTATGGACAGTGCTCCCCATACAACGATTGACTTTTAAGGCCAAAAGAAAGGATTTCTAACAACCTATATCCAAACCATCCACCCAAACCCTGACATTTGTCATAGTTATAACAGATATATGGTAATAACTTGAAATTGGAAATACAAAATCCAGCGTCATGAAAAAAAGAGTCCCGGTTTCCCAGATAATGACAAAGAACGTGGTAACGATAAGTGTAACCGATGATTTGGTCACCGCTGAAGAACTCTTCAAAAAACATCGTATTCGACATATCCCCGTAAAATCGGGTAACGAAGTACAGGGCATGTTAAGTTATACAGACCTTATGCGTATCAGTTTTGCTGATGCCATTGATGAGCACGAGCAAGAAGTCGATACCATGGTGTACAACATGTTCACGATTGAACAGGTCATGGCAAAAAACGTGATTAGTGTCACATCAAATACCACGGTACAAGACACCGCTAGATTTTTGGCACAAAGAGATTTTCATGCACTGCCCGTTATCGATGACGGAAAACTCGTAGGTATAGTCACCACCACAGATTTGATCAACTATCTGTTGCAGCAATATTAGCTTTTGGCTTTTTTGATGAGTTTCAATGCCCAATCATAGTGACTTGATGTGGCTGAAATTAGGTAAGCCCCTAAAGAAGTACTGCCCGTCCACCCATATTTCTTCTTGGTGAACAATTCTTCATCAGAATGACTTTCGATAATATTGAAAACCTCGCCAAATGAACTTTTCAACAGGGATTTTACCTTTTCCAAATCTGTATTTGAATATCTTTTTTGAATTTCTTTGTTAAGCTCAGGAAGCGTTTTCCATGTATATCCCTTAGCTGGCATTTCAGGTTTAACACCTGTTATGCCTATTCTGTACCACTCTAAGAACATAAGATGCCAATGATGCAGGTGTGCCAATACATCTCTGATGTTACGGTTTAAGGTTCCCTTGGGAAATTCCCTCAGCTGTTCTTCTTTTGGGCAATCTTCAACATAGACCTCAAGCCGTTCAAAGTTGGCATGTGCGAGTCTTAACAATTCATCTTTTGTCTTTGGCCTAGGCATAAGTGGTGTAGTTTTTTGCCACATTTAGTGCACGTAGCGACGCTTTCTTTTTTGATACATGGGCATTCATCTTGCGCAAGATATTTTTCAACATTTTGATGGCATCAAGAATATAGGGCCCTTTATTGAGCATTACACATTCTGCCCTGGCCCCTCGGGCCGCATCGCTGATTTCTGCTCGTGTTGGAATACCCTTTTTGGCAAGTGTTTCCAAGACCTGGGTAGCCCAGATCACGGGTACATGGGCCGCTTCACAAAGCCATAGCAACTCATCTTGTACCTCTGAAATACGCTCAAATCCCAATTCAACGGCTAAATCTCCCCTGGCGATCATCACGCCTATTCTAGGTCGGTGCATCCCCTGAAAAAGAATCTCGGGCAAGTTTTCAAAAGCCTCTCTATTCTCAATCTTAAAGACCACTCCGAGGTCAACAGCCCCGATTTGGTCAAGTCGATCATATAGATATTGCACATCATTACGTGACCGTACAAATGAATACCCTATAATATCAGCATTGGCACAGGCAAATGGCAGCAATTTTTCGTCTACATCGGTAAGTGCCGGTAAATTGAGTTTTGTATCGGGCAAATTGATACCTTTCTCACGGCCCAATTTCTTCTTGTAGCATTCGTCAAGCAGTACTTCGGCCGAATCTTCTGTTTTTGAGATTATATGCCCTTTGATCACCCCATCATCAAAAAAAATACGATCGCCCAACTTGACGTCATCGATAATCTGCGGCTGCAGTACTTCAACAACCAAGTTATCTCCATTCTGCACGTCAACAAAAGGCAAATTATTGGACTTTCTTAAAACAAGGGTTTGGCCCTTCTCAATTTTTGCTTTGCTTTTCGGTTTGCTCTTTTTTGTCAGATCAAAAATTCTACCTACCCTTATTTTTGGTCCACTGAGATCGATATAGATTTTTATTTTTCTTCGGCGTTCTTTATTGATCTGCTGTAGGTTTTGGATCATCTTTGTCCATTCTTCGATAGTACCATGGCTCAAATTGATACGGGCAATGTCCATTCCCTTTTGCACCATGGCCCTAAGCAGTTTTTGGTCTGTAGCCGCCTCTGATGGCAAGGTCACCATAATTTGTGCCCTATGCTTTTTTCTGCCGTGACCGAACAGTTCGTTAGCATGCTTCTTTATCAACTTCTTGCTTTGCTGATAGCCCAAAGGGGTATATTTTTCAATATCATTTACCGCCTTTCCTTGTAGCACCCTCAGGTTTTTGATAACACTTATCAGGTTAGCGTGTACATACCCCTCAACTGTTCGCAATGAAGATATGCCCAATTCTGAAAGCTTGTCATGATACCTTCGAAGATCATGGCTGCGAAGCACAAGATATTTATAGAGGTTTTTGGCGCTCGGAGCATAGTTCTTATGGACATTTGCTGAAATCAGGTCTGCAAAGGGGTCTACTCGAGCCAATTCCTCAAGAATTTCGGTCAATTCTTCTTCTAACTGCCGTATGCCCATTGCAAAGACTTTATCAAATCAAAACTTCAGCAATATCAAATAGTATATCAGCTACCGCCATTAAAACGCACATAGGCCGCCTCTTTCAATGCTTCTTGATGATCAGGATGGGCAATCGAAATCAAGGCTTTTGCACGCTGTTTAAGGTTTTTTCCATAGAGATTCACCACTCCATATTCAGTGGCCACATAATGTACGTGGGCACGTGTGGTGGTGACGCCGGCTCCTTGCTTTAAAAAGGGCACTATTTTCGAAACACCTTTATTGGTCGCCGATGATATGGCAAAAATCGGCTTGCCTCCTTCTGAAAGCGATGCGCCTCGAATAAAATCCATTTGACCACCGACACCAGAGAACTGGTAACTTCCGATGGTATCGGCACATACCTGACCTGTGAGATCAATCTCTATGGCACTGTTGATGGCCGTCACTTTTGGGTTTCTTCGAATTCGGGCAGTATCATTGGTGTAACCAGAATCCCTAAAATCACAGATCGGGTTATCGTCTATAAAATCATATAGTTTTCTAGAGCCCACGGCAAAACAGCTGTTGATTTTACCCCTTTTGACCGCTTTTAGCTTGCCGGTGATCACCCCACTTTCCAATAACGGCAACACGCCATCTGAAAACATCTCAGTGTGAATGCCCAAATCTTTGTGGTTGTTCAGGTTAGACAACACTGCATTCGGTATATTGCCTATGCCCATCTGCAGGGTGGCCCCATCTTCAATAAGCGAGGCTACATTGGCCCCTATCTTATGGTCCAGTTCAGAGATTTCTGTGGGATTGTGTTCATGTATGGGTCGATTCACCTCAACCGCACATTCTATCTCATCGATATGAACAATACCCGTACCGTGGGTTCTAGGCACATAGGGATTGATCTGTGCAATAATCTTTTTGGCGGTTCTTACGGCCGGAAGCGCTATATCTACCGATACCCCCAACGAGCAATATCCATGTACATCGGGCACGGAAACCTGAACTATCGCCACATCTATGGGCAAATATTCAGACCTGAACAATCGGGGAATCTCACTTAAGAATATGGGAATATAATCGGCCTTCATTGTATTGACGCTTTTTCTCACATTGCCCCCCACAAAGCAAGAATTTAAATGAAAGCTGTTGCTATAGGGTTCTTGCGTATATTTCGCATCACCCTCGGTATGTATGGAAATAATCTCTACATTTTCAAGCTCTGCATGCCTTTCACATAGTGCATCAATAAGTTCATTTGGCGTCATGGCCGCCCCTTGAATAAAGACACGGTCACCTGATTTTACGGTTTTTACTGTTTCTTCTGCTGTTGTAATTCGCATTGTACTCTATTTATTTTTCATCATTCCACAAAAATGGAAATCCATCGGTGATATGGACTCTTGCTTTCGCAGGAATGACAGTAGTTGTCAAATTCAAATTTTCAAGGTTGATGGCACTCCATTTCTGCAGATACCATATGCGTGTGTACCGGTTTTGGCGATACGTATGGAATGCCCAAGCCCAGCCCCCTTAGAATGAACAATGTTCCGATAAGTATCACAAAAACTGGAATCAATTTCTGAATCTTGGCCTTCATCGGGGCTTTCAACCATCCCCCGACGTATACCGCTGTGGTCATCAATGGAATGGTTCCTAAACCAAACAGTGCCATATAGCCTACCCCTTGTATAGCATCACCAAGGGCAATGGCCCCTAACAGTGCCATATACACAAGTCCACATGGTAGAAATCCATTCAAAAAGCCGATGGTAAGAAAAGTGTCGGGCGTTCTCTTTTTAAGTGCCTGGCCCAGTTTTGACTTCACACTTCCCAAAAACGTATATATCGGTTTGGCCAGGCTATACTTTTTGAAATACCTGCCGGGCACCAAAACCAAAAGTATCATGATGGCGCCAATTAAAATTGAAAGCTTTTGCTGTACCCCAAAAAGATAGAGCCCCTTGCCCACAAGACCAAACGCAAACCCCATTAGGGCATAGGCCAATATCCTCCCAAAATGATACATGGAAAGTTGCACTGCTTTTTTGACCTCGTTTCCCCTATCCAAAGGCAGCATAAAGGCGATAGGGCCGCACATACCCAAGCAGTGCAGGCTCCCTAAAAGTCCTAATATGGCCGCTGATAGCATCATACTCAGTAATTCAGCTTTTCTTTGTGCAAAAAGGATTTATTTTTGTGTTTCCATTGTACGGCAATGTCCCACCGACCGTCTAGCAGGCGATTGTCAGGTATGAGCAAATGTGTATTGGACAAACTTATAGGAAAGTTAAAATCCAAATGCCTGTTCGACGGTCTATAGAGGGACACTTTACCAGTAATATCTTTAGGGTCAAATTGCTCAGGGAACCTTACCAAAAATCCATCGGTGGTTTTTTCGATTTCAAGCACCGCATCCATCCTTACCGCTTCATTCTCTTGATCGATTTCTTCTTGATAGGCAAGTTCTTTTTTGTAATACTCATCGGTAACCAAATCATGATTGGCCCGATCATCGATGCTCATGCGTATTACGAAATACATGATAAAGGCAATAAAACCTATAAATGCCAGAACGATTGCCGTTCCCCAATTAATTCTCATATTTTTTATCATTGTTGACGAAGTAAGCCAATCTCTCCGATACGATAGATCAACGCGTACCTCGCAATTAATTATAACTTCTTGGCGCCAAAAATTGTGTCACCGTGGTTTCTATCAGTTCATTACCGCTGTATATGCCTATCTTCAATTTATCTTTGTCACCGTTCAGTGCCGAATTGTTGATTTCAATAAACAAAGTACCCTCTGCCAATGCCTCTGCAGGTACTAGAAAACTGTCTTGCGAAACCATGTTTATCGTACCATTGTGCGATAACAGTTTAAAATTGACATCGTCGATGTCTTTGGTCGTTTTGTTGACCAATTTGTAGGTATACACATTGCTGATGATATTGTTTTCTTTTCGCTCATACAATTGCCCCGGTAACCTGAGAATATTGGCTTCAATTTCATTTCTGAGGAAAAGCATGCCCACCAACACTCCTATCAAAATGGTCAATACCCCTGTATAACCTTTCATACGGGCCGTGAAGCGAAACTTTTTCTTATCGGTTATCTCTTGTTCGCTGGCATATCGAATCAACCCTTTGGGCCTGTCGATACTCTCCATGATATGGTCGCACTCGTCAATACAGGCCGTACAGTTCACACATTCTAGTTGGGTACCATTGCGAATATCGATACCTGTCGGGCATACATTGACACATTGAAAACAATCGATACAATCGCCATGGCCCAACGCATCACGGTCTTCATTCTTTCGGTATTTTTTTCTACCGTTTTCACTCTCACCCCGCTTGTGGTCATAAGCCACAACTATTGATTTATCATCAAGCAGAACGCCCTGCAAGCGACCGTATGGGCAGGCGATGATACAGACCTGTTCCCTGAACCACGCAAAGACAAAATAGAATACCGCCGTAAATATCAACAACGATACCATGGTGCTCAAATGGGCCATCGGACCATCGGTGATGTACCTGATCAGGGTATCACTGCTGATAAGATAGGCCAAGAAAACATTGGCGATCAAAAAGGAAATGATGAAAAAGATAACCCACTTCAACACCCTTTTCCTAATTTTTTTTGCAGTCCAAGGCGCTTTATCAAGGCGCATCTGTGCCCCACGGTCACCATCGATCCAATACTCGATACGGCGAAAAACCATTTCCATAAAAATGGTCTGGGGGCATATCCATCCACAGAAAATCCTTCCGAACGCCACGGTAAAAAGAGCGATGAATATGACCCCGATGATCATCGAAATGACGAACAGGTGAAAGTCTTGTGGCCAAAACGGAAATCCGAAGATATTGAAACGACGTTCCAGCACGTTGAACATCAAAAACTGATGACCGTTTATTTTTACAAATGGAGCGGCAAAGAGGAACCCCAATAGAAAATAGCTCACTAGCTTTCGATAGTCATAATATCGGCCGCTTGGTTTTTTAGGAAAAATCCATGCCCGTTTACCTTCAGCGGTCACTGTCGCTATTGAATCCCTAAAATTCTCTTCCATTTGCAATTTACGCGGTCGCCTTTGTCGGCCGCCCTTTTAAAGTCTTTCCTCGATCGAGGAAAGACATTTCTAATTCATTACGACATCAGTAGAATCTGAAACCTGTTCAATCGGGGTTTCTTCTTCGGTATTTTCAGGCTCTTGTGGTGCATCGGGATCTATCCATATTTCACCTTCAGGTGCCTTCGGATTAGCGGGAGTGGTACCCTGAAATTGCAATAAATAACTAGCTACCTGGGCCATTTCGGCGGGTTTCAAAACGTTTTTCCAAGCTACCATTCCCTTGCCATCACGACCTCCTTCTGAAATGGTATTGAAGACATTCTTGATACCACCGCCCAAGATCCAATATTCATCGGTCAGGTTGGGCCCGATACCTCCACCGCCATCAGCCATATGGCAGACGACGCAGTTCGCTGTAAATATTTTTTCACCCGCACTCAAATCAGAAGCATCGGTCAGCAATTCAACCGTGTTCACATCAACCAGGTCTTTTGCCGTTTTCTTGTATTCTTCAATGGCTATTCTGGCCGCTGCAACTTCTTGGTCATATTCTTCTGCTTGGGTATAATCGCCGACTATATGAAAACGCACCAAATACACCGCACCAAAAATAATGGTGATATAGAAGAGATAGACCCACCACGGCGGCAAGACATTGTCGAGCTCTCGAATACCGTCATAATTATGGTCTAAAATGATTTCGCCCTCTCTTTCGATAGACTTGCTTCTAGTCAACCGCTTTTTGAGGTTTTCAACCCACTTGTACTCTGGTTTCTTGTTCTTGGCCGCTAAATATCGTTCTTGCGCCTCAGGTGAAAGCGATCTGAACATAATGTTCTCTATCGAACGCAAGATCAACTCGATGGCCACCAAAATCAGTAGCACCATCAACAAGAAAAACTGTGTTATCGGATATTCGATAAAGGCCGGCTTATCACCTGAATCGATGAAATATTCCATCAGTCCGAAGATGATGAAGAACAGTACCGGAACCCTTATCCACCATGGAATTCTAGAAATCATAATCTTGTTTTTTATTGGTTATCATTATCAAGGGGCAATTCACCCATTTCTTTTATATGTGCCTTCGAGGCAGTGAACACCCACCAGAACAACAGTGCAAAGAACACGAAGAAGATCAGCAGTGATATCATCGGATAGGTCGCTATGCCTTCGATGCTTTCCATATGGTTTTTTACAAATTTCAACATGTCCTATTTATTTTGAGATAGTAATTCTTCTGTATCCTTCACCTTGATATCGGTGCCCAAACGCTGTAGATAGGCAATCAACGCCACAATCTCGCGATCGCGCATATCAATGAAATCCTGGCCATTCTCCTGTGCATACTTTTTGTCTGCCTCATAGGTTCTCACGAACTCAGGATCTGAATACAGGTTCTTTTCAATCTGCTCTGCCTGTTCGGCCATCGATTGTTGTGCGTTGGCAATGTCTTCATCGGTGTACGGCACGCCCAATTTGACCATGGTGCGCATCTTAGCTTCGACCGAGCTCCTATCATGTTTGTTTCTTACCAACCATTGATACGCCGGCATTATTGAACCTGCAGAGGTACTTTGCGGATCCAACATATGGTTCAGGTGCCAGTTGTCAGAGTATTTTCCACCAACACGGAGCAGATCGGGACCCGTACGTTTACTACCCCATAGAAATGGATGGTCATAGACAAACTCACCGGCTTTGGCATATTCGCCATAGCGTTCGACCTCACTTCTAAAGGGTCGTATCATCTGTGAGTGGCAACCCACACAGCCCTCGCGTATGTAGAGATCGCGCCCTTCAAGTTCAAGGGGCGTATAGGGTTTCACACTGGTGATGGTCGGAATGTTCGATTTCACCAAAATGGTGGGCACGATTTGAACGATACCCCCGATCAAAATGGCTATGGTCGCCCAAATGGTCATTTGAATCGGTCTTCTTTCCAACCAATTGTGCAAGGTTTCGCCAGCGGTTCTTTTCTTGGTCACACGGGTCAAAGCAGGTGCCTCGGCCAATTCATCTTCTACGGCGCTTCCCTTTCTAATGGTCAGCACGATGTTGTACACCAAAATCAGCATACCCACGATGTAAAGCGTACCGCCTATGGCCCTCATCCAGTACATGGGGATGATCTGCTCTACAGTCTCCAAAAAGTTACCATACACCAAGCTGCCATCAGGATTGAAATCTTTCCACATCAAAGCCTGTGTAAAACCGGCCACGTACATCGGCAAGGCATAGAGCACAATACCCAAGGTACCGATCCAAAAGTGGAAATTGGCCAAGCCCCTCGAATGCAAGGTAGTCTTGAACATTCTGGGCACGAGCCAATAGATCATACCAAATGTCAAGAAACCGTTCCATGCCAAGGCCCCTACGTGTACGTGGGCAATGATCCAGTCACTGAAGTGTGCAATGGCGTTCACATTTTTGAGCGATAGCATGGGCCCTTCAAAAGTGGCCATACCATAACCGGTAATGGCGACTACCATGAACTTCAACACAGGGTCGGTTCGCACTTTGTCCCACACGCCCCGCAATGTCAACAGTCCGTTGATCATACCACCCCAAGAGGGCGCTATCAACATTACCGAGAAGACCACACCTAAATTCTGAGCCCAATCGGGCAAAGAAGAATACAGCAGGTGGTGTGGTCCTGCCCAGATATAGATAAAGATCAACGACCAGAAGTGCACAATTGAAAGCCTATAGGAATATACGGGCCTATTGGCGGCCTTGGGCACGAAGTAGTACATCAGCCCCAAAAAGGGAGTGGTCAAAAAGAATGCCACTGCATTGTGGCCGTACCACCACTGCACCAGGGCATCTTGTACCCCGGCATATACCGAATAGCTTTTTAATGCAGAAACGGGCAGTTCAAGACTATTGAAAATATGCAATACCGCGACCGTGACAAAAGTGGCGAGATAGAACCATATGGCCACATACAGGTGGCGCTGCCTTCTTTTTAAGATAGTGCCGATCATGTTCCAGCCAAATACCACCCATATCAACGCAATGGCAATATCAATGGGCCATTCCAGCTCAGCATATTCTTTTGAGGTGGTGATGCCCAACGGCAATGTGATGGCCGCGGATACGATTATCAGCTGCCAACCCCAGAAATTGATATTGCTGAGTGCATCGCTGAACATTCTTGCCTTCAATAACCGTTGCAATGAGTAATAGACACCGGCAAAGATGGCATTCCCCACAAAGGCAAAGATCACGGCATTGGTATGCAACGGCCTTATTCTACCGAAACTCAACCATGAGATACCATCGGTAATGTTGGGAAACAAAAACATAAAGGCCAATAGTAGGCCCACCAGCATACCGACAACACCCCAGAGTATTGTGGCATAAAGAAACTTTTGTACGATCTTGTTATCGTAATGAAACTGCTGTACTTCCATAATTATTGGTTTTCACTTTTATTTAGTTCGTCTTTTTCGGTTTTGTCTTTGACCAGTTCGTCATCAAACAGCATACGAACCGATGGGGTATAGGCATCGTCATATTGGCCGCTCTTCACAGATAGCACAAAAGCTGCAAAAAAGAAGACCGCGACAGTAATACTGATGGCCAACAACACATAAATGACGCTCATACCTACCTGAATTTGCGCGTAAAACTACTTTTACCCAATGGTCTAAAAAATGACATATATCATCTTTAGTCTTCAATCTTTTCCATGGGGGAAATTTGTTTATGCTTTCTCACCAATGTGATCAATGCACATAATATGATTACGTTCTTGCCGATATATTGCCCAAGCAAGGTGGGTACCAAGGGTGCCTCTTTGAACGATTCCATCGGAAAAAACAGCATCGGTGTGAAAGTCAGCACCATATGCCCCATGGCCACAAAAATGACCTGTTTCCTAAAGATATTTAGCACGAGCAACAACCCGATCATCACCTCTAGGGCAGCCAACAAAACGATCGACGTTTCATCGGGAAGCCACCCCAAAGTCAACCCTTGAATGGTATTTTTTGCCAATTCTTCGGCAGGGCTCATTCCCGGAAAAAACTTCAGCGTACCAAACCATAGATACACAAAGCCTATGCTCAGGGCCAGAATATGATTGCCCATCAATTTCTCTACAACACTTTTAATCCTTTCTTTCATGGTGTTTCCCTATTATGAAATTTCTTCCCCAAAATGTTTGTGGCCACTGTGGTAAAGGCCACAATACTGATAGAACTCAATGGCATCAAAATGGCCGCGATTACGGGTTGTAACTGACCGGTGACGGCAAAATAAAGCCCGATCACATTATAGCATAGCGATAGCACAAAGCTCATTTTTATAATGCCCATCGATTGTCGTGACATTCTTATGAAATCATCCAATCTTGCCAATTGGTCCGCATTCAAAATTCCGTCACAGGCAGGTGAAAATACATTGATGTTTTCTGAGACCGCTATGCCCACATCACTTTGGGCCAAGGCCCCGGCATCATTGAGCCCATCACCTACCATCAATACCTTTTGTTTTTGTTGCAAAGCCTTGACAAACTCTAATTTGTCTTCAGGCTTCTGATTGAAAAACATCGGCGTGTTCTCTGGTAGTACAGCGGTCAAATACTCTTTTTCTCCCTCATTGTCTCCCGATAGTATGGCCACGGCCATTCTCTTTTTCAATCTTGAGAACAATGAAAAAATTCCTGCCCGATAGTTGTTCTTGAAAACAAACTTGCCCTTATACCCATCATTGGCCCCAACGAATACTTGGGTGCCAGCGGTCTTGTCTTCTTCATTGGCACCCACATGGGCTGACGACCCCACTTTTATCGATTGGTCACCTGACCTACCGATAAGGCCTTTACCGGTCAGTTCTTCAAACTCATCCAATGTCATGATTTCGTTGACCTTCAATAGATCGTACAATGACCTGCTCAACGGATGGTTAGAGGCACGCAGCGTGTTCTTCAACAATGACATTTCTTCAGGTGTGAGCGCTATCCCCTCATAAAAAATAGCATCTGATTTCGATGTGGTCAAGGTACCGGTCTTATCAAAAATGGCCGTGCCCACTTTGGCCAGTCGCTCCAAAACATTGGTGTCTTTCAGATAGAACCGATGCTTGCCAAAAATGCGCAACATATTGCCCAAGGTAAAAGGGGCCGCCAGAGCAATGGCACAAGGGCAGGCGATGATGAGCACTGCGGTGAATACGTTCATCACCTTGCTCGGGTCAACGTACAGCCAATAGGCCGATGCCGTTACCGCAATGGTCAATACCGCCAATGTGAACCGTTTGCCAATGCTATCGGTCAGGGTCTGAAATTCGGTGGCCTTGTTCTTTTCAAATACTGAATTGCTCCATAACTGGGTGAGATAACTTTGTGATACCGATTTCAGGGCCTCTACCTCAAGCACGCCCGAAAGTTGCTTGCCACCGGCAAACAGCTTATCGCCCGAGGTCTTCTCAACAGCCTGTGACTCACCGGTCACAAAACTGTAATCGATTTGGGCATCTCCTTTTAGCAGAATACAATCGACAGGTATGATCTCTTGGCTCCGTATCAAAAGTCGATCACCTTGCCTCACTTTATATACCTCGATATTTTCTTCCTGCCCCTTACCCGACAGTTTCGTTACCGCGATGGGAAAATATGATTTATAATCCCTTTCGAAAGAAAGAAAAGCATAGGTCTTTTGTTGAAAGAACTTGCCCAATAACAAAAAGAACACCAAACCGGTAAGGCTATCAAAAAATCCCGATCCCAAATCGAAGGCGATATCGACTGTGCTCCGTAGAAAGAGCACCAAAATACCAAGGGCAATGGGTACATCGATGTTTAAAAGTCTAGACCGCAATCCTTTGTAGGCAGACGTAAAATAATCTTGGGCAGCATAGAACACTACGGGTAGCGAAAAGGCGAACATCAGCCATCTGAATACATACTTGTATTGATCTAACCAAAACTCTTCTACCTCAAAATATTCAGGAAACGACAGCAACATTACATTGCCAAAGGCAAAACCGGCCACCCCAAGTTTGTATATCAGGGCACGATTGACCTTTTTGGCCTTTTTCTCATAGTCATCGAGCGAAATATAGGGCTCATACCCTATTCGTGACAGCATAGAGACCAGCTCTTTCAATGAAAAATCTTGTATCAGATAGGTGATGCGAACGGTTTTTTTCGGAAAATCTACTTGTGAGGTACGTACTGCGGGAAGCAGTCGGTTCAAATTTTCCAACACCCAGATACAAGAACTGCAATGTATGTGGGGAATACTCAGATTGACCACCTGTATGCCATCGGCATCAAATTCGACCAATTTTTTAACGATCTCAACATTATCCAAAAAATCGTATTTCCCATTGACCTCATTTGGGGTGGCCCCGGCACTGGCCTGCAAATCATAATAATAAGAGAGGTCATTTGAGGAGAATATCTCATAGACCGTCTTGCAGCCGTGACAGCAAAAATTACGCTCATCGAAGTGAACCGCTTCTTTTCCGCAGTCATCACCGCAATGGTAACATTTGTCAGGTTCCATTCACATTTGCATTATACCTCAGGCAAATATGAAATACATTGTCTCCATAAAACATGATATTTGTCAGTTCTGGTTTTTTTTGCACTCAGTATTTTTGTGACATCAGGTAAATCAACCCAATATGGAGGAGAGCAGATGCGAAAACTGTATCGTAAGGCAATTCAATGCCTTACGTGCCATGAACAAAGAAGAGCTCAAAAAGGTCTCTGATTCAAAAACCACAAAAAAAATAAAAAAAGGCGAGTCGCTCTTCGAGGAGGGCGAAAAACTAAATGGTGTTTTCTGTGTTCGCAATGGGGTCTCAAAACTCTCAAAACTCAGCGCCAACGGTAAAGACCAGATAGTCAAATTGGCCGCCAGGGGCGAAGTAATGGGCCAGCGCTCGGTCATTGCAGAAGAGCACTCAAACCTTTCGGCAGTGGCCGTCAACGATATGGAGGTCTGTTTTATTCCGAAAGAAAGCATTATCAATACGCTTCAGACCAATCCGAATTTCACGTTGGAAGTACTTCGGCACATGGCCCATGACCTCAAGGAAGCCGATGATGTCATTGTGAACATGTCCCAAAAAACGGTAAAACAGCGTATTGCCGAAGCCTTTCTGTACCTAAAAAATAATTTCGGGGAAGACGAAGAAGGGTTCTTGGCCTTAACACTATCACGTGAAGATATAGCCAATGTGGTGGGTACCGCCACCGAATCGGCCATTCGTATCATTTCAGAGTTCAAGAAAAAAGGGCTCATCCACAGCTCGGGCAAGAAGTTGGGCATTAAAGACGAGCGAAAGCTACAAGACATGGTCGAGGGCTTCTGACCACACTTTAAAAGCTGATAATTATCATAGTATAACGGTCAAGGCCAATCTAATTTTATACTATCGTAAAAAAGATTGTCATGAAACGGATACTGATACCTACCGACTTTTCGCAAAATGCATGGAACGCGATTCAGTATGCGCTGAATTTGTTCAAACGCCAAGAGTGTACCTTCTACCTTTTGAACACCTACACCCCTGCCATACCCAGCAGTCGTTTCATGGCCCCCATGGTCGATGGCGTTCGCATTGAAGACGCCGTGCGAAGCAACTCAGAAAACGGGCTGAAACGAACGATTGAACAGATCAAGACAATGTTCAACAATGAAAAGCATAGCTTCGAGACCATTTCATCTTTCAATCTTTTGGTCGATGAGGTGAACGATGTCGTCGATACGTACAGTATTGATTTGATCGTAACGGGTACCAAGGGTGCTTCGGGCATGGAAGAAGTCTTTATGGGCAGTAATACGGTTCGTATCATCAAGAACACCAAAAAATGCCCTGTATTGGCGATTCCGAAATGCTTTGCGTTTTCTGCCCCTTCAGAAATGGCCTTTGCCACTGATTTCAACCGCTTTTATACGGCCTCTGAACTGGCGCCTCTTATAGAATTGGCCCATGCCTTTAAGGCCACGGTAAGAATTGTGCACGTTCAATATGAGATCAAGGCGCTGACCGAGTTGCAGCAATTCAACCTGAACATGCTACGCAAATATTTAGACTCTGTCGAGCATTACGTACATACGGTCTCTGAACTCAATTCCGTTTCACATACCCTTGAGATTTTTTCACAGGAATTGGACATTCACTTATTGGCGATGTTGAACTACCAACACAGTTATATGGAGCGTATGACCCGTGAGCCTATCGTGAAACGCACTGCCTTTCATACCCAGATACCCTTGTTGGTGATTCCTGAACTTGGTATGGAAAGTTTGTCGAAGCGTTCAGAACAAAACCAAGAAAACCTGGTCTCAAATTAATCTTGCCTGCCGATCGGATGGTCTTCGTAGAAGTCTTCAAAAGTCTTTGAGGTCTGATAATTGTCGGTCAATACCCGGTACACCATATAGACGACCATGGCCTGGCCAAAAATGGTGACGTAGAAGACCCAATTGAACGGAAAGTTCATGCTGGCCATTATGGTCACCGTCACCAAGACCAAGGTAGTAAAGGCCACTATACCCATTGCGGAAATTTTCATAGCTGTTTCTTTTTAAAAAAGGTACGTATAAACCCTTTTTGAAAAAAGCATTTAACAATACTTAACAGCATAAAAAAAGCCTCTCATGATCGAGAAGCTATCTGTGTGGTTGAAGGGAGTCGAACCCGAATCCTGTGGCGCTGTATCCTGCTCTCTAAACAACTCAAAAAAACGTTCTGCGGATAATCTTGAAAACCATGTATGTATTGCTACATCTGCCCATTAAAATCAAAACTACGATGGCACATATCTTTCCTTCATAGAAGAATTTATAAGCCATATTGCTATATTCTCTCTTAGTCCCTTACCTCAAATTCAGTTTTCAAACGAATATCATTCGAAGCTGTGCCCACTTGTACTTTAAATGCGCCAGGCTCCACTACCCTTTCCATATCAATACTCCAAAGGGCCAAATCATCAGGCAACAGAATAAACCCGATCTTTTTTTCTTCATTGGGCTCGAGTGCCACTCGCTGAAAACCACGGAGTTGGATTCTAGGAGTACTTACGGAACTGTATAAATCGGTGATGTATAATTGAACCACCTCTGTACCCTTTAGATTTGAGGTGTTTTTTACTTTCACCATAACTTTTTGCACTTCGTTCGATGAAATGACGGGTTTTTCGAGGCTTATGTCTGAATATTCAAAATTACTATAGCTCAACCCATGACCAAAAGCGAACAATGGACGGTTGCTTTCATCAACATAAGTGGCATCTGCAGATTTTTTCTGATTGTAGTATATAGGAATCTGGCCATTGGCACGTGGAAAGGATATAGGAAGTTTTCCAGATGGATTTACCTTTCCACTTAAAATATCAACCGTTCCTTGAGCTGCTTCTTCTCCGGCATACCATGTTTCTAAAATTGCGTCGGCCATTCCAACTTCTTCGGTCAAGACCAAAGGTCTTCCATTTTGAAGTACCAGTACTATAGGTTTACCAATGGCGGCCACTTCGCGTAAAAGTCTTTTACTATACTCATTGAGCTCAAGACGTACTTTATCCCTTCCTTCACCATTACCATCCTTTTCCCCTAGAACCAACACTGCCACATCTGCTTTTCGGGCAGCATTTACGGCCCTTTCGAACATGGTCTCTTCATTGGTGTCTGGGTTGATTTTCCAACGAATCTTGATATCTGCAAATTCGTCGTATTCCGTCAATTCCATCTTTATCGGGTATTTTTTGCCTTTTTGTAACCGCATACTTTTTTTCGACCAAGAGTTTTTATATTTCACATCCCAACTGTCTATCAAGACTTCATCACCAATGGTGAGTCTGCCCAAATCATCTGCCCATAGCTGAAAATTGTATATCCCATTCAATTCTGGGACGAGGTACCCGGTCCATCGAATCGAAAAATTATCACTTGGTATACCCGGCGCCGGACTCAGATTATGCCAATATTGCTCCAATTTTGACTCAACGCGTATCAGGGAGGGTTTTCCCGTAAAATCTGCATTGGCAAAGTATTCTGCAGTCAGCCCTTTCTCACCATTTTCCGTACGTAAAAAACGTTCGTCAATCTCTTCCATAAAGCCAGTGGGAACGCCGACATCTACGTAATCAACCTCGTAATCCGTTTCTTGGAAGGCGTCCAAAATGGATCTTTCACCCTCCGCCCTTCGAGAATATCCCCCTAAAATGGCCTTATCGGCCAACTCACCAATAAGCGCAATCTTTTTAACGCCGTTTCCAAAAGGTAAAACCCTGTTTTTATTTTGTAGAAGAACGATAGATTTATGAGCGGCATCCAAAGCCATCTGTTTATGCTCTCTGTTTCCATATCGCTTATGCTGTAGAGCGCCATCGATATAAGGGTTTTCAAAGAGTCCCAATTTAAATTTTACATAGAGCACACTCGATACGGCCCTATCAATATCATCTGCACTTAAAAGCTTTTCATCCAGGGCATCTATGATCCCTTGGCGAAACACATCGTGCTTATAATCGTAAAATTGCATATCAAGGCCCGCACTTATTGAACTGGCGATAGCTTCTTTGGAGTTTTTGGCCGTTTTATGCACAAATTCCTGTTTTGCAATAGCGCCCAGATCTGAAATTACCATGCCCTTAAAACCCCATTCTTCTCGTAATACCTTTTTCAACAACCATGGGTCGCCTGCTGCGGGAACACCATCCCATTCATGATAGGCTGCCATAGCACCCAGGGCACCAGCTTCAGTAAAGGCCTTTTCAAAAACATATAAAAAATTGCCTCTTGCTTCCCGTTCGCCAATATATACAGGAGCCGTATTCTTGCCCCCTTCGGGAATACTATGTATGCCAAAGTGTTTTGGTTCCGCCACAACTGCATCATCATGGGTCAAGTCATCACCTTGCATGCCGTTAATAATGGCCACTCCATTTCTCGCTGCCAAAAAAGGATCTTCACCATAGGTCTCTTGCACACGTCCCCATCGCGGTTCCCTACCTAATCCTAAAGTAGGGGCCAGCACTAGGTGTATACCCATGGCCCGGGTTTCTGAACCTATGACCTTTCCGATTTTTTCCATGGCATTAACATCCCACATACTTGCCAAACCAATGGGTACGGGAAAAGATGTTGCGCCCTTTCCCAAATAGCCATGAAGCGCTTCTTCAATCATTAAAGCTGGTATGCCCAATCGATTGTTTTCTATGATATATTGCTGTAGTTCGTTGGAAACCTCTGCTGACTTGGGATAGAAGTCACGAACCGACCCGATATTCAAACCATCCAACACAGCTTTTGCTCTTTCCACCGATAGTTCGCCATTCTCGATCAAATCATGGGCTGAATACATATCGAGTTCCCTAATTTTTTCCTCCAAGGTCATTCTCGAGAGAAGATCGGCAACCCGCATCTCCGTATCCAACTCTGCATTTTTGTAAACAGGATTGCCATTGTCTTGTGCGCAACCCAACAACAATACTGTTAGCAAGAGAAGGTAATATCGTTTCATATGCAATGCTATTTTACCGTCAAAATATCCCTTAAGCGAATATCATTTGAAGCAGAACCTATCATAATTCTGAACTCACCGGATTCAACTACCTCGTTCATGTTTTCATCAAGCATGGTCAACATTTCCGGTGTGATGCTAAACGCCACCTCTTTGGTTTCGTTTTTCTTGAGATGAATACGCTGAAAACCTTTTAGCTCCATTACGGGTCGGGTTACTGAGGCGATCAAGTCCCTGATGTACAGTTGCACTACTTCGTCACCATCATGCTCACCGGTGTTGGTCACTTTGAATCTATAGGTAGCGATTCCTTCTTTATTGATTTCTTTTATATCTACCACAAGGTCACTATATTCAAAAGTAGAATAGCTTAATCCATACCCAAATGGAAAAAGTGGTTTTCCGCTAAGATCTCTATAGTCATCACCTCTTCCTGTTGGTTTGTGATTGTAGTACAGCGGTAGTTGGGCTTCGTGCATTGGAAATGTAATGGGCAATCTCCCTGCAGGGTTATAATCACCAAACAGCACATCGGCCACTGCATTTCCACCTTCTTCCCCTGGGTACCAGATATCAATAATTGAAGAAACCTTGTTGATCCAGTTGCCCATGGTGATTGCGCTGCCTCCAACCAAAACCACTGTTATGGGCTTTCCGGTTGTTGCAATCTGATGTATCAGTTCTTTCTGATGTCCTGGTAAGGAAAGGGAGGACCTATCTTGAAATTCTCCTTCGTCTATTCCCACGACCACTATGGCCATATCACTTTTTTTGACGGCATCCACCGCCTCTTTGATTTCGTTTTTCCAAGTACTTTCAACCTCAGCATCCCACAATAGTTTGAACCATACATTTCCGACCGATTCATAAAACTCCACCTTTATATCGTACACTTTGTCTTTTTCAAATTGATATGCTTTTGTCAATTGTTGAAATGTTTGCTTTTTCCAATTGTCAATGACCAACTTGTTATCGATGTACAAACGATAGCCATCGTCACCCTTTATGCCTATATTGATCATACCCGTTTTCGGTGATACCAGTTTTCCCGTCCACCTCGCAGAGTACCAATCGTAGTTAATGGTTTTATCTTCAGGCGAAAAAAGTGTCCACCTAAAATCGATTTTAGGGTCGATTCTCGTGAGCACAGGTTTCCCTTCAAGCTTGATATTATTGAAATACTCCCCTTTTAATCCGGGCACTTTTTTGCCTCCCTCGTAGCAAAAAAGATTGGCCGTCGGAATCGCCATGAATTCTTCTGACACTCTGCCACAACCCGGGGCGTAGTTTATCTTAGTTGTGGCACCCAACTTGTTCTTTATACCTTCCAAAATGGTCACCTTTTTATTTCCAGGTCCCGAATAGCCTCCCAAACGCGCCTCGGTGGCATCTACACCGACTACGGCAATAGATTTTATCGTTTTGTCAATGGGCAAGATTTTATCCTCGTTTTTTAGAAGTACAATAGATTTCTGCGCTGCTTTTTTTGCAAGTTGGAGATGTTCTTCGGCGCCGTTCCATTTTTTTGCTTCCTTAATGTCGACATAAGGATTTTCGAATAAACCCAGTTTAAATTTTGCGATGAGTACCCTTCGTACCGCATCGTTTAGTTTTTCTTCATCTATTTCACCTCGTTCAAATGCAGGATAGTAATGTTGTTTATATACATCGTAGTCTACCTCAAATATGACGTCCAGACCATTTTCTATGGATTGTTTTCCGGCGTCGGCATAGTCTTCAGAGGTGAAATGGATGAGATTGATGATGCCAACCGCATTGGCATCGGAAATTACAAAACCATCAAATCCCCATTCCCTTTTTAATTTCTGGTTGAGCAACCAATCGTTGGCCGTACACGGTCTACCATCCAAGGAGTTGTAAGATGTCATTACAGACCATGCGTTTGCTTTTCGGAAAGCAGCCTTATATGCAGGGAAATACACTTCTTCCAAGAGCCTCTCGTTATAATGAATTGGGTAGCTATCCCTTCCTCCGGCACCAACATTGGCCACAAAGTGCTTGGGCGTGGTAATTACGCCCAGCTTTTCAAACTCAGAAATAAATGATACTCCCATGTGTGTGGTGAGAAACGGATCTTCCCCGTAGGTTTCTTCTGTTCTTCCCCAACGAACGTCCCTGGCAATGTTAAGCACAGGGGATAATATTTGTCGGATACCCCTTGTTTTTGTTTCCATGGCTATGGAATGGGCAACCTCTTTTACCAGGGTGGTGTCCCAGGTTGCCGCCAATCCAATAGCTTGCGGGTAGACGGTTGCGCCTTTTCTTACCAATCCGTGCAGTGCCTCGTCAAAAGGAATAATCGGAATGCCCAGGCGGGTTTCTTCCACAAAATACTTTTGAATGGCATTGGCAAGTTCGGCGGTTTGTTCGGCTTCACCGCCTGCGGCATAATTCAATATTTGCTGGGTGTCTGAGGAGGAGGTGTTCAGCTGAAAGCCAAAGATACCCGCCCTATATTTGCCCAATCCTTCTGACAAATCACAGGGCACCATAAACAATTGACCGAATTTTTCTTCAATGGTCATTCGGGACAATAAGTCGTTAACCCGATCTTCAACGGGCGCATTGGCATTTTTATAGATGAACCTATCTTCATTACTACATGAAAGAGTTGTGATAACAGCTCCAAGAATAAACGCTCTTATAATCTTCAATCGTACCATTTTATTTGTTCTCCATCTTTTACATTGTGCATTCTGGTCATAAACTCTTCCGAATCCCCCACTTTTTCAATCGTAGTAACCATCACATTTTTTGAATCAATGGAAATGAATCTAACGAAATTTTGCTGTAAACGTAAGTGGTAAACGGGTGAAAAATTCCAATTGGTTTCGCTTATGAGGTGAAAATGACTCTAAAAATAAGATGAATGTATTATATGTTCATATGTCTGTACATATTGTTTTTATATTTGAACTACAAAGATCGTGATAACAGAATGAAACGCGTTTCAAAGTGTTTGATCAAGGTCGGTTCACTTAACCGATTAAGTTTCTCGCCAAGAACATTTACTTCATAGACTTCTTTAGCTCCGGTTTGGTCCATCAATTTATCAATGTCTAAAATGGCGTGGTCTCCTTCTATTTCACGAAGGTGCAATATCACCCCGTCATTGGAAGCTGTTGGTCTTGCATTTACCAGCAACAAATTAGGTACATCAAGACTCAATATCGACCTACTTGGTATTTTTTCAATTTTTGAATCCTTGTCCGATGGAACCAAACGCCCGGCCATTCCCACTCTCTGGTTCCATCCAAATTTCGTGGCAAAGGTGTTTGAGGCATTTGATGACGAGGTCAAGAAATAACTCCATTTCATTTCACCATCTTGACTGGCTTTAAAATTTGTTGCCCAATAATTATTTAAAACCCAAGAATAAATGTGCGAATTTTTGGGCTTGCGCTTGTAATAAAACCTACCTGTATTAATGTCACCAAAATGCACCAAGGGAACATCATTACTACTAAATACAATTTGGGCATTATCATTTTGTACTGCGGCAAAGTTTTGAATCACATTCCAATCTGCCGAAGTACCTTCCAATTGATTGGCTCCAGGATTGACCACACCTCCCTGCACATCAAATGCCAACTCATCATTATCGTTCATACCAAAAGGAAAAGCGATATAAACCCCTTCAGGTGAAATCACTGGCAGCTTCACCATGCTATAGGAAAGCTCTATTTTTTTTGCGGTATGGTAGAGCCTGATTTCTAGATTTACACCTCTTTCGTCTGCGCATCCATCAATTTTACCATTCACGGCAACACTTTTCCACAAGGCGTTTTTCTTGATGTCAGAAACGGTAATATCAGTCAGACCGCTAACTTTTCTTTTGATAGGAACATACACCGTATCTCTGCTGGTATTGGTAAGACGCTCCATAGATTTTCGATCTTCAGGCTCTTCATAGATAAATTCGCCCAGTTTGGCCGTGCTATTTGTATCTACCAATTCTTTGCCCAGCTCTTTGTCAAAAATACCTGTAATCACTCCCTTAGCCCTATCTATTTTTAAACGATAGTACTGATTTTCAAGTATGGAATTATCCTGATGATTCGTTACATTAACCTTCTCCCCTTTCCTATCTTCAAGAACAATACGAAAGGTGGCATAACCCATTGGTGGCACATCAATGGCCCACAGTTTATAAGTACTGCCATCAGGTCTGCTTGATATACGTTGTACTTGAATGGCGTGCCCGTTCTCGTCAACTATCTTGTAATCTTTATCCAATGGCAGCAATTCGTGATCAATGTACACATTGACCGGCCCCGAACGCTTCCAATTTAGCGTGTTGAATACAGCCACTGTTGGATATTCTCCTTTCGGAATATGCTGTTGCAGTATCCCTAGTGCCTTTTCTCGAATTAAACTTGACTCTTTGTAAGCTGTCCACGCATATGCAGATTTTTGTCCCCATTGAACCGTGGAATTTTCACCCAGTGGATCCGTGACACTTTCTGCAGCGCCAAATGTATGCTCATCATAAAACAACAATTCATCATAGGCCCTTTCAATTTCGTTGTTAATGGTCGTAGGAAGTTCTGACCCCATGAGATAAGACATCGACAATAGCCCCATATTGCCAATCATTTGAGAATGAGCGGTTCTTGCCGTTTTTGTTTCTCTGAAAGCTGACCCAAAACCATCGGTCCACCAATCTGGCCAAGCCTCTTTTTTTACGGGAAGGTATTCGGCTTGGTGCTGTTCAATGTATACCATAAACTCACTATCCAAAGAAAGCTTCAATTTGGGCCATTCATATTTTTCGTTCCACTCTTTCACAATATCACATGCTATCGTAGATGGAGGTGAGTTGTCGGTCAAGTAGCCTGAAAATTGAAATGCCGTTCTATTGTACGGATAGCCTTTGGCTTCTAAATTGATGAGATAACTTGATAGGTTAGCTCGAAATTGATCCATTTTTCCATTGGTCAAGCTCAACGCATTACCGTGTGCGTAGTGCTCACTTCTGTACGCCAAAAGTCGGTTTCCAGAATTGGATTCCCACCAAAAGGATGTGGGTTTATCAAAGGGAACATGGGCGCGATGACCGTGTTGCCCCATAGTAAGGTATTTTATACCTGTATTATTGTAAAGATCAATCATGGCCCAACCAATACCATTGACGTCATTCTGCATAGCGGTCGTGACATCAATTCCTTTTTCCTTGAAATGTTTTAAGGCCTGTGTTTGCATGGCCAGGGCCGTCTCATCAACAATTTCTGAAAAGTTAAAGAACATACCTGTCACTTCAATACGCCCTTCTTTTATGCGTTGCAACAACCTATCTATTTGACTTTTTGGACGATTTTTCAGGTATTCACGAACCGTCCATGCAGCCTCGCAGGTCCATCGGAACTTGGCTTCATTAGGATAATCATCGGTTTGATCACAATAGTCCAAAGCGGTGTCGATAAAACGTAAGTGTTCTGCCAAAATTTCGGTCTGGGACCTTGTATATCCGATATCGGTATGCGAGTGCTGTACCAAGTGGATGGTCCACTCCCTTACCGGTTCGACCATAAAGCTGAGCTGTCTCTTTTCTCCATTTATTTCAAACTGCACGTCCATTTTCGTAGGTGACCGTACCGCCGGAACCAAAAAATCAAACTCATTAAAACCAGTGTTGATATTGAATTTCTTTTTCTTGTTGGGTGTAGAAACACTCACAGTAGTTGGTTTTTTTAGGTGCATCAATTCAAACCGTATGCTATGAAAAAGCGCACCATCTTTCTTTACAACTATTTTCGACTGCTGTGTTTTGACTTTCTCATTTAGCTCACGCTTGAACGTCATAAACCATTCGTTACTATCATTATCAACACCGTCTACTTTCAAGACTACCGCCTTACCCTTAGTAAAATAGGTGTCAGGAACGGTAAGTACCGCTGTACCCATTTCATCAAGATTCATATCAACCATGGAGCGGTTGAATTGTAGCACAATACCGTCTTTTCCCTTTAGCGTTCGCATGGCTTCACCATTATTGGGTGATGAAAAGGTCATGACCTTTTTGCCATTTACATAGAGGTCAAATTGTTGACTGGGGGATTTGGCGCCAATACCATAGCCCCAAATAAAGGATGCCGTTTTCTTCGTATATGAATTTGGTATTACCTCGGTTTGCCATTCAATCGGCTCGAAATTTGATTTTGCCCTTGTCAGAAGGGATTGATCTAGATGCGAAAAGGGGGAATGATATGCAAAATTAGCACCGGAAATCGAAGCCTTGTACCCCGCGAAATAATTGTCTTGGGCATGAGTTTTCGAAACAAACAACAGGATCAGAAAATACCAGAACAAGGTGGGTGCTTTAAGTTTTTTGATTGGGGGAGAAGTTTCCATTTCTAAATTTTCTAAATGTTTCAAACTAAATTCATGTATACAAAAACAATGGGGCCAATTCACATTGACACCTTCCTATTCCTTTTTCTTCCAAGGTCTTGCCCTTGGTTTCAGGCAACATTTTTACGATGATATTAATTGCCGGAATTAAGCACATCGCAAAAAACCACGGGGTCATTTGTTCTATAAAGGTGGTGCCCAAGCAAATGACCGGGGCAGCAATATGGGCGAGAAATGTGACATTATTCTTCAAAATGAAATTATTGGATTGCCTATTCTTTTTCCAAGAGTGAAAGTGCCGACTTCATATACCCCATGGCATAAGCCATGCCAGCATACCAAGGTGCATCGCAGGTCATTTGCGGAGTGTGGTCAGGAATTAGAACACCGTCAAAATCGTTTTTTTTGAGGATTTTCAAGATTCGAAACATGTCAATGTCTCCTTCGTCGACAAAAACCTCATGATAATTGGGCACCTTGCCCTTGACGTTTCTAAAATGGACGTAACCAATTCTGCCCTGTTTGCTATACGTTTCGGTGGCATCGTACACATTGCCCTCGGTCATTTCAGCAATGGATCCCAAACAAAACTCCAATTGGTTTGCCGGACTTGCATTCATATCGATCAACTTTTGATACATATGGGGTTGGTACACCAATCTAGGGGTATTTCGCAAGTAGGGCACGGGAGGGTCGTCAGGATGTGCGGCCATGGTAACCCCAGCTTCTTCGGCAACGGGTAAAATCCCGTCTAAAAAATACCGCAACCGATCCCATAACTCATCATGGTCAATTTTTGGCAGCGTACCTTCACCGGCATTTTCATCGTAGACCATGTTCCAGACCATTCCATTAGGAATCGGTGTGTCATCCATACCGTTCATGCCAACAGAAATTGCTTTCCCACGTGCCAAAGGCCCTTGGTATCTTGATGACACTCCTGCCAACGAAAAGTTGTAGCCAAAAATCGGGATTCCTACTTTCCCCACATTGTGTATCAGCTGTTTAAGCTTATTCATTTGCTGTTCTTTCTTAGGCCCATCCAACAATACATCATACCAATGTGCAGGATCAAAATTTTCAATGGCCTCAAGTTTCAAACCATGGGCGTTGATCTCATTTTTAATGGTCAACAACTCGTCATAAGACCAGACTTCATCGGGGTTGCCAGCTTTGCCCCAACCTGTTTTGCCCCCTATGGGTTGGTCTACATTGTTTCTGCTATGCCCAAAATAATCTACTAGATGAATGATCACATGGGTAGCACCACATTGTTTTGCAAAATTGTAATGTGATGCATTGAGCATATGTTTGTACAAACCAAATCCTAACTTCATGATTTCTTTTTCTTCATTGTTAACGTATTTATCTCATCCTCAGAAAAATCACAAAACTCCAGTAGTATCTCCTTGGCATTTTCGTTGAGCAAGGGTGCGGATCTGTAGACTTTTTGTGGCGTTTCACTGAACCATACGGGAAAACCGGTAGTTTTCACCTTGCCTATGGTCGGATGATCAAGTTCGATGATCATTTCATTATGTTCTATTTGCGGGTCAACGACCATTTCGTCAAATGTGTTTACCTGAGAGCACCAAATATCATGTTCCAATAAGGTTTGAAGCCATTCTTCTGAGTTTCTGGTCATAAAAACAGCGTTGAAATTGAGGCGAATCCCATCCCTATCCTCCATAATGTTGTTTGAAGCAAATGCATCGGAATTGTATTGTTCAAGACCCACGACCTGAGCTAATTTTTGCACTGAGTTCATTCCGATGGCGATATAACCATCTTTGGTATTGTAGAGTCCGTATGGAGCCCCAAGCCATGGATTGGGAATACCGCTTTCGCTTCGTTCAGGATTCCCTCCTTTATGCAGATACGCCGTGATTTCCTGAATATGAAATCCTACAACTGAATTCAACAGATTGGCCTCTATTTTTTGGCCCTCACCTGTCTTCTCACGATGATAAAGAGCCGCTAGAACCGATTGATTGATGAATAAACTGGTCAACAAATCTGCCTGGCCCACGGCAGTGACCACGGGCATTTCTCCCTTCTTGCCATTAAGTGCCGCCCCTCCACCCATAGACTGGGCCAATAAATCCTGCCCTGGGCGATGTAAATAGGGGCCAGAAGAACCATAGCCCGAACTAGAGCAATACACCAAAACCGGATTTAGCTTTTTCATGTCTTCATACCCAAGCCCCAATCGCTCCATTACCCCTGGCCTAAAATTCTCGACCAAGATGTCGGCCTTGGCAATAATATTTCGTGCAATTTCATTTTCTATGGAATCTTTAAGGTTAAGTGCAATGCTTCGTTTATTTCTATTGAAACTAACAAATGAAATGCTCTCACCTTCGGGATATAGATTACCGTAAGAGTAATGTCGCATCCAATCCCCTTTTACCGGTTCGATCTTGATGATATCGGCCCCCATATCGCCCAACATTTGCGTAGCCCATGGCCCTTGGGCCAACTGGGTAAAGTCAGCTACTACCAATCCGCTCAACGGCCCATCTTTTGTTTGGTCTTTCTTTTGCATCGATTTAGCTTTTTGTCATTTCGTAACGTCATTATCGGGAAACACAATGCAAACCGGAGATAGAAATTCTTTGGTTCGGTAGCGTTCTTCCAGTTTACCGTTCTCTTGAACTTTATAAACCACTGTATCATGCGAGTTTTGGTGACAGGCAATTAACCATTCCCCATTTGGGGTAATATTAAATTCCCGTAGCTCCGCTCCACCGGTATATTGTATATCGACAAGCTGTAATTCTCGATCGATAATCTTAAAAATGGTGATGGCTTCCACTTTTCTGTTGGCAGCATATAGAAACTTACCATTTGGAAGAATTCGTATGGCCGAACCACTGGGTACTTCTGAATAGTCTTCAGGCAATGAACTATAGCTCCCTATTTGTTTGAAATGCCCCTCTCCCTTTTCCAGCACCGAAACCTCACCAGAGAGTTCGTTGAGCACATAAGCCAAAGTTCCGTTGGGGTCAAAAACCATATGCCTAGGACCACCCCCAGAACTGACCTTTGTATCTTTTGATGCGTCTGCCATCAGCATGTCTCCTTCAAAACGATAGGTCTTTATCGTATCAATACCAAGGTCACAGACAAAAATGTCTTTTTGATTGGGATGAATGGCAATCTGATGCGGATGGGGTGCTTCTTGCCTGACCTTATTAATGCTGCTTCCTGAATGATGGTGCTCATTTTTAAGGGGCATTACTTTTCCGGCTGGATCTAAAGGAAATTGAAGCACATTTCCCGTGGCATAACAGGCAACCAAAGCATTATTTGTATACGTTTTGATATGACAGGGATAACCCCCTGGAATGACCTGTTCATTTACAAATTGCAATGAAAAGTCTTTGTTTATCATAAACGCCTTTACTACGGGATTTTCGTCTTCGGCAAGTTCTGTATTACAATACAACATTCGACCATCATCTGATAGGGCCAGATAACTCGGGTTTCTTGCTTCTATGGAATACAAGGCCTTCAGCCCACCTGTTTCGGTGTTCATTTGTACCGTATATATACCCAGTCCGGTGCCACCAAAATCAGGTAAAAGGTACTCTGTGTAACTGCCCATAAAAAACGTCAACATCATGGTGGGTTATGATTTGTCAATAAAATCTTGAATGGCCTTCTTTGCCTCGTCACCAAAGAAAAGTGCTGTCACAGCCTTGCCTTCCTCTTCAATTTTCTGTTCAAAAGGAATGGATGAAAGGCTCAATTGAGCCAATTTCTTCAGTTGTTTGATGGCTTCTGGCGATCTTCTGGTCAACTTTTGCGCAAAATGCTTCACTTCAGCTTTGAACGCTTCTTCTGGGTACACATGGTTAACGATTCCCCATGCATGAAAAACCTTCGCCGGGTACTGCCCCCCGGTAAACAATACCTCTTTTGCTCTATTTATGCCTATTTTCTGTATTAGGCGCTGGGTGCCGCCACCGCCCGGGACAAGGCTTAAAAACACCTCTGGCAACCCCATCTTTGCGGCTTCTGAGGCAAGAATGATATCACATGCCAATGCGATTTCGAACCCTCCGCCCAAGGCAAAACCGTTCACTGCGGCTATCCATGGTTTTGGAGCATTTTCTATGGCTGAATACAATTCTAGTCCTCTTTCTTGAAATGACCTAAACTCTTCGGGGGATTGGTTGCCGTATTCCTTGATATCGGCGCCGGCCATAAAGGCACGTCCCTCTCCTTGAACAATTGCCACCAAAACCTCTTCGTTCGCATTAATGGTTTTAATGGCATCGATGATTTCATTCATCATTTCTTGGTTCATCGCATTCAGCTGTTCAGGCCGGTTAAAATTTAGCATGCCTATTTTATCTGCGATGTTTACGGTGATGTTCCTGTACTTTTTTTTCATCTCAAGCCATGTTTTTGTACAACTGATTTAGACCTTTTATCATTTGGTCTGAAGAAAGGTCTTTTAAAAGACCGTTATGCAACAAATCTGCTCCCTGCTCTTGAAACTCATTCCAACCGGCATGCCTTGGACGCACATAGGCTCTTTGCATGGTTCTCATGGTATGGGCAAAGAAATTATCGCACAACCCATTATTGGTTTCTGACAACCATGCCATCAGATTGCCCGGCTGACCACCATTTTGGGTATAAATTCCTTTTTGTGTTTCCGCTTTGGCCGTAAATATGGCGTAGGCCACGGCCAATTCCTTATGTATGCTATTAGAAGAAACTGCCAGACCTACCCCTCCCAATATAGTGGATACATCTGTTGCCGGATTTATGGGACTATTGCTGAAATTGACCTTATTCTTTGCGTATCCTTCTCTAGAATAGTTGGTATAACCAAATAAAAATGGCGAGTAGACAATTGAATCTTCATTGGCCATTCTATCTAAAATCTGAATTGGGTTCCACTGTAGGGATTGGGGATGTAAATGACCCAAATGGTACTTCAACTCATTCAGAACGGCGATGCCTACTTTTTCATCAATACTTCTATCTTTAATAAAATCATTACCGGCATCTTGGGCACATAGCGTTAAAAATGTACACCAGAGGTCGGTCGGGCACAAAGGCCATGCTACCGAATGATCTTTGGGAATCAATTGGTAAAAGCCCAACAACTGTTGACGTGTTTTTGGAAAAACGAGTTGATACTTTTCCATTAGATCATTTCTTGATGCAGCGACCAACGCAGCAGCGTCAATTGGCAAAGCATATATATGATTCTTGTAGTCATATGAACCGAAACTTGGTCCGACCGATTGTTCAGAAAGTGCCTCTAAAAAAGTATCAGAGATCATTTCTTCAAGCGGTAACAATAGTTTATTGGCAAAGGCCTGCCCCATGTAGGGATGGTCTATGGTTATCAAGTCATAGTGTTCAATCAAATTCTCAATGGGCATATCGCCAAACTCTTTTAATGAGCGAACATCCCATTCAATATGTACGTTACCTTGTTTTTTCGCAAACGCTAAGGATGTAGCTCTTAGCGGTTCATATCCCCTAGGATGGTCCCATGCAATACCCCTTAAAATAATAGTGTTTGACATGGGTATGGACTAGTTTTTCTTTCGGGCGGGCCTGGGATCATATTGAATGGTATGGTTCATATACGCCCCATCAATGTAGATATCAGCACCATTTATGTAATCTGCAAGGTCGCTTGCCATAAACGCAACCGTGTTGGCCACATCTGAGACATTTCCGATTCTTCCTTGAGGAATCCATCGTTCAAATTTATCCTTGCCAAAATTGGCTATCTCTTTCTTGTTCATATTTGTCTCTATGGCCCCAGGGGCTATGGAGACGACCCTAATGTTCTTCTCTGCCAATTCAAGTGAGAGACATTTAGAGAACATCTTTAACCCTGCCTTGGCGGAACAATAGTGAATCAGTCCTTTTCGTGGAACCACATCATGGATCGAAGAGATATTAATGATGACACCACCACTTTTTGATTCCATTCTTTTGGCCGCATACTGAGAACATAAAAAGGGACCTTTTAAATTGACGTCCATTATTCTGTCCCAGGTTGTTTCTTCCATGTCCAGAACGTGCACAACGCTCTCACAACCCGCATTGTTGACTAGGATATCGACAGTGCCGATTTCCTTATCCATTTGAAGAAACATGGCTTCTACCTCTTTGGCCTTGGAAACATCAGCTTTAAAGCAAGCTGCTTTCGTGCCATAGGTTTCTTTGATTTTTTTTGCGAGCGCTTCCGCTTTGTCACTACTATTGTTATAATTTATAAATACGTCTGCACCACATGTCGCCAATTGGTTACAGATTTCAGCCCCAATACCTTGGCTACCTCCCGTAACCAGTGCTTTTTTTCCTTTTAGATCTATCTTTTTCATCGACTTCTATTTTAAGCTTTGCACATTGTTCAAAATAGTGCTCACCTTATGTTTTAATTCTTCTTGTTGTTCATGGTTGAGTTCGTAGTGTTCAAAATCAGAAATATGGGTATTCGATTTTTCCACCAAGATGACCTCACAACCTTCACACATGGCAATATTGTGCCAAGTACCAACTGGGATGTTATAGGTAATATTGGGCTCCATTAGCTGTATTTGAAAACGTATTCCGCTTTCAGTGATTTCAGCTGCGATCAACACGGCATGCCCTTTTAACAAGATGAAAACCTCATCCGTTAAACGGTGAACATCCAATCTGGTTATATTTTCAATTTCTTGTTCTGGCATGTAGTTCAACTGGGCCACTTGCCACCCATCCCTAATCAAAAAGGGGTGGTATCCATTTGCTTTGATCTGAAATTTTTCTATCAAGTTTTCTCTTTTGGTCATTTCTGATTTTTCTTCCATGTCATTTCTATCTCTTCCAAGGTCTTTCCCTTTGTTTCTGGAACAAACTTCCATATGAACCAAATCGCTGGGAGTGTCAAGACCGCATACAGGAAAAAAGTTCCTGAAGGCTTGATGTGTTGAATGAATATAGGGTTGGTAAGGGTGATGAAAAAGCCTGTCACCATTAATGAAAAACTACCGATGCTGACTGCAAGCCCCCTAATTCTAGTTGGAAATATTTCACTGATTATAACCCAGACAATGGGGCCATAGGAAAAAGCAAAACAGGCTACATATAACAACAACGGAATGAGCACCATGGTAGAGCCTATGGCAAACAGTATACCCACACCTGCCAAAGACAGCGCAGCGCCGATAACACCGACAAGCAATAGTTTTCTTCTGCCATAACGTTCTATATTCATTATGGCTACAAAGGTGAAAACCGAATTGACCAATCCTACCAATACAGCCCCCAAAAAGGAGCTTTCCACACTTTTTATCGCCTCGTTCAAGATGTTAGGGGCAAAGTACATAATGGCGGCAATACCGCTTAAATGGGAAAACATGGGCAGTAAAACCCCTATTAAAAAGGGTCTTCTCAAATAGGGTTTGAACAATTCTTTCATCCCTTTAGCCGGAGCCAAAGAAACGTTCTTCATTTCCTCCAACTGGGTTTTGGCCCGCTCTATCCCACCGATTTTAACCAAGGTAGCGAATGCTTGTTCTTTCTTTCCGTTGACCATGTTCCATCGTGGGCTTTCCGGAACAAAAAAGAGCATCGATAAAAATAGTAGGGCAATGGGTATCTCGGTACCGAACATTCCACGCCAAAGTTCCTCAACAAACAACCAGTTCCAAAAACCAACCTGTTCTCCCGTAATGATCCCCGCATCTTCACCCGCTCGGCTCAGCACTATCCAATCGACCAAAAATGCAAGTAAGATGCCAAGGGTAATGGACAACTGGTAGAGCGAAACCATTTTACCCCTTTTTTCAGGCAACGTTAGTTCTGAAATATAAATCGGTGCAACAACCGAGGTAATACCCACCCCTATACCACCAATTATTCGTACAACGATCAGCGTTATAAATGAGGTGTCCAAGCTTGAGGTAATCCAATAGGCGGTATTGAGATTGCCGTTGAATTGCGGGGGTAACATAGACCCCAATGCAGATAGGGTAAGGCACGAAGCTGCCAGTATCAAGGCTTTCTTTCGACCATATCGATCCGTAACTTTTCCGGCAACAATACATCCAAAGATTGTTCCCAAAAGGGCTGATGAGACCACCCACCCCAACATACTGGACGATAAATCATAATGGGCTTCCAAAAAGGAATTACAGCCTGATATAATGGCCGTGTCATAGCCGAAAAGAAAACCACCAAGGGTCGACACAAAGGTTATGGTCAGGAGATATGCAAAAGATTGGTTTTTCATGCTCGATGATTGAAGTACTACATGATCCCAAATTTTTCAAAAGCATCTACAGCGCTCATGCCTTCTTGCAGGGCCTTTTTTACCAGTTGCTCTCCCCTGGCCTTTTCAATGGCCCCAGAAAATGCTTCATCAACCGCCTTCTTTGGTATAATAAGAACACCATCCCGGTCACCATAGACCACATCTCCTGGAGTAATCCTTACGCCTTCAATCTCTATGGGTACATTATAGTCGATTACCTTACCGCGAGGGCCTTGGTCCTGGGCATATCCACCGTACGAAAATGTGGGAAATCCTAAGTTTAAAATTTCATTGGTATCTCTTGACCAACCATTTAAAACCGCTCCAGCAGCTCCCAACTTCATGGCCCGCGTACTCATCAAACCACCCCATAGGGCATATTCGGGAGAAGATCCGGAGCAAATATATACCTCGCCTTCCTTTAAACTATCCAAAGCTTCAAACATGATCCCAAAGGGCTTTTTCATAAGAGGATTATGTGAACCCTTGCCAACCTCTTCAAAAACATCGGCCTCCAATACGGGCATGGCCCTACCAATGACCACGAAGTCGTGGTGCAACGGCTTCAAATGGGGAGGAAGAAATTGATGTAAGTATCCCATTTTATCTAAAACATCACCTACAAGAGCTACAAAAAGTTCACGCTTTGCAATCTCATAAAGTTCATTATCATCTTTCCAAAGTCCTTTCATTTTGAAGTTTTATGGGTTAATTTCAAGTTGAGTCACTTCTTTTTAGGCTATTTTTCGGCCTCGAGGCTAAACGTTTCAATGGCATATTTGCCCACCTTTAATTGGGGTGAAACAATTTTTGGGTCTTCTTCGATTATGTTGGTATGCTTATAGGACCTAATATCAAAATGAGAGGAAACATTTACTGTATTATCTTGGTCTTTTACATTATACATGCGAAGAATAATATCTTCTGAATCTTCCGCTTTTTTTATTGTCGATATCATTACATCTTCTGAATCAATGGCAAAGAAACTCTTGGTTTCCGGTAAAAATGATTTCACCGAGGTATCAGGATTGAACATGACATACAAGGGCTCGTTCTTCTGTTTCGCCACTTTTTGCCCTGCAATGCTGCCTGCCCTGTTCGAGGTGAGTACATTGTGATAGTCATGATTGCCCGCCTGTGAATACTCATTGCCTTCCCAATGGCAAGATGTTCTACTTGCCAATAGCAAATTTTGCAATACGGCTTTATCTGCATGATGTCCGGTAGGGTCTATCCAATCAGCAGCTGCAACTGATGAGCTCAGTGTGACAGAGATCTCATCATCTGTGGCGGAAATCCAATCGACAATAGCTCTAGGGTGGACATCTTTGCAAAGTGGCGTATAGCGCTCACCCGCCGTTTTAATTTCATCTTTGCCCACCCTTACGCTTCCAAAAGGAACTTCATGGGCCACTTCGGGCCTATTCATATTGATGGGAAAGGCCGTTCTAAATTCTCTGTACAACTCACCTGACCAATTGCGTAAACTAGTGTCAAAATAGACACGTTTTAAATCATGGTATAGCGTAACATCTTGTCTTACAATCGCATGCAAAATCTGTTGTTCTAATCTGTACGTTGTATACACCGGGCCATTTTCCAAAATTATCCAATCTGGGTCATGCAGACTTACCTTGTCAAAATCGACCATACTTGGTTGTTGCACGTCTCCGAACTCACCTGCGCCATTACCAACAGATTGAAGCGTAAAGACATCGCCCACCTTGAAGTTGTCGGTCAAGAATAAATCTTTTTTCATCTCCTTATCAAATATCTGCGCTATACCCCCCTTTTCAAAACTGACTTTATAAAATGGATTGTTGTACGTGGACGCGGTCGCATTGGCGGTTTTCGAATCTGGCACCTTTTCAGTGTCCGTTATATAGTAGGTAACATAGCCGATAGAAGGTACATTTTTTGCAATAAAGGTGATATCGGCGCTTTTTAGGCTTCCATCATCATAACGTACTACATTGGCGCTTTGCGTAAGCACTTTTTTCTTATCGGAAGTAACCACTTGCACATGCTGTATTTCACCTTTTGCAAAACTGACCTCGGTGGTAACCGGATCGGTTCTATTCCATGAAAGACTATTGAACAGCACAATGGGTATTCCGGCTTTCTCATTTTTACTTATTCGACTTGAAATGAAGTTCATGCCTTTGTTCAGCAGGTTTTTTCCCATGGTTCTAGCTTTCACGAGATTCTCTTTGAACAGATTATCGGTAATATCACCATCGTGACCGCCCCATCCGTGATCGGGGTATATCTTGGCTTGCCAGGCCTCATCAAATTCTTTAAATGGATATTGCACTTTCTTGGGATCAAGAATGTTTGCTATTGATAGGAATTTTTCAGCAGCCGGTAAAAGTTTTGAGGCTTCCCGACTGGCGGTAAGTGCATCGTGGTGACCGGGACCATGAATATATACCCATACATTGGGGCGCTCTCCCATAATGGTATCCACTTTGGTAGCGTTTTTCTCTGCCAGAGGCATGAATTCATCTACTGTCATTAGTTCCATATTGGGCAGAAAAACCTTTTTTTCCACTTGGTCATCATCTTTCAACGAATCAAAAGCGTTCCAAGCTTCAATAAAATCAGAATAGTCGATCGCCGGAAGCATATCTTGGGATGATAGTAAAGGAGTGTGTATTTTGTTTTCTTCAAAATTCCCTTCCCAGAACAGTATTTGTTCTGCACCGTATTTCATTTTGTTGTTCAGATCTCGTGACAGGTACAGCAAATCGTTGCCATAATGTCCGGGAGAATAGGTGAACACTGAACTTCCATCCGGACTCTGCCAGTGGAACATGCTTTTCGCATGCCTGCTTATGATCATGTAATCTACCCCGGCTTTTTTCAAAATTTGAGGGGTCTGTAAAGATTTTCCGGGCACGTCTACATTCCAATACACCTTGGAGTCGTAGCCCCCAAAGGTCTTTTTTACCCATTTTTTACCCAAATACAGTTGACGTACTTGATCTTCCGCATCGTACATATCCTCGTATGGGCAATTATATGTAGCCCCGACCGATATGAGTTTTTTATTGAGCAAGGTGGTCAAACGTTCTTGTGACTCTGGGTGACGTTCCAGGTATTCACGAAGCATCAGCCCATCTTCGATATCGAAGCCGTAATCATCCCTAATAAATGCATCGTTTAACACTGGTTTCAACAAAAGGGTATCCCTGAGAATAATGCATACTTCTGGTCGATCTACCCATGCAATGTCTTGATGGCTGGAATTCATAATGGAAACCAAGCCATTATCGTATTTCTTATCAAAAAAGTTATCATAGGTTTCGTAAAACTCAGGCTTATAGAGCTTGGTCAAGGAAGCAAACCAGCCGTCGGAAAAATGGGTACGGTGATGGTACAAAAATTTACCGACAATGTCGGTTTTGGACAGTGTACCGTCCCCTTTTTCAAATTCAAGGGCTATTTCAGATCCATCATAAACAATGGCAAAACTCTTTTTTGGGGGGGCAATTGCAAAAGATGCCTTGGCAAGTTCTCCCTGTTTCCTAAGCGTTTTACGACCGCTTTCTTTACCATCGCTAATAAGATGCACTTTTTTGCCGGAAAAATGTGCGGGCGCGTCTACGTAAAGTAGGTTATTTTTTTGCTTGATTACGAAAGCCGCTTCACTGGCCACTGATTCTTTGATTCGCGCTACGGCATCTGTTGCCTTGAAAATCATCACCCAGCAGTTGGAGTTCTTTTTGTGCCCAACAAACCTAATTTTTGCGCTCTTTCCTTTTTCAATTGATGATGTTGGCACGGTCAGGCGAAAGGCTCCCAATCCATCGCCATTACCATCTCTTTTGACCAAAACATATTCTGCATTTCCGTTTCCAGGATTGTCGGTGACAGACAATGTTCCGTCTTCATTGGAATTAAAGGTCAATACGTGTTTATCGTTTACAGAAATATCAAACGATTCGCTAAAATTCAGGTCTATATCGCTCAGCATAAAAAAGGTCACGGTGTTCTGGTCATGGTCGACCGGCACCTCACCTGTTAAGAATTCAAACCCCATTTTACCTGTCGTCGCCCGGGCGATCATTGACACTCCTATATCTTCCCGTATGGAGGGATATAGAAAAAACTCCGATCCAGACAGCATTTCCTTATATCCCTCGATGTCATTTTTTGCGATATTGAACAAGCGATAATTAGTATTCAATTCTTGAATATGCCCGTTACCATTGCCCTCGTGCATGAGCACGTTCATTGTTTTTTTTGATGGTGGCAATGGGTTGTTAACATTGGAATATACCTGCATGCCCACTAAAAATAAAAGGCTCCAAAATGCCTTGATCAATGGTTGATGATCCTGTTTCATAAGTTTCTATTTTGTTTACTAAATCGGTTTAGTTATTTGGCAAATTTTTAAACCCCACACGACTTCCGTATAAGGAGTTCAGTTTTCAATACCCTATTATTGTCAATCTTTCCATTTTTATCTTCCATTTGGTTCACCAAAATCTCTACTGCAGTATTGCCTATATCTTTCACGGGTTGCCGACTTGCAGAAATTGGTGGATCTACCAAATCAAAAGCGCCCAGTTCATCAAAACTGATAATAGCGACCTCTTTCGGTACATCTATTCCAAGAGACCTTAGCTCCCTCAATCCAGAGGCTGCGAGATAATGCGTGGTAAAAACAATGGCATCTACACTTTTTGCCCCGGTCACCATTGCTTTTATGGCTTTTTTCATTTCTGTCTGGTAATCAAAAAAGTTTAACTCTTTGATTGTTTTTGAATCGGGGATCATTCCATTATCCGTAATAGCTACCTGATACCCCAATTTTCTCTGCAGCATAGCATCCAGTTCACTTTTTATACTGATCAAACCAATAGCTGTTCTGCCCTGGTCAACCAAATGCTGGGTCATTTGTTTGCTTCCCCCAAAATTATCAACGATAACATAATTGGTTTCGATATCAGGGTAATGTCTATCGATCAAAACAAAAGGAAAATTGGACTTCTTTAATTTCAATATCTCATTGTGGTTCTTTTGCGTAGAGGCGATAATCAGGCCATCTACTTGTCTGTTCAACATCGAGGAAATAAGCTCATGTTCGGTCTGGGCATCTTCATTGGAACTACTAAAGACCACATTATAGCCAAACTCTTTGGCTTTGTGCTCTATATGACTGGCAATTTTGGCATAGAAAATATCTGATATATTCGGTACGATAAGGCCAATCGTTTCACTTTTGCCCAAACTCAACCCCCTCGCCATTTGATTTGGTTGATAATTGTGTTTTTGGGCATATTCCAAAATTCTTTTTTGCGTGTTCTTGCTTATTTTATTCTCATCTCCCCTATTGTTCAACACCAATGACACAGCGGTCTTGGAGAGGTTCAATTCGTGGGCGATATCTTTGAGGAATATTTTTTTCAATTTAACTAAACCGATTTAGTTATTATTACAAATCTATGAAAATAATTTCGAAATACGCAGGCATTTGAGAATTTATATAACCTCATTTAAAAGAGTTCTCGCTTAATGAACATCTTTTTCCCTTACGACCATTCTTTGAATCTTGTTTTTGCCATTATAGGGAATTAAATCAGGTGTCTTTGAAAAAAAACAATTCTTGAAAATTTAACGTTTTCACCTGAGAACCCCTCAATCTGTAGTTTTATGGTGTGCATTCTTTTGGTTTTGCGATTAAACAGTCCATAAACAAACTAACATTGCATCATCTTTTGATGGCCTCGTAAAACAGTTCAGAAAAGACAGTTTTTATTTCCCAATTATCAAATTCACTTTTCATCTCCAGATTAATAAAAAAAGTACACTTTTTTATTATCAGAATTGCGATTTCAACAAAAACACCCATGATTTTACGAAAATCTACGAAATCGTTTTCGTTTAATTTTCGTAAACAAAGAAAACATTATTTAAATATTTGAAAATCAATTATTTATGTACGTATTATGATTATTTCGCGCAGAAGCGATGGTTCCGCTTGATGTTCCGCAGAATTGTTAAAATGTCTTAAAATGAAACCCCTATCAAATACTTTTAGACAGCTGAATAGGAGTTACCAGCAGGTCCGTATTACTAACAACTCAAGCAAGTAAATAACCAAATAATCTAAAGTATGAGCGCAAAATATTTTGGCCTCGCCATCCTACTCCTGACCATGGTGTCAGGACTAAATGCCCAGACTATTACAGGGAACGTAAGTGACGCAAGTGGGCCTTTACCGGGAGCTACGGTTTTGGAGAAAGGCACCCAGAATGGAACCCAAACAGATTTCGACGGAAATTTTGTTTTGGAAGTGTCGAATTCCAATGCAGTTCTTGTTATAAGCTACATAGGATATGCTCCGCAAGAAATTGAATTGAATGGCAGGAATGAATTGAGCATAATCTTGGCGGAAGACGCCCAAAGCCTTGATGAGGTCGTAATCGTCGGATACGGCCAAACACAGAATAAACGACTCGTAACCACTGCCGTGGCTACGGTAAAATCGGAGACCATAAAGCAACTGCCCATATCCCAAGCGGAAGCAGCCTTGCAGGGAACAATTCCCGGTGTGGTAGTTCAACAAAACTCTGGGTCTCCAGGTTCCCCACAAACAGTAAGGGTTAGAGGAGTAGGTACACCCAATAATTCCAATCCACTGTTTATTGTGGATGGCATTCAAGTACCCAATTTGAGCTTCCTGAATCCCAACGATATAGTATCGCAAACAGTTCTGAAAGATGCGGCTTCAACCGCTATCTACGGTTCTAGAGGGGGTAATGGGGTTATTCTGGTGGAAACCTTAAGGGGACAAAAAAGGGAGATGAAGCCTCAGGTGTCCATTAACACATTTTACGGTATTCAAAGTTTGTTCAATCAACCCAATTTGATGAACCGAGATCAATATTTGCAATACTACAACCAAGGGGTTGAGGCCGTAAATGGAAATACCGCCCCAGGTTTTAGAGGTGCATTTACAGAAGCTGAAAGGGCATTGCTGCCTGATACGGATTGGTATGATGTTGTTTTTGACGATGCCCCTATACAAAACGTCTATGGTTCTGTTGTTGGTGGGTCTGATAGACTTTCCTATTCATTGTCGGGAGGATTTTTCAATCAAGAAGGTATTTTGGGTGGAGAAGGAAAGTCTGAATTCAAAAGAAGGAACATTAGAGGTTCAATCAGCATCGATTTGACCGATAAGATTACACTTGATGCTTCAGCACAATATCAATTTTCAAATCGTTTTACCATTCCCCAGAATACTGGCGGGGCAGGTGTTGGAATTAGTAGCTTTATCAATGCGCTACCCCCTATCTACCCTGCTTTTGACGAGGACGGAAACTTTTTTAATCCATTCATAAACGGAGGTACTCCCGTTGCAAACGGGGTACCAATAAACAGTCTTGGAGCTGTTACCAATCCCTTATTTTCAATAGCGATAAGTAACAATGAAGCTACTCAAGATGCCACCAACCTCAATCTTTCGTTAAAGTACGACCTAACTGAAAACCTCAAGTTCAGGGGATGGTATGGATCTTTTAACAATTTTATTTTTAACCGCAGCTTTACTCCACTTTTGGTGCAACCAGAACAGCAGTTCGACACTTCCACAGGGGTCAATTACACCGAAATAAAAAGCCGTCAGGAAAATAGGCAATGGGGAGGTACATTGGAATACGATTTTGGTAAATTTTTAGACACCGACCATAATCTAAATCTTCTTCTTGGATATGAAGCTGTGGAAACTGCCTTCATCGGGGGTGATATAATCAATGATACGGGATCATTTCTTACAAATGACTTTGAAAAGGTCAATTTTGCCCTTTCAGAAGATATTACAGATGCGACGGTGGTTCCTGGAACTACCTTTCCAAGAAATATTGAATCGTTCTTCGGAAAAATAGATTACAACTACAAAGAGAAATATCTTTTTAGTGCCGTACTCCGAAGAGATAACTCCTCCAGTTTTGGTCCGGATAACAGGGTGGGTTGGTTTCCGGCAGTATCAGCGGGATGGGTGATTTCAGAAGAGAACTTCATGAGCAATTCAAGAACCTTTGATCTATTGAAGTTAAGGGGAGCTTGGGGAATAAGCGGCAATGACCAATCTTCATCCCCATTCGCTTACGCTGCCACAGTCAACACACAGACCAGTTATGCAGGTCAGCCAGGAATTGCTTTGACAAGTCTTTCCAACCCCGTACTGGGATGGGAAGAGTTGACCCAATTTAACGTTGGTCTCGATATCAATGCGCTTGACAACAAACTGGGCATTACCTTAGACTATTATATCAAAGAGACCTCGGATATTTTGCTAGGGGCCACCACTCCACTGACTTCAGGGTTGAATCCCGCGATTGAAAATACTGGTTCCGTAGAGAACCGTGGTTTTGAGGTCTTGGTCTCATATCGCGAAAATTATGACAGTGGATTTGGATGGAGTGTTGGGGCCAACTTAGGATTCAACAAAAATGAGGTTACTGATTTGGGTGAGACTTCTTTCATACCGGGTGCCCAATTGACCCCACAGTTCAACGACTTTGCCACGAGGACACAGGTAGGAGATCCCATTGCGAGCTTCTATGGTTTTGTGGTCGAAGGTGTCGATGCCCAAGGGAACCTGATATTTGCTGATCTTGATGGCAGCGGAAACAACCAATTGACCCCTGACGAAGGTGACAAGGCCATTATAGGTGATCCAAACCCAGATGCCACTGTTGGTTTTACCCTGGGAATGAACTATAAAGGTTTTGATTTTTCAGCCTTTATGTCAGGTACCTTGGGGAACGATATTTTCGATGCCACTATTAGATACGATGCTCTGGGAACCAATAGGCCAGCCGCTTATGTCACTGAACCAGGAGCACCTCGAAACGTTGTTGTCAGTACCACACCGAACGGGGAGCAGTTGATTTCAGACTTTCATGTACAAGATGGGAGTTATTTGAAAATGAAAAATGTATCCCTTGGTTATAGTCTCCCTGAAGACCTGATAGACCAGATCGGATTGAGACGATTGAGACTCTACGTTTCAGGTCAGAACCTGTTTGTGTTGACCAAATACAACGGAATCGATCCAGAGATTGGTCAAAACAACACCGGATCACCATTGAACATTGGTATCGATCAAGGCTTTTTCCCGCAAGCAAGACAGTTTATCCTTGGTCTTAACATTGATTTTTAACCATCCTAACTCAAAAAACAATCGTGATGCATAGTAACAAATTATTTTTTATGGCCGCTGTAGTTCTGTTCGCTTCCTGTGCGGAAATAGACGATCTGGAACCGGTAACTGAAATCAATGCGGATACCGCTTTCAATACAGAGGATGATGTAATAGCAAGTTTGAACGCTGCCTACGACCCGTTGCAATGGCAGGCTGTGGGAGGCCAACAAACCTTTCCCTTGCTTTCACAAGGGGTAAGGGCCGATGATCTACACTCCCAATCGGCCAGTTTTTGGGCCATAGGGGCTCAATACGATCAATTCAGCACCATTATCCCCTCTTTGCCCTCAGTAGCTTCATTATGGAGCAAATGGTACAGGGCCGTTGGTCGTGCCAACTTTACCATTGACCTTGCAAGCAATTTTGAAAATTATGAAACAGAGGGGCTACAACAGCAAATAGTGGCCGAAGCACGGTTTTTAAGAGGTTTGTATTATTTTGAATTGGTCCGTCTTTGGGGCGGGGTCCCGTTGTTTGAAGAACCCATTACCTCATCGGAACAGGAAATTTTCAAACCGCGTTCAACCGCCGCCGAGGTTTATGCCTTTATCGAAGCTGATCTTCAGGCTGCTGCAAGTGTGCTATCCCAACGGGGCAGTGAAAGGGTTCAGGGTTCAGCCACTTCTGGGGCTGCCTTGGGATTGCTCACCAAGGTCTTCCTATACCAAGAAAAATGGTCTGATGCCGTGGCAAGTGCCGAACAGGTCATCAACCAAGGGGTTTACAGTCTGGAAGAGGATTTTAGGAACAATTTCTTACAGACCACTGAATTTGGTCCTGAATCCCTTTTTGAAATCAACTATCAAGATGGCCTTTTTGCAGGTGGTTTTAACAACACCAACCAGCAACAAGAGGGGTCTGGTATGTGGAGATGGTCGTTCCCTTTTCTTTCGGGAACGTATCCTTCCTTCAACAATTTTATCCCTAGACAGGATTTGGTCGACTTTTTCGATGATAGCGACCAAAGAAAGGAAGCTACTTTTTTACTGCCAGGACAAGTACTGAATTCGCCAGGATTGGCGGCCCTGGGGTTTGACCCTACCCCTGACAATTTTGGCTATGCCATAGGAGTGAATACCGGATCAAAAAAGTACTTCCTGACTTTTGAGGAAGTTCAAGAACTATTGAATGTTGAAGGGTCACCGCTAAATGAAAAAATATTGCGATACGCCGATGTCTTGCTAATGCATGCCGAAGCTTCCCTTATGGGCGGAGGTGGCAATGGTCAGGCATCATTTCAACAAGTAATAGATCGGGCCTACGGCCCTGGCAATCCAGCAGCACCTAGCTACACAATTCAAGGTGTTCGTGATGAACGTCGTCGAGAATTGGCCACCGAGGGATGGAACCGTTTTACAGATTTGGTCCGTTGGGAAATCTTGGATGGTGGTGATGTTATCGGACCAGCACTTCAAGCCATAGGAAAAACTGATTTTTCAGCTCCCCGTGATTTGCTGTTGCCCATTCCACAACAAGAAATAGACACCTACCCAGATGGGATGTTGGAACAAAATCCAGGATATTGATAAGAGGACTAAAAAAGAAAAAGATACATGAAGACTATAATTAATACTAAAAGGAAAATCGGAGTTTGGGCGCTTTCAATTTCTACCCTCATTGCAGTCGTTGCTTGCGAGGAGGAAAAGCTTTTTGATGACCTGAACAACGTTTTGCCGTCGTATGTAGACGGTATCCAAAACTTGGATGAAGAAGGGATTGACTGTGGTGGTGGTTCAGGTGTGGCCTGTCCAACATGTAGTGATGGAATACAAAATCAAGGAGAAGAAGGGATTGATTGTGGCGGACCTTGTGAGGTTTGTATTCCTACTCCTAGGGCCGATGAACTGCAAAGCTCTACCTCGCCCTATTTCTTTACGTTTGAGGCGAACGACGCCTCCTCAGGACGTAATTTACTTCCGTTACCCCAAAATGCACAAGGGGTTACTTTCAATTTGGGAGTTACAGACCCCGCGGGAGGAGATGGGCTTGTAGGACAAATAGTAAGACCTGAGAACGGCCCATTTGGAGGCTTTGAAGACTTCAAGTTTCAGCCGCAACCGGGGCCAATCGACTTTTCTTCGCACAATAAGTTTACCATGGATGTATATATACCATCAAGCAATGATTTTTCAGGAAACCTTGAGCCATTGGTCGAAGTTATTCTGCATGACAATATCGATGGGAATTTTTTTCAACGATGGACGATTTTACCTTTGACGGTACAAGAATCTGATTTTGATTCTTGGGTCACCTTACGATTTGACGGAAGCAATGCCGTTTCTGCAAATGATGGTACCCTTTTAAGCGATAATGCCACTTATGATAATATAACCTTGCGATTTGGTGGCAGTGGCCATCCGGAAGCAGGAGAGTTTTTTGTTCGCGATTTACAAGCGGTCACATCGTTTATTGCCGATGGAACGCCCAGGGCAGATGCCTTGTCAGGTTCGGGATTACCTTTCTTTTACACTTTCGAAACCGGGGATGCTGACTCAGGACTTAATTTGTTGCCACGCCCAACGGTAGAACAAGGAGTGGTACCCACCTATCGTGTTTCAGATCCCGCAGGGAGCACTGATGCCGTGACTCGAATCTTAAGGCCAGAAAATGGGCCGTTCGGAGGTTTCGAAGACTTCAAGTTTCAACCACAACCGGAAAACATTGATTTTTCCGTATACAATAAATTCAGGCTCGATGTGTACATTCCTTCATCCAATGATTTTTCTGGAAATCTAGAACCTTTGGTAGAATTGATCTTACATGATAATGTAGACGGTAACTTCTTTCAAAGATGGACTATAGTTGCCGTCACCATAGACCCCTCTGATTTTGACTCATGGGTCACTGTCGAGTTTGATGGAACTACTGCAATATCAGCCGCTGACGGTACTACATTGCTGCCTGATAATGACACCTATAACAATTACACCTTAAGATTTGGTGGTTTTGGTCACGTAGAGCAAGGTGAGTTTTTCATCAAGGACTTTGTGCCCGTGATGGAATAGGGAAAACGACAATAAACAATTGAAAAATCGCGTGATTCAGCAATTACCCAAAGAGAAGACTGGATATGACAAAATAGTTTTGAGTTAGTTAATTTTTCTTTGAGGATTAGGGAGAAGATACAATTTAATATGCTTCTCCTTAATTTTTAAACCTTAACCCAAAAAGATCAAGTTTAATACAAAACGCAAAAAGTACCATGGTACCAAGTAGTTTAAACCGGTTGGCCTATTTTTTTATCTGGGGATTATTGGTGCAGTGTTCATCCAATGGAACCACTGAACCAATAGAACTAGGGGCATCTTGTTTTGACAATGTCCAAAATGGCGACGAGGAAGAAGTGGACTGCGGAGGAAGTTGTGCCCGGCCATGTGAACCTCCAGAACCTGTTGGAATACCGACAACAGGATATACGACACCTTTGGAATATTCAGGTTATACTTTGGCATGGTCAGATGAGTTTGACGAAAACGAACTTGATGCGACCAAGTGGAGCTTTCATCTGGGTGATGGATGTCCAGGTCTATGCAACTGGGGCAACAACGAAGAACAGTATTTTACCGATAGTGCTGATAACCTTTATCTGCAACAAGGTAATTTAATCATTACGGCACGCAATCAATTCGAGTCGGGAAAGAATTACACGTCTTCCCGAATACATACTGACGATACGTTCGAGTTTCAATTTGGACGAGTTGATATCAGAGCCAGTATGCCTTCGGCCCCTGGAACATGGGTTGCCCTATTTATGTTCAATAAAGAATATACCATAGCAGACCCCGATGCATATTGGCCAAGTGGCGGTGAAATCGATATCATGGAATATCTGGGAGAAAATAAAGACAACGTTTTGGGAACTGCGCACTATGGAACGGATTTTCCGGCAAACCATCATTTTGACTCCGTTGACTTTTCATCATTGAACGGGGTTTCGTTTGACGAGGAGTACTACGTATTTTCCATCATATGGGAAGAGGACAGTATCACTTGGTTGGTAAACGATGTTGCTTACCATACCATATCTCCCGAGACCACTCAAGGTAATGGACAGCCCTACCCATTCAATGATGAGTTCTATTTTGTTTTTGCACTATCGGTTGGCGGTAATTTGCCCAGCGCCTCTCCATCGCCTGCAGATTTTCCTGATTCTTTGATAATCGATTATATCAGGGTTTTCCAAGAAGAATAAACCAATGGAACGAAACCAAATAGGCAAGTTCATTAGAGAATGGAATAAAATAATTAAAGTAAAAAAAGTCTTAAACGATAAGCACTATTGGTTCTGATTGCGGTAGCCGATCCAAAACGTATAACGACAGTAATGTACTTTATAGGATTAGATATAGGAAGTTCTTCGGTCAAGGTGGCCCTAGTTGAGCAAGATACGGGAAAATCCGTAGGGGTCGTACTTGAACCCAAAGAGGAGATGTCTATGTATGCTCCGGAAAAGGGTTGGGCCGAACAAAAACCAAAGGATTGGTGGGACTGTGTTTGTCAAGGCATAAAAAAAATTAAAAAAGACCATAATGTTTCCAAAAACGAGATTGTAGGTATTGGAATCTCGTATCAAATGCATGGATTGGTAATAGTTGATGCCAAGGGAGAGCCATTGCGCAAATCCATTATCTGGTGCGATAGCAGGGCGGTAGAAATAGGTAATAAGGCATTCCAGCAAATAGGAGAAGACTATTGCCAAAACCATCAATTGAATTCCCCGGCAAACTTTACACTTTCCAAACTGAAGTGGGTTCAGGAAAACGAACCGGAAACCTTCGCCATGGTTCACAAGTTCATGTTACCCGGTGATTATATAGCCTTTTGTCTGTCAGGTATCATCAACACAACGATCTCAGGTCTTTCAGAAGCCATTCTATGGGATTTTAAGGACAAAAGAATAGCCTCCCCGGTGTTGGATTACTTTCAAATTGACGGCACTCTTGTTCCTGAAGTCGTAGAAACCTTTGCACAACAGGCAACTGTATCCAAAAAGGGTGCTTCAGAAAGTGGATTGCAAGAGGGAACGCCAATTCTATATCGTGCCGGAGATCAACCCAACAATGCGCTTTCACTCAATGTCTTCCATCCGGGTGAAGTGGCCGCCACGGGTGGAACCTCAGGCGTTGTATATGCCGTGACCAACAGTCTTATGGTTGAAGAGTATGAAAGGGTAAACAATTTTGCGCATGTGAACTATGCAAGCAACGGTGTGCAAAGTATTGGTAAGTTGCTCTGTATCAACGGCGCCGGTATTCAATATCGCTGGCTAATGAACAACCTTTCGGTAGCATCCTACGAAGAAATGAACCAATTGGCGGCAAATGTGGAAGTTGGATCGGATGGGGTTTGTCTGATTCCCTTTGGGAACGGTGCCGAGCGAATGCTGTTGAACCAGGATGTAGGAACACGACTTGTCAACTTGAACCTGAACAGACATTCAAAGGCACACCTATGCAGAGCGGCATTGGAGGGTATAGCCTTTTCGTTTGTCTATGGTATTGAGATAATGAAAAGGGATGGTATTGAAACCAAGTTCATCCGTGCTGGAAATGACAATTTGTTCCGATCTGAAATATTTGCCAACACCATAGCTACCCTTATCGGGAAAGAAATAGAAATATACAACACCACCGGGGCCATAGGTGCTGCCAGGGCTTGTGTTTTGAAAGATGGTGACTTTTCAAAATTTGAATCATATATGAAGAACGACCATGTCATGACCTTTATGCCCTTTAAAGACAGGGTGCCCTATGAAAGGGCATATCACAATTGGAAAAAAGAACTCGAATTAATCATTGGTAAATAATATTTAAAGATGGTACTCTTGGGAGAAAAGGAATTTTTTAAGGGAATAGGTGAGATAAAGTATGAGGGTAGGGATTCAGACAATCCCATGGCCTTTAAGTTTTACAATCCAGAACAAAAAGTGGCCGGAAAAACCATGAGGGAACATTTCAAGTTTGCCATGGCCTATTGGCATACCCTATGTGGAACGGGAGGTGATCCCTTCGGACCGGGAACAAAGCGATTTCCCTGGGCAACCTCTTCAGATCCGATAAAAGCTGCCAAAGATAAAGCTGACGCAGCTTTTGAATTCGCTACCAAAATGGGTTTTGAATACTACTGTTTTCATGATTTTGACTTGGTCGATGAGGCCGAAACATTGGCCGAATCGGAAAAGCGGATTCATAAAATGGTTGACTACCTAAAGCAAAAGCAAGCTGATTCTGGGGTAAAGCTACTTTGGGGAACCGCAAATTGTTTTTCCAACCCCCGCTATATGAATGGGGCAGCGTCCAATCCTGATTTCAACGTGGTGGCCCATGCTGGGGCTCAGGTAAAAATTGCGCTAGATGCCACCATGGCCCTTAATGGTGAAAATTATGTGTTCTGGGGGGGGCGTGAGGGCTATATGTCGCTGTTGAACACGAACATGAAATTGGAACAGGACAATATTGGCCAATTCTTGAACATGGCTAAAGACTATGCGAGAAGCCAGGGCTTCAAAGGAACTTTCTTTATCGAGCCCAAACCCATGGAACCCACAAAGCACCAATACGATTTTGATGCCGCCACCAGTATTAATTCAATTCGTGAGTACGGGTTAGAGAATGATTTCAAGTTGAACATCGAGGTAAACCATGCGACCTTGGCACAGCATACATTTCAACATGAGCTACAAGTAGCGGCAAATGCGGGTATGTTGGGCAGCATAGATGCAAACCGAGGTGACTACCAAAACGGATGGGATACCGATCAGTTTCCAAATAATGTATTGGAAACGGCAGAGGCCATGTTGGTGCTTTTAAAAGCTGGTGGTCTACAGGGTGGCGGAATCAACTTTGACGCCAAGACCCGCCGAAATTCGACCGACTTAGAAGACATTTTCTTGGCACATATCGGGGGGGCTGACACCTTCGCCAGAGGACTATTGGTTGCTGATTCAATATTGAACAATTCGAATTACGAGCAATTGTTGGGCAATCGTTATGCCTCGTTCACTTCAGGTAAGGGGCTTGATTTTGTTCGTGGCTCCCTTTCTCTGGGCGATTTGTATGATATCGCTAAAATAAGTGGAGAGCCAAAGCAAACCAGCGGCAAGCAAGAACTGTTTGAGAACATTATAAATCAACATATCTAGTACATGCAGTCAATATTGGAAACGGCAGATTGGTGGGTTCTTGGCAGTTATTTGGCAGCCTTGATTGCCGTTGCCGTATGGGTAGTGCTTCAAAAGAACAAAAATACCGAAGACTACTTTTTGGCAGGTAGGAATGTTGGCTGGTTTGTAATTGGCGCTTCCATCTTTGCTTCCAATATTGGTTCAGAGCATGTTGTGGGTTTGGCGGGCACAGGTGCCGAATCAGGTATGCCCATGGCGCACTACGAACTTCATGCGTGGATCGTGCTGCTGTTGGGTTGGTTGTTTCTACCCTTTTATTTTAGAAGCAAAGTGTTCACGATGCCAGAATTCTTGGAAAAACGTTTCGATAGTAGGTCACGTTGGTTTCTATCTGTTTTTTCATTGGTAGGGTATGTCATCACGAAAGTATCAGTGACGATTTATGCCGGTGGAATAGTCGTCTCAGAGCTTTTGGGCATCCCCTTTTGGTACGGCGCTATCGGTATTGTCCTCTTCACGGGCGTCTACACTGTGATTGGAGGCATGAAAGCCGTAATCTATACGGAGACGTTACAAACCGTTATCCTTATTGTCGGTTCATTGATCATTACCTATTTGGGATTACAGGAAGTTGGCGGGTGGTCAGCACTTCGCGATGCTGCCGGGAGTGCGCATTTTAATATGTGGCGCCCAATTTCAGATCCTGATTTTCCATGGACAGGAATGCTTTTTGGCGGAACCATTGTAGGAGTCTGGTATTGGTGCACCGATCAATATATTGTACAACGCACTTTGGCCGCCAACAATATCAAAATTGGCCGTCGTGGTGCCATATTCGGGGCCTACCTAAAGTTGTTGCCCATTTTCATTTTCTTACTTCCGGGAATCATTGCCTTTGCCCTTTCACAGCAAGGTGTACTGACCTATGAAAAAAGTGATGAGGTATTTCCTGTTTTGGTAAAAACCCTATTGCCTGTTGGACTTAAAGGACTTGTAGCTGGTGGATTGATGGCTGCATTGATGAGTTCTTTGGCGTCCGTTTTTAATTCGTGCTCCACTATTTTTACTATGGACATCTATAAAAAATTAAAACCAAAAACCCATGAAAAACGTTTGGTGAATATTGGTAAACTGGCTACCACCATAGTTGTTATTCTAGGAATTATTTGGATTCCGATAATGAATAAAATTGGAGGTGGGGTCCTCTATCAATATTTACAAAGTGTACAATCATACATTGCCCCGCCCATAACAGCGGTTTTTTTGCTGGGCATTATTTGGAAGCGTGTGAATTCAAAAGCGGCGATATTTACGCTGTTTTTTGGTCTAATCGTTGCCGCGGTCCGTATTCTTGCTGAAATCTATCAAACGCATTTAACGGGCCTCGCATTGACCTTTGCTACCATCAATTTTGCCCATATGGCGATTTTTATGTTCATCTTTTCCATAATCACGTGCATTACGGTCAGTTTGGCTACCAATCCACCGAATTATGCTACCATACAAGGACTGTCTTTTGGTACTTTGCGTGAACAGGACAAGGTTGTGAACAAGCAAAGTATTTCTACCATCGACATTGCTCTATCGGTTTTATTGTTGATCGTGGTAATCTCGGTTTTATGTTATTTCACAGGATAAATCTCAACTATGGAGAACTCTTTAAAAAGAACTTGGTTTTTGGCAATGGTGGTTTCCTTAGGGGGGTTCCTCTATGGGTTTGATGCTGCAATCATCTCAGGGGTAATGAATTTTGTGACACCAGAGTTCAACCTCAATACTGCACAGCAAGGATGGATCCCCAGTTCGCCGTTATTTGCGGCCATGTTTGCCATGCTCTTCTCTGGAAGAATAAGCGATGTGATCGGGAGGAAGAAAATGCTATTGATCGTCGCATTTCTCTATGCACTTTCAGCCCTTATGTCTGCCTATGCGATTGGCTATCATATGCTATGGATAGCAAGGATGATCGGTGGGGTGGCATTCGGAGCCGCACTGGTTATTGCACCGGTCTATATCGCTGAAGTGTCCACCGCCAAGTCAAGGGGCAAATTGGTCTCCATCCAACAGTTGAATATTGTTCTGGGCTTTTTTGCGGCTTTTTTGAGCAACTATTATTTCAACGAAGCCTATACATCGGGCACAAGTTCTTTTCTGACAGTTGAAAATGTATGGAGATGGATGCTGGGTGTGGAGTTTATTCCGGCTACTGCATACTTTGTTTTATTGCTTTTTGTACCCAGAAGCCCGCGTTGGCTTTTTGTTACGGAAAGGGATGGGGAAGCTCGTAAGGTTCTGATTTCACTACATGGTGATCAACAGGCAAAAGATGAGGCCAAGTCCATTTTGGAAAGTCTAAAGGCATCAAGAAAGAGTCATGACAAAGTCGGTATAAAGAATTTGTTCAACAAGTCATTAAAGTATGTTATTGCGGTCGGGGTGGTAATTGGTATCATCCAGCAAATTACAGGCATCAATGCGGTATATTACTACGCCACATCGATCTTTCAACAGACGGGCATTGGCACCAATGCCGCTTTTTTATCAGGTGTACTGCTGAGCTTTACCACTGTGGCCTTTACCCTAGTGGCACTTTTTCTAATAGACAAATTGGGACGACGCCCTCTCTTTCTGGTCGGTCTTGCGGGCATTGCTATAAGCATGCTGCTTTGCGGATATGGTTTTAGTAAAGCTACCTATGAGTTAACAAGCGCTAAGGTGAACGTGTTCGATGAACCAATCCAGCAACGATTGGAGATGTATGTAGACAAGGTTTACGATAACGATATTGATTTTAAAAATGATATGAAACAAGCCCTAGGGAAAGAGACTTATGTAAAAAATGAGAGTGCCATTCTTGAGGTTGCCACAAATATGAACCCGGTTTTGGTACTCATTGGAATTTTAGGTTTCGTTGCCTGTTTTGCCTTTTCATTGGGTCCGGTTATGTGGGTGATGCTTTCAGAACTGTTTCCGAATCGCTATCGTGGTTTGCTCATTGGGTTCATTGGGTTTTTGAACGGTTTTTCAAGTTGGCTGGTCACTCAGATTTTTCCATGGGAACTGGCCAATCTAGGCAATGCGAAAACCTTTTTTGTTTTTGGTACGGTTGCACTAATAGGGTTTTTTATCCTTTTCAAAATATTACCTGAAACCAAGGGAAAATCCTTGGAAGAACTAGAAGCTGAATTGATAAAGTAATGAGTTATATACAAAATCCAATAATAAGAGGTTTTAATCCAGATCCTTCAATTTGCAGGGTAGGCGATGATTATTATATCGCTACATCGACCTTCGAATGGTTCCCAGGAGTTCAAATTCACCACTCCAAAGACCTCAAAAACTGGAAACTTATCGCTAGGCCCCTCAACAGGATCTCTCAGTTGAACATGAAGGGTATCCCCGATTCTTGTGGTGTTTGGGCGCCTTGCTTGACCTATGACAAAGGTGTCTTCTATCTGGTTTTCACTAATGTAAAGTCATTTGACGGAGTATGGAAAGATACCCCGAACTACATGGTAACCACAACAGATATATTGGGAGATTGGAGCGAACCCATCTATTTGTCTTCTAGAGGTTTTGATGGCTCACTTTTTCATGATCCAGATGGAAAAAAATGGTACGTGAGCATGCTCGTAGATCACCGAAATGGTAAGTTCTTTGGTGGAATCGAAATGCAGGAATACGATCCGACTCAGAAAAAACTGATTGGCGAAGTTCACTATATAACAAAAGGAACCGACCTGGGTCTGACCGAAGGGCCGCATTTGTATAAAAGAGATGACTATTATTATATAGTATTGGCCGAGGGGGGTACGGAATACGGACATGCCATGAGCATAGGAAGAAGCACCTCAATATTCGGGCCCTATGAGTTTCATCCAGAAAACCCGCTCATTTCAGCAGCGGAGGAAAAAAACAACGTACTTCAAAAAGCTGGTCACGGAGATTTGGTCCAGACCCAAAACGGGGATTGGTATGCTGTTTTTTTGGTTGGAAGGCCACTTACCACACATGGCAATTGTACTTTGGGTCGTGAAACTGCCATTGAAGAGGTTGTTTGGAGAGCTGGTTGGCCTTGGCTGAAATGTGGAGGCAGAATTCCTAGGGAAAGGATTCCAATGTCAAAGCTGCCTGAATACGCATATGCTGAACCCAAAGAAATAGTGAAATTCGACAATGGTGATATTCCTATAGATTTTCAATCTTTAAGGGTACCTATTTCACCAAACTGGTGCAGTCTCAGCGCGAGAAAGGGCTTTTTGAGACTTTATGGCAAAGAATCCCTGACTTCTTTGCATAACCAAAGTCTTTTGGCCAGGAGAATCCAAGATTTTCATGTCGTGGTTACCACAGAACTCGAATTTCATCCCACAAACATCCATCACATGGCAGGTCTTGTATTTTATTACAATGCGGGCCACTACCATTATGCATGTATAACCTCAAATTCTGATGGCACCAAAAAGTATTTGAGCGTAATCTCTTCAGACAACTATAAAATGAGCTTTCAAGATGAACTGGAAGATATTACCACTTTTGATTCAATCGTTCTTCGCGGAGAGATGAATCGAGACCAACTTCAATTTCAATATAGCACAGATGGTGTGAATTTTAGAAATATGGGTCAAGTTCTAGACGCTGGTATACTATCTGACGATCACGTCAGAAATGGCAGAAGTCGCTATCGCCCGGCATTTACTGGAAGTTTCGTCGGAATGTGTTGCCAAGATTTGGAAATGAACGCGCACCATGCAGATTTTAAGTGGTTCGCATATAAAGAAATCAATACACAATACGAATGAATTTTATTTCAATACATAAATCCCTCTTTTCAAGAATGGAAAAAATAACATATTTCCTATTTCTTTTGAGCATAGTGAGTGGGTATGCCCAAGAAACCTCTTCGCATTTTGACTGGTCGGGCTATGAAAAATGGGAGAACAAAACCGTCTATTCCAAAACCTACGTTGTCGACCAAAAACACCAGCATGCCTCCGATACAAATGAAGGCACTTTGCAAAAGCCCCTGAAAACCATTAATAGAGCCGCCGAATTGGTAAAGGCCGGTGAAAGGGTTGTAGTATATGGAGGTGTTTACCGAGAAACCATTTTTCCAATAAATGGAGGAGAATCCAATAGTAAAATGATTTCCTATGAAGCGGCACCAGGAGAGGAGGTCATTGTCAAGGGTTCAAAAATATTAAGTGCAAAATGGGAACAACGAAAGATTTATACAGATGTTATAAAAGACACCACTTTGAGTTATACCTGGTCAAGAAAAATATGGGTAACCACCATACCCGATACTTTTTTTGAAGATGGATACTTTCCTTTAAAACTGCCCAATATACTACCGCAAGAACATAAGTTGATGCCATGGGCCAAGTTGGTAAAGAATATATCACCTTATACATCGACAAGGGGATTGATCTTTCAAGATGGGAAACGCATGGTTCAACTGGAAGATTATGGGGATCTGACCCGTGTTCCCGGTTCTTTTTGGGTGGATGCCGATGGTAAGACCATTCATATCCACTCTTTTGACAGTGGTAACCCCAATAGTTCGTTGTTTGAGGTGGCCATACGAAGCCATTTGTTCAAACCAAAACAGGTAGGGTTGAACTATATACAGGTTCGAGGGTTCACATTTGAGCATTGTGCCAACGGTTTTTTAAGGACAAGTACTGGAGCGGTGACAACACTGGGAGGTCAACGGTGGATAATTGAAGACAATACCATCAGGCATGTTAACTCATCAGGATTGGAATTTGGATATATGGCCTATGAAACTGAGGATCCAAATACTGAAAATTTTGTCAGGGAAAGAAAAGATGACATGGGTTTCATGTTGGTTAGAAACAATCATATATACGACTGTGGCACAGCAGGCATTAGAAGTTTTGTAGTATCAAATGGGATAATCGAAAATAACCACATCCACCATATAGGATGGCAAGACGCTGAAAACTATTGGGAATGTTCAGGAATAAAAATGTTGGTGACACACAAAACTTTGGTATCAAACAATCATATACATGATATTCAAGGTGGCAACGGAATATGGTTGGATTGGGACATTAGATACTCAAGGGTCACCCAGAATGTCATTTACGATGTTCAGAACATTCAGGGAGGTATCTTTGTCGAGGCCAGTCACTATCCCAATTTGGTTGACAACAATTTTGTTTGGAACATAGATGGAAACGGCATCTATGCCAACGATACTGACTATTTAATGGTGTATCACAATATGGTTGGCAATACTACTGGCAGCGTCGTTCATGCCATTGTGCAAACCGACAGATTTCAAAATGGCAGAAAACTGACGGCCGAAGAAAATCGTGTTTTCAATAATGTTTTTGTCGACACCAGACCCATGCGCTTCAGTGCGAATTCAAATTTGGTCGACCACAATGTGTATATAAAAACCAAGCAACCCGATTATATCGACCTAAAAGAACTTAGAGCCAAGGGTCATGATGAAAACAGCATTCAAATAAATGGTCAGGTAGCGTTGAATAGAGAAGCCTTGTACGTATTTTGGAAGAGTACTGATGTTATCGAAAAAGTACCAAGATTGCCTGAGGTTTCATTTGATCTTTTCAATAATCCTCGCACAGCGGAAGTACTTCCGGGTCCGTTCAACTTTCTTAACAAGACAATAATTCCATTAAAAGAACACTAAAAACAGTAATCATGAGAAAACAGGTATTCATACTTTTTGGTCTTGTACTTCTACTTTCTTGTATGGGAAAAACGCACGAGAACATAAGTGAGGCAGACTTACAGGAAAAAGCGTCAAGAGAATTGGCCAAGTTCGAACCCAAAAAAGGTGTATTGCTATTTGTAGGGCAAGAATTGGAGGCCGTTGGCGGGCTTGACAAATACAATGATGGTTATCTAGACCATTTCGCAAAGCCTGCTGGATGGACTACCTATAGCAATATCAGCCCAGGCCTAATGTCATTTGGTCGTACCCAAACAGGCTTGGATGGTCTGTTTGAAACCCACGATTGGGGAGACAGTGATTATAATGCCACTTTACAACATAATGATAAGAACTATTCAAATATGGCAATGGCCATTGGACTTGGTTTGGTCAATCACGAAGAAAAAGTGGCTGACGGCACACATGATGCATATATCGATAAGCTGGCGGATTTTTTATTGTCTTTGGGAAAGCGCCCTGTTTTTCTACGAATAGCTTATGAATTTGATGGAGACCCATGGAACCATTATGATAGGGAAACCACTATTGCGGCATATAAAAGAATCGTGGATAAGTTGCGTGACAAAGGGGTTGATAATACGGCCTATGTTTGGCAATCGACCGGGTTCATTTCAGGCCAAGAGCATTTAGAGGGCTGGTATCCTGGGGATGACTATGTGGATTGGTGCGGAGTGTCATTTTTTAATCGCTGGAAGGAAATAGAAATGTTTGAATTCGCCCGAAAAAAAGGAAAACCAGTTTTCATAGCGGAGGCAACCCCTACCATCTCAGATTATGGCGGTAAATTATACGGACTGACCAAGGAGACCCAAATGGGTAATCCGCAACAAGCCGAAGAGGCTTGGCAAAAATGGTTTTTGCCCTTCTTCAACGCTATTGAAGAGAATGCCGATGTGGTCAAGGCCGTACATTATATTAATTGTCATTGGGATTCACACCCCATGTGGGTTGACAATCCGACCTTTAAGGGAATCGATGCCCGCTTGCACCTAAGTGATTCCATAAGCAAAAGATGGATTGAACGCACTTCGAAGGCACCTTTTATCTTGTCTTCAGAAGATCTATATGATAGACTTTACAACAATAATTAGAACCTCTAAAAAATGGACTTCAAAAAGATTCATGATACATTTTGGGACCAAGGATACATCATCTTTGAGAAGTTTTTTGACGACACTTTGATGGATGGTTACAATGAAAAGATATTGAAACATTATGGGGTAAACCCCAATTGGGAACATACAGATGAGTTTATTTCAAAATCAGCAGTAGAGGTCATCCCATGGTTTCCCTATCGCGACGGTTCCGGCGGTTTTGACGGAATAGATAAAGACGAGGATTTTAACCAAATTACAGATGCAATACTTAAAAATGGGTGGAACAATCTTTATTGTATGATGATGTTTTCAAAAGCAGGGAGTAAAGGTCAGGCCTGGCACCAAGATTGTCCACCAGAAAATCCCATTAAGTATAATCTTAATCGTTTGGTATATACCCATGACATCACAGATGAAACCGGAGGTGAAATTGTAATAATGCCAAAGGCCCATAAAGCGGGAATACTGCCAGTTGGGAAACCTCATGAGGATATTGAGGGACAGCTGATCTTTCAACCAAAAAAGGGAACCGTGGTTTTTTTACACGGTCACTGTTTTCACAGGGTAATGCCGGTCAAAAAGGACAGAATTTCCACAAATTTTAGAGCAGTCCCGATAGGTACCCCAGAAGACATTACCGATATCTGCGTATATAGAAATATGAGATATCGCTTTTCAACTTCGGAAGTCATAGAGGAAAGACAATAAGTATGCCTATTACAACATGGACAAAACGATAAAATGGGGCATTATTGGTCTGGGCCGAATTGCAAAGTTGTTTGCAGAAGATCTAAGACTGGTTGAAGATGCCGAATTAGTAGCCGTAGCTTCGAAGAGTTTGGAAAGGGCAAAAAGCTTTGCCAAAGAATTTGACAATCCAAAGGCGTATGCGTCCTACGAAGAATTGTTCAACGACGTCGATGTCGACGTGGTTTACATAGCAACACTGCATCATACCCATTGCCAATACAGCATTGAGGCCATGAACCATAAAAAACACGTTTTGTGTGAGAAACCAGTTGCTATCAGCCAAGACGAAGCCAAGCAAATGGTAGAAGCATCTTTAAGAAACAACGTCTTTTTCATGGAGGCCTTTTGGAGTCGGTTCAATCCTTCGATCGTAAAAATAAAGGAACTAGTTTCCAAGGGAAAAATAGGAACCCTGAGGTACATTAATGCTGAATTCACCTTTTATAAGTTGGACGACGACCCAAAATCACGCTCATTGAACGTTAATTTGGCTGGAGGTTCTCTGTTAGATATGGGGGTATACCCCATTTTTCTGAGTTATTTCCTGCTAGGAAAACCAGCAGAGGTTTTAGCGAGATCCCAGTTTTACGAAACTGGTGCCGAGATTCAAACATCAATGATTCTTCAATATGAAAATGCGCAAGCCGTTTTGTATAGTGGGTTTGCGAACAATACTGACATGAAGGCGAAAATATGCGGTGAAGAAGGTGAAATATTTATTTCTCCTATTTGGCATGAGACACAAGGTTTCCAATTGGTGATCAATGGCAATAGCCAATTCTATGAACTACCGACAAAAGGCAAAGGATTTACCCATGAGATGGATGAAGTTCATGAATGCATCAGAAGTAAAAAAAGAGAAAGCACTAGATGGAGTCATCAAAATTCCCTTGAACTTATGGGCATAGTAGATAAGATTCGGTTAAATTCGGGTATTAAATTCCCATTCGAGGTTTAATGTAAATCGAATATGTCGAAGTTGACACTCAAAGACATAGCAAAACACTTTAAAGTCTCAGTATCTACTGTTTCAAAGGCTATTAATGATAGTTATGAGATAAGTGAAAAACTTAAAGGAGAAATAAAAGAATATGCAAAAGCCCATCATTATAGGCCTAACAAGGTAGCACTGAACCTTATTAACAGAAATACAAAGACAATTGGGGTAGTAATCCCCAATATTCTAAATTATTTTTTTGTTCAAGTTATATATGGCATTGAAAAGGTAACCGATGAGAAAGGATATAGCATCATCACATGCATAACCAATCAATCTTTGGAAAAAGAAACGAAAACGCTTGAACTATTGAGTAATGGCTCCGTGGATGGAGTAATAATCTCTTCTGCCGCGGAAGAGAATGAGCTACCCCATCATGCTGAACATTTAAGGGAACTGTCAGAAAATCAGATTCCTTTGGTCATGTTTGATCGCGTGACCAATTTGATTGATTGTGATAAGGTTATAGTAGATGACTTTGAAGCAGGTTATAAGGCTACAAAGTTTTTCATACAGACGGGTTGCAGAACAATAGCAATCGTTACTCCCATAGTGGATTCCGTAATAAGCAGGTTGAGGATTGAAGGCTATAAAAAAGCTTTGATTGAGAACAATATTCCTTTTGATGACAAGCTCGTTGAGGCAACAGATTCCAAAGAAGACTTGGAACTGACCTTATCCCTTTTGCTGAATTACAAAAAAATCGATGGAATTATGGCCCTTGATGAAATTACCGCGGTCAAGGTCATGAGCATTGTGAAATCGAGGGGGTATCATGTACCCAATGACATATCCATAATTGGCTTCACCAACGGTGAGCTTTCAAAATACGTAACTCCTTCGATTACCATGGTGAGTCAACATGGAATGTATATTGGGGAAACCGTGGCCAAAATATTGATTGATCGAATAGAGAATAAAGACTCAGATGACCAATTTGAAACAAAAACCATAAGGACCAGTTTGGTCGTTCGTGATTCCACTTTAAAACTGGAATAAATAAGTAGTTCAAGCTTCTAAGCCAGTCGGGATATAGAATTCACAGACTTATTTACATTTCCCAAATCAACTTTAAAAAGGCGACTCGGCCCAGGGTCGATCTGGGTAAACTTCTTCTCATGCACGCGTATTTTCCGGCACATGGAGAAACTATGCTATTGATAGGGTTGCCTAATCACGGTTTTCCACTTTTCAGGAGCGGCCCTTCGGATGTCGGAAAGGTAGATTTCATGATGCTTGCCCTTTCTCTCGAAACCTGCATCTTCAATTGCCTTGTGCACTTTTTCGATATTGGGTCCCTCTTCAGAAAATGGTCCGATGTGCATTAGCTGTGCTGTCTTGCCCTCATTGAAAGAGGCGAACCGTATTTTGTCAAGAGCTTTGGGGTTCTTCTTTCTTCTGACCTGTTCAATGGCTTCTTGAACATGTTGCTTGGTAATAAAGTCTGGTTGCATGATCATGGATGTCCATTTCCATTCATCTTTGTTGTCTGGGTCGAAATTCGACATATCATCCATCCACCAAAGGCCTTCTAGGGGCAAAACCCCGTAATCGATACCGATATCTCCTTTCTTGACCATGAACTTTAAGCTATAAGACAGGGCGTAGAGTGCCTCGACTGCCTCTTTATAAGCCCTTGCCGTATTGGGATTTCCTTGTCCATCCACCATCAAAAAATTCATTTCAGGCACCTCTACGAACCCCACTTCTTTAGCGGAGGGCCTGTACAGGTGTTTTAGCCGTTTTTTATAATCTATCTTTTCCATTTTTGTCTATTTTACCATTGTTCTTTTCTATGTGTTATCGCCTACTTAAGGGGCAGATGTATTTCCGTTAGCAAATCATTGGGCCCAGTATCAAACGGTGTATTTATATACCGATCGAAAATCTCGGTATCCCTGAGTTCATGTTCGCTCTTAAGAAGCCACTCCTTGAAAATAAGCTCGTAGATAAGCGGAAAGTTCTCATAACTGCCCTTATAGGTGAACACTGCATATTTTCCGCCTTTCATTTCCTTCATTCCTACCTCTCCCTCGGGCTTAATGTCTTTCTCGATGCTGATACAGGCGTTGTACTCGTATTTTTCATTTTCGGTTATCTCCGGATTGTCATAAGATATTCCGAACATTTTGGTCTTTTCGTCCATCAGGCCTTGGCCGGTTGCGAACTTGAACAATCTGTCCCAAGCCTCTCCAATACTCTCGTGCCCATATTTTCCGAAAACACGGACGAATGCAATTTTCATCGGGGGTATCGTTTTGATTGTCGGACAAAAGTCGAAATTCACTTTCTCGGGTCTATCCATCATATGAAGTGACTTTGGAGTGCTATACTTTTTCCGGTAGGCCGTAGGGGAAAGACCAAATCTTTTGTGGAAGGCGGCACTTAGAGAAGATAGGGTATCATACCCGACCAATTCTGAAATCTCGGTTATAGAAGAGTCAGAGTACCGCAACAACTGCGCGGCTTTCTCAATTCTTACCCGCTTGATGTAGCCTCCGAGGGGTTCTCCCAAATAGGCCGAAATAATCCTATGAAAATGATGTCGCGAAAAGTTGCCGATAGCAGAAAGCTCCGAGAGCTTGAACGGGCTTTCCAGGTTCGCCTGTATATGGTTCAATACTTTGTTGATACGAACCGAGTAATCATCCCTTATACCAACTTTCTTGTCCACTTTGAATCTCTTTGTTGAACAAAATTCGAGTTAATTTTTGGGAACTACTTTCCCAATCTTGCTTTTTTGTTTTTCAAACTTAGTTGAAGGAAGGCCATATCGATATGATGGGGTCAGTGGTGGGCAGAAAAAGAAGCTATTGCCCCAGGCATTTTATCGAACTAGCCTCTTGGTTAAACAAAAAAACCTCAAAATTTGAGGGCTTTCAGTGCGGATGAAGGGAGTCTCTTCGGCTTCACTCAAGGTTAACTTCTCCTCCTGTGAACATTTCAAAAATAAAAACCGCCGATTCTGATTCGAAACGACGGTTTTTGTCTTGAGTGCGGATGAAGGGAGTCGAACCCCCACGCCTTGCGGCACTAGATCCTAAGTCTAGCGTGTCTACCAGTTCCACCACATCCGCATTTTACTATTTTTAAGAACTTTTTCCTGCCTTACTCCTAAGTCTAGCGTGTCTACCATCCCGATAGCTATCGGGACCACCACATCCGCTTAGGGACGGCAAATATACTTCAATTTTTCAATTGTTGTAAATCCGTATTTCAAAAACTTCTTTTTTGTACTTTTAGTTTCCATACTAAATAATTCATGGAAAAAATCAACGACTACCTCAACACCCACAAAGACCGATTCATCAACGAACTCATCGAACTGCTCAAAATACCTTCCGTCAGTGCCGATTCGGCCTTTTCAGAAGATGTGCACAAGACAGCGGAGATAGTACGGCAAAAATTGCAGGAAGCAGGCTGCGACCATACCGAAATCTGTGAGACCAAGGGCTATCCCGTGGTATATGGAGAGAAAATGGTCGGCCCCGACCTGCCCACGATCTTGGTCTACGGCCATTATGACGTGCAACCTCCCGATCCTTTAGACCTATGGAATTCACCTCCGTTCGAACCGATTATCAAAGAAACCGATATCCATCCCAATGGAGCGATATTCGCCCGCGGCGCCTGTGATGACAAAGGGCAGTTTTATATGCATGTAAAGGCATTGGAGTTTATGGTCAAGACCGACCAATTGCCCTGCAATGTCAAATTCATGATCGAGGGCGAAGAAGAGGTGGGCAGCGACAGTCTGGCCGATTTTCTTGACGAGCACAAAGAAAAACTGACCAACGATATCATTCTCATTTCCGACACCGGAATGATGGCCAATGATGTGCCCAGCATCACCACAGGGCTGCGTGGCCTCAGTTATGTCGAAGTCGAGGTAACAGGGCCGAACCGTGATCTGCATTCGGGCATCTATGGCGGTGCGGTACCCAACCCCATCAACGTGCTCAGCAAAATGATCGCCTCTTTGCATGATGAGAACAACCACATTACTATTCCTGGTTTTTATGACAAGGTCGAAGAGGTTTCTACCGCTGAACGGGCAGAGATGGCCAAGGCGCCCTTCGATTCGGAAGAGTATAAAAAAGCGTTGGATATCGGTGACGTTTACGGCGAAAAGGGCTACACCACACCTGAACGCTATTCCATTCGCCCGACCTTGGATGTCAACGGTATTTGGGGCGGCTATACGGGCGAAGGGGCCAAAACGGTCATTGCCAGTAAAGCGTACGCCAAGATTTCGATGCGATTGGTTCCCCATCAAGACCCTGATGAAATCACCGAACTGTTTGCAAGGCATTTTGAAGCCATCGCCCCAAAAGGGGTCAAGGTAAACGTTACACCGCACCATGGCGGTTTGCCCTATGTGACCAATATTGACAGTATCGGTTATAAAGCAGCGGCCAAGGCCTATGAAACCACTTTTGGGAAAATTCCGATTCCAGAGCGGACGGGAGGGAGTATCCCCATTGTGGCTCTCTTTGAACAGGTTTTGGGCAGCAAGACCATCTTGATGGGCTTTGGGCTTGACAGTGACGCCATTCACTCACCCAACGAGCATTTTGGGGTTTGGAACTATTTAAAGGGAATCGAGACCATTCCGTATTTCTATAAACATTTTACTGCGCTTTCAAAAGAATGATCTCAACAAAAAACGAGGCTGTCAAAAAAGCGGTTGCCCAATGTCAGCCTCGCTTTTAACTCAAACCAATGATATTGAAGTGGTCAAGGCAGTTGTGAATACCCATGTCGGGTTTTCCACAAAAAATACTTTTCGAAAAGCACTTTTGAAAAATCATACAGCACATTCGGGATCATGATGGCAAAACGTCGGGGCTTGAACAAATGGTCACTCAAGATGATCACTTCTTTTTTGCCAGCATCCATCACACAGATACCCGGAATTTTGCCCCATGCTTTTTTCTTTAGTTTCTTCTTGCCCTTTTCGACACGAATGATGTTTTCGGCCACTATCTTGCCCGTCTCATCAGAAGGATAGCCTGTTTTCGGGCCAGAGAAAGGCACCTTGCCCGGTTTGAAGGGCAATTTTACATCAACGGCGATACCCGCGGCCCATACATTGGGCCAGTCAGGATGCCTGTAGTCTTCACCCACGGGCAAATAGCCATTGGCCGTTGGGTTTAGGGCAGGTGAATTGGTCACAAAATCGACTCCGACAAAAGGGGGCATCAGCATGGTGAATCGACTGGGGAGCTCTTCGCCAGTAGTCAGCTTCACACTATTTTCTTTGACTTCCTCTACCCCGACCTCTGTTCGGTAATGAATATTGAACAGCTTCATGAATGACTTCAACATGGTCTCTCCTCCAGGCATGCCATCGATACCAAAATGGCCCAAAAAGGTTTCAGGGGTAATCCAGTATAAATCGACTTTTTTCCGAATCTTCTGTTCCCGAAGCCACTTTTCGATATTGAAGAGAAACTCATAGGCCGCACCCATGCACCCAGCATTTTGGGTAGCCCCGATGACCATCGGACCCGGATTCTTCTTGAATTCTTCCAAGGCCTTTCTGGTTTTCATGGCACTCTCTGGGGTACCTATGTAATGGGCATGTTCTCTCACACCCGGTGCCACATCATAATCGACCTTGGGGCCCGTGGCGACCACCAAATGGTCATAGGTGAAATCGCCCTTGGTCGTCTTTACCCTATTGTTTTTGGGATCTACTTCCAATGCCTCGGCAAGTACAAACTCCACCCCCTTTTTATTCAAAATCTCCTCTTTTCTAAACGAGATGTCCTTTACTTCCCTTCTGCCCAAAGGAACCCAGATCAATGAGGGAATGAAGAGAAAAAGCGGTGACTTATCGATAAGTAGTACCCTATGCCCGTTTTTTCCTTTTCGTTTGATTTCCAAAGCGGCGGTCATTCCTGCGAAATTTCCACCAATTATTATAGTTGTCTTCATGGCCGAAAGTTTTACGGCAATGAAGTTACGGCGCATCAAGATCAAAAGCTGTAACCTAGGTCACACATAGCGGTTTATTTTTTGAAAGATTTTGCCCCATGCCATTTTTTGTGTAACAAATCACCCATAATTGCGTTCTAATAGCATCACCCTTGCCAAAGCCGCGTTTCAGCCATCTGCACCAACCCTCCGAAGATAGCGCCGCGCACCAAGGGTATTGGGCAATTTATCAAACCTAAACGAACGCTATCATGTTACTACGTTTTTTTATTTTCTGCTCTGGAGCGGATACCAAGATTCTCGAAACCTGTTCAAACGGTGAACGCACCAAGTATGCCGGTATCGGTGCAACCGTGTTCTTTACCGCCGTTATGGCCTTTATCGCCAGCGGTTATGCCCTTTACACCGTTTTTGACAACGTTTATACCGCTATTTTCTTTGGATTGATATGGGGATTGTTGATCTTCAATTTGGATAGGTTCATCGTCTCGACCATCAAGAAACGCGACAATATCAAAAAGGAAATTTTGCAGGCCACCCCGCGAATCATTCTAGCAGCCATTATTGCAGTGGTCATCTCAAAACCCTTGGAGATGAAGATTTTTGAAAAAGAAATCGATCAAGTACTGTTAGAGGAAAAAAATGCCATGACCCTTGCCAACAAAAAACAATTGGCCTTGCAATACACTCCGAAAATCGAACAATTGAACCAAAATATCACCGACCTGAAAGGTGAAATTGCGACGAAGGAGACAGAAACCAATGCCCTCTACGATGTATACATTTCTGAAGCCGAGGGCACTGCTGGTACCGGAATCTTGGGCAAAGGACCCGTTTACAAGGAAAAACGAGAGAAGCACGATGCCTATTTGGCCGAATTGCGGCAATTGAAACAAGACAATGGTCAAAAAATAGCGGCCATTGAGGCAGAAATTGCGACACTCAATGCTGATTATGCAACGGTAGTGGCCAATTCACAACCCATAATTGATGGTTTTGACGGCCTCATGGCCCGTATCAATGCCCTGGGCAAACTGCCCTGGTTCCCATCCTTCTTCATTTTTCTATTGTTCTTGGCCATCGAGACCGCCCCGATCGTTGCCAAATTATTGGCCCCAAAGGGAGAGTATGATCATAAGCTAGAAGAAGAAGAAAGCGTAGTGGCCACTTGGGTCACCCAAAAGGTAAAGCAGCGCAAGATGGTCTTGGCCACCGATGTGGCCATCAACGACAAGGTCTATGCCGACATCAAAGACGAAGAAGAACTCTACCGTTATAAAAAACAAAAAGCGGAAGAACTGCTTCGGCTACAGGCCGATAAATTTCATGAGGTACAGGTGAAAGGGCTTTAGAGCTTCTCCAGTTCTACCTTGAGTTTATTGGGCAGCTTGTTTACCACCAAGTCGTATGAATGATCGATCAATTCTTTGGTCAGCGCATCGCGTAGGTTTTCATAGAACAGCGTATTCCAATGTACCTTGCTCATGTGGTAGCCAGGGGTAATGATGCCATCAAATTCTTCCCTAAGTTCTATGGCCCGTTCGGGATCGCACTTTAAATTGGCCTGAGGGGGTATTCTTTCCAACGGTATCAACGCGAACATCTTGCCCATAACCTTGAACACCAGCGTATGTTCGTCAAAAGGAAAGGTCTCTTCCACACCTTTTTTTGCCAAGCAGTAGTTCCTAAACTCTTCTACGTTCATGGCGCAACCCCTAGTGCATCATAAACGATGACCTTTTTCCAAAGATCTTTGCATTCTTCGATAAAAGCCAGGTGGCCGGCTTCTTCTTGATATCCCTCCTCTGCTTCGGCCGATTCAAAGGTCACGATGAGATTGTACGTAAAAGAATCATCGACCACATCACGCACGGCCTTTGGTGGTTCACCGATAAAATTGGTCTTGGCAAACTTTGAATTGTCGAGAAATTTCTTGAGCGAGGCCTCAAAACGATCGCGCCCTTTTTCATCATCGGGGTCATTGAACCAGAAATACACCACATGGGCAAAATTAGCATCGAAAGTTTTCGTCATATCGTCTTTTTGTGCCAAAGCCGTTGCACCGACCAGTATCAAAATCGAGGTTATTATGGATTTTTTCATGTTGTACGCATTTACTCTGATTCTAAAAGTTGTTTTTCACGATTCGATATTTCGAGGGCCGAATAATCAAGCTTCCAGCCGATGGTCTCAACGATTTTCTCAATCAATAAAACCGCCTGAAGGGCTTCGCGTTTAGCCGTATCCATGAGTCCGCTTTCAGGTATTTTTTCCTTGATATGTTCTTTTGCCCGTTGGTTCAGTTCGGTCAGATCGTTGGGCGAAAAAGTGTTGAAGAGCCCACTTTTGATATCGTAGAACTGCAACTCTGGTTCAATCGAAAGAATTTCAGGTTCGGGAAACTCTGAAAGAACGATGCTTTTTTTATCGGTATGGGCACTCAGTTTCAATTTTTGCAGGTCGTAGCCGATCTGGGCCTTCGCATTGATCACGATCAGTGCTTTCTTTTTGCTACTGAGCATGTTGAAAAAGCTTTCCTTGGTGCTTTCATAGCGATAAATCTCGGCAAAATCACCCTCAACGGAAACCAATTTGCAGACACTTTTGATCTTATCGAGAATGACGGTAGACTGATGCTCGACCATCTCCTTCCTTTTTTTTCGGTTAAAGAGCGAATACAGCCAATACATGATAATGGCCCCCAGTATGAGTCCGAGAAAGGCTTCGACTATGCTTTCCATCGTCTAAATATAACAAGATTGCCCTTATTACTGAACGGGCTCTAAAATTTCAAACAACACGGGCCGGCTTGGCGCTGCATCGTTCTCGAACGGGGCTACCTGTAAATTCAAGAAATACCTACCGTCTTCGATGTGATTGGGCACAAAGATCAATTCTGTGATGGTAGCGTGCTTTCGAATTGTTCCTCCAACATTCCAAAAGGCCCGATGGGCCAAAAGTGCGCCCTCATCTTTTTCCCGATCTACCGAGGGCAGATCGATCAACAAGTGATCTATTTCTTTTTCGACCAAAAATTGTGCTGCTTCCCTCAACATGTACGGCGGGTTGGTATGTGAGTACTGCCTTGACAATTTGGCACCGGTATTCGGCAACGTACGGATAATGACCGCGTCTCTTTTGCCATCTCCCAAAACATATTGCAATTGCTTTTTTGAAATCACAAAATCATCGCCCAGTTTTTCAGGAGCGATGGTCAACAATTCCGCTGCAAAAAAATAACTGTTCAGATGCTCATTGATGGAATGAAATTCTTCGGTAATATGCCCAACACATTCGGTATGCGTGCCATGCGCATGCGGATTGAACCAAATATCATTGAAATTAATGGAAGCCCCTTCACTCACTTTGGCCACAAAATCGCCATCACGATGCGGTTTGATTTTTGGATGATCGACATACCACACATTTACATTGGAGGCATCGCCACGCAGGGGCATAGAGATATCCAATGGTTTCGAGAGGTCGATGGTATGGATTTTTGAATTATAGGTGACGGTCGCTAGCATATGCCTTCATCCGGGCCCTCTTGCCAAGAAGAGGGAACGATTAGTTCAGGATAAATTTAGCATAAATAAATCCGAAGCGATCCCATCGGCCAAAAACTTGCCCTTTTTTGTGGTCAGCAAGGTATCTTCATCTAAAAACAAAAGTCGTCGATCAATATATTTTACCGCTTGCTGTTCAAGATATTGACGGTAACTTCTCCCAAAGTCGTTCTCCACTTTCTGCAAAGAGACACCCCAGATCGTACGCAGGCCGGTCATCACATATTCATTATAGCGATCGATCGTTGAAAGGGCCTCATATTCAATCGGCAGCCCACCCTTTTCAATGGCAGCGATATATTTGTGGTTGTTTCTAATGTTCCACCCCCTTTTTTGGCCATTGAACGAATGCGCCGAAGGGCCAATGCCAAGGTAGTTCTTTCCTTGCCAATACGCGGTGTTGTTCTTTGAGAAAAACCCTGGCTTTCCAAAGTTGGACAGTTCATAATTGACAAACCCTTCAGCCTTTAATCGATCACAAAGCAGATAAAATTGTTCTTGCGCCCGATCATCATCAACAGCTTCAACAATTCCTTTTTTTATGAAAGCAGCAAGGGCCGTCTTCGGTTCAACGGTAAGCGCATAGCTCGAAATATGCGGTAGGTCAAAAGAAAGGGCCTTGTTTATATTCTTGATCCAGCGATCGTTTTCCATTCCCGGAATTCCATAGATCAAATCAATTGAAATATTATCAAAATACTTTTTCGCCTCGCCGATACAGTTTTTCGCCTCTTCAGCGGTATGGGCACGGTTCATCAATTTCAAATCTTCTTCAAAAAAAGATTGGATGCCGATACTCAAACGGCTGATCGGACTTTCTGACAGTTCGGCTATTCGATTATTGGACAGGTCGTCCGGATTTGCTTCTAAAGTGATTTCAGCATGCGCGACCACTTCATATTGGTCATAAATCGTTCGAATCAACCCTTCAATTTCTGGAACCTCTAGCAACGAAGGTGTGCCTCCACCAAAATAAATGGTTTCGACCATCTCGCCTTTGGATTCATGCTTTCGCAGTTCGATTTCCCTGACCAAGGCCTTGACCATTGCATCTTTTTTCTTCAAGCTGGTCGAAAAATGAAAATCGCAATAATGGCAGGCTTGTTTGCAAAAGGGGATGTGGATGTAAATGCCCGACATAAGGTTTACTGTTCACTGATTACTATTCACTGCCTACTGCCCACTGCCTACTACCCACCTCTCATTCCTTCACCCTATCGGAATTACTCTTAACAAAACTTTCCCATCCCGTATAGCGTTTGCCCACATCTACTCGACCTTCATTGTAGAAATGACAGACCGCGGCCGCCAATCCATCGGTACTGTCAAGATTTTTAGGGAGGGTCTTTAAGTTCAAAAGCGACTGTAACATCTTGGCCACCTGCTCTTTACTTGCATTGCCATTGCCCGTGATCGACATTTTTATTTTTTTGGGCATGTACTCGGTGATGGGAATCTGACGTGAGAGTCCCGCAGCCATGGCCACCCCTTGCGCACGACCCAACTTGAGCATCGACTGTACATTTTTGGCATAGAAGGGCGCCTCAATGGCAATTTCATCAGGATGATAGTTGTCGATCAGCTCTAAGGTACGTTCAAAAATGAGCTTGAGCTTGGTGTAGGGATCTTCGTATTTTCTGAGCATCAGTTCGTTCATTTGAACGAACCGCATTTGCTTGTCCATCACTTTGATGATGCCAAAGCCCATGACCGTGGTACCCGGGTCTATGCCCAATATGACTTTTTCTTTTGCCAAATCAGTTCTCGGTATTTAACACGATAGGGAGCCTAAATTTCATACTCACCGGTATGCCCCTTTTCAATGCAGGGGCCACTGTGGTCAAATCGTTGAGACGTCGGGTCACTTCTTCATTGAAATTTGGCAAGGTTTCTTGTACCCTATCGTTGTTTTGAATATTCGTGACCCTGATAAAACCGTGCTCATCTATCAATAAATCTACCTTTATGGTATCGTTCAAATCTTGGGAAACCTGATATTCAAGACCCTGTAGCGTATCGACCATATGACGCATCATCTCCTCTTGAAAACAGCGAAGTTGAGCTGCTTTTTCGGAGGTCTCATCACAATCGTCAAAAAGTGGGTATTGGTCCACATCGTTCCAATTGATGCTCAAGAGTTCGTCGTTCACCAACTGTCGGGCCTTTTCTTCCTTAGATTGAAAATATTCGCAAGCCTGCAAAACGCCCATCAACAACAAAAACAGCCAAAACCTGCGCATATGCCCAAAAGATTTGGCTGAAATTACGATATTTTGGCAACTCTTGCCCTTCTAATTTATCTTAGACTTTCATGTCGTTGTAACAAATCACCCTTACATTTGTCTTATAGCCAAAACGATTGGTATGGACATCGTTCTTCTCATCATAGGATTGCTTTTGATGCTTGTGGGCATCCTCGGGAGCTTTTTGCCCGTATTGCCAGGGCCGCCCATTAGCTGGGTCGGATTGTTATTGCTCTACCTGACCAAGGCCGTGCCCGATAACTGGTGGGTGTTGGGCATCACTTTTGTAATCGCTATCGGCATCACCGTTCTTGATTACGTGATTCCCGCAGCGGGCACCAAAAAGTTTGGAGGCAGCAAAGCTGGTATGTTCGGTACCATAGTGGGGCTTTTGGTCGCGATTTTCTTTCCTATTCTAGGGCCGCTTGGCATTATCATCTGGCCCTTTATAGGGGCATTGGTCGGTGAACTCATCAACAAGGCAGACCAAAAAACAGCCATGAAAGCGGCATTTGGTTCATTTATCGGCTTTTTGACAGGCACCTTTTTAAAGTTTTTGCTGACAACGGTTTATTTGGTATTCTTTGTCGTCATCGCCGTCAGGTACGCAGGCGACTTGTTTTCATTCTAGCCAAATGGTTTTTTCTTCGATCGGCATTCGGGTCTGGTCGGGTATTTCTTCGTGGTAGTGCCCTATGTAGAAAAAGCCCAGGCAGCGTTCGCCTTCTGCCAGTTCGAAGAATTCATGCATATATTTTATAAGTCCTGGTGAACTCCAATAACACCCCACTCCCACTTCTGCACAACAAAGCCACATGTTTTGAACTGCCATGGCGGTGGCAGCGATTTCTTCCCATTCGGGGAGGCTCTCGTTCATGTCTCGCTGCATACAAATGGCTATAATGGCTCCTGCCCGTCTCGGATTTTCAAGTAGTTTTCTGATTTTTACCTGTTTGGGCCTTGTTTCGGTCTCTTGGTATTTTGTTGAGAGAAATTCGCCCAATTCCCCTTTCTTTTTTCCCATCAATACCTTGAACCGCCAAGGTTCGGTTTTTCTATGGGTAGGGGCCCAGTTGGCCGCCTCTAACAACTCTGCTATAAACTCGCGCTCAATTGGTTGGTCGTTGTATTGTACGGGAAAGACCGCACGACGGTTTCGAACCAGCTCAAAAATGCTCATAGACCATGATTTTTATCGACAATGGCAAAGGTAGGTCTTATCTGAAACTTAATCCATACTTTTAACCCAGCGAAAACGATTTCTTAATGCAACCCAACCATAAAGAATTCAAGTACGGCGAGGCACAACTTACCGCTGGCATTGCCCTTGCCATTTCAAACGAAACTATAAAGGGCGTGCTATCGGCCAGCACTTGTGCGCGTATTGAAAAAAGTGCCGAAATAGTGCTCAATATCGTTGAGAAAGGTGAGCCTGTTTATGGTATCAATACTGGTTTTGGCCCACTGTGCACGACCAAAATCTCAAAAGAGGAAACCCGAATCTTGCAAATCAACATTCTACAAAGCCACAGTGTTGGGGTGGGTGAGCCCATTGCGAACGAACTGGCTAAGCTGATGTTGATCTTGAAGGTCCATGCTTTAGCAAAAGGCTATTCGGGCATTCAGTTGCAGACCCTCGAGCGCATTATATGGCATATAGAAAACGATGTGATCCCCATAGTTCCCTCGCAGGGTTCAGTAGGGGCTTCTGGCGATCTTGCCCCTTTGGCTCATCTATTTCTTCCACTGATCGGATTGGGAACCGTACATTACCAAGGAGAAACCATTTCTACCGTGGCATTGTTCAAAAAAACAGGATTAAAACCCGTTGAACTTGGCCCAAAAGAAGGGCTTGCACTCATCAATGGCACACAGTTCATAGCAGCACATGCCGTGGTGGTCGTTGAAAAATTTCGAAATTGCCTAAAACAAGCAGACATCATCGGAGCCATGATGCTCGAAGGCTTGCAAGGCTCCATGAAACCCTTTGAAAAAGAACTTCACCGACTACGGCCCTTTAAGGGCAATCAGCACGTAGCCGGTAGAATACGAACCCTATTACAGGGTTCTGAGATACTTGAAGACCATATCGATTGTGACCGGGTGCAGGATCCGTATTCGCTTCGCTGTATGCCGCAAGTACATGGTGCCTCTCGAAACGCATGGTTGCATCTTAAAGAATTATTGGAAATCGAGTTGAATTCGGTCACTGACAACCCCGTTATCATCAACGAGGATATGGCCATAAGCGGCGGTAATTTTCATGGTCAACCCCTCGCCATGGCATTGGATTATGCCACATTGGCCACCTCTGAACTTGGCAACATTTCTGATAGAAGAATTTATTTGGCCCTTGAGGGGGGGCATGGGGTGCCCCAATTGTTGATGAAAGATACCGGCATCAATTCGGGCTATATGATATTGCAGTACACTGCCGCTGCCTTGGCCAGTGAGAACAAGGGCCTTTGTTTTCCGGCCAGTGCCGATAGCATTCCCACCTCGTTGGGGCAAGAAGACCATGTGAGCATGGGCTCCATAAGCGGCCGAAAGGCATTGCGGGTCATTGAAAACGTAGAGAAGATCTTAGCCATTGAACTATTGACCGCTGCCCAAGCGTTTGAATACCGAAAACCCTTGAAATCAGGTGTTTTGTTGGATGAAATCTACAAGTTCTTGCGCACCAAGGTTTCCTTTGCCGATAAAGACAGGGTCTTTGCTGATGATATTGAAATCGGCATCGATATCGTTCAAAAAGGCGAGATCATCAACTTGGTGGAAACTATACTAAAGGAAAACAATCTTTCTTGGGATTCTCCCTTTACAGAAGAATTTGAAAGATATTGAAGATGAACAGACCTATTTTAATCGGACCGTTCAAGCAATTGCTGCCCATGTCGGGGCTTCCATTGAAAGGAGCACTTTCTGATGGGCAATTGCCCATAATCAATGATGCGGGGGTTTTGCTTTTAGATGGGAAAATTCTTGAAGTGAACACCTATAAAAAGCTAAAGTCTGACGAAGTCGACTTAGAACGAATCGAAGGCGAGCAGGTGTGCCTTCCCGGCTTCATCGACTCACATACCCATATCTGTTTCGGCGGTTCTCGGGCAAGGGATTATGCCCTCCGCAATTCGGGCAAGACCTATTTGGAAATTGCAAAAGCGGGAGGTGGTATTTGGGATACGGTCACCCAAACCCGAAAAGCGTCCAAAGAAATGCTGGTCAAGGGCATTCTTACAAGATGCGAAAAACATCTTGCGAACGGAATTACCACGTTGGAGGTCAAAAGTGGGTATGGACTTTCCCTTGAGGAAGAACTCAAAATGCTTCGTGCCATCAAGGAAGCCGATGAGCAAGCCACACAAGATTTGGTCAGCACCTGTTTAGCGGCCCATATGGTGCCTAAAGATTGGGATGGAAGTCCAACAGAATATTTAGAGGAAATCGGCGAAAAATTGTTTCCCATCTTAAAATCGGAAAAACTGACAAACCGGGTAGATGCCTTTATTGAAGAAAGTGCCTTTTCTCCCAAAAACATAAAGCCCTATTTCGAAAAAGCGAAACAACATGGTTTTGACATAACGGTACATGCCGATCAGTTCACCACGGGCGGTAGTCAAGTCGCCGTTGATTTCAATGCCATCAGTGCCGACCACCTTGAGACCAGCACCAAAAAAGAGGTGGCACTCTTGGCAAAAAGCGATACCATTGCCACCGCTTTGCCCGGTGCCTCTTTGGGGCTTGGCTGTGATTTCACCCCGGCCCGCAAGCTGTTGGATGCAGGGGCGGCCCTGGCCATTGCCAGCGATCATAACCCCGGTTCAGGACCCATGGGCGACCTGCTTGCGCAAGCGGCCATTTTGGGAACGTTCGAAAAACTGTCAAACGCCGAAGTATTGGCCGGCATCACCTTTCGTGCCGCTGCGGCGTTGAACCTACAGGACAGGGGAGTCTTAAAAAAGGGCATGAGGGCCGATTTTGTTGCCTTTGCCACAGATAATTATCAAGAAATCACCTATCACCAAGGGCAATTGAAGCCCTCTGGTGTTTGGAAGAACGGAATCAAAACCTATTGACATGGCAACCTCTCCACTTCTTTTGTTCAAAGAAGCCATCCTACAGGGAATTCCAAAAGAATTACCAAAAAAAAGACCGCATCACAGGGGCGGTAATCCTGCGCCCAAGCGAAAGGATATTTTGACATCCGAAGAAAAAAAACTGGCCCTACGCAATGCCCTGCGCTACTTTCCGAAAGAGTGGCATACCGAACTGGCCCCAGAGTTCATGGAAGAATTGAACACCCGTGGTCGCATCTATATGTATCGTTTCAAACCCGATTATGAACTATATGCACGCCCTATTGGTGACTATCCCGCTAAAAACCAACAAGCCGCATCCATAATGTTGATGATCCAGAACAATTTAGATCCCGCGGTGGCGCAACATCCTGAAGAGCTGATCACCTATGGTGGCAATGGGGCCGTTTTTCAGCATTGGGCACAATACCTTTTGACCATGAAATACTTGGCAGAGATGACCGATGAACAGACCTTGCACATGTATTCGGGCCACCCCATGGGACTTTTTCCATCGTCAAAAGAAGCGCCAAGGGTCGTGATCACCAACGGAATGATGATTCCCAATTATTCAAAGCCCGATGATTGGGAGCGCTATAATGCTTTAGGCGTGACCCAATATGGGCAAATGACAGCGGGTTCGTATATGTACATCGGTCCACAAGGTATTGTACATGGCACGGCCATCACTGTTATGAACGCTTTCAGAAAGGTGTTGAAAAAGGGGGATTCTTCAAAAGGAAAGGTCTTTTTGACCGCTGGGTTAGGTGGCATGAGCGGGGCACAGCCCAAAGCGGGCAACATTGCGGGCTGTATTACGGTATGTGCGGAAGTGAATCCGTCAGCAGCTCAAAAAAGGCATGAACAAGGTTGGGTCGATGAGCTGATCGACGATATAGGGCAACTGGTCAAACGTACCAAAAGGGCCATAAAAGAGAACGAAATAATCTCTCTTGCCTTTATTGGCAATATCGTCGATGTCTGGGAACGATTCTATGATGAAGACATTTTTATTCATCTGGGCTCTGACCAAACTTCACTGCACAACCCATGGGCAGGAGGTTACTATCCTGTGGGACTTTCCTTTTCGGAGGCCAACGAATTGATGGCAGCAGATCCCCAAGCCTTCAGATCAGCTGTTCAAGAATCGTTGCGAAGGCAGGTGTCGGCCATCAACAAGCACCATGCGAGGGGCACCTATTTCTTTGACTATGGCAATGCCTTTTTGTTGGAGGCCTCACGGGCCGGTGGTGATGTCATGGCTTCGAATGGAGTGGATTTCAAATACCCATCGTATGTGCAAGACATTTTGGGACCCATGTGTTTCGACTATGGCTTTGGCCCCTTTCGTTGGGTCTGCACCTCGGGCAATGCCGAAGATTTAAAGAAAACGGATGCGATTGCCCTTCAGACAATGAAAGAACTTATGGAAACCGCTCCCGAAGAAATCCGGCAACAGATGCAAGACAATATCAAATGGATCGAAGAGGCCGAACAAAACCGATTGGTGGTCGGCTCCCAAGCCAGAATTCTCTATGCCGATGCAGAGGGGCGTATGAAAATTGCCGAAGCGTTCAACCAAGCCATTCATGACGGTGACCTATCGGACCCAGTGGTTTTGGGCAGAGATCACCATGATGTCAGTGGTACCGATTCTCCATTCAGGGAGACCAGCAATATTTATGATGGAAGCAAGTTTACCGCTGATATGGCATTGCACAATGTCATTGGTGATAGCTTTAGGGGCGCAACATGGGTATCTATCCACAATGGCGGTGGTGTCGGTTGGGGCGAGGTCATCAACGGTGGCTTCGGCATGGTGCTCGACGGCAGTGAAGAAGCGAACAAACGATTGAAGAACATGCTTTTTTATGATGTGAACAACGGTATCTCACGAAGAGGTTGGGCGCGTAACAGCGAAGCGTTGTTTGCCATCAAAAGAGAAATGGCGCGTACGCCAGAACTTAAAGTGACCCTGCCAAATTTGGTCGATGACAATCTTTTGGATACTATCTTTGAGTGAACATGGCCACCTATAAAAAACCTTCATCGAAAATATGGTCGGGCAGAACCTCTGCACAACAGCTCTACCTACATGAGAAAGTGCAGTGTCTCCCCATAACCAAAATTGAAAAACAAACACAAAAAAGCTTTGCCGTTCTAGGTTATGCCTGTGATGAGGGGGTCAAACGAAACCAAGGTCGCATTGGCGCGAAAGACGGTCCATACCATATTCGAAAGGCATTGGGCAAAATGCCCAACCATCTGCCAAATGAGATGGCGCTTTTAGACTTTGGTGATGTAGTATGCGCAGACGGCGATATGGAGGCTGCCCAACAGCAACTTACCGATCATACCGCCAAACTTTTGGCATCAGGTACTTTTCCGATACTATTGGGCGGTGGACATGACATCGCCTATGGCCACTATAACGGAATCAAAAAATATTTGATCTCTGAAAAACGGAGACCTTCGATAGGCATCATCAACTTTGATGCACATTTCGACCTCAGAGATGATATCAACGGAGCAAATTCGGGTACCCCCTTTTACCAAATTGCCAACGAAAATGACCCTTTTCACTATCTATGTCTGGGTATTCGAAAAGATGCCAATGACCGAATGCTGTTTCAAACCGCCCACGAATTGGACACTAAGTTTTTGGAGCGCGAAACGTTTCGAATGCAATTTGTCGATGAAATCAATAAATGGATCATCGCTTTTCTAAAGGGTGTCGACCAGGTTTACGTTACCATAGATCTTGATGGCTTTTCTTCGGCCTTTGCCCCAGGGGTCAGTGCTGCCTCACCTATGGGCTATTCACAAGATATCGTATTGGAGTCGTTGAAAACCATTCTGGCCTCTGAAAAATTGATTTCGTTGGATATCGCAGAGATGAACCCAAGATATGATGTTGACGGGCGTACCGCCAAACTGGCCGCTTCCATAATGCATTACCTCATTCACAATATGTGATGAACAAAAAAAGCCTTCCGTTAAGGAAAGCCTTTCATTGGTAGACACCTATTAAGTGTCACAACCTGTTCCGAGTTCTTCGGAACCAACACAACGGGGCAAAGATATGAAAGAAATGCGAAGTACGAAATGGGAAGTGGGAAGTACGAAGTGGGAAGTGCGAAGTGGGAAGTGCGAATAGCGGAGTGCGAAGTACGAAGTGGGAAGTACGAAGTGGGAAGTACGAAGTGGGAAGTGCGAAGTGCGAAATGGGAAGTGCGAATAGCGAACTGTGAAGTACGAAATGCGAAATTAGGCTTATGGATTCAGCGTTGTGCATTATAAAAAACCCCGAACCTTGAACCTCCTACATTGAACAACAGAACCCTCTTTACCGATGGTTTTCCCAGATCAAAGCGGCGGCACCACAAATGGCGGCATCTTTGCCGGGCATGCCCGATGTCATTATCTTTACTTTTCCTTTGTAAACATCCAATAAAAATTCCTCAAAATATACTTTCAACGGATCGGTCAACCATTTTCCACTTTGCATAAGTCCCCCCATCAAAACAAAGGCTTCAGGCTGGGTAAAAGCGGTAAAATTGGCCAATGCCTGAGCCATGATCTTGGCGGTAAAATCAAAGGCCTTCAAGGCTATGGGGTCCCCTTCTTCGGCAGCCTTTGTGATCTCTTCGCCATGAAGTCCATTGTACGATATATCCCTGAATTTACTGTCATCCATATATTTGCTCAGCATGAACATGATGGTTCTCTTGAGTCCCGTTGCCGAAACATAGGCCTCAAGACCGCCCGGTACGCCCAATCCGGTCATGCGTCCATCACCAATGGTCATATCGATATGGCCAAGCTCACCCGCAAAACCATCATAACCATCGATAAGTTGGCCATTGGCCACTATACCGGCGCCAAATCCGGTTCCCAAGGTAACAATGATGAAATCGGTCATGTTTCTGCCATTGCCAAAGAGCATCTCGCCCAAGGCAGCTGCACTGGCATCATTCATGATGCGCATGGGCATCGGCATTTTTTCCTTAAACTTTTCAAGAATGGGAGTAGAGCCTTTCCAAAGCAGATTGGCGGCATTTTCAATGGTTCCCTTTTTGCTTGAAGCGTTTGGGGCACCGATACCGCAGCCCAGTATATTGGCCTCGACATCCAATTCGCCCAACAACGAATCCACAACACCTTTGGCTTGGTCGAGATAAGCATTCAGGTCTGGGTATTCTTTGGTTCTGAAATTCTTTTTGATCAAACAGTTCCCGTCTTTGTCAACGAGTCCGATCTTTGTTTTTGTACCGCCAATATCGATTCCGATTACCAAATCCATAGTCATAAGCTTTTGCCCTAAAAATAATTCATTTGTTAGTTTTTTTGATATTTTTAGAAATGTTTCTCTTACGCTGACATTCATTGTATTATTTAGGAATAGATTTAGGGAGTTCATCCATCAAGATTGCCCTTGTTGAAAGTACCAATGGCAAAAGCTTGGAAGTGGTACAGGTGCCCGAGACCGAAATGGGCATGGATTCGCCCCAAAAGGGATGGGCCGAACAAGATCCTGAGATTTGGTGGCAATTGGTCTGCGAGGGAATACAAAAAATCAAAGCAGTGACAGGAGTTGCGCCGAAAGATATTGAAGCCATCGGCATCGCCTATCAAATGCACGGGCTGGTCATTGTCGATGAGGATGGAAAACCCCTGCGAAAGTCCATTATCTGGTGTGATGGCAGGGCCGTCGAAATCGGCAGGGAAGCCTACGGCGCTATTGGGGAAACCTATTGCGATGCACATTTACTGAATTCCCCGGCAAATTTTACCGCTTCAAAATTGGCCTGGGTAAAACAGCATGAACCAACCATTTATGATAGGGTCTATAAATTTATGTTGCCGGGCGACTATATCGCCTATCGTTTTTCAAACACGATCAACACGACCATATCTGGTCTTTCAGAAGGTATTTTTTGGGATTTCAAGCAAGATGGGGTTTCGAAAGCGGTTTTAGACCACTTCAAAATTTCCAGTGAAACCATGCCCGAAATCGTTCCGACCTTTGGCATTCAAAGTACGGTTTTTGGCAAAGGGGCTGAAGAAAGTGGCCTGCTTGAAGGCACCTCAATTCTTTATAGGGCCGGCGACCAACCCAATAATGCGCTTTCATTGAATGTGTTACGGCCCGGCGAGGTAGCGGCCACGGGGGGCACTTCGGGAGTGATGTACGCCGTCACCGATAACCTGTCCGTGACCGAATGTGCAAGGGTCAACAACTTTGCCCATGTCAACTATGAAACAGGAAAACAAAAAAATATCGGCAAGCTGCTCTGTATCAATGGCGCTGGAATTCAATATCGCTGGTTGCTGAACAATCTTTCGGTTTCTTCTTATGAAGAAATGAACCGAATGGCATCAGAAATAGAGATCGGGTCAGATGGTGTTTGCCTCGTTCCTTTCGGCAACGGTGCCGAACGTATGTTGCTGAACCGGGACATCGGAACCAGGATCGTCAACCTCAGCTTGAACAGGCACCATAAGGGGCATCTCTGCAGGGCGGCATTGGAGGGCATTGCCTTTTCTTTTGTCTATGGGTTTGAGATCATGCAAAAAGATGGCATCGAGCCAAAGGTCATACGGGCGGGCAACGACAATCTCTTCCGTTCCGAAATCTTTTCGAATACTATTGTGGCCCTCATTGAAAAAGAGATTGAAATTTATGACACTACCGGAGCGATCGGTGCGGCAAGGGCCTGTGCCCTAGAAAATGGGGACTATGCGAATTTTTCTTCCTTTATGAAAGATGACCATATCTTGACTTATTCACCCAAGGGTGATAACAGCCCCTATAAAAAAGCTTATGAACTTTGGAAAAAAGAACTGAACTTGATTTTAAATAACTAAAAACACGGCAATGGCAGTACTGGGCAACACCGAATATTTCAAGGGAATCGGGGAAATACAATATGAAGGCAAAGATTCAGACAATCCCCTGGCATACAAGTTTTACGATCCCGAGCTAATGGTAGCGGGCAAGACCATGCGAGAACACTTCAAATTTGCCATGGCCTACTGGCATACACTGTGCGGTACCGGCGGAGATCCCTTTGGGCCCGGAACCAAAGATTTTCCCTGGGCGACAGCTTCCGATCCTTTGGAGGCCGCCAAAGAGAAAGCGGATGCCGCCTTTGAGTTCATCACCAAAATGGGCTTTGATTACTATTGTTTTCACGACTATGATTTGGTCGATGAAGCGAATACACTGGCAGAATCGGAAAAAAGGGTCCTGCAAACGGTCGATTACCTAAAGGAAAAAATGAAGGCTTCGGGTGTAAAGCTCTTATGGGGAACGGCGAACCTTTTTTCACACCCAAGATATATGAACGGTGCCGCTTCAAACCCCAACTTTGATGTGGTGGCGAGAGCGGGGGCCCAATTAAAGGTCGCGCTGGATGCCACTATCGAACTCAATGGTGAAAACTACGTGTTCTGGGGTGGCCGTGAAGGCTATATGTCACTTTTGAACACCAACATGAAATTAGAGCAGGACAATATTGGCCGTTTTATGCGAATGGCAAGGGACTATGCGCGTTCGCAAGGTTTTAAGGGCACCTTCTTCATCGAGCCCAAGCCCATGGAGCCCTCAAAGCACCAGTACGATTTTGATGCGGCGACTTCCATCAACTTCATCAGGGAACAGGGTCTTGAAAATGATTTCAAATTGAACATCGAGGTGAACCATGCCACGCTGGCACAGCATACCTTTCAACACGAACTGCAAGTGGCGGCCAATGCCGGAATGCTGGGGAGCATCGATGCCAACCGCGGTGATTACCAAAACGGATGGGACACCGACCAGTTTCCCAACAACATTCTCGAAACGGCAGAGGCCATGCTGGTATTCTTAAAAGCTGGGGGGCTTCAGGGCGGCGGTATCAACTTTGATGCGAAAACACGAAGAAACTCAACAGACCTAGAAGATATATTCATAGCACATATCGGCGGTGCCGACACCTTTGCCAGAGGTTTGTTGGTGGCCGATGCGGTAATCAACCATTCGAATTATGAAGCGTTGCTCAACAATCGTTACGCTTCCTTTGGTTCAGGAAAAGGTGCCGATTTCATTGCAGAAAAACTGACCTTAAACGAGTTAGCAGCGTATGCCAAATCACGGGCAGAGCCTGAACAGATCAGTGGAAAACAAGAATTGTATGAGAATATGCTGAACCAGTATCTTTAAAGAAACAGCCTCCAACTTTGGTAGGGAGCTTTTTTTGGACTCCCTTCAAAGCCCCCCTTTTAACAAAGTTTACCATTTCTGACTATTTGTTTGATAACATTGGGGATTGGATCAATCGTTTTTTGAACTTGAGATTACACCCCCTAAGACAACCGATCGATCAACATTCCAAAACCTCCAATAAGAATTTGAGTATTTGATTGATTATCTTTAGAGACAACTAAAATTCATGAAAATGAAAAACTATATAGCCCTATTGCTTATTGTAGGTTTAGTAATTCTTGGATCCTGCAGATCAAAAAGCGAAAGTAATACTGTATCAGAGGAAGTTCACGAAGAACTTGCCGTAAAGGTAAAAGGAGAAGAGGTGACCTATGCTACCGATTCGACCAATCTTAAGGGATACATTGCATATGACATCAACACTGAAGGAAAGCGCCCTGGCGTATTGATTGTCCATGAATGGTGGGGGCATAATGATTATGTACGCCAACGAGCAGATATGTTGGCTGAACTTGGATATACTGCAATGGCTGTTGATATGTATGGTGATGGAAAACTGGCAGATCATCCTGATGATGCAGGAAAGTTTGCGAAGAGTGTTATGACAAATCTGCCAGAAGCCACGGCCCGTTTTAATGCGGCCATGAATTTATTACGATCCCATGCTTCGGTAGACGGGGAAAAGATAGGAGCCATAGGGTATTGTTTTGGGGGCAGTGTGGTATTGACAATGGCCAATTCAGGGGCAGATTTAGACGCGGTCGCGGCCTTTCATAGTGGGGTTCAACTACCAGTAATGCCCAACAAAGAGCTTAAGGCCAAAGTTTTGGTCTGCAACGGGGCAGATGATCCGTTTATAAGCCCAGAATCTGTGGTCGCATTTAAAAGTGCTCTAGATTCAATCAATGCCGATTATAAATATGTATCATACCCAGGTGTAAAACACAGTTTTACCAGTAAGGAGGCAGATGCCAATGGCGAGAAGTTCGGATTGCCTTTGGCATACGATGCAGATGCGGACGGAAAGTCTTGGGCAAGTTTACAACAGTTATTTTCAGAAGCGTTTTAGAGAAGTCTGGTTTCAATTTACTTAATTGCCGATCAAGAGTTTTTTAGACTTTCATCTATGTATAAGCTATCGTTTTAATGCGATTTATACACTATTGGCATCCGTATTTATTCCTTAAACTGTATTGACTTCAGGGGTACGGTATATTCTATTCTTTGATTATCATGTATATCCCAGGTCTCCATTATAATTTCGGTATTCCCATCATTCCATTGAATGGTGATCAATCCGAAATGATTGTCCATTATGGGGCCTTCGATTCTGTTGTTATTGGGAGCTGCAAATTTCCAGGTAGAGGAAAGGCCACTTGAGGTAAAATCAAAGATTGGATAGAAGTCTGTTTCTAGTTTTGATATTTCAGAATAATGAACATCTCCAGAAATAAATAAAACACCACTCGCTTTTGTACTTTTGATCAGGTCTAGCATTCGCTTTCTCTCATGGGGAAAATTGGCCCATGCCTCATATCCATTCCATTCTATTCCAAATTGGGTTCCAGAACCGATGATCTTTATGTCTGAAGGCACTTGCAACTCTTTTTCCAACCAATTCCATTGTTCTTCACCCAATAATGTTGGGGTTGCTTCTGTATGGGGGGCATAGTCTTTCTTGTAAAAATCATATCTATCGTCATGGTCGAATTCTCCCCCATATGGCTTTAGATCATCTCTAAAAGTTCTGCCATCAAGTAATATTATTTGAAGCGTATTGTCTCCATAATCATATAGGTAAGAATGATATATGCCTTTGTGTTCTCTCCTTTGCGAAGATTCGGGTTCTTCAAAGAAGTCAAGAAATATCTGCTTTGATTCTTCTTTATAAGGATACGATTTTCCAATATCGTTCCATCCATAATCATGATCATCCCATGTTGCCAAAATTGGCACTTGGCTCTTTAGGTTTTTATAGGACGGTTTGGCACCCAATAGTTGATATTTTGCCCGTAGAGTGTCCATTTCTTTTGTGTCGCCGTAGATATTATCACCCAAAAAAATAAACATATCAGGGCTATGCTCGGTTACCGTATTGAATATCGGAAGTGGGTGGTCTTCATGACCACAAGAACCAAAGGCAATTTTTGTTGTTTTGAAATCGGTCTTGGCTTTCGTTGAATCTGCACATGAATAAAGAACCAAGAAAGAGATGCAGGCTACCGCTAATTTTGTTTTCATGTTTATTTTATTGTTGTCAACGGACAATTATATGTGGAGTATGACCACAGGGAATAACCTGCCATATATAATGTTGGCCATAGTTTTTATTACCTAAATTTCCGTTTTTTGAACGATTACGACAAATAGCAAACTGGCCTATTTGCCACTATTTAATTCGACATTCTTTACTGTCTCTTCTAACCATTTATAGAATTCTCTTTGCCAGACTAAGCTGTTTTGGGCTGAAAGCACCCAGTGGTTTTCTTCCGGGAAAAATAAAAGTCTTGATTTTATGCCTTGCAGCTGGGCAGCCTGAAAAGCTTCCAATCCCTGTCCAATTGGCACCCTAAAATCTTTTCCTCCTTGAATGATCAAGATGGGTGTATCCCATTTGTCCACAAAGTTTATCGGATTAAATTCGGTATAAGATCTTTGAGCGGCAGTATTTTCATTATCCCAATAAGCTCCACCGAGATCCCAATTCACAAAAAATAATTCTTCGGTGGTTCCATACATTGATCTCCAATTGAAAATGCCATCGTGGGAAATAAATGACTTAAATCTACCATCGTGTCTTGAAGCCAAATAAAAAACAGAGTATCCTCCATAACTTGCCCCAATGCAACCCAATCTATCTGTATCCACATATGTTTCTTTTGCAACGTCATCAATTGCAGAAAGGTAATCGTCCATATTTTGTCCACCATAATCTTTTGAGATTTGTTCGTTCCATTCGACACCGAAACCGGGCATACCTCTTCTGTTGGGGGCGACGACGATGTAACCATTTGCGGCCATAAGTTGAAAGTTCCATCTGAAAGAATAAAACTGGGACAAAGCACCTTGGGGTCCGCCTTGACAATAAAGAAGCGTGGGATATTTTTTGGTCGGGTCAAAATCTGGAGGATAAATCACCCAGGTAACCATATCTTTTCCATCGGTTGTTTTGACCATTCTCTTTTCTATTTTAGACATTTTGATGTCTTCATATATTTTATCATTTGCTTCAGACAATTGTTTCATTTCACCAGTTCTGACATTCAGATTATAAATTTCGGTTGCATGATTCATATCTCTTCTATACACAATTAAATGATCCCCACTTTGACCTATAATACCATTTACATCAAATTGACCTTCAGAAATTTGTTTAGGCCTTGACTTGGTTTTCTTATCAACTGGAACATCGATTTGAAAGACATGAACTGTTCCACCAACTGGAGCATTATAATAAATCTTTGATTCATCTTCGCTCCAAATAAACCCATTGACAGTACCATCCCAGTCTTTGGTAAGATTCACGTCTCCTTCAGGTAACCTAACGATTATGTCATTCTTATCGGACTCATAACCATCTCTTTGCATTTGCAACCAAGCGAGGGTGCCTTTGGAAGAAAATGCAGGATGTGTATCATACCCTTTATTGTTTTCTGTAAGGTTGGTTGTTTGTTTTGTTTCTATGTTATACTCATAGATATCTGAATTAGTGCTGACAGCATATTCGGTGCCGGCCAATTTTTTAGTGACGTACAATACTTTTTTAGAATCGGGACTCCATATATAATCTTCATCGCCACCAAATGGTTTCTGAGGACAATCAAACGGTCTCCCTTCCATCAAGTCAATTCCACTATCTGGGGTTTCGGTTGCAGATTGTAAAAATATATGGCTATAGGATCCATCTTCCCAAGTATCCCAGTGTCTGTAGTTGAGTTGATCATATATGAAAACATTTGAATTGGGAACGTCATTATAATGATCACTGCCATTTACTTTCTCGAGTTTCACTTCTTTGGCGATCAACTTCCATTTTCCGTCGGCGGATACATTTTTATCTTTCACCTGCTGCCCAACTTCACCCAAAAATTCCTCCGGGCCTCCACCATGTACGGAAACTGAAAATGTTTTACTCGAGCGCTCATTTGTCTTTAAATCAAAAGATGATGTTTTGTAAATTACTTGTTTCCCGTCATTGCTTAGGCCCAAAGCCGAAACTCTATTTAATTCAATTAGCTGCTCTGGTGTCATTACTTTAGATTGGCCGATTCCATAAGCAACAATAAAGATGTTACATAGTGTTAATATCAAAATCTTTTTCATTATCAATATTGTTAAAGTTTCGATGGTGAAGTTAAGGAATTGCATCAAACCTAAATACAGTTTTCATTATATCTAAACCATGCCAAGGGAATTAATATAATAGCCTTCTGATCATTATTAATGCAGGTTGTTTTACAATTTTTTGAATTGTGGCCAATGGTCTCTGCCATGATTTCGGCTGGCGAAATCTGTAAGGATTTTCCAATTCAGATGGTATTTAGAGCTATCCAGTAATACTCTTTGATTAAGGTTTTTTTTTCAAGGGCTTTGGGCCTACGTATGGGATTACTTATTTAAATTGAGCACAACGCAAGAGTATAGGGCATATGATCTATATATCTTCTGTAGGTGGAACTTTTACAGTGATTATTTTGATACGGTCCATGTACAAACGGCATTACGGTCGATTTTCTATTATTGACTTTCTTACTTCATATTTTGCGTAGGGTATATTTTTT